>JAWLCT010000001.1:0-43326 GCA_041687015.1 Gammaproteobacteria bacterium
CACGGGGGACACGGGGAACACGGGGAACACGGGGGAAGAAGAAGCGAAAAGGTTCTTTTGTGTGGGAGCGAGCTTCTGCTCGCGATTTTCGGGCCGGTGGGAACCACAGGCTGGTCGCGAGCAGAAGCTCGCTCCCACAACACCTTCCGAACAATCCTTGCCTTCCCCGTGTTCCCCGTGTCCCCCGTGGTTAAGGCTTTTCTCTTCAATGCTCCCGCGTGGCACGAAACCGGAGGTCGGGCCAGCGTTCCATGGTGAGGTCCAGGTTGACGCGGGTGGGGGCCAGGTAGGTGAGGTTGCCGGCGCCGTCCACGGCCAGGTTGTCGTGGGCCTTCTTGCGGAATTCCTCCAGCTTCTTGGCATCCGCGCACTCCACCCAGCGGGCAGTGGCGACGTTCACCGGCTCGAAGATGGCGTCCACGTTGTATTCGTTTTTCAAACGATGGGCCACCACGTCGAACTGCAGCACACCTACCGCGCCAAGGATCAGGTCGTTGTTGCGCAGCGGCTTGAACAGCTGGGTGGCGCCCTCTTCCGAGAGCTGTTCCAGGCCCTTCTGCAGCTGCTTGAGCTTGAGCGGATCGCGCAGGCGGGCCAGACGGAACAGTTCCGGGGCGAAGTGCGGGATGCCCGTGAATTTGAGGTCTTCGCCTTCGCTGAAAGTGTCGCCGATCTGGATGGTGCCGTGGTTGTGCAGGCCGATGATGTCACCGGGCCAGGCGTCTTCCACGCGCTCGCGCTCCTGGGCCATGAAGGTGGTGGCGTTGGCGATCTTCACGTCGCGGCCGATGCGCACGTGCTTGACCTTCATGGCCTGACTGTAGTGGCCCGAGCAAACGCGCAGGAAGGCGATGCGGTCGCGGTGCTGCGGGTCCATGTTCGCCTGGATCTTGAACACGAAGCCGGTGAACTTCTCTTCCGTGGGTTCCACGGTGCGTGAGGTGGTGACACGGGCCAACGGGCCGGGCGCGTATTCCACCAACGCGTCGAGGATCTCGCGCACGCCGAAGTTGTTGATGGCGGAGCCGAAGAACACGGGCGTGACTTCACCGCGTCGGAAGGCTTCCAGGTCAAATTCGTGGCTGGCACCGCGCACCAGTTCGATCTCGTCGCGCAGTTCCGCGGCCAGGCTGCCGAACAGTTCGTCCAGGCGGGGGTTGTCGAGGCCTTCGATCACCTCCCCTTCCTGCACGCGCCCGCCGTGCTGGGCCGTGAACAGGTGAACGCGATTGCTATAGAGGTCGAACACGCCCTGGAAACGTGCGCCCATGCCGATGGGCCAGGTGATAGGCGCACACTTGATATTAAGCACCTGCTCCACTTCGTCCAGGAGCTCGATGGGCGGGCGACCCTCGCGGTCAAGCTTGTTGATGAAGGTGATGATGGGCGTATCGCGCAGTCGGCACACGTCCATGAGCTTGATGGTGCGGGCTTCGACACCCTTGGCGGCGTCGATGACCATGAGTGCCGAGTCCACCGCCGTCAGGGTGCGGTAGGTGTCCTCCGAAAAGTCCTCATGGCCGGGGGTGTCGAGCAGGTTGATGACGTGCTCCCGATAGGGAAACTGCATCACGGAGGACGTCACGGAAATACCGCGCTGCTTCTCCAGCTCCATCCAGTCGGAGGTGGCATGACGCGCCGCCTTGCGGCCCTTCACGGTGCCTGCCAGCTGAATGGCGCCCCCGAACAGCAGCAGCTTTTCGGTCAGCGTGGTCTTGCCGGCGTCCGGATGGGAGATGATGGCGAACGTGCGCCTGCGCGCCGCCTCGCGTGCAATGATGCTCATAGCGTCTTCGGAAATCTCAGAATGAGCGCATTTTACCGGATACGGCCCGGGCACGTCCGGAAATGAACACGGGCGGGAGAAAGGCAAAAAGCATTAACCACGGGGAACACGGGGTGCGAACAGGGGGAGCGAGCTTCTGCTCGCGATAGCAGGCCCCTCCGAGCCACCGTCGCGAGCAGAAGCTCGCTCCCACCGACTCTTATTCTCCGTAGCTTCCGTCTGCGCGGCCCTTGAGGCGGGACAGCCGGTGCAACCCAGACTGGCAGGTCACGTAGCTGCGCAACGTGACCTACCGGGGAAATCCTTTCCCCGTGTTCCCCGTGTCCCCCGTGGTTAAAGCTTTTTATTTCACAACGCCAGGGCGAAGATGAGCGCGTCTTCGCGGCCTTTGGGGGCGGGGTAGTAGTCGCGGCGGGAGCCGACCTGGTTGAAGCCGATGGATTCGTACAGGGCGATGGCGGCGTGGTTGGAGGGGCGCACTTCCAGGAACATGGCTTCGGCCTTGTGGTGCCGGGCTACGTCGATGAAGTGCGTGAGCAGACGCCGTCCCAGACCTTTGCCCTGCTGTTCCGGGGCCACGCACAGGTTGAGCAGGTGGGCCTCGCCTACCGCGGCGGAGAGCACGCCGTATCCCAGGATGGCGTCCTCCTGCTCCAGCACCCAGCAGGAATAACCCACGCGCAGGCAGTCGCGGAAAATGGCATCGGTCCAGGGTGAATAGTAGGCGCGCTCTTCCACAGCCATGACCGCGGGCACGTCTTCCTCATGCATGGGACGGATCGGCGCGTCCCTCATGGCGTGTCCCCGAGCGTACGCAGCGCGAGCTTCAAATCGTCCCACGCCTTGCGCTTCTCCTGCGGCGAGCGCAACAGATAGGCCGGGTGATAAGTCACCACCAGGGGGATGCCCTGGTAGCGATGCACCTGGCCGCGCAACTTGCCGATAGGCGTGTCGGTCTTGAGCAGGTTTTGCGCCGAGATGCGGCCCACGCTGAGGATCAGGCGCGGCTTGATAAGTGCGATCTGACGCTTGAGGTACGGCTCGCAATGCGCCACTTCCTCGGGTTTGGGATCGCGGTTGTTGGGCGGGCGGCTCTTGAGCACATTGGCGATGTAGACACGCTCGCGCGGAAAGCCCATGGCACGCAGCATTTCGTTGAGCAGTTGGCCGGCACGGCCGACGAACGGCTCCCCCTGCCTGTCCTCGTCCTGGCCGGGGGCCTCGCCGATGACCATGACCTCGGCGGACCGGTTGCCCACGCCAAATACCGTGCGGGTGCGGTTGGCCACCAGTTCGGGGCAGCGCGTGCAGTGGCTCACCCGCGCCGCAAGGGCCTCCCAGTCCATGCCCGCGACATCCGTATCATTCAACTCGGCGCCCGTCGCCAACACCAGCGGCGCCGGTTCGGGGACACGAACAAGGGCTGTGTGCTGTTCCTCGACGACCACGGGGGGATGCGCGACATCGGGGCTGGCCTCATCGTCGGCGGCAGGCGCGCCGGTGCCACGCCGCACCCACACCTGGATGCCCATGGCTTCCAGGTAACGCCGTTTCCGTTGATCCGTTGCCGTCATGTCAGTCTTCACTTGGGACCATCATGCTCGAGGTCACTGCCCGCAACGGGCCCGCAACATCACGCCTGAGCGAGTAGACCCACTGCCATGAAAAAAGCCGCTCACACGTTCCCGTTCTGCGGATGGGCGCGCACCGGTGCCAGCAGTCTGTTGAGGGCGTTGATGTAGGCCTTCGCCGAGGCGATGACGATGTCGGTGTCGGCGCCCTGTCCGTTCACCATGCGCCCGCCCTTTTCAAGGCGTACCGTGACCTCACCCTGGGAATCGGTACCACTGGTGATGTTGTTCACCGAATAGAGCACCAGTTCGCCGTCACTGCGGATGATGGAATCGATGGCCTTGAGCGCCGCATCCACCGGGCCGCCGCCCGGGGCCGCACCGGTGCGCTCCGTGCCGTCCACGTTCAACGTGACACTGGCGTTCGGCGTGGTCCCGGTTTCGGAACACACTTTGAGCGAGACGAGTTTGATGCCTTCGTAGGTGGATTCCAGGTTGGTCTCGGTCACCAGCGCCTGCAGGTCTTCGTCATAGATTTCGTGTTTCTTGTCCGCAAGCGCCTTGAAACGCTCGAAGGCGGCATACAGTTCCTGGTCATCAGCGAACACTACGCCCAGCTCCTGCAAGCGGGTACGGAAGGCGTTGCGGCCGGAATGCTTGCCGAGCACCATGCGATTGGCGCTCCAGCCCACGTCTTCGGCGCGCATGATCTCGTAGGTCTCACGCGACTTGAGCACGCCGTCCTGGTGGATGCCGGACTCATGGGCAAAGGCGTTGGCGCCCACGATGGCCTTGTTGGGCTGCACGGCGAAACCGGTGATGCCCGCCACCAGGCGTGAGGTGGGCACGATGTGCGTGGTGTCCAGGTCCACCGTGCACGGGAACACGTCCTTGCGGGTACGTACCGCCATGACGATTTCCTCCAGCGCCGCATTGCCCGCGCGCTCGCCCAGGCCGTTGATGGTGCATTCGACCTGGCGCGCGCCGTTCAACACCGCACTCAGGGAATTGGCCACGGCGAGTCCCAGATCGTTGTGGCAGTGCACGGAGAACACGGCCTTGTCGGCATTGGGCGTGCCGGTGATCACTTTGCGCACCAGTTCACCGAACTGATGCGGCAGGTTGTAGCCCACGGTATCGGGGATGTTGATGGTGCGCGCGCCGGCGTCAATGACGGCCTCGAACACGCGGCACAGAAATTCGATGTCCGAGCGGCCGGCGTCTTCGGCCGAGAATTCCACATCGTCTGTCCACTGGCGCGCACGCTTGACGGCCTTGACCGCCTGCTCCACCACCTGTTCGGGCGTCATGCGCAGCTTGTGCTGCATATGAATGGGCGATGTGGCGATAAAGGTGTGAATACGACCGCGACTGGCCTTTTTCAGCGCCTCACCGGCGCCGTCGATATCCCTCTCCAGGGCGCGCGCCAGACCGCAAACCGTGCTGTCCTTGATGATCTCCGCCACTCCTTGCACCGCGTCGAAGTCACCGGGGCTGGCCACCGGGAAACCGGCCTCGATCACGTCCACCTTCATGCGTTCGAGGGCTTTGGCAATGCGCAGCTTCTCCTCCTTGGTCATGGAGGCGCCGGGGCTTTGTTCGCCGTCGCGCAGCGTGGTGTCGAAGATGATCAGCTTGTCCATGGTGGTCTCCGCATGGGACGCCCTATCGGCGCCCTGCCGTAATTCTATGGTTCCGGAAAAACGACCTGGCGCGACGTGGTTCCCCGTCGCCCCAGACAGAAATGTGTTTTGCGTACGAACGCTTATTCAATCGGCCGGGCCATCGTCACCCGCGTCATCATCCTTGCCGCGCCCTCGGCGCGCCTGGCGCTTGCGCGCACGCAGCACCAGGGTCATCACCGGTCCCGACAGGGCGTAAACCAAAAACGCGGCGAACAAGACCTGCGGCGGGTCAATGGAAACGAAGACGAAGATCAGGACGACGATCAGCACCGTGACGAACGGCACCTTGCCGCGCAGGTCCAGGTCCTTGAAGCTGTAATAGCGGATGTTGCTGACCATGAGCACACCGGCGAGCACCGTAAGCACGAAGGTGAGCGGCACCAGGGTCTTGCCGTCGACGCCGTAGCTCGCACCCACCCACACCGCGCCGGCCACGATGGCGGCGGCCGCCGGGCTGGCCAGGCCCTGGAAGAAACGTTTGTCGGCGATGCCCACCTGCGTGTTGAAACGCGCCAGACGCAGTGCGGCGCCGGCCGCGTACACAAAGGCAGCAAGCCAACCGAGTTTGCCCATGGCGGACAAGGACCACTGGTACATCACCAGCGACGGTGCAAGACCGAAGGACACCATGTCCGACAGGGAATCGTACTCTGCGCCGAATTCGCTTTGGGTGTTGGTCAGGCGCGCGACGCGCCCGTCGAGACCGTCCAGCACCATGGCGACGAATACGGCGATGGCCGCCTTCTCGAACTGGCCGTTCATGGCCGCGACGATGGCGTAGAAACCGGCAAACAACGCGGCGGTGGTGAACAGGTTCGGCAGCAGGTAAATGCCGCGGCCTCGCTTCTCGGTCTCTTGATTTGACATGATCCGCATCCGGCGATAAACGAGCAAAAGAGTAGAGGTGTCGCGCGGGCGAGCCAGGTTTACCTGTGCACGAGCTTGGCGAGCACCGACACGCCTGATTGTACGTGATCGCCGGGCTGAACCATCACCCGGCAGGTCACGGGCAGATAAACGTCGATGATCGCGCCAAAGGGGAGGAAGCCGCAACGCTGCCCCTGCCCCACGCGTTCCCCCGACTGAATGCCGCATGTGGCCCGCCGCGCATTGCCGCGCGGCTGGGCGACCAACAGCACGTCATCCTGTTCATCGCTCTGCACCCATTGGGCAAACAGGTTTTCTTCCGCCTGGGGATACCATTGGCGCATCACCTTGCCTTCGATGGGGCTGCGCAGGGAAAACACGCCCAACGGGCGCATGGCAAGGCGGACGAGCATGGCCTCGCGATCGAGCCGTTCGTCCCGTACCCGGCCCACCGCCAGCACCCGTGCATCGGCGGGACTGATCACGGCCAGAGGCGAAGGGGGAACCCGCCGGGGCGGGTCACGGAAATAGAACGCCAGCAGGGCGGCAGTCGCCCATGCAATGGCCGCCACCGTGGTACTCCAGTGGTCCCATGCGTAAAGGCCGACGGCGGTGAAGAACGCGATGGGGATCCACCCCTCGCGTGCGATGACGGGATATCGCTGGGCCATGATTCTGAATTCGGGCCTGGAAAAGCAAACGGCCGGACCTGGGGTCCGGCCGTTTCCGGGTACAGCCTTAGTTCTTGCTCTTGTCGACCAGCTTGTTGGCGGCGATCCAGGGCATCATGCTGCGCAGCTTCTCGCCTACCACCTCGATGGGGTGCTCGGCATTGAGGCGGCGGCGGGCGGTCATCTCGGGGTAGTTGGTCATGCCCTCGAGGATGAAGCGCTTGGCATACTCGCCGTTCTGGATGTTCTGCAGGGCTTCCTTCATGGCCCAGCGGCTTTCCTCGTTGATGACCTTCGGGCCGGTCACGTACTCGCCGTACTCCGCGTTGTTGGAGATGGAGTAGTTCATGTTGGCGATGCCGCCCTCGTACATGAGGTCGACGATGAGCTTCAGCTCGTGCAGGCACTCGAAGTAGGCCATCTCGGGGGCGTAGCCTGCTTCCACCAGGGTCTCGAAGCCGGCCTTCACCAGTTCCACGGCGCCGCCGCACAGCACGGCCTGTTCGCCGAACAGGTCGGTCTCGGTCTCGTCACGGAACGTGGTCTCGATAATGCCGGTGCGGCCACCGCCGATGGCGGAGGCGTAGGACAGGGCCTTGGACTTGGCCTGACCGGAGGCGTCCTGGAATACGGCGATGAGGTCGGGGATGCCGCCGCCCTTCACGAACTCGCTGCGCACGGTGTGGCCCGGGGCCTTGGGGGCGATCATGATCACGTCCAGGTCGGCGCGGGGGACGATCTGGTTGTAATGGATGGAGAAACCGTGGGCGAAAGCCAGGGTGGCGCCCTGCTTCAGGTTGGGCTCAACCTCGTCGCGGTACAGCTTGGACTGGAATTCGTCCGGGGTGAGGATCATCACCAGGTCGGCGCCGGCGACGGCCTCGGGCACGCTCTTGACCTTGAGACCCGCGGACTCGGCCTTCTTGGCGGAACCGGAACCGGGGCGCAGCGCGACAGTGACGTCAACGCCGGAATCCTTGAGGTTGTTGGCGTGGGCATGGCCCTGGGAGCCGTAGCCGACGATGGTCACCTTCATGCCGCGGATGATGGAGAGGTCGCAGTCTTTGTCGTAATAGAGGTTCATTGGTTGTTCCTTACTAAAAAACCCAAGAGGTTTGCCACAGAGACCACAGAGTACAGAGGGCGAAAACCTGGACAGCTTTTCCGAAACCCTGAAAACACATGCTCTCGCCAAGCCGCGAAGAACGCCAAGGAAGAGAGCCAGTGCATTCCCCGACTTGGCGTTCTCTGCGTCTTGGCGAGAGACATTCCATTCAACGCCAGTCTCGGTATCCGCTGTGTGCTCTGTGGCTAAATTCGTGTTCCATCAAACCCGCAGCGACTTCTCGCCGCGAGAAATGCCCGAGACGCCCGAGCGCACGGTTTCCAGGATGTGGCCGGGCTCGATGGCCTGTATGAAGGCGTCGAGCTTGTCGCCGGTACCGGTCAATTCAATGGTGTAGGTGGAATCGGTCACGTCGATGATGCGCGCACGGAAGATGTCCGCCAGGCGCTTGTACTCGTCGCGCTCCTCACCACCCTGGGCACGCACCTTCACCAGCAGCATCTCGCGTTCCAGGTGCGGACCCTCGGTCAGGTCCATGATTTTCACCACGTCGATGAGCTTGTTCAGCTGCTTGGTGATCTGCTCGATGATGTCCTCCGAGCCGCGCGTGACCAGGGTCATGCGCGACAGGGACGCGTCCTCGGTGGGCGCCACGGTGAGCGATTCGATGTTGTAGCCGCGCGCGGAGAACAGGCCCGCGACCCGCGACAGAGCACCGGCTTCGTTTTCGATGAGAATGGAAATGATATGACGCATGGCCGGGCTCCTAGATCAGGATCATCTCGTCGAGACCGGCGCCCGCCGGCACCATCGGATAGACGTTTTCCGTCTTGTCGGTCAGGAAGTTCATGAACACGAAGCGGTTCTTGTGCTTCGTGAACGCCTCCTTGAGCGCCGCCTCCACGTCGGCCGGCTTGTCGATCTGCATGCCGATATGGCCATAGGCCTCGGCCAGCTTCACGAAATCGGGCAGCGACTCCATGTAGCTGTGCGAGTAGCGCTTGTCATAGAAGAACTCCTGCCACTGACGCACCATGCCCAGCATGCCATTGTTGAGGCAGACCACCTTGATGGGCAGCCCATACTGCATGCAGGTGGAAAGCTCCTGGATGTTCATCTGGATGGAGCCTTCGCCGGTGACGCACACGACCGTGGACTTCGGGTTGGCGAACTGGGCGCCCATGGCCGCGGGCAGGCCGAAGCCCATGGTGCCGAGGCCGCCCGAATTGATCCAGCGGCGCGGTTTGTCGAACTTGTAGAACTGCGCGGTCCACATCTGGTGCTGGCCCACGTCGGAGGTGACGAAGGCGTCACCCTTGGTGATCTGGTACAGCTTCTCCAGCACGAATTGAGGCTTCACCAAGTCGCTGTTGCGGTCGTACTTCAGGCAGTCCTTGCCGCGCCACTCGTCGATCTGCTGCCACCACTTGCCCAGGGCCTCGCGCTCGGACGGCTGGCCGCCTGCCTTGATCATCTTGAGCATGTCCGCGACCACCCCGTTCACGCTGCCCACGATGGGCACGTCCACGCGCACGTTCTTGGAGATGGAGGACGGGTCGATGTCCACGTGAATGATCTTGGCCTTGGGGGCAAATTTCTCGACGTTACCGGTGACGCGGTCATCGAAGCGGGCGCCGATGGCGATGAGCAGGTCGCAATGGGACACCGCCATGTTGGCCTCATAGGTGCCATGCATGCCCAGCATGCCCAGGAACTGCTTGTCGGTGGCCGGATAGCCGCCCAGGCCCATGGAGGTATTGGTGATCGGGAAATTCAGCAGCCGGGTGAGCTCGGTCACCGGCTTGGCCGCATCGCCCAGAACCACGCCGCCGCCGGTGTAGAGCACCGGGCGCTTGGCGGCCAGCATCATCTGCACGGCCTTCTTGATCTGTCCGGGATGGCCCTTCACCACGGGGTGATAGGAGCGCATGGCGATCTTCTTCGGGAAAACGTACTTGGCCTTGTTGCCCGTCACGTCCTTGGGCACGTCCACCACCACCGGACCAGGACGGCCCGTGGTGGCGATATAGAAGGCCTTCTTCAGGGTGTCGGCCAGCTCACTGACATCCTTCACCAGGAAGTTGTGCTTCACGCAGGGACGGGTGATGCCCACGGAGTCGACTTCCTGGAAGGCGTCGTTGCCGATCAGGGAACTGTTGACCTGGCCGGTGATCACCACCATGGGAATGGAATCCATGTAGGCGGTGGCGATACCGGTCACCGCGTTGGTGGCACCGGGGCCCGACGTCACCAGCACCACGCCGGGCTTGCCGCTGGAACGGGCATAGCCATCCGCTGCGTGGGTGGCCGCCTGCTCGTGGCGTACCAGTACGTGCCTGACCTTGTCCTGCTTGTAGAGCGCGTCGTAAATGTGCAGGACGGCGCCGCCCGGATAACCGAACAGATACTCGACGCCTTCGTCCTGCAAAAAGCGGACGATGATCTCGGCACCGGTCAATTCCACGTCTCGTTTCTCCCGGAAAAATGCCCGTGAACACAGGCAAGCACGAATAAGTCAGAACGCGACAAACTACTTAGTATTGACATGTAGGTCAAGGGCGGCGGGCACTTACCCCTTGTCACCGGGGGGCAAAATCCGATAATAGCCGACAGGCAAACGATCCCGGTGAACCCATGAACGCTCGGCTGACGGTCAGTATATCTTTGGCGCTGTTGCTTGCCCTGCCCGCGCAGGCGGCGATGTACAAGTGGGTGGACAAGGACGGCAGCATCGTTTACTCCGAAATGCCCCCGCCGGGCGCACAGAACGTGCAGAGCATCGCACCGCCGCCGCGTCCGCCCGAGGCCCCTGCGCCGGCGGAAAAGGCCGACGCGCCGACGACCGGCACCGGCCCCGTGAAGCCGGTGGGCGTCAACGACACCAACGTCGAGGTGCGCCGCCAGTTCGAGGAAGTACGCCGCAAGAACTGTGAACTGGCCAAGCAGAACCTGGAGACCTACCGCACCGCCCGGCGTGTACTCACGCCCGAGCAGGAGGTGGTGGTTCTGGATGACGCCACGCGCGCGGCCCGCATCAAGCAAGCTGAAGAAGACATCGCCACGTACTGTAAATAAGTAACAACAAGCAAGGAGCTGCCATGCCGCTTTTGAAGATCCAGACCAATCTGGAAGTGCCTGCCGACCAGCGTCAGGCCCTTCTCACCCATGCCTCCCGTGCCACCGCCACCGTGCTCGGCAAACCCGAGGCCTACGTGATGGTCGCCCTGGAGGACGCCCGGCCCATGCTGTTTGCGGGCTCGGACGCCCCGCTGGCTTATCTGGAACTCAAGAGCATCGGCCTGCCCGAGGATCGCACCCGTGATTTTTCGGCCAAACTGAGCGATGTGGTGGAAGCCGGACTGGGCATCCCCAAGAATCGCATCTACGTTGAGTTCGCCAGCGCCGCCGCCCACATGTGGGGCTGGAACGGCGACACCTTCTGATCGACAATCGCCGGCCCTTTGCCGGTCCAACCAGAAAAATCATGCGCACCTCCCGATACCTGCTGTCCACCATCAAGGAGACCCCGGCTGACGCCGAGGTCATCAGCCATCAGCTCATGCTGCGCGCGGGCCTGATCCGCAAACTCGCCGCCGGCCTCTACACCTGGTTGCCCATGGGCCTGCGGGTGCTGCGCAAGGTGGAGGCCATCGTGCGCGAGGAAATGAACCGCGCCGGTGCCCAGGAGGTGCTGATGCCGGCGGTGCAGCCCGCCGAGTTGTGGCAGGAATCGGGCCGCTGGGAGCAAATGGGCGAGGAAATGCTGCGCCTGAAGGACCGCCACCAGCGCGACTTCTGCTTCGGTCCCACCCACGAAGAGGTCATCACTGATCTCTGCCGCAACGAGCTGCGCAGCTACAAGCAGCTGCCGGCCAACTTCTACCAGATCCAGACCAAGTTCCGTGACGAACGCCGCCCGCGCTTCGGGGTCATGCGCGCCCGCGAGTTTCTCATGAAAGACGCGTATTCGTTCCACCTGGACGAGGACTCCCTGAAGGAGACCTACCAGGTGATGTATGACACCTACCTGCGCATTTTCACCCGCCTGGGCCTGCAGTTCCGCGCCGTGCTCGCAGACACCGGCGCCATCGGCGGCACCGGCTCCCATGAATTCCACGTGCTGGCCCAGTCCGGCGAGGACGCCATCGCCTACGCCGACGCCGGCGACTACGCCGCCAATGTGGAAATGGCCGAGGCTCTCGCCCCCGCAGGCGAGCGCCCGGGCCCCACCGAAGAACTGCGCCTGGTGGACACGCCCAATGCGAAGACCATCGCCGAGCTGGTGGAACAGTTCGGGGTGGCCATCGAGAAAACCGTGAAGACCCTGGTGGTGCGTGGCGAGGAGGACGGCTCGCTCGTCGCCCTGCTGGTGCGCGGCGATCACGAGCTCAACGCCATCAAAGCCGCCAAGCTGCCGGGCGTGGCCAGCCCCCTGCAAATGGCCACCGAGGCCGAGATCCGCGACGCCATCGGTGCGGGTCCCGGCTCCCTGGGCCCGGTGAAACTGCCCATCCCGGTCATCGCCGATCGCAGTGTGGCCAAGCTAGGCGACTTCAGCGCCGGCGCCAACGTCGATGGCAAGCATTACTTCGGCATCAACTGGGGCCGCGACCTGCCCGAACCTGACGTGGCCGACATCCGCAACGTGGTGGAAGGCGACCCCAGCCCGGACGGCAAGGGGACGCTTGCCATCTGTCGCGGCATCGAGGTCGGTCATATCTTCCAGCTCGGCAAGAAGTACTCCGAAGCCATGAAGGCCACGGTGCTGGACGAAACCGGCAAGCCGGTGGTGATGACCATGGGCTGCTACGGCATCGGCGTGTCGCGTGTGGTCGCTGCCGCCATCGAGCAGAACCACGACGAACGCGGGATCATCTGGCCCGAGGCCATCGCGCCCTTCCAGGTGGCCCTGCTGCCCATCAACGCGCACAAATCCCAGCGTCTGCGCGAGACTGCCGAGAAGCTCTACCAGGACCTGTTGGATATGGGTGTCGAGGTGCTGTTGGACGACCGCGGCGAGCGACCCGGCGTCATGTTCGCCGACATGGAGCTCATCGGCATTCCCCACCGCCTGGTGCTGTCGGACCGCGGCCTGGATGCCGGCACGGTGGAATACAAGGGCCGCCGCGACGCCGATTCCCAGCACATCCCGTTGGATGGGTTGATCGGCGTCCTGAAGGACAAGCTCGGACGTTAGTCCCCCGGGGCGGCCCACGGTCGCCCTGAGTTCCTCGCTGATCCCGGTGTGCGAGGATGCACGCCGGGCCCCCTGTCGAAACGCATTTCCCGCTCTCGCGTCACAGCGTAAAGCGCGGCCCTCAATCACCACGCGCACCGCTCTCGGTGGGCAACGGATCTTGACTCATTCCAGCCGCGGAGCCACACGGTGACGACTGGACCTGCCCCGCGCATTCAGGAACACTGCAGTGCATATTCCATGGACTTGCGGTTCCATCCCATGATCCTCTCGAATTACGTGAACACCTTCGGCCGCGCCATGATGGAACGCTACGGCTCACGGGTGCACAAGGTGACGGTGGATGCGGGCTTCACCTGCCCGAATCGTGACGGCAGCAAGGGGCGCGGCGGCTGCACCTTCTGCAACAACACATCTTTCAGTCCGAACGGCCGTAGGCCCGACCCCATTGCGACGCAACTCGCCAACGGTCGCACGGTGATCGCCCGACGCACCCGGGCAAAGCGCTTCATCGCTTACTTCCAGGCCTACACCAACACCTACGACGACCTCGACGTGTTGCGACAGCGCTACGACCTGGCACTTGATCAACCCGGCGTCATTGGACTGTCCGTGGGCACGCGACCCGACTGCGTGCCGCCCAAGGTGCTCGACATGCTGGCCTGTTACCGGGACAGGGGCTTCGAGGTGTGGCTGGAGCTCGGTCTGCAGTCGGCCTTTGATGCCACACTCGACCGCGTAAATCGCGGGCACGGCTTCGCGGAATACCGCACCGCCCTGCGCGCCGCCCACGCACGCCGGCTGCCGGTGTGCACGCACCTGATCATGGGTTTGCCGGAAGAGACGGCAGCCCACGCCCACATCACCTTGAACCGGGTGCTCGACGAAGGCGTCGAGGGCTTGAAGCTCCATCCCTTGCACGTGGTGAAGGGTACCCGTCTCGCCCACGCGTGGCGTCGGGGTGAA
Organism: Gammaproteobacteria bacterium; assembly: GCA_041687015.1. Classification (GTDB taxonomy): domain Bacteria; phylum Pseudomonadota; class Gammaproteobacteria; order Thiohalomonadales; family Thiohalomonadaceae; genus JALOAT01. Next base: position 13,810 of record JAWLCT010000001.1, read on the forward strand.
TACGCGCCATGGAGCGAAAAACACTATGTGCAGGTGGCGGGCGAGCTGGTCCGGCATACGCCGCCCGAAGTGATATTTCACCGCCTCACCGGCACGGCCTCGGCGGGCCTGCTTCTGGCACCTGCATGGTGTGGCGCGAAATGGCGCGTGCTGAATGGCCTCACCCGGCATCTTGCGCTGCACGGGTCGCAGGGCAGCGCGATCACGCGGGATGCCAGAGACCTGGGTGTGGAAAGGCAGACGTCGCTCAGCTCATGGATCGACGACTGACGCGAACGCCTCGGAAAAGCGGATTAACCTCCCCGCCCCGGGAGTGAAGCCTGCCTGGCGCGCCATGCGATGATCAGCCAGGCAACCACGCCTGCGATGGCACCATAAACGTGCGCATCCACCACCACCGGGCCACCCGCCGCTTCCGTCGAGCCCGGCAACGGACCGGACACCTGCTCCCATAGCAACTTGGCCGCGACCAGCCCGATGATCAGCGGTGCGTCCCGCATGCCGGCACGCCAGCCGGCCAACACACCGGCCACCAGCAAGCCGTGCAGCACGCCCGAAAGACCCACGTACCATTCGAGGGCGGGCATGAAGGCCAGCAGGGCCAGCGCGCTGAGCAAGGCGGTGATCCCAAGCACGAATCCCCATTCGAGCGGGCGCAGTGCACGCCCTGCCAGTAACCACACCAGCAGCAGCCCTGCGAGATTGAGCCCCAGGTGTGACCACCCCAGATGCGCCAGATGGCCCGTCAACAGACGCCACCATTCGCCCTGCAGGATGGCATCCCGCTCGTAACGGAGAAAACGGGCCGTATCGTCACCGCCGAAAGCCACTGCGATCGCCATCAGGGCAAGGCTTGCAGGCAACAACCAGGTACGCACCACGGAGCGGCTTTTCATGGCCGGGTATAATACCGCGCCAGAGGAGCCCGACGGGGTATGGAATGACGTCGCACACGATTGCAGCTTTCGTACTCATCCTGAGCCTGGCCGTACCGGCGCGTGCCGATACGCCAGCGCCGCTCGACGAGAAACTGCGCCTGCTGCTCGCGCATGCCCTGGCCGAGGAAGCCGGTCACGGCGACCACTTCGATGCCCACGTGTGGCTCACCGATATGTCCTGGCGCCTGCGCAGGAAAATGCCCGACGAACAGGAGCGCTTCGCTCTGCTCAAGCAGGTCTACGTGGAGGCGAACCGTGCGCGCGTGCCGCCTGAACTGGTGCTTGCGGTGATCGAGGTGGAAAGCAATTTCGATCGCTTCGCCATTTCCAGCGCGGGCGCCCAGGGCTTCATGCAAATCATGCCCTTCTGGCTGAAGGAAATCGGCCGCCCTGACGACAACCTGTTCCGCACCACCACCAACCTGCGCATGGGCTGCACCATCCTGCGCTACTACTACGATATGGAAAACGGCCACTGGCCCCGCGCCCTCGCCCGCTACAACGGCAGCCGCGGCAAGAACTGGTACCCCAACCGCGTCTTCACCGCCCTGCGCGAGCGCTGGCAGGTTGGCAGGTAACGCGTTCACAAAGGGATGCAAAAGCAGGAGTGGTGATGGGTGAACGCGGTTAGGCTGGGTAGCCAGCCGGGACCGAAAAGCGACCGGAGAAAAACACACAGCCCCTTCTCCGTGGCCCTCCGCGGCCCCCCGTTCTCAACCCGTGGTGAAGTCGGAAGGTGGGCGGATCTCGACCCGTTCGCAGGTGACGTCGTCGACGCGGGCGGCGGGCGGGCCTTGCCAGAGCCAGGACTTGAGCTGGGCCAGGGCGTGGTCGTCACCGCAGGCGAGCACTTCGACGCTGCCATCGGGGAGATTGACGGCCTGGCCGGTGAGGCCGAGGGCCAAGGCCTCGCGGCGGGTGGAACCACGAAACCACACGCCTTGCACCCGGCCGCTCACGCGGCAACGCAGGCAGCTCACGGCAGCTGGACGAAGGCGGGTTGGCCGGCACGCAGACCTGCGTCTTCCGGCACGTCGATGAGGATGTCCACCGGGTAGGACAGATTGGGCGCATTGGCCGCGGGCTCCAGGCCCACACGCCTTATAGTGCCCTGGTAGGCCTTGCCACCAACCCGCACGGACAGGGTCTGCCCCTCGCTCAAGCTCGCCAGCCGTTCCTGGTCCACGATCGCACGCACGATGCGGCGGCCGGCTTCGGCCACGGTCACCAGCGGAACGGTGGTCAGTTCTGCTGCCACCGCCTGCCCCACGCCGGCGTGCACATCAAGCACGCGGGCCTTGAAGGGGGCGCGCACGGCGCTGTATTCCAGGTCCAGTTCGGCCTGGGTTACCGCCGAACGTGCGGCCTGGTAGTCGGCCGCGGCCGTGGCCAACGCGATCTTGGTCACTTCCAGTTCGTGGTCGGAGAGCAGAGTGCGGTCGTAAAGTTCCTGGGCGCGTTCGTTTTCCCGCTGCGCCTCTGCGTGCACCTGTTCGAGACGTTCGGCCTCGGCACGGGCGCGCGCCAGTTCCGCCTTGAAGCGGCGATCGTCCAGCGCCACCAGTACAGTGCCCTTGTCCACCCGCGCACCAGGCGCCACGTTCACGCGCGCCACCACGCCCGAGACGGGTGTACCCAGTTCGACACGCTGCGACCACAGCACCGTGCCGGACACCTCGACCGCCGACGCCACGCTCGCTGTGCCGAGCACCGCCAGTGCAAGCATCCACCTGTTCATGTTCATCCACCTCATATCACGGCGCCTCCGGCGCAGCTTGCGTCGTGCGGTCCTGCACCGGTCCGCCCGTCAATGCATCGAGTTGCGCCCATACCAGCGCGGTATTGAACTCGGCACGCACGATCCCCAGTTCCGCCTCGGTCAGACGCACCATGGCGTCGCCCAGATCTGCATTCACTTCCAGTTCGTAAAGGGCGCGGCTGCGATCCAGGTAGAGCTCCCGATAGTCCATGCCTGCCGTCGCTTCGTCACGCTGCACCTTGAGCGTCTGCAACTGCAGCCACAAATCGAGCACGTTGCGCTGCAGGTCCATCTCGGCTTCGCGCAAACGTTGCTGCGCTTCGTAGAACTCGGCCTGACGCTGGCTTACCACAGAACTCACCAGCCCCCCCGTATACAAGGGGATTTGCAATACCACACCGGCGCGCCATTCATCGTTGGATGCCAACTCGCGGGTGTAACTCGAAGCCTCCAGTTCAGCATTCAGGCGCGGGCGGCGTTCGGCACGCGCGGCGGCCACACGTTCCTCGGCCGCGCGAAGCTGGTGACGCAATGCGGCAAGCACAGGATTGCGTTCCACGGCCGCACGCTGCAACACCTCCACCTCGGGGATGGCCCTGTCCAGCGAAGCATCCAACGTCGGCCGCTCCACGGTGGCCGGCAGCCGTCCCGGGCGGTTCAGGACATCGGCCAACGCCGCGCGCGTGAGGCGCTGGCGCGCCTCGGCCGCATAACGGGCGCGGCGCACCTGCTGGTATTCAGCTTCGGTAGCAAGCAGGTTCACGTCGGACACCTGGCCCAGTTCGTGACGCTGGCGCAGGCGATCGAGGGTGACGTAGACCACCGCCATGGCTTCGTCCTGCCGGGCGAATTCCAGATCGGCGAGTACCACGTCGAAATAGCGCTCCAGAATGGCGAGACGGCGCTGCGCGAGGGTGTCCTGGTAGAGGGATTCGGCACGGGCAAGCCCCGCGCGCGCCGCCGATATCACGGCCCCGGTGCGACCGAAATCGTAGAGATTCTTGCGGACAAACAGGCTGGCCTTGTGATCGTCCCGATCGTCGTCGGCAGACATCTTCCCGGGTTCGACCCAGCGCAGGCGGCCTTCGGCGGTGACATTGAAGTCCGTGCGGGCTTCGGCAGCCGCGAGCGCCGCTCGCGAGGCGTCCACGCCGGCACCTGCAATAGCCAGCGTCGGATGTAACTCCTCGGCCAGCGACAGGGCATAGTCGAGCGTGAGCGGCTCGGGCAACGGCGACACCGGTGCGGCGGCGTTCACGTTGACACCGACCACCAGTGAAACGGCGAGCAGAGCCCCTCGTGCCCGCCGGCAATACAGCGCAGTTCTCATCCCCAACACCCCGGAAGTGATTCGGTTTGCTCACCGGATGCCGCGGCATCCGGTGGGTTTCTTATCGTGCCCGGGACGTCAGTTTTTCTTTTTTGCGCGCTTGTACCTGGCGAAGGGCATGTCGCGGTATGCGCCCTCGGCCACGAACTCGCCCATCCACATGAATTCTTCCACGCCGGCGGTACGCCCGGTGTGGCGATGCACCGGTTTACCCTCCAGATCAAAAAAGGCGATGACCGGCGTGGCGCGCACGCGGTTGACCTCGGCAAAGGACTTCTGTGTGGTGGTGTTGCCGGTGAAATCGGTCATTTCCACATCACCTTCGATGTCCACCGCGAGCAGAAGAAAATTCTCGCGATACCAGGCCTGCACTTCGGGCTGGTTGAGGACGTTTTTCTTCATGTAATGACAGAACGGGCATTCGTCCATTTCGAAGAATACGAGCACACCTTTTTTGCCCTGCTCCCGGGCAGTCTCCAGTTCCTCGGAGAAATCACCAAAGCTGTCGTTGAAGAAATGGGTGTACGGGTCCTTGCCGGCGGCGGCATGCGCGCCCGGTAGAAAGCTCAGCGCGAGGATGGCGGTGACCAGTAAGCGTTTCATATCTCCCCCCTTGGATGTCAGTTCTTCTTGTTTTCGGTGGTGATGAAGGACTCGATGCCTTCCGCCGTGACCATCCCCAACTTATGGGCGACCACCTGTCCCTCGGGCGATACCAGGAAGGTGGTGGGCAGGCCTGCGATGGGGCCCAGCGCGGTCATTTCCGGTTCGCTCAGCAACACCGGATAGCTCACCAGAAACTGTTCCACAAAGCCGGCGATGTCTTCGGGAGGGGCGCCCTGTTCCATGTTCACACCGATCACCACCGCGTCATTGTCCTTGTGACGCTCGTGAAAATTCACCAGCTCGGGCATTTCCTCCACGCAAGGCGGACACCAGGTGGCCCAGTAGTTCACCACCACCCATTTGCCGCGGTAGTCCGAAAGCCTGTGGGTCTTTCCGTCAATACCGGTCAGGGTGAAGTCGGCGCCAGAGGCCGAGATCTGCGTGGCCGTGAACAAACCGAGAATCAAGACAAGCGTGCGTACCATTCCGTCTCCTTAGCTCGCAATTCGTCCAACCTGCCACCGGGCAGGCATGGATCGCAATATCCCCTACGTATTGCCCGCCAGCCACGGGATGGATTCTTTCCTTCCAGAATAGAGTGCGGGAAAGCGAGAGAATATTCCCGATTGACGCGCGCCAAAAACAGAAGGGCCCCTGTAAAGGGGCCCTTCTTTGGTTTCCTCGGCTACGGCCTTCAGCGGGCGAGGTAAGCCTTGTCAGACTCCTCCACCACGCCCAATGACCAGGCGCCGCGGGTACGGGCATGGCGGGCTGCGTCGACCATGTCAGCGGAGCTCGCGGCACGGTCGATGCTGAACACCTGGCCGGGATAGATCAGGTCCGCGTCCTGGATGCTGTCGCGGTTCGCCTTGTAGATCAGCGGCCAGTGATACGGGTTGCCGTAGATTTCCGGCTTGGCGGAGATGTTCCACAGGTTATCGCCACGTTCGACCTGGTAGGTGGCGTCAGCCGAAGCGGCAATGCGGGCCTCTTCGCTGCGCTTCTGCTCGATGGCGTTTTCGGCTTGGCGGCGCGCCTGGTGAGCGAGCTCGACCGCACGCGTCGTGTCACCGGCGTCCAGTGCCGCTTGGGCATCGGAAAGCAGCTGCTCGGAGTCACGCCACAGAGCGCCTTCGGCCTCGGCGCGACGAATGGCGGCGCGGGCATCCTCGATGGCCTGCATGGCCTCTTCCGAACTCGGGGCCATGGTCGCGGGGGCGGACTCGGCCGCAGGAGCCGGCTCGGCGGTCTCGGTGGGCGCCGTGGCGCAGCCGGTGGTCATCGCCGCAGCGATCACCAACAACCCCGCCATTTGTGCAATGGAATTCTTGTTCATGTTTGAGCTCCTGTGTTGCGCGGCCAACGCCGGCCACTGTTCGATGAAACGGTGAGGCATTATCGGGAAATCCGTGATGCGACGCCGGGACACCATCACACTTTATACCTACGGACCCGCACCGCTGGCTTCCACGGCACGGTCTCGGGCTGCGATGGCTTTTTGCTTGGCGGCGAGCGCGGCCTGGCGGGCGTTTTCGTATTCGCCCTGTTCGAGACTGCGCGTGGCGCGGGTCAGCAGTTCCTCGGCCTGATTCAGCGCCGCCGGGGCGTGCCGGTCAGCCTGAGCGTCCTGTGCGGCGCGGATGGCCTGACGGGCATCGCTCATTTCCTGTACCGGTGGCGAGATGGCACAGCCGACCATGGCCGTGACGACGAGAAAGAGGCCAAGAAGCCTTGCGGGAATGCGCTGGATAACTGCTTCCATTCTATGTGGCGTGTTGCGAAAGCCGCCGATGAAGTGCGATTCACCCTAACATCGGGTCTATAAGGTGTCAACAATAAGGCGGTACAATACAGGGAGTTACCAACACGTTACCGAACATGAAAGCCACCATTTATCACAATCCCCGCTGCTCCAAGTCGCGCGGTGCGCTCGAGTTGCTGCAGCAACGCGGCGTCGCCACCGACGTGGTCGAATACCTGAAGACGCCGCCGGACCGGCAAACCCTCACCCATCTGCTCGACCTGCTCGGCATCGACCCACGTGCGTTGCTGCGCAAAGGTGAGGAAGAATACACCTCGCTCGGCCTCGATGATCCGGCACTCAGCCGCGCAGCGCTGCTGGATGCCATGATCGCGCATCCCCGCCTCATCGAGAGGCCCATCGTAGTCATCGGCAACAAGGCGGTGATCGGTCGCCCGCCCGAGAAGGTTCTGGAACTCCTCTGATGCAAGACATCCTGGTGCTTTATTACAGCCGCAGCGGTGCAACCGCCGAGATGGCGCGCCACATCGCGCGCGGCATTCACGAAGTCCCCGGCATGACTGCGCGCGTGCGCACGGTGCCACCTGTGTCCGCCGCCTGTGAAGCCGTGGCGCCGGCCGTTCCGTCGGACGGTCCGCCCTACGTGGAGACCCGTGATCTCGAAGAATGCGCCGGACTGCTGCTCGGCAGTCCCACGCGCTTTGGCAACATGGCCGCACCGCTGAAATATTTCCTCGATTCCACCAGCACCCAATGGCTCGCGGGCAGCCTGGCGGGCAAACCGGCCGGCGTATTCACCTCCACCGGATCACTGCATGGTGGTCAGGAAAGCACGCTGCTCTCCATGATGCTGCCGCTGCTGCACCATGGCATGTTGCTGGTGGGCATCCCTTACAGCGAATCCACCTTGCTGACCACGAGCACGGGCGGCACGCCCTACGGTGCGAGTCACGTAGCCGGTGCCTCGGATGAACGACCGGTCTCGGAAGAAGAGAAAGCATTGTGCCGCGCGCTGGGGCGGCGCGTCGCCGGGATCGCCCGTCGCCTCGCGGAGAACGCATGATGTCCGCCTCGCGTTGGCACGCGCTTACGCTGCTGGGTTACTTCGGTTTGTTCGCACTGCTGATGGCTTGGATCGGCTGGCTTTCCCCACCGGAAACAGTGCCCCGCAGCATCGCCTTGCTGATTGCTGTGGGTCCGCTGCTGTTCCCGCTGCGCGGGTTGTTGCACGGACGCACCTATACCCACGCCTGGAGCAGCTTTCTTGCGCTGTTCTACTTCGCCTATGGCACGGCCGAGGCCTTCAGCGGCTCGCCCGTGCAGGCCCTCGCCACCGCCGCAGCCCTGTTCGCGCTGCTGTGGTTCGTCTCCGCCATTCTGTTTGTCCGCGCGCGGAAACGCGAACAGCGCTCCTAGCTGACGCGGAGAGCGCCGAGGCGCAGAGGACGCGGAGTTCTTCCGTTCAAATGCGGGCGCACAGGGCGCAGGTCAGCGCGGGCATAATCCACGCTTTCCTTCGCGGCCTCTGCGCCTCCGCGTCCTCCGCGTTGCCCTGTGTAGACTCAGCCGAGGAGTTCGCGCAGGAAGGGAATGGTGATGCGGCGCTTGGCAACCAATGACGCCGCGTCGAGACGGTCGAGCAGCGCGAAAAGCGAGTGGGTGTCGCGCGCGAAGCGGCGCATGAGGTAGGCGGCCACGTCTTCCGAGAGTTCGAACCCACGCGCTCGCGCGCGCGCCCGTAGGGCGGCGGACTTGCCGTCCTCGTCGAGGGGATGCAACTGGTAGACGGGCCCCCAGCCCAGGCGCGAAACCAGATCGGGCAAGCCGATGCCGAGCCCCGCAGGCGGTTGCTGCCCCGAGGCAATCATGCGTCCGCCCCCGTCGCGCACACGGTTGTAAAGATGGAACAGGGCCTGTTCCCAATCACTGCGCCCGGCAATGGCCTCCACATCATCCAGACACACCAGACCCGCCGCTTCCAGACCGTCGAACACTTCGGGATCCGTCGCCACCAGCTCACCCATGGGCAGATAAACGGGCGCGCCGCCCGCATCCGCCGCGGCGTGGCAGGCGGCCTGCAGCAGGTGCGATTTGCCTGCACCACTGCCACCCCACAGGTAGACGAACGGTTCATCACCACGCAACGCATGCAGCAACGCGCCGTTGGCACCGGTGTGGAAGTTGTCGAACGTGGCGCCGTCGGGCAGGGCCAGGCGCAGGGCGAGTTGTGCAGCGGTCAAGGCAAGGGGGCTCCGTATAGATCGCTCGCCAGATAGCGTTCATGGGCATAGCGCAGCAATACCATGATCACCGCCGCCACCGGCAAGGCGATGAGCACACCGACGAAACCGAACAATTGGCCGCCGGCGAGCACCGCGAAAATGACTGCGAGCGGATGCAGGCCGATGCGATCGCCGAGCAGCCACGGCGTCAGCACGAAACCCTCGAGCAACTGCCCCACGGTGAACACGGCAAGCACACCCAGCAGCGGCAGCCACTCACCAAACTGCATGGCCGCGGCGACACCCGCCGCCACGATGCCCACGGCGAAACCAAGATAGGGCACGAAACTCACCAGCCCGGCCAACAGGCCGATGAGCAGGGCCAGCTCCAGACCGACCAGGGCGAGGCCCGTGCTGTACACCAGGCCGAGGGCGAGCATGACCAGCAACTGGCCGCGGAAAAAGGCACCGAGCACCTGGTCGGCCGCCTGCGCGAGCCCGGCCACCACCGCCTCGGCACGCCGCGGTACCAATTCGTGCACACGCGCCACCAGCAGGTCCCAGTCGCGCAACAGGTAAAAGGTGGCCACCGGAACCAGCAGAAGGTTGCCAATCCAGGCGATCAGGGTGAGACCGGTGCGCGACACCCCACCAAGGGTCGCCGCCAGCAGGCCGCCGGCTTCAGGCCAGTACTGCCGAGCGTATTCCGCCAGCGACGCAGAGTCGAGTTTCGGCAGTGTCAGGCCGAATCGCGTCTCGATCCACGGCAGAATATTGGTCTGTATCCGATCCAGGTAGTCGGGTAGCCGCCGCACGAGTACGCCGACCTGCTCTGCCAGCAGGGGCACCACCACCAGCGCCAGCGCGAACACGGCGAGGGTCAGCAGACAGAACACCAGCACCACGGCAAGGGTGCGCGAGAGGCGCATGCGTTCCAGCCGATCCACCAGTGGATCCCCGATGTAGGCGAGAACGGCGCCGATCATGAACGGCGTCAGTATCGGCGCCAGCAGATAGATGAGAACACCGGCAACCGCGAAGCCGACCAGAACCAGTGCTTTGCTTGCCGTGCTCAAGGATGTTTCCTCCGTGATTCGTTCCAGGCACGGCGACTCCATACCCCGATGTAATGGAGGCCGCTCAACAGGGTGCTGGCATATACCGCCCCCACCAGCAGATCGGTCGACCACACCGGCAACCAGCCGAGTCCGGCACTGACCATGGCCACCACCGCGAGGGCGATCTGCAGCACGGTGTTGAGCTTGCTGATCAGACTCGGCGCCATTTCCACCGGGCCGATGCACAGGCGGTACACGGCAGCGCCGGTGACGATGACGAGGTCGCGGGTGAACACCGCAATCACTAACATCAGCGGCACGAAACCGAGCGCGCCAAGGGCCAGGTAGACCGTTACGAGCAGCAGTTTGTCGGCCAGCGGGTCGAGCAGTGCACCGAGCGGGCTTTGCCAGCCGTAGTGCCGGGCCAGGAAGCCGTCGATGCCATCGGATGCGCCCGCCAGCGCGAACAACAGCAGTGCCCAGCCGAACTCCCCGTTCAACAGGGCCCAGGCGAGCGGGGCCACGAGGAGGATTCTGAGAATGGTGATGAGGTTGGGCAGGTCCCGCCGCGTCACTTCAACAGCCGGTATCTGAGCTCTGCCTGCGCCGGGATCGGTGCCGGACCGTTATCCGGGGCCAGCGTGTCGCCCAGGCCGATGGCCTGCACCAGCGTGTGCGCCGCCCCTTGCAGGGTGAGCCGGTAAACGATCCGGTCACTTTCCACCGTGACCAGTTCGACGCGGGATACGCCGGACAAGGCGTCCAGATAATCCATGGCGCGCATGTAATCGGCCAGGCTGCGCACGTCGCTCACCTGCACCGTCACGGCACTCGCCCCGCCGACGGCCTGGGTATAGGCCATGGCGATCTCGTCCGTGGCGTGGTCCAGGCCCGCCGCCAACACCTCGTCGAGGGTGCCGGCATGTTCCCAGCGCTGGGCACGGTTGCCTTGATACAGGGTGAAGCGCGCGCGATACGCGTCGCCGTTACGGAACAGTGCGCCGGCCAGCACGGCCTGAGCCTGGTAGCGCTCCGAGGCGGACTGGATCACGTCGCGAAAGTCGCCCCACACGTCGGCGGGCTGGATCCGCTGGAGGTCCTGCAAATCAAGCAGGGGCAGGTGCACGGGCAGGCCGCGCCGGTCGGCCTGGGCGGCCGCTGCTGCGGCGATGGGACTGGGGTCGTTCGCACCGACCAGACGCCGCTGGCCATGCTCCTCGACGGCAAGCCACAGCAACGTGGCGGGACGCACCGCACCCCACACCGGCAGCTGGTGCTGGCGCAACAATGCGTTGACCGCGTTCTGGTCGAAGCGGGCCCAAAAACCCAACCCGCCAGGTCCAGCCTGGCCGGACTGCTCACGGTAGCGGAACTGTTGGACGTACCGGTCCGGCGTGGCGAGGGCGTCGCTCAGCACCGCTTCCCGGGATACGGCACCGTAACCGCTCACCTTGGCCAGCACTTGCTCAAAAACCGCACGCAAGGCCGCCTGCCGCTCCTCGGCCCCCTGGCCGGCGACCGGTACTTCCGCCTCGTAAAGATTGCGGACCTCGTCAGCCGTGACCGGGCCGAAGGCGAACAAGGACAGGAGAAAAACCAGGTGGAGGCAAGCACGCTTCATGCCCGCGCAAGCTATGCGACCGACCCCGGCAAGTCAAGCGCACCGCGCGCATCCCGGGGCGAAGTTCGCGCAATGGCAACCAGCAATCGCGCGCTGCGGCGCGTGTACTCGCCTGCCCCGCGTCCCCGGGCTTTGTTAGAATGAGCCACTTTCCTCCGCTCCCCCCATTCAAAGGTGAAAAAGGTGGCCGACCAAAAGCAGGGTGCGCCCGGCAAGGGCCTCAGTTACCGCGATGCCGGTGTCGATATCGACGCGGGCAATGCCCTGGTGCAACGCATCAAACCCCAGGCGGCGCGCACCCGCCGTCCCGGGATACTCGGCGGCATTGGCGGCTTCGGCGCCCTGTTCGAAGTGCCGGTGGACCGTTACCGCGAGCCTGTGCTGGTCTCCGGCACCGACGGCGTGGGCACCAAGCTGCGGCTTGCCATGGACCTGAACAAGCACGACACCATCGGCATCGATCTGGTGGCCATGTGCGTCAACGACCTTGTGGTCCAGGGCGCTGAACCGTTGTTTTTCCTGGATTACTACGCCACCGGCCAGCTGGATGTGGATGCCGCCGCCGACGTGGTGAAGGGCATCGCCGACGGCTGCGTGCAGGCGGGCTGTGCCCTGGTGGGCGGCGAGACGGCCGAGATGCCCGGCATGTATCACGGTGGGGACTACGACCTCGCCGGCTTCTGCGTGGGCGTAGTGGAAAAAAGCAAAATCATCGACGGCAGCGCGGTGAAGCCGGGTGATGCCCTCATCGGCCTGGCCTCCTCCGGGCCACACTCCAACGGCTACTCCCTGGTGCGCAAGGTCATCGAGACCAGCGGCGCGCGCCTGGACCAGGCCTTCGAGGGCCGCACCCTGGGCGAGGTAATGCTCGAACCCACCCGCATCTATGTGAAGCCGCTGCTGGCGCTCATGGCGAATGTGGAAGTCCATGCGCTGGCCCACATCACCGGGGGCGGCCTGCTGGAAAATGTGCCACGCGTGCTGCCCGAGAACTGTCGCGCGGTGTTCGATACCAAGGCCTGGACCCGCCCGGCGGTGTTCGACTGGCTCCAGCAGCAGGGCAACATCGCCGACCTGGAGATGTATCGCACGTTCAATTGCGGTATCGGCATGGTGGTATGTGTCGCCGATGCGGACAAGCAGCGCGCCCTGGAAGGCCTGCGCGCGGCCGGCGAAACGGCCCACATCATCGGTTACGTGGAAGGGAGCGCCGCGGGCGAAGAGCAGGTGGTGTTCCGGTGAGTTCCGGCGCTGAAGCGCGCCTGCCGGTGGTGGTGCTGGTGTCGGGTGGTGGCAGCAACCTGCAGGCCATCCTCGACGCCGCCCCCGCCCTGTCCATCGACGTGTGCGCGGTGCTCAGCAACCGCGCCGACTGCTACGGCCTGGAGCGCGCACGCCGTGCCGGCATTCCCGCCGTGTTCGTGGACCCCAAGGCCCACACGGACCGCGCCGGCTATGACGCGGCGCTCGCCGAAGCCATCGACGGATTCCAGCCCGGACTGGTGGTGCTGGCAGGCTTCATGCGTATTCTGAGTGACGCTTTCGTACGCCGTTACGAGGGTCGCCTGATGAATATTCATCCTTCCCTGCTGCCCAAATACCGCGGCCTCGACACCCATGCGCGCTGCCTCGCGGCCGGTGATCGGGAGCACGGGGCCACGGTGCACTTCGTCACCCCCGAACTGGACGCCGGACCTATCATCGTGCAGGCACGCGTGCCGGTATACCCCGATGACACGCCGGAAACACTCGCGGCGCGTGTGCTCGAACAGGAACACCGCATCTACCCGGCGGCGATCGGCTGGTTTGCCGAAGGCCGCCTCGGCTTGCGTGACGGTGTCGCTCTATTGGACGGTAAACCCGCCGCCTTATGAAGCTCGAACGACTTTTCCTCGCACTGATGGTCTGCGCACCCACCATGGCTTCGGCCCAGTCCGGTGCGCTGGATGGAGAAAAGGACGATCTCCTCGCACTGCTCGATGAGCAGACTGAACTGGCCACCAAGACCCGCCTGAACCTCGACTACGTACCCGGCCTCATGTCGGTACTGCATGGCCGCGATCTCGAATTGCGCGGAGTGCGCACCGTCTGGGAAGCGCTGGCATTGGTGCCGGGCATTGAACGGGCCATGGAGGCAAGCGGCCGGCGCAAGCTACTGGTGCGAGGCATGGGCAACGTCTGGGGCTCGGGCAATGTAAAACTGCTGCTCAACAACGTGGCAATGAACACCGCCGAACGCGGCTTGGCCGACCCCTTGCTCAACATCCCTATCGAACAGATTGAACGCATCGAAGTCGTGCGCGGCCCGGGCTCGGCCATCCACGGTGAGTTCGCGTACCTGGGCGTCATCAACGTGATCACCCGCAGCGATGCGCCGCGCCTGTTCGCCTTCGGCGGTTCCCACGACACCTACGGCGGTGGCGCCGTCGCCCGTTGGGCGGAAGGTGACGTGCGGGTGTCGGCGAGCATTTCGGGCTGGCGCACGGATGGAGCGGACGTCAGGACAGGGCCCGACCTGTTGCACCAAATCGGCCTCGCAGGGGAATCGCACGCGCCCGGCGACAGCAACGAAGAACTGGAATCCGGAACGGCCGTCGTACGTCTGGAACATGGCGGATTCACCCTGATGCTGCAGTGGAACCAGGACGCGCTGGGGGAACACTTCGGCATCAACAACGTGCTCCCCCCGGAAGGCCAGCACATTGTCGAGCGTAACCGCCATCGTGGCATCGAGGCGCGCAACGCCACACGCTTCGCTCATGGTTTCAGCACCGGCGTTTACCTGGGCTGGCAGGATGCGCTGACCGAACGCAAAAGCCTGTACAGCGGCCCGGCGGAATTGTTCTACACCACGGGTCCCGACATCTACGGCGAATCGCGCTACCTGGAACAGAAGCTGTACGGAGGCATCGACCTCAACTGGCGCCCCAACGCGCAGCACGCCTTGCTCTTCGGTGCGCAACTTACCGAATTCGATGTCCGAGAAAGCAGAACGCGCTTCAACCTGGACCCGGATAGCTACCAGGCCACCACGGATTTGCACGACTGGGCCATCGGCGTGCAGGAAGGCACCACGCGCACCATCACCAGCCTGACTTTGCAGGATGAGTTCCGGATTACGGATGCCTTCACCCTCACCGCCGGTGCGCGCCACGACGACTACGACGACGCCGGTTCCCGCACGACGCCGCGCCTGGCGGGCGTGTGGCGCGTGAACGAGCGTCACATACTCAAGGGGCAGTACGCGGAAGGCTTTCGTCCAGCCACGTTGCTCGAACTCACCCGTGAGCCAGTGGATCCGGCCCATATCCACACCTACGAACTGGAGTACATCTACAAGGGCGTACGCTGGGAGCACCGGCTCACCGCGTTCCATTCGAAACTCGATGACCTGGTCATTTTTGTCGATAGCCCGGATGACCAGAACTTTGGCAATGGTGACGCCACCGCATGGGGCGCCGAATGGGAGCAGCGTTACAGGTTGAGCCCCCGCCTGGCCCTGGATGGCAATGTCTCCTATCTCGAAACCCATGACGAAACGACCGACCGCCCCTTCCCGGGCGCACCACAGTGGCTGGCCAACCTCGGCGCCACGTATCTCTGTCCGCGCGGTGTTACCTGGGGAATCCAGCTGCACCACGTGGGCGACATGACGCGCGAGCGGGCGGATCCCCGCGGCAAGCTCGCCGGCTACACCACCGTGGATCTCACCGCAACCCTGTCGCGTCTGGAACTGCGAGGTGCCACATGGTCCATCGGCATCAAGAACCTGTTCGACGCCGACGTGCGCTACCCGGCAGGCCTCAATTACGAAGAACAAACCCCAGACATGCCTTATCCCCCTGCCACCTATCCCGAGGACTACCCGCGAGCCGGGCGTGAGTGGTGGACACGCGTCACCTACGAGTTCTAATGAAACACGTGCCAGGGAACGGATACAAGACCATCGGCTCACGCGTCATCCTCTGGGTGACGGTGTTCCTTTGCCTTGTATCCGGCTCACTCATGGCCGGCGAGCAAACCGAACGCCGCATTCTCGTCGGCCTGAAGCTCTTCCCCGCCGTGCTCGCGGCCGATCGCAATCTTGAGAACAAGATCGCGCCGGACGGCAAGCTGCACGTGCTGGTGGTGTACAAAGAGCGGCCCGATGCCGCCGAACGTGTTGCGATGCGTCTGCGCGAGGCAGGTGCTATCCGCGACATCCCCCTGGTGGTGGAAACGGTCGCTTACACTCACCTTAACCAGCGACCTGATCATTTTGCAGGGTTGTTTCTGGCGGAATGGCTACCCGATGCGCTTCCCGCCGCCACCCACTTCGGCAACACCACCGGTACGCTTGTGTTTTCGCCCTTCCGCGGCGATGTGGCGCTGGGCGCGCATGCCGGCGTTTTCATCGGCGACCGTATTCTGCCCTTGGTAAACCCTGCGTCCCTGTCGGCAGCAGGGATTCAGCTTAAATCCTTCTTTCTCGAGGTTGCCCGCACCCATGAGTGAATCACGTACCCTCATCAGCGGCGATCTTCAGCGACACCTTGCCCTGCTGTTCCTGCTGCTCGCCGCCTCACTGATGGGCCTGGGCAGTCTGTACTGGGTTCAGGTGCTGGAACCGCGCCTTGATGCCGATGCACGCGCCGCCGCCGGCGCCATTGCCCAGTCCCACGCACGCAATCTCGCCGATGCGCTCGTCGCCGCAGGCCGCAGCGGGGAACCGCGCCTGCTCGACGATGCCATGGATGAAATCCTGGTGCTCACCGAGCCGAACACCGGATCACCCTTCGTGGTGGCCCTGCGGGTGCTCGCCGATGCCGAGACTGTGTCGGTGCCGCTGGATCGCATGCGGGGCCGCACCTGCCCGGATTGCTTCCATATCGAAGTGCCGCTGTATTCCCGATCACCGCACGAATTGCTGGGACGCGCCGAATTTCAGTCCTCGAACATTTTCGTCGAGCAACTCAAGAGCAAGGTGCGCGATCGACTGCTGGTCGGGTCCATGCTCGCCATGGCCGTACTGCTGCTGGCCTGGTGGGCGGTCGCCGGACTGTTCCGGCGCATCAAGGCCAGCGAGGAGGCGGCCTCGGCTGCAATGCGCGTGAAGAGCGCCTTCCTCGCCACCATGAGCCATGAGATCCGAACGCCCATGAACGGCGTCCTCGGCATGGTGCATCTGCTGCGCGACACCGCTTTGTCGCGACAACAACGCGAATACGTGGATGCCATCGCCGCCTCGGGCGAAGCGCTGCTGATCATCCTCGATGACGTGCTCGACCTGTCCAAAATCGAAGCAGGCAAGCTCACCATCGAGCTGCAGCCCATGGAACTGCGGCGCCTGCTGGAAGAAATTGTGCTGCTCAACTCAGCCGTGGCCCAGACCAAGAACCTGGCGCTCACCCTCACCGTTGACCCGAAGATTCCGGGTTGCGTACTCGGCGATCCGGTGCGTCTGCGGCAGGTATTACAGAACCTGGTTGGGAATGCACTTAAATTCACGCCCCGGGGATTCGTCGAATTGTCCGTGGAAGTGGTCGAACCACCGCCGCCCGGTTCCTCGCTCCCGGTCGTGCTCCTGTTTTCCGTGAGGGATACGGGTATCGGCATCGCCCCTGCGGACCAGGAGCATCTGTTCGAAGATTTTTCCCAGGCGGACTCCAGCATCAGCCGCAAGTTCGGCGGTACCGGGCTCGGCCTCGCCATCTGCAAGCGCCTCGTCACAGCCATGGGCGGGCGCATCGGCGTGGAAAGCGATTTGGGTGCGGGAAGCAGTTTCTTCTTCATGCTGCGCCTGCAGCCGGTGGAACCGCCGAACTGTGTACCTGCAGACAACACGCTGGCAAAGGCAATCAAGCCGCGTGCATTGCGTGTGCTCATGGCCGAAGACGGGGAAATCAATCGGCGCGTGGTGCGCGCCTTGCTGCAGAAGGAAGGCCACACGGTACTGGAAGCGGAAAACGGCCGTGAAGCGATCGAGCGCCTGCTGGCTGAGGAGGTCGATGTCATCCTCATGGACGTGCAAATGCCCGAGATGGATGGGCTCGAAGCCACCCGCCGTATCCGCGCGCTCTCCGACCCGCTCAAGGCCCACGTGCCCATCATCGCGCTCACCGCCAACGCCCTGCCCGAGGAGCATGCAGTGTTTCGCGCCGCCGGCATGGATGGTCACATCACCAAGCCTTTCCAGCCCCGGGACCTGCACGAAACCCTCGCGCAGATTACGTCCCCTGTGAAAACAGCGTACAGGGCCTGAGAAAAAGGGGCGTTCCTCACACGCCCCTTTTAACTCATCGGATCAACACCACGGCGGACACTTCAGCTCTACGGAATTCACACTTTCGACGACGTGGTCTGGTGAAGCGGACTGGACGGGCGCGGAAACCGCGAGTACGAAGACGGCAGAGAGTATGCCAAGGCAATAACGCAGCATATCCATGGGGTTCTTCTCCTCTTCGATGTACCGGTTGATAAGCCTAGCAACAACCTGTTAGGAGCGCTAGGAGCCGCTGAGAGAATGGTACCAACCCGCCGAAGCGAAAATCGTGTTCAGCTACCAAAGCGGATCAGCCCGGCGTGGCCGGGCTGATTAGAGAAGACGGCCTCGCGCACAGGAGGCAGGATGATTTCACACGCTCAACGCGGGCTGGATGGTCGCGAACACCTGTTCAGGGGTGATGACCTTGAGGCACACGTTATCCACACACGGTGTCTTGCGGTGATTCGCCGCGCTCACGCAGGGTGAACATGCCAGTCCTGCGAATATGGGCGTGCTGTTGCCGAGCGAACCGTAAAGGCGCGGCGTCTCGGGTCCGAAAATCACAAAGGTTCGCAAATCGGTGACGGCGGAGAAATGGCCCGGGCCGGAGTCGTTGGTCACCATGAGCGTGGAGATGCTGTACAACGCCGGCAGCTCCGAAAACTTCACACGACCCGCGAAGTTGATGCAGCGATCGTCGTCCACGCGGCGCTTCAGGCCGTCCGCCTGGTCCCGTTCGGCAGGCGCCCCGGTAATGAGAATAAGCACATCCGGATAGGCAGCCAAAATATCGCGCATCAAGGTGACGAAATTGTCGGGCATCCAGCGGCGCTGGGGCAGAAGATCGCTGGCGTTGGGGTTGATGAGCACCAGGCGGTGCCGCACCGGATCGAAGTCCGGGTAATCCTCTTTCACGCGCTCACGCATGGCCGCCTTGGCGTCCTCGCCGACCTCCGCCTTGGCGAGCACCACTTCCTCGTCCGGGACGGCGCGCTTGGAAAAAGGCAGTTCGTCACGATGGGTGAGCGCAGCATCCACCAAGGCCACGAAGTTCTTGGCAATATGGATATGCGGGTTATAGGCCACGCGGTGAGTGAGCATCTCGCCCCGGTACAGCCCCTCGTTGTGAAAGGCGTGGAAGCCGACGCGGTTGGAAGCACCCGATAGCGCCGTAAGCAAGGCGGTGAAACGGGAAAACAGTTCGAGGTCGATCACCGTGTCGATGCGGCGGCGCCGCGTCCACAACAGAAAACGCAGGGTATCCACCACCAGCGGCACCAGTCCGTCGGCGCGCAGCGTGAATACGTTTTCCTCCGGCACGGTGCCGAGCAGGCGCAAGCTGGCCGCATTATTCTTGAAGATGACGAAATGCAGGTTGGCACCGGCCTCACGCTGCATCTTGCGCATGGCCGGGTCCACGATGATGGCGCTGCCCATTTCGGAAAGTTCCACGAACAGCACGTTCTTGGGCTGCTTTTCCCGCCGTGGCCGCAGCCAGTTCGCCACCCGCTGCACGGTGGACACCAGGAAACACAGCGGGATCCCCGCCCAGTAATCGATGCGGCGCATGGTGTCGACGTTCATGGAATCAATCCGGTTAAAACGTTAAGGGCTGGACGTTAAGCGTTAAAAACTGATGGGTCTGGATCGTCACGCGTCACCTTCTCACGCATTACGCGTCACCTTTCCACCCATCGTGTTGTTCGACAGATACACCAAAAAACCCGGCAGACTGGTGACCACGAGCACCAGACCATACAGCAGCGACATGGACAGCACCGCGGCCTTGCTCGCACCGATGAGGGTGAACAGGCCGATCATGGCGCCCTCGCGCACACCCCAGCCGGCCAGCGACACCGGGATGAGCGTGAGCAGAATGACCGGAGGGACCACCACCATGAACGTGGTCAGATCGTACTCCAACCCGACGCTGCGCCCGATGAGGAAAATGGCCACCAGTGACAGCACGTGCACGGCGATGGACAGCCCGGCCTGCAGCACGGCGTCGCGCGGTCGGCTCAGCACCAGGACGAGTTTCTCGGAAACCGTGTGCAACGGACGCAGCATGCGCCAGCGCTGCAACAGGGGGATGCGCCGCAGCAACAACAGCCCCAGGAAACCCGCGACGCCTGCTGCCACGATGGCGTTGATGGCCATGGAGACGCCGCCGGGCAGCAGGTTGGGCGCCCATGCGCTGGCCGCCAGATTCAGCACCAGAAGCCCTACGAGCCCGAGCACGCGATCGATAAATACGCCGTAGAAGGCCTCGCGTTTGCGATAGCCCTGCCCGGCCACGTCCAGCACGCGGACCGCGTCGCCGCCGATGCTGGTGGGCAGCCCCTGGTTGAAGAACGTGCCCTTGAAATAGCTGCGCAAGTAGAAACTGAAACCCATGGGGAAACCCAGCGGGCGCATGAGCAGCCGCCAGCGGTAGGACGCCAGCGCCGTCGAAATAAACTGGAACATGATGGCCAGGCCGAGCAGGCGCGGCACGATGTCGGCCATCACCGCCTGTACGCCGGCAAAATCGATGGAGCGGAAAATCAGGGCAAAAATCAGCACGGTCACCGCCACGCGCACCAGCAGGGCGCCGAGGCGCGGCCGCGCCGCCGTCGGGTCGAGGTCATCGGCCTGTTGCGCCTGCGCCGATTCCCGCTTCTCCGCAGCCGCTTCCCTAAACACCCGCCGCACGCCCGGCAAGGCCACAGCCAGGGCGCCGAGAGCGATCAGTACTTCGAGCACGCGCGCCTGCGGATAACCGCTGTCGTGGAAGAACACCAGACTCAGGGCGGCAGTGATGAGAATCACCGCAAACAGCCGTTGCGCCCGCGACGTCAGTCCCCAGCCCACGCGCGGCGCCAGCCACATACCGAGTGCCGCGCAAGTCCAGCCGATGGCGGCACCGCCGAGCACGTCAGTGGGCCAGTGCACGCCCACCACGATGCGTGACGTACCCACCAGCACGGCCCAGGCCAGCAGTGCGCTTTTCAAACCGCGGGAGAGATCCTCCTGGAGGCAGAGCAACGCGGCGAGCGTGAATACCGCCGTGGTATGCCCCGACGGGAACGACACGGCCTTGTGGGCCGTGCCGATCACGTTGATCTCGTCGGCTCCGAACACCGCCGGCGGGCGGAACAGGTTCAGCCATTCCTTGAAGCCGTGGACCACGAAGGTTGCAGCCAGGGCCGCGATGACCAGCGCCCAGACAAGGCGTGGATAACGCCCCACGAAAACCAACGCCAGCGTGAACACCACCAGGGAATCGCCCAGCACGGTGATATTGGCCCACAGGGAAGCCCCCGTGTGCAGGCCGATGCTGTTGATGGCGAGAAACAGTGCCCGGTTCAGTTCGCTGTCCCACAGCACAGCCAGCAGCACACTGGCAACGGCAGGCAGCACCCACACCCAGGGATCACGCCAACGGTCTGTGGCCCAGCTCATGTCTACTCCCGGTAACCGCGGCAGTGAAGGAATCGAAAGGTATGCACGGGCGCGTCTCCGAGCATCCAGCGCAAGGCGTCCAAGGGCTCGCAGTGGGCGAAACGGCTGACACCGCTGGCGCGCGGCCGGTCGACATAGCGCTGGGGCACGACGAGCACGCCGTGGGCACCTTCAGCGGGTGAGCCGAACCAGAGGTCGAATTGGTCGAAGCGCGTGTCGGTCACCTGCACCGGACGCTCCGCATACCAGGCGATGCGGCTGGCCAGGGACCAGTTGCCCACGAACAAACCCGCTCCCTCGCCCAGCTCCCCACGCAACTGCTCCGCCCGCACCGCCGCTTCGCGCCAACCATAGAGATCGCCGAAAGGGTGGGCATGGGCGGAAAAAGGTATCCATGGAAACAAGAACTGGGTGTGTACCACCAGCACCAGCGCAACGGAATAGCTCAGTGAGCCCCAGGCGCCGATGCGCACCGCGAGCCGTGACCAGTGCGCATACAGCCAGCGCGCCGTGAGCGGTGCCAGGCCGGCCCAGGCAAGCAAGGTCCAGTGCGGCAGCGTCTCCTCCAGCCCGGCGCTCCAGGCGAACAGCAACAGCAGCGGCAGCGCCAGCAAAACGGAAAAGCGCACCCCTACATGCCACCCATCGCGGCGTGCCGCCCCCAAAGCCGCCAGGCCGAAAATCACGACGCCCGGCGCATAGGCGAGCAACTGGCCCGCCAACGAACGCAGGAAACGCACCGCGTCCCACGGGCGATCCGGTGCACCGTGGCCCCACTGATAGGCGAAGGAGATCCAGTCGTGCCGGGCGTTCCACCACAACACCGGCAGGATCAACACGAAGGCGATCGCCGCCGCCAGCCAGGGGCCGGGACGGGCCAGGCCGCGCCAGCCGCGCTCGGAAACGAGAAACAGCAAGGCCGAGATCACCAGCACCACGGCCGTGTACTTGGACAGCCCGGCCAGGCCGAACAGCACGCCCACGCCCAGCCAGTCGCCCATGCGGTCCTCGGCGGCCGCCCGGAACAGGAACAGCGCCCCGCCCAGGCCGAACACCAGCAGGGGATCCTCCGGCACCATGGCCATGGACACCAGCTGGAAGATCAGTGCCGATTCCAGCACCGCCACGGCCAGGAAGGCGATCCAGGGGGATTCCTCGGGAAACAACTCCCGCGCCAGGCGGAACACCAGCAGTCCGGCCGTCGCGCCCAGCACGATGGGCCACAGGCGCAGGGCCAGTTCACCGCTGCCGAACAGCGCCAGGGCCACCGCCTGCAGCCAGCCGACCATGGGCGGGTGATCGAAATAGCTCCAGTCGAGCAGGCGCCCGAACAAGGCGTAATGGGCCTCGTCCACCCCCAAATCAAAGCGCGCAGCGACCAGCAGATGCAGCGCCGCCAAGCCCAGGACGAGCGCCAGTGCCGCCCTGGCGGGAGCAAGGGCGCGGGCAGTGGCAGATGGAGCTAAGGCGAACGAGGCCAAAATCTCAACGGGTCCGGCGTTTGGGGGCCGGCATTGTAACGCAAAGGCTGTGGAATCAGGGTGAACCGGCCGGCAGGTAGATGCCGGTTTGCCGCACCGAGAGGTCGGGATTGTGATGGGTGATCACCTCGGCGAGGCGCCAATCTCCCTGCTCGGGCAGGCTGAGCCGTTCCGGAATGTGATCGTCATGGTCGTATTGGGCCACATACAGGCACAGCACGGCCGTCGGGACAGGCGCCTCCCGCTGCCACAAATGGAACTGATTGAGGCGGGTGTCGTTCGAAACCATCACCCGGTCCGGGTCCTCGAGCAGCAGCGCCAGCATGGCCGTGCCCTGCAGCCGGTCGCCCACCACCTTGCAGTCCTCGCGGCCGGCAAGATGAGGCAGCACTGCGGCGCGTACCTCCTCCCAGCCGTAGGCCTGGCTGAGCTGGGTGCGCTGGGGTGGCAACGGTACGCCCAGCGCCGCCACCCAATGGGGGAAGCGGATCAGGTTGATCAACACGAAGGAGAACAGCACCGAGGCGATTATCAACGCCACCACCACACGGCGTGCGCCCCAACGCGCCAGCATGCCCGCCAGGAGTACCACGCCCGGTGCGTAGGCGCTCACCGGCCAGTTGGGATGGCTTTTGGCGGTGAGGCCTGCCAGGCCGAACACCACCAGGGGCAGCCAAAAGCCGGCCGCGAGCACCCAAAACGCGGGGCTCGCCCGCTGGGTGCGGGTAGGCAGCGCCGCAAAGGCCATGGCAAACCAGGTCCACGGCAGTGCCACCCCCAACTGGCCGACCAGGAACTGCCCGGCCATGGCCAGGGGCGCATCGACCTTGGACTGCACCCCGTGACCGAACTGGAAGGCGAAGGAGATCCACTCATTGAGGGCGTTCCAGATCACCATGGGGGCGACGATGAGCGCCGCCAGCACCGCCCCCAGCCAGGGCCAGCGGCTGGCGAGGTGGCGTCGCCCGTCCGCGCTGAAAGCCAGCCCACCCAGAACGGCGAGCGGCACCAGCAGCCCCGGGTACTTGCCCAGCATGGCAAACCCGGCGCCTGCGCCCGCCGCCAACCACCACTGGGGACGGGACTCCGTGAGCGCACGCACGGCGAAGTAAAAGGTGACCCAGGTGAACAACACCAAAGGCGTATCGGGGGTGTTGATATGGAAGCCGATCTGAACGATGGGCAGGCTGATCCAGGCCAGCAGCGCGAGCCAGCCGGCCTCACGCCCATAGAGCCGCCGCGCCAGATCGAAGGCCAGGCCCGCGCCCACGCACCAGCCCAGCACGCTGGGCAGCCGGATGGCCACGGCGTTGTCGCCGAACAGGGCGGTGAACGGCCGGATCAACCAGGCGATGAGGGGGGCATGGTCGAAATAGCCGGCCTGCAGGCGTTCGGACCAGACCCAGTAATAGGCCTCGTCCGGGAGGATGCCGAGGGTAAGCCAGCCCGCCAGATTGCCCGCCAGCACCAACAGAAGCAGCGGCGGAATCCAGCGCGGGGCGGCGGCATGTGGCATTGCGTGGCGATTCATGAACCCGGTCTCGGCGAAGCGGCGGCGAGTATACCAGCATCGGCCTGCTCGGCCCGGGGGGGCGAGGCGGAGAGGTGCCATCACGGGGCCACGCGACGCATTGTTTTCGCGTAGCGCGGTGCTTCCCGTAGGCGCCATGCCGCGTGCCGAGAGCCGCGCGTCTGACGCCGCCGTAAGCTCTTATCTCCGTGGCCTCTCTCCGGGGCCCCCGTAGTCTCTGGCTTTTTCCCGGACCGTGGTTTGAGCTTTTTCCCGGTCATCAGACGCAGGCTAGAATGCCCGCATGGAAGGAAGCATGAAACGACTGTTTGCACTGGTAGTTCTGTTCATCACCGGGCCGCTCCTGGCCGCGCCGTCGGCGCCGCCCGTGTTTTCCGCCCACTACGCGGTGCATGCCAACGGGCTGAAAATCGGCGAGATGACCCGCACGCTGCGCTCGGTGGGCCCCGATCGCTACGTGCTGGCCACTGATCTCTACACCACCGGCCTGGTGGCACTGTTCAAGTCCGATCGCTTTCGCGAGCGTTCCGAGTGGGTGCAGAACGAGCGGGGTTACCGGCCGGTCGAGTATTACTCGCACTACACCGGCCGGTCCAAGGACGTGGAGGAGCGCCTCACGTTCGATTGGAAGCGCGGTATCGTGATCTCCTTGCGCGACGGCAAGGAAAAGGAAGTCCCCGTCAACACGGGGGTGCTCGACAAACTCATGTACCAGGCCGTCATGCGCGACGACCTGGCCAGCGGCAAGACCCGTCTGAGTTACCGCGTGGCCGACCGCGGCAAGGTGGAGGACTACGAGTTCGAGGTGCTGGGCAGGGAAAAAGTGGTCACCCCCATGGGCACGGTGCACGCCGTGAAGGTGAGAAAAGGCACCACCACGCTGTGGTGCGCCATCGAATGGGACTACCTGCCTGTGAAGCTGGAACAGAAAGAGGACACCCACACGGTATCCAGCTACATCCTGTCCCTGCGCCGCGACGGCATCGCCACCGCAGACGCCGGCACGCGTTGAGGCCTGCAAAGGCCTACAGCGCGGCGCTTACAACCAATACCCGCCCCTGTGGGCGCCGATGCCGTCAGCGATGACGCCCTAACCTCGCACCACCAACGCATCGCCCCGCGGAGCGGGCTCCTGCAACGGTGATCAGGTCTTGGGCAGGGTGACGCCGCGCTGACCCTGGTACTTGCCGCCGCGGTCGGCGTAGGAAGTCTCGCATTCCTCGTCCGATTCCAGGAACAGCATCTGGGCCACGCCCTCGTTGGCGTAGATCTTCGCAGGCAGCGGCGTGGTGTTGGAAAACTCCAGGGTCACGTGCCCCTGCCACTCGGGCTCCAGCGGCGTCACGTTCACGATGATGCCGCAGCGCGCGTAGGTGGACTTGCCCAGGCAGATGGTCAGCACGCTGCGCGGGATGCGGAAGTATTCCACGGTGCGGGCCAGCGCGAAGGAATTGGGCGGGATGATGCACACGTCCGACTTCACGTCCACGAAGCTGGAGGAGTCGAACGCCTTCGGGTCCACGATGGCCGAATTGATGTTGGTGAAGATCTTGAATTCATCCGCGCAGCGCACGTCGTAGCCGTAGCTGGAGGTGCCGTAGGACACGATGCGGCTGCCGTTCACCTGCCGCACCTGCCCCGGCTCGAACGGCTCGATCATGCCCTCGGCCGCCATACGGCGGATCCACTTGTCCGATTTGATGCTCATGGCCCTGACGCCCGCGCTCTGCTCTGAAAGAGCGGCGGATTATCGCCTGAAAGGCGGCTGAGACGAAAGGCGAAGACAAAGGAAAAAACCGAACCACGGGGGACACGGGGAACACGGGGAAAGCCATGTGAAAAGATGGGAGCCCCGCCTGTAGGAGCGGGCTCAGCCCGCGATTGGCCTGCGGGAAAGCCAAATCACGGCCTGAGGCCGCTCCCACAGGTTTTCACTCCTGTTCCCCGTGTCCCCCGTGTTCCCCGTGGTTAACAGCTTTTTTCTTAGCTGTTCTGGATGACGATCTTGGGGAACTTGGCGCTGTAGTCCTTGGCCTTGAGCGACAGCTTGGCCGCGACCTTGCGCGCGATGTCCTTGTAGATTTCCGCCACCTTGCCGTCAGGGTCGGCCACGACCGTGGGCTTGCCGCTGTCGGCCTGTTCGCGGATGTGGATGTCCAGCGGCAGGGCGCCCAGGAACGGGATGCTGTACTGCTCGGCCATGTTCTTGCCGCCGCCTTCGCCGAAGATGTGCTCGGCGTGGCCGCACTTGGAGCAGATGTGGATGGACATGTTCTCCACCACGCCCAGCACCGGCACTTCCACCTTCTCGAACATCTTGTAGGCCTTGCGCGCGTCGAGCAGGGCGATGTCCTGGGGGGTGGTGACGATGACGGCGCCCGACACCGGTACCTTCTGGGCCAGGGTCAGCTGGGTGTCACCGGTGCCCGGCGGCAGGTCGATTACGAGGTAATCCACCTCACGCCAGTTGGTTTCCTTCAGCAGCTGTTCCAGGGCCTGGGTGACCATGGGGCCACGCCAGATCATGGGGGTCTCGGGCTCGATCAGGTAGCCGATGGACATGGACTGCAGCCCGTGGCTCATGATGGGCTCCAGGTGCTGACCGTCCTGGGAATCGGGCTTCTGATGCTCCACGCCCAGCATGCGCGGCTGGCTGGGGCCGTAGATGTCCGCATCCAGGATGGCCACGTTGGCACCTTCGGCCGCCAGCGCCAGGGCCAGGTTCACGGAGGTGGTGGACTTGCCCACGCCGCCCTTGCCGGAGGCCACGGCGATGATGTTCTTCACGCCCTTGATGTGGGACACGCCCTTCTGCGCCGCGTGGGAGACGATGCGCTGGTCCACGTTCACCTGCACTTCGCCGGCGCCCGCGGCCTTCGCCTTCTCGGTGAGTGCAGCCACCAGCGCCTGCTCGTAGCCGGCAATGGGAAAGCCCATGGCCACGTCGATGCTCACCTTGGCGCCATCCA
Source organism: Gammaproteobacteria bacterium (assembly GCA_041687015.1). Taxonomy (GTDB): domain Bacteria; phylum Pseudomonadota; class Gammaproteobacteria; order Thiohalomonadales; family Thiohalomonadaceae; genus JALOAT01. The sequence goes on from JAWLCT010000001.1 coordinate 40,772, forward strand.
CCTGGATGTTCTTGACGCACCCGGCGGAGACCAGGTCCTTCTCCAGATACGGATCCGTGTAGGTCTTGATGGCCGACTCCACGGCGGCCTGGGACAGGTTCGACATCGTTTTCTCCTCTTCGGCGCAGGACGGCGCCGTCTATACCCTAGAAAAACGTTAAGGAATTATACAGAAGCCTCGGCCGGGCACAATGCGATTCCGCAAAAGCCGCATAGCTTAATGGAAAAAAAGCGTAAACACGGGGGACACGGGGAACACGGGGGAACATGGATATAGGGGCGGCTTTATGCCCGCGGAGGGTGCTCATGCCGCGATTGCCCACGCATGCCGCGCTTATCGCGGCCTGAGGCCGTTCCTACCGGTGTTTCCCAACCTGCTTGCATTGATCTCCCCGTGTTCCCCGTGTTCCCCGTGTTATGGCTTCTTCACCGCGGTTGGCTTTTCTTCCAAGTCCACCCTATGTGGTAACTTAGCGGGCTTGGTTCAAGGCACCCCTCCCTAAGTAGATAGGCACCATGACAAAACGCCGCATTCTCGTCACCAGCGCCCTGCCCTACGCCAACGGCCCCATTCATCTGGGCCATTTGGTGGAGTACATCCAGACCGACATCTGGGTGCGCTTCCAGAAGATGCGCGGCAACGAATGCTGGTACGTGTGCGCCGATGACACCCACGGCACACCCATCATGCTGCGCGCGGAGAAGGAGGGGATCACGCCCGAGCAGCTCATCGCCCGCACGTGGAATGAGCATAAGGCGGATTTCGACGGCTTCCTGGTGGGCTTCGACAACTATTACTCCACCAATTCGCCTGAAACGAAGCACTACGCCGACGATATCTACCTGAAGCTCAAGGCCGCCGGCCTCATCGAGGTGCGCGCCATCGAGCAGTATTACGACCCGGTGAAGGCGATGTTCCTGCCGGATCGTTTCATCAAGGGCGAGTGCCCCAAGTGCCATGCCAAGGACCAGTACGGGGATTCCTGCGAGGTGTGCGGCACCACCTATCAACCCACGGACCTGATCAATCCCTACTCGGCCGTTTCGGGCGCCACGCCGGTGCGCAAGCAGTCCGATCACCATTTCTTCAAGCTGGGCGCCTGCGCCGACTTCCTGCGCGGCTGGATCAAGCCGCCCCAGGTGCAGCCCGAGGCCGCCAACAAGCTGGCCGAGTGGCTGGACGCCGGCCTCTCCGACTGGGACATCTCCCGCGACGCCCCCTATTTCGGCTTCGAGATCCCGGGCGCACCCGGCAAGTACTACTACGTGTGGCTGGACGCGCCCATCGGCTACATGGGCAGCTTCCGCAACTTCTGCGACAAACAAGGCCTCGACTTCGACGCCTTCTGGGATAAGCAGAAGGCGGCGACGGAAAAGACTGAGCTGTACCACTTCATCGGCAAGGACATCCTTTATTTCCACGCCCTGTTCTGGCCCGCGGAACTGGAAAGCGCCGGCTATCGCACGCCCTCTTCGGTGTTCGCCCACGGCTTCCTCACGGTGAACGGCACCAAGATGTCCAAGTCGCGCGGCACCTTCATCACCGCGTCGAGCTTTTTGAAACACCTGAATCCGGAATGGCTGCGCTACTACTTCGCCGCCAAGCTGGGCGCCGGCATCGACGACATCGACCTGAACCTGGAAGACTTCGTGGCGCGCGTGAACGCCGATCTGGTCGGCAAGTACGTGAACATCGCCAGCCGCGCCGCCGGTTTCATCACCAAGCACTTCGACGGCGCGCTCGCCTATGCGGGTGACACCTGGGCCCTCACCGCCCAGGCCGGCGCCGCTGCGGCGCAGGTGCAGGAGGCCTATGAGGCCCGTGAATTCGGTCAGGCCGTGCGCCACATCATGGCGGTAGCCGACCGCATCAACGAGGAATTCGATCGCGCACAGCCCTGGGTGCTGGCCAAGGACGAAAGCAAGCGCGCGGAACTGCAGGACATCTGCTCGCGCACCCTGCACGGCTTCAAGCTGCTGTCGGTGCTGCTCGCCCCGGTGCTGCCCGCCACCACCCGGCGCGTGGCCCGCGAGCTGTTCGGCTTCGACCGTGACTTCCTGTGGAGCGACGCCGCCGAATTGCCGCAGCGTATCAACGCCTACCAGCACCTGATGACCCGCGTGGACCCCAAGCAAATCGACGCCTTGATCGCCGATAACACCCAGAGCATGGCGCCCACCAAGGAGGCCCAGTCGCAAGTCCGCCATCCCGAACACCAGCAACACGAGACCAAGCCCGTCGTGGAACCCATCGCCGAGACCATCAGCATCGACGACTTCGCCAAGGTGGACCTGCGTGTGGCGCGCATCGCCAAGGCCGAGCACGTGGAAGGCGCGGAGAAACTGCTGCGCCTCACCCTGGATCTGGGCGGCGAGACCCGCAACGTGTTCGCCGGCATCAAGTCCGCCTACAGCCCCGAACAGCTGGAAGGCCGCCTCACCGTCATGGTCGCCAACCTGGCCCCGCGCAAGATGAAGTTCGGCGTCTCCGAAGGCATGGTCCTGGCGGCCGGCCCCGGCGGCAAGGACCTCTTCATCCTCAACCCCGACAGCGG
>JAWLCT010000001.1:43426-146055 GCA_041687015.1 Gammaproteobacteria bacterium
CCTGGCCCCGCGCAAGATGAAGTTCGGCGTCTCCGAAGGCATGGTCCTGGCGGCCGGCCCCGGCGGCAAGGACCTCTTCATCCTCAACCCCGACAGCGGTGCGCAGCCGGGAATGAAGGTGAAGTGACGGGAGAAAAAGCTTTAACACGGGGGACACGGGGAACACGGGGTGGAGATAAGGATTGGGGTGTAGGTCACGTTGCGCTCCGTGACATTGCACTCCACCGACATGATGCAGGAACCTCGTCAGCTAAACTACCGGCGGAGCCAAAGGTTCGCGCCTCCAATATCCCCCCCTGTTCCCCGTGTTAACTCTTCTGAAGAAACCTGAACGTGGCACTCAGTCTCTAAATACGGAGAAGGCCTATTTAAGCGCGCGCTAATATTCTTTAGCCGTTTTTGATCAGGATCATTAACGTAAGCCCCTCTTTTTAACGTAAAATCCGGCCTGGCCCGTTGCAGGTACCGGTTGCCGGCGCGAGGCGTTGCCTCCATACTAGGCGACCGACTAAATTACTCGGGAATTATGACCGAATACGCCCTCATCCTCGTCAGCACGGTTTTGGTGAACAACTTCGTGCTGGTGAAATTCCTGGGCCTGTGTCCGTTCATGGGTGTCTCGCGCAAGCTGGAGACGGCCACGGGCATGGGGCTGGCGACCACGTTCGTGCTCACGCTGTCGGCGGTGAGCAGCTATCTGGTCAACGAATACCTGCTGGCGCCGCTGGGCCTCGAGTACCTGCGCACCATCGCCTTCATCCTGGTCATCGCCGTGGTGGTGCAGTTCACGGAGATGGTGGTGCACAAGACCTCGCCGGTGCTGTACCAGGTGCTGGGCATTTTCCTGCCGCTCATCACCACCAACTGCGCCGTGCTCGGCGTGGCCCTGCTCAACACCCAGACCCAGCACGGTTTCCTGCAATCGGCCGTGTACGGCTTCGGTGCCGCCCTGGGCTTCTCCCTGGTACTGGTGCTGTTCGCCGCCATGCGCGAACGCATCGCCGTGGCCGACGTCCCCCAGCCCTTCAAGGGCCCGTCCATCGCCCTCGTCACCGCCGGCCTCATGTCCCTGGCCTTCATGGGCTTTGCGGGTTTGGTGAAGGGATGAAGGAAAAGCTGAAACACGGGGAACACGGGGGACACGGGGATTTTCCCGTGAGTTACCTCTGTTTGGCTGCGGCAGGTGCAGCGGGACTCAAATGTCTGGTATCGAGCAAGGTCCAAGCCATAAGCGCCCCCGTGTTCCCCGTGTCCCCCGTGTTAGGGCTTTTTTCCAGAACATGCTGACCGCCATCGTCGTCTTCACATTGCTGGCTGCCGCGTTCGGGCTGTTGCTCGGGTTTGCGGCTGTGCGCTTCCGCGTGGAGAGCGATCCCATCGTGGAGAAGATCGACGCCATGCTGCCGCAGACCCAGTGCGGCCAGTGCGGTTTCGCGGGCTGCCGTCCCTATGCGGAGGCCATCGCCGCGGGCGAGGCGGACATCAACAAGTGCCCGCCCGGCGGCGAGGCGGTGGTCATGGCGCTGGCCGATCTGCTGGGGCGCGATCCGCAGCCCCTGGACGGCGAAGCCAAGCCCAAGATGGTGGCCGTCATCGACGAGAACACCTGCATCGGCTGCACGCTGTGCCTGCAGGCCTGTCCGGTGGATGCCATCCTGGGCGCCGCCAAGCAGATGCACACGGTCATCGAGAGCGAGTGCACCGGGTGCGAACTGTGCGTTTCGCCCTGCCCGGTGGATTGCATCCGCATGGAGCCGGTGCGCGAGGACATCGCCACCTGGAAGTGGCCCTATCCCGTCATCAAGGTCGCGCCCGCAAAGGTACCTGAGGCATGACGCGCACCCTGCACACATTCCACGGCGGTCTGCATCTGCCCGAGCACAAGACCGAATCCAACGCCCGCCCCATCGCGGTCGCGCCGGTTCCGCGCGTGCTGGTGATTCCCGTGCAGCAGCACATCGGGCAGCCGGCCAAGCCGCTCGTGCAGGTGGGCGAGCGTGTGCTGAAAGGCCAGATGATCGCGCAGGCCGAGGGCTATGTGAGCGTACCGGTACATGCCTCCAGTTCGGGCACGGTGCTCGCCATCGAGGAACGTCCCGTGCCCCACCCGTCCGGCCTGAGCGCCCTGTGCGTGATCATCGAGACCGACGGCGAAGACGAGGCGGTGAACTTCGTGCCCATGCCCGACTGGCTGAAAGAAGACCCGAGCCACCTGCGCAACCGCGTGCGCGAGGCGGGCATCGTCGGTCTGGGCGGCGCGGGTTTTCCCGCTTACGTGAAGCTCAATCCGGGGCCGCGCACGGTGGTGGATACGCTCGTCATCAATGGCGCCGAGTGCGAGCCCTACATCACCGCCGACGACAGGCTCATGCGCGAGCGTGCCGACGAGGTCATCGGCGGCGTGCGCATCATGATCCACGCCCTGCAGGCGCGCAGCTGCGTCATCGCCGTGGAGGACAACAAGCCCGAGGCCTTCGTGGCGCTGGAAGAAGCGCTGAAGCGCAGCGGCCGCAGCGACATCGAACTGGTGCAGGTACCCACGCGCTATCCCACCGGCGGCGAGAAGCAGCTCATCAAGGTGGTCACCGGCAAGGAAGTGCCCTCCGCCGGCCTGCCCATCGCCATCGGCGTGGTGGTGCAGAACGTGGCCACCGCCGCGGCGGTGTACCGCGCCATCGAAAAGGGCGAGCCACTCATTTCGCGCATCGTCACGGTGACCGGCGGCGCCGTGGCCACGCCGCACAATCTCGAGGTGCGCATCGGCACACCCGTGGCCGATCTCATCGAGTTCGCCGGCGGCCTGAAGAGTGAGCCCGAGCGCCTGGTGCTGGGCGGCCCCATGATGGGTATCACCCTGCAGTCGCGCGACGTGCCCATCACCAAGACCTCCGGCTGCGTGCTCGCGCCCGTGGCGCGTGAGCTGGGCGAGCGCGGCGCGACGCGCGCCTGCATTCGTTGCGGCGCCTGCGCCGAGGCCTGCCCGGTGTCCCTGCTGCCGCAGCAGTTGTACTGGCATGCCCGCGCCAAGGATTTCGACAAGGCGCAGGACTACAAGCTGTTCGACTGCATCGAATGCGGCTGCTGCGCCTATGTGTGCCCTAGCAACCTGCCCCTGGTGCAGTTCTTCCGTTTCGCGAAGACCTCTGTGTGGGCACAGGAGCGGGAGAAGAAAAAGGCCGACCGTGCGCGCGAACGCCACGAGTTCCGTCAGGCGCGCATCGAGGCAGAGAAGGCCGAGCGTGAGGCGCGCCTGAAGAAAAAGGCCGCACCTGAGAGTGGCAGCGCCGCCTCGCCCGACGACGCCAAAAAGGCCGCCATCCAGGCCGCCCTCGAACGCGCCAAGGCAAAGAAGGCCGCCGCCGCGGCAGGTGGGGATAGCGAGCAATGAAAGTAACAGCCCAACGCAAAGAGGCCAAGGACGCAGAGAAATTTTATCTCCGCGTCCTCCGCGCCTCCGCGTACTCCGCGTTTTAGCCTGGACTGGCCGCCGATGACGACCATCAGTTCGCCCCACGCCCACCAGCCCGCCAGCGTCACGCGCGTGATGTTGCGCGTGGTGTATGCGCTCGTGCCCGCCATCATCGCCCACACCTGGCTGTTCGGCTGGGGCATGTTGGTGAACCTCGCCATCGCCACGACCGCGGCCCTGGGCGCCGAGGCGGCCATGCTTGCGCTGCGCCGTCGCCCCGTAGCCGACACCCTCGTCGACGGTAGCGCCCTGGTCACCGCCGTACTGCTCGCCTTTGCCCTGCCGCCCCTCGCCCCCTGGTGGCTGACGGCGCTCGGTGCCGGCTTTGCCATCGTGTTCGCCAAGCAGCTCTACGGCGGCCTGGGCTACAACCCCTTCAATCCTGCGATGGTGGGTTATGTGCTGCTGCTCATCTCCTTCCCGCGCGAGATGACCACCTGGCTGCCACCCGCCATGCTCGACGGCGGTGTGCTGAGCCTGGGCGAGACCCTGCGCTACGCCTTTACCGGTGCACTGCCCGCCGGTATGAGCCTGGATGCCCTGTCGGGCGCCACGCCGCTGGATTTCATGAAGACCGAACTGTCGCTCAACCGCACCGTTAGCGAGGCGCTGGCGACACCCGTGTTCGGCGCCCTCGGCGGCCAGGGCTTCGAGGTCGTGAATGGCCTTGTGCTGCTCGGCGGTCTCTGGCTGGTTTGGAACCGTACGATTACCTGGCACGCACCGGTGGGCCTGCTCGGTGCCCTGTTCGTGATGGCGGGGCTGTTCTATTCCCTGGACCCGGACACCCACGCCGGCCCGCTATATCACCTGATCAGCGGCGGCGCCATGCTGGGCGCCTTCTTCATTGCCACCGACCCCACCACCTGCGCCACCAGCAATCGCGGCCGACTGGTGTTCGGCATGGGTGCCGGCGTGCTGATTTACGTCATCCGCACCTGGGGTGGTTACCCGGACGGCGTCGCCTTCGCCATCCTGCTTATGAACCTGGCCGCGCCCACCATCGATTACTACACCCAGCCACGGGTGTACGGACACACGAAGGGGTGAGCCATGCTGCGTAACATGCTGGTCAGCGCCTTCCTGCTCGCCGCCTTCGCCGTGGCGGCCACCAGTCTGGTGGGCATCACCTATCTGGGCACCCGCGAGCGCGTGGAGGCCAACGAGCGCCAGTCCCTGGTGGACACCCTGCACGTGCTGGTGCCCGCCGAGCGCCACGACAATGACTTGCTGGAAAGCCGCCTGACCATCACCGATCCAATGCTCGGAGGCCGCGCTCCGGTACCCGTCTATCGCGCGCGCCAGGGCGCGGAAACGGTCGCCGTGATCCTCGCCCCCGTGGCCCCCGACGGCTACAGCGGCGACATCCGCCTGCTGGTGGCGGTCAACGCCGACGGCCGCCTCGCCGGTGTACGCGTGACCGCACACCGCGAGACACCGGGCCTCGGCGATCTGGTCGATGCCGAACGCTCCGACTGGATCACCCGTTTCACCGGCCGCAGCCTCGGCGATCCGCCCGAGGAACGCTGGAAGGTGCGCAAGGATGGGGGCGACTTCGACCAGTTCACCGGCGCCACCATCACCCCGCGCGCCGTCGTGAAGGCTGTAGCCAACACGCTACGCTACGTGGAAGCGCACCGGGACGAACTGTTTGCCGCCGAGCCTGCACCCGTTGCAGCGATTCCGCAGGAGACAGCGCAATGACCGATTACCGTAGAATCGCGGCCGACGGCCTGTGGCAGAACAACCCCGCCCTGGTGCAGATCCTCGGTCTGTGCCCGCTGCTCGCGGTGACCACCAACGCGGTCAATGGCCTCGGCCTCGGCATGGCCACCCTGCTCACAGTGGTGAGTTCCAATGTGGCCGTCTCCCTTATCCGCAACCTGGTCCGGCCCGAGATCCGCATCCCCGTCTTCGTGGTGGTCATCGCTTCTATCGTGACCGCCATCGAGCTGGCCATGAACGCCTACCTGCACGGTCTCTACAAGGTGCTGGGCATCTTCATTCCGCTCATCGTCACCAACTGCATGATTCTCGGTCGCGCCGAGGCCTTCGCCTCCAAGAATTCCGTGCCGCGTGCACTCGCCGATGCCTTCGCCATGGGCATCGGTTTCGCGGCGGCCCTGGTGCTGCTCGGCGCCATGCGCGAACTGGTCGGCAACGGCACCCTGTTCGCCCAGGCACATCTCATGTTCGGCGAAGCCGCCCGCGACTGGACCGTGCAGGTTTTCGAGAACTATCGCGGTTTGCTGTTCGCCCTGCTGCCGCCTGGCGCCTTCTTCGGCCTTGGCCTGCTCATCGCCCTCAAGAACGTCATCGACGCGCGCGCGGCACGCCGTGCGGCCACGGCGTCGACCGAGGCCGAGACCGAGGCCTCGACCGCCTGAAAGCAGAACCATCGCGCCGTTTGAGGGGGCGGCGCGCGGGCTCATGTCGGCATGCGGTTGCGACGCCCGCAAGCGCTGGCCGATAATCGACCGGCATCCCATCGACCGCGCCAAGAATCGCAATGAATCCCAAGAAGCGCCACGAGATCTTCGCGCGCCTGCGTGAACTCGATCCCCATCCCACCACCGAACTGAACTACAGCACGCCTTTCGAATTGCTGGTGGCGGTGGTGTTGTCGGCTCAGGCCACGGACAAGGGGGTGAACAAGGCCACGGCGCGGCTGTTCCCGGTCGCCAATACGCCCGCGGCAATCCTGGCGCTGGGCGTGGAAGGTCTCAAGGAGTACGTCAAGACCATTGGCCTGTACAACGCCAAGGCACAGAACATCATCAAGACCTGCGAAATCCTGCTGGAAAAACACGCAGGCGAGGTGCCGCGGGATCGCGAGGCCCTGGAGGCGCTGCCCGGGGTGGGGCGCAAGACCGCCAACGTGATCCTCAATACCGCCTTCGGCGAACCGACCATCGCCGTGGACACGCACATCTTCCGCGTGGCCAACCGCACGGGGCTTGCTCCGGGCAAGACGGTGCTGGAGGTGGAGAAAAGACTGCTCAAGGTCGTTCCCGCAGAATTCCGCCACGACGCCCACCACTGGCTCATCCTGCACGGCCGCTACACCTGCATCGCCCGCAAACCCAAATGCCCCCACTGCCCCATCAAGGACCTGTGCGAGTACAAGCACAAGACCCCGGCGGAGGCTATGTCGAAGTGAAAGGAAAAAGCATTAACCACGGGGAACACGGGGAAATCTGTTTCCCCACGGCGCCCGCACTGGTGGAATTTAAGGAAGTGCGAGCATGTGGAAGTGAGCTTCGGGTCGTGAGTGCAAGAATCGCGAGCAGAAGCTCGCTCCCACACCTACCTGAGATCAATTCCCCCCGTGTTCCCCGTGTCCCCCGTGGTTCAGCTTCTTCTGCTTTCAAGCCAGGCCGAGGTTCGAATGATTTTTTCCAATGATCGCACCGCGCTTCGGCGCATGTTTCAGAACGCGTGGCAAAAGCGCGTGGAAGGAAGGCCTTTGGAGCCGCTGGAGGCGATCATCGCCGACGTGGTGGCGCTGCATCCGGAGTACCAGCATTTCGTCGAACAGCCGGATGCGCTGGACAGGGACTGGTCGCCGGTCATGGGCGAGACCAATCCTTTCCTGCACATGGGCATGCACATCGCCCTTCACGAGCAACTCAGTACGCGCCGACCGGCCGGAATCAACGAGGCCTATGCAGCGGCGCTCGCGAAGCTCGGCGATCCCCACGCGGTGGAACACCGCTTCATGGATTGTCTCGGCGAGGTCCTGTGGCAGGCTCAGCGCAACGGCACGCCCCCTGACGAGGCGGCGTACCTGCGCTGCCTGCAGGCCATTTCCGGCTGACAACGCGCTTCGGCGTGAAGAAAGAAAAGAAGAAGGAACCACGGAGAGCCACGGAGGCCACGGAGAAGAGGAAAAGTGCTCCCTTCCCTGCCCTCTGTGGTTCACCACTCTCAGCGTTGCGTGCCCACGACGTCCGGGAATCGGAGGTGAAGGCGATGACGTCAGCGAACGGCACCCAGGCCCAACGAACGCGGCGTACCTGCGCTGCCTGCAGGCCATTTCCGGCTGACAACGCGCTTCGGCGTGGAGGAAAAAAGAAGAAGGAACCACGGAGAGCCACGGAGGCCACGGAGAAGAGGAAAAGTGCTCCCCTTCCCTGGCCTCTGTGGTTCACCACTCTCAGCACCTAATTGCGTGCCCACGAGCGTCCCTTTAGCGTCCGGGAATCGGAGCTGAAGGCGATGACGTCAGCGAAAGACACCCAGGCCCAACGAGAACACAATCCACTCTCCTCCGTGGCCCTCCGTGCCTCCGTGGTTAATTGCTTTTCTCCCTAATCCTTGCCGATCAGCTCGATGGGATAGCCGTCCGGGTCGGCGACGAAGGCGATGATGGTGGTGCCCGCGTTCATGGGGCCGGCTTCCCGCAGGATCTTGCCGCCCTTCGCCTTGATGGCTTCGGTCGCCTTGTAAACGTCGTCCACTTCCAGGGCGATGTGGCCGTAACCTGTGCCCATCTCGTAGCTGTCCACACCCCAGTTGTAGGTGAGTTCGATCGCAGGTTGCTCGGACTCGTCACCGTAGCCAAGAAAGGCAAGGGTGAATTTGCCTTCCGGATAGTCCTTGCGGCGCAGCAGGCGCATGCCAAGGACGTCGGTGTAGAAGCTGATGGATTTTTCCAGATCGCCGACTCTCAGCATGGTGTGCAGGATGCGCATGATTCCTCCTTCAGCATCAAATGCGAAAACGCGCGGTGAATACCGCGTCCGACCGGACGTTGTCAGGTACCCAAAGCCTTTTCGGCAGCGACATCGATGTAACTGGCGAGGATATCGTGCAGCGGTTGCGGCACGGCAATGCCGTTGCCCTGCGCGTAGTCCACACCGACGTCTTCGAGCGCCTGGGTGACAGCGTCATTCTCAGCGAACTCGCCGATGGTCTTGAGACCCAGCACGTGACCGATCTGGTTGATGGACTCGACCATGGCTCGGTCCACGCGGTCCTCCACCATGTCCTTGACGAAGCTGCCGTCGATCTTGAGGTAATCCACTGGCAGGCTCTTGAGGTAACCGAAGGACGAGAGCCCCGCACCGAAGTCATCCAGCGCGAATGAGCAGCCCATGCCGCGCAGCACGCTGATGAAACGCGTGGCGCGCGACAGGTTGGCAATGGCTGCAGTTTCCGTCACTTCAAAACATACGCTCTCGGGTGGAATGCCGGTGTCGTTGAACAAGTGAATGACGAATTCCAGAAAATGATCATCGCACAGGGATTGGCCTGAAAGATTGATGGCGCAATCCACGGGCGGAAAGGCCAGCGGGCCCTGCGCATCACGCAGTAGATTGAAGGTGGTGCGGATCACCCAACGGTCGAGCGTGGGCATCAGGTTGTAACGCTCGGCGGCCGGAATGAATGCGCCGGGCGGCACGACATGGCCGTGCTCGTCGCGCATGCGGATCAACACTTCGTAATGGGAGATCACCCGCTCGTTGTCGAGGTGTACCACGGGCTGGGCGTACAGCACGAACCGGTTTTCGTCGAAAGCCGCCGAGAGTCGATGCACCCATTCCATTTCACCGTGGCGCTGCGCCACGGCGTGATCATCCGGCTGGTAGACATGGATGCGGTTTCGCCCACGGTCCTTCGCGATGTAGCATGCCGCATCGGCCGCGGCCAAGACCTCCGCCAGATTGCCGCTGCCGGCGTCGATGGGCACCACGCCGACCGATACACCGATCTCGAAGGTCTTGTCCTGCCACGCGAAGCGGAAATCGCGCACGGCCTGGCGCAGCGCCTCCGCAATGCTGACGGCGTTGTCCACCGGACAATCTTCCAGCAACGCCCCGAATTCGTCGCCGCCCAGGCGCGCAAGGATATCGGTGTCGCGCATGCGCGCCTGCATCAACGAGCCCATCTGCTGCAGCAATTCGTCACCGGCCTTGTGGCCGCAGGTATCGTTCACGACCTTGAACTGATCCAGGTCCATGTAGAACAGCACGTGCGGTCCGCCGCCGGCAACGGCGCTGCGAATGGCTTCTTCCAGGCGCCGCTCGAACACCCGGCGGTTGAACAGGCCGGTCAGCATGTCGTGACTGGCCTGATAACTGAGCTGGCGTGCCATGCCCATGACTTCCGTGATGTCATGCAATGCAAGCACGGCGCCCACCAGGTGCCCAAAGCGATCCCGCATGGGTGCTGCGACGATTTTCAGATGGTAGCGGGTGCCGTCCGGTTGTGTCAGCAGGCCTTCATCCGCGTGCACCACACCGGTGTCACGGGTGAGACAAAGATTGACCAGGTCGCCCAGGGCCTCGCCGGTGGCTTCGTCGATGAGCTTGAGCACCTCCAGATAATGCCTGCCGGTGGCTTGCCCGCTGCCGACTGCGAGCAGCCGTTCCGCGATGGGATTGAGGTACTGAATGCGGCCCTGTTCGTCCGTGGTCACCACACCGTCGCCGATGGACTGGAGCGTGACCAGCGCGCGCTCCTTTTCCTGGAACAGCGCCTCCTGGGCGCGTTTCAGTTCGGTGATGTCACGCACCGTGCCTTCGATGCCCACGGGCGTACTGCTTTCCCCGTATAACAGCTGCGCGTTCACCGAAACCCACACGGGATGACCGTCACGATGACGCAGCAGGATTTCGTAGTTGCGTACCGACCCACCACGGGCCTCGAGATCGGCCAGGAAGGTATCGCGCAACCGGGGGTTGGCGTACAGGTCGGCAATACGCATCCCCACGCACTCGTCCGCGTCGTAACCGAGCAACTGTTCCGCAGAGCGGGAGATGAAGGTAATGCACCCGGCGTTGTCGGCGCGGTAATAGGTATCCTGCATGCTGCCGAGGATACGGTTCAGCTCGCGCAAGGCCTCGCGCGTCTGCTGTTCGGCGGCGGCACGCGCTGAGACATCGCTTATCACCCCTTGCATGCGCAGTGGACCGTAGGCGGCATCACGCACCACTTCAGCCTCATCGTGCAAGGTGCGCAGATTGCCATCGCTCAGCACGACGCGGATTTCCATGCTCAGATTCCCGGTGCGTTGCAGGGCGGCCTCGACGGCGCGCTGATAGGCGGAACGATCATCAGGATGCAAGGCATTGAGGAATATCTGTCGCGTCACCGGACTGCCCGGTTCAAACCCGAACAGCCGGCAGGCCTGGTCCGACAGGTACATCTCGCCGGTGCGCAGATCCCAATGCCAGTTGCCGAATCCCGCGATGCGCTGGGCGGTGTTGAGCCGTGTGTTGGATTCGGTCAGGTCATGCACCAGTTCGGCGTTGGTGATGGCGAGCGACAGGCTGCTGAGGACGGCGCGATGAGAATGGGCAGCGGCAACGATGAGGGTGCCCGAGTAGATGAGCACCAACAGGCCGAGCAGTACGTGCGCCTCGTCACCGCTCAGCAGAAAACGTATGCCAATGGGCAGGGTGGCCGGGATTACATAGGCCACGCTGCCAAAACGTATGGAGGACTGGGGAACGACCGTCGAGGCCGACATGCCGGCCAACACCACGATGAGCATGGCCTGGTGCGCGACGGAATCCACCGGAAACAGGAAACTCGCCGCGCCCACGCCCATGATGCTGCCGGAGGCAAACGCGCCGTACACGTAGCGCGTTTCCCAGCGCGGGTCAGCCCGGCTGGCCGCGGGGGCGCGATGCCAGAACCAGGCCAGTACCAGGCGCAACACGTAGATGGAGGTCGCTATCGCCGCCCAGGTCCAGAGGACCCAGACGTCGATCACTTCCCGCAGCAGAAACGGCGTGAGCAGCACCACCAGCAGGCCACCGGCCAACGCCACCGGTGCCTGCTGGTAGACGAGCTCCAGCTGTTTGCGCTTGAGTGCCGGTGAGATTGCCCCGGCATGCCCCCACATCATGCGGCTCCTCGCTTCCGGGGCAGGCGGTCTCAGGACCGGCGCTGTCCCGCGATGCGCATGCGCAGGGCGTTCAGCTTGATGAAGCCCTCCGCATCCTTCTGGTTGTAGGCACCCTGATCGTCTTCGAAGGTCGCAATGTTCGCATCGAAGAGACTGTCGGTGTCCGACTTGCGGCCGACCACAGTGACGCTGCCCTTGTAGAGCTTCACGCGTACCACGCCGTTCACGTGCTGCTGGGAGGCGTCGATCATGGTCTGCAGCATCTTGCGTTCCGGGCTCCACCAGTAGCCGTTGTAAATCAGGCTGGCGTAGCGCGGCATCAGCTCGTCCTTCAGGTGCGCCACCTCGCGGTCCAGGCACAGGGACTCGATGGCGCGGTGGGCGCGCAGCATGATGGTGCCGCCCGGGGTCTCGTAGGCGCCGCGGGATTTCATGCCCACGTAGCGGTTCTCAACGACGTCCAGCCGGCCCACACCATTGGCACCGCCCAACCTGTTCAGCTCCGCGAGCAGCGCGGCGGGGGTCATTTCCTTGCCGTCGATGGCCACCGGGTCGCCGTTGCGATAGGTGATCTCGATGTAGGTGGGCTGGTCGGGCGCCTTCTCCGGCGACACGGACCAGCGCCACATGTCTTCCTCCGGTGCGTTCCACGGATCTTCCAGCACGCCGCCCTCGTAGGAGATGTGCAGCAGGTTGGCATCCATGGAATACGGCGACTTCTTGCCCTTCTTGGCGAAGTCCACGGCAATGCCGTGCTTTTCGGCGTAGGCCATGAGCTTCTCGCGGGAGTTCAGGTCCCATTCGCGCCAGGGCGCGATGACCTTGATCTCGGGCTTCAGGGCATAGGCGCCCAGCTCGAAGCGCACCTGATCGTTGCCCTTGCCAGTGGCGCCGTGCGCGATGGCGTCGGCGCCGGTCTCGTTGGCGATTTCCACCAGGCGCTTGGCGATGAGCGGACGCGCGATGGAGGTACCGAGCAGGTACTCGCCCTCGTATATGGTGTTGGCACGGAACATGGGGAACACGAAATCGCGGGCGAATTCTTCCTTGAGATCATCGATATAGATTTCCTTGATACCCGCGGCCTTGGCCTTGGCGCGCGCCGGTTCGAGCTCCTCGCCCTGGCCGATATCGGCGGTAAAGGTCACCACCTCACACTGATAAACGTCCTGCAACCACTTGAGAATAATGGAGGTATCGAGCCCGCCCGAATAGGCGAGCACCACTTTCTTGATTTGGGACATGGATGCTCCGCTTGTGGAAAACGCCTGCGGGCTCGGCCGCCGGCAGGAAAAACATCGCGAAAGTATACCCGACGTCGGGTTACAGGTCCGCTGTGTCGCGCCCGGCGGGGCCTGGAGGCGCCGGGTAATTAGCGGATGAGGGTCAGTTCCACCCGACGGTTGCGGCTGCGGCCTTGCTCGGTGCGGTTGGTCGCAACCGGATAGCTTTCGCCGAAGGCCTTCACGCTGATGCGCCCGGCGGCGATGCCCTGGGCGACCAGGTAGTCCTTGACCGCCGTGGCGCGGCGCTCCGCAACCACGCGATTCTGGCGGCGAAAGCCGCGGTTGTCGGTATAGCCGCGCACCTCCACCTGCCGCACCGAAGCGTCCGCGCGCAGGTATTCGACCAGCGTATCGAGCTGCGCCTGCATGGCGGGTCCGAGGGTGGTTTGTGCGAAGGGGAACAGCAGGGTACTGCGCCGCACGTCCCTGAATTCATAGGGAAGAAGCTGGGCCATGCAGTCGTGGAAGGCGTTCAGCGACTTGCGCAGGTTGACCGCGGACACGGCCACCACCACCTGGTCGCGCCCATCCGCCCAGTCGTTGTAACTGACGGTAGGAAACAGGCCCTGTTCCAGATCGGCAAGCAGCCGCCTTGCCATGGGCGCGGGCAGCATCAGGGGCACATTGCCGGGTGTCACGGTAACGGTGCCCAACTCCTGCGTCAGCGATGCGTGCATCCAGGCGGGCGGTACCGAGGTCAGGCGGGCCGCCGCTGCCGCCGGTGCACCCTGACGGGTGCGCAGTTCGAAGGCCAGGTCCCCGGCGGCACGCCGCACGAAGGCCGCGCTGCCGTAATGCGGTATGACCTGGGTCATGCGGCATTCCAGGCGCGACGCCGTCACCTCCCAGGCGGCCTCGTGCAGCGCCGCGCCATAGCGCAGCTCTCCCGCGTCCGCACGAAAGGACAACAGGATCACGGCCGGCAGCAATCGGATGAACGGTCTAGGCATGCATATCTCCGCCTGTTTAATCGGCCGCAGGCGGCACAACCTTTAGCGCTCGCACTTGAGGGCACCGGACGAGGCAGGCAGAATGCCCGCTTGAACAACACACCACGGCCGTCGCACATGGACGCTGCGCACGCGATTCTCAGGAAAACCTTCGGTTACGACCGTTTCCGCCCGCCCCAGGACGCGGTGATCACCGCGTTGCTCGCGGGAAGGGACGCGCTCGTGCTCATGCCCACGGGCGGTGGCAAATCCCTGTGCTATCAGGTCCCCGCCCTCGTTCGCGACGGCGTGGGCATTGTGGTCTCGCCGCTCATCGCCCTGATGCAGGATCAGGTGGCGGCCCTGACCGAGGCCGGCGTGCGCGCCGCCTACCTGAATTCCACGCTGGGCGCCGAGGAGGCCCGCCAGGTGGAAACAGCGCTGGTCCGTGGCGAGCTCGATCTGCTCTACGTCGCCCCCGAGCGCCTGCTCACGGAACGTTTTCTGGCCCTGCTCGACCGCGCACCCCTGGCGCTGTTCGCCATCGACGAGGCCCATTGCGTGTCCCAGTGGGGGCACGATTTCCGTCCCGAATACATTCAGCTCTCGGTGCTCGCCGAGCGCTATCCACGCATCCCGCGCATCGCGCTCACGGCCACGGCCGATGACCTCACGCGGCGCGAAATCGTCACGCGGCTCGGACTCGAACAGGCGCAGGTGTTCATCAGCAGCTTCGACAGGCCCAACATCCGCTACCGCATCACGGCTCGGCGCAGCGCCCGCGAGCAGCTTTTGCGCTTCATCCGTGACGAACACCCGGGTGACGCGGGTATCGTCTACTGCCTGAGCCGCAAGAAGGTGGAGGAAACCGCCGAGTGGCTGGCCGCCCAGGGTCTCACCGCCCTGCCCTACCACGCCGGTATGAGCGCCGCGGACCGTCGCCGCCACCAGGAACGCTTTCGCAACGAAGAAGGCGTCATCGTGGTGGCCACCATCGCCTTCGGCATGGGCATCGACAAGCCGGACGTACGCTTCGTGGCGCACCTCAACCTGCCCAAGAGCGTGGAGGCCTATTACCAGGAAACCGGCCGCGCCGGCCGTGACGGCCTGCCGGCCGACGCATGGATGGCTTACGGCCTGGAAGACGTGATCACGCTGCGCCAGATGCTGGAGTCCGGAGAGGCCGACGAAGCGCGCAAGCGCATCGAACGCCACAAACTCGACGCCATGCTGGCCCTGTGCGAGGTGACCACCTGCCGCCGCGAAGTGTTGCTGCGCTATTTCGGCGAGCAGCCCGTCGGCCCCTGCGGCAATTGCGATACCTGTCTTTCGCCGCCGGCCACCTGGGATGCCACGGAAGCGGCGCAGAAGGCACTCTCAGCGGTGCACCGCACCGGTCAGCGCTTTGGCGTCACCTACCTGGTGGACGTGCTACTCGGCAAGGAGGACGAACGCATCCACCGCTTCGGCCACGACAAACTGGGCGTGTACGGGCTGGGCAAGGACCTGTCCGCCACGGACTGGCGCGGCCTGTACCGCCAACTCATCGCCCGCGGCCTCATCGAGGTGGACGTGGAAGGCCATGGCAGCCTGCGCCTGGCCGAACCGTGCCGGCCGGTGCTGCGTGGCGAAGCGCGGCTGTATCTGCGCAAGGAAGCGGCTCCGGTGCGTGCCGGCAGAAAGAAAAGCCGTACCAGTGCACCGCCTGCCGGTGCCGGCGGTGAGCTGTGGGAGGAACTGCGTGCCCTGCGCCGTCGCCTGGCCACCGAACACGATGTCCCTCCCTACGTGATCTTCAATGACGCCAGTCTGGCCGAACTGGTGGAACACCGCCCGCAGACCCTCGGCGAACTGGCCGAGATCCACGGCTTTGGCGAACGCAAGCTGGCGGCCTACGGAAAGGCCCTGCTCGACGTGCTGCGCGAATACGCAGCGCCGGGGGCGCTGCGATAACGCGGGGTATGGGCTGTTCACGCGACCCGGTGCGACAAGCCGTTCACAGAGGCGCGTTTCGTACGCCACCGCTCCGTCGCTGCCTCAGGGCAGGTCTGCCCGTGCTCCTCATCGTTCCTGCCAGACAGGCTCACGACCCGGTAAGCCTCGCGTAGAGCTGCGGCAAGCGGGTCGGCAGCTCCTGCGGCCGGCGGATGATGGCGAAGCCGTCGGCGCCGAACAGATGGGGCAGATAGCCGGCGGCCTCGCGATCGATGGTGATGCAGAACGGGAACAGACCGCGGCGGCGCGCCTCACGCACGGCCTCACGCGTGTCCTCGATGCCATAGCGACCTTCGTAGCGATCCAGGTCGTTGGGTTTGCCATCGGTAAGAATCAATAGCAGCCGTCGCTCGGCGCCCTGGCTTGCGAGCAGATCACTGGCGTGGCGGATGGCGGCACCCATGCGCGTGTAATAACCGGGGCGAATGGCCGCGATGCGCCCGCGCACCCCTGCGTCGTAGGTCTCGGCGAAGCCCTTGATGGCGTGAAAGCGCACGTGTTGGCGCCGCCTGGAGGAAAAGCCGTAGATGCCGAGCCGATCGCCGGCCGTGCTGAGCGCCTCGGCGAACAGGAACAGACTGTCGCGGATCACGTCGATGACCCGGGCGGTATCGTCAACGGCGGCATCGGTGGACAGGGACAAGTCGGCCAGCAGCAGACAGGCGAGATTCCGATCATGGACGCGCAGCGCGCGGTACAGGCCCTGCTCGCTGTTGTAGCGACCGGCGAGGCGATCGGCGGTGAAATGCAGATAGGCGTCCAGATCGGGCTCGGTGCCTTCAGGCTGTGCCCTGAGCCAGCGCCGCGACTGGGCCAGCGCCTCGAATTGGCCACGCACCCGGCGCGCGAGGCGCCGCAGGTGGGCCGGCAGTTCGCAAGGCGTTGCATCACGCGCCAGCAGCGGTTGCACCAGGCAGTGGTCTTTCAAAAGCACGCCACGACGGTAATCCCACTCGGGCAGGGCGATGGGTCCGGACAGCGGCAGGTCATCGTGGTCGGCGGCGGGCAGGTCCAGGTCGAAGCGCACCTTGTTGGCGATGGCGCGCCCGTCGCGCGCCACGCTCATCACGTCCATGTCGTTGGCGGTGCGCTCCGCATCGTTGCCATCGTCCTCGTCGGTGGTGCGGTCCACCTTCACGTATTCGGCCCAGCTGAAAATGCTCTCCAGGCGCGCCGCGACCAGACCGTCCTTGCCATCGGGCATGTCCACACGTTCGGCGCGGCGGCGGCGCTGATCGCGGGCATCGCGGCTGTTGCCCGCGTCTTCATCTTCTTCATCGGCGTCGTCCACATTGGCGGCCACGGGCGTGGTGAGCGGCGGCGCAGGATGCAGCCACAGCAGCACCGGGTGCACGGGCCGCGGCGACCGCGGCAGCGCAGCAATGGAACCGGGATCGCGAAGCGCGGCGCGTAGGGCGCGCTCGGCGTCCGCCTCCGTGTCGGGCAGTTCGTCCGGGCAAGGGCGCAGCGCGAGGTGGGCGTCCACCAGTTCGCGATAACGCCGCTGCAGGCCGGGAAGACGCCGCAGGAGTTGCGTCACCGAGCGCTGATTGTCGGCCAGCCAATCCTGCCCGCCTGCCGGTGGTGACACCGCCGCCAGTGCCGCGAGCCACAGATAGAGCTCGCGGTTGAGCCGCTGCTCTGGAAACGCCGCGATTTCCGCGGGCAGTCGCAGGGTCTCGCCGTCGCGCCAGGCCAGTTCCACCTGCCGCCCGCTGCCCGCGACGCGCTGCAGCCAGCGACGGCGCGCGTGGTGCGTGGCGGCGGTGGCGGCCTCGAGACGCAGACCACCGCTCCCGCCCAAGGCGCGAAACATCACGCCCGCCGCTGGGCCTACCGCCTCGAGGGTAACCGTTGCCTCGGGGAAGCGATCGTCCGCGGCGCGGGTGACCAGGCGGTGCCACAACCTGCCGACCAGTTCTTCCATCGTCTTCTCCCCGTTGGGACACGACCAAAAAACGAAACAGCCCAACACAGAGGCGCAGAGACACAGAGGGCGCAGAGTAGGAACAAATCAGGCGCCACTTATCGGGCGTTTTATTGCCTTCCTCTGTGGTCTCTGTGTCTCTGCGCCTCTCTGTTGGATTCTGTCGCGCGCCTTGAGCATGCTGTCCGAGATGGCCGCCGCCTTCGCTCCGTCGATCCACTGCAGCAGGCTGCCGTCCGGGTTGTGCGCCTGGACCTGATCGCAGGCCTGGATACAACGGGCGCATTGGGTACAGGTGAACATGCGCCGCTTCATGCCGCGCGGTTTCAGGCGCATGGGGCAGGCGTTATCGCAGGCGTTGCCACAGTCCCGGCACGCCTCGGCGCGCTGGGGTTCGAATCCCACCACCATAGCGCGCCGGTTGGCCATCCACACCAGGCTCTGGAACAGGCCGACGGCGCAGCCGAAGCGACAGAAGAGATGCCGTGCAAGCAGGAACTCAGCGGTGAACACCGCACTGGCCGCACCGATGAAGATGGCCTGGCTGCGCGTCAGTTCGCCGCGAAAGAAATTTCCCCACACCTCCGTCGGCGGCAACAGATAGGTCAGCAGCGCCACCGCCCACAGCACTGCGAAACCGATCACCGCGAGCGCCACGAGCGGCCACCACAGCGCGCGCGGGACGATACGGCGCCCGTCGGGCAACTGCGTGGGGAGCGATTTTCTCTCCCACAGCGTGGGGCGCCCCCAGGCGCGGCGCATCAGGCCGTTGATGATCTCCACCACGGAAAAGTGCGGGCACAGCCAGCCGCAGTAAAGGCGCCCATAGCGCCAGGACAACCAGACCCCGAGGCCCACGACCAATGCGATGGGCAGCAGGCCGCGCAGCACCAGGTTCAGCGCTGCGCCGCCGGAACCGATCGCGCCCTCGGCGAAGGCGTCGATCCCGAGGGTCCAGTCCCACCCCAGGAAAATGAAATGGCCGAGTGTGAGGTCCAGGCGGAACAGATCCAGTGGCGGGGCCACCACGAACAGCACGAAAAAGGCCGTGCGGGCGATGAGCCGATAGCGCTGCAGACGTTCTGCCGAACCGGCCATGGCCTCACGCAAAGCTGGCGTATACCAGTTCCATCAATGCCTCGACCGTCTCGGCGTCGTCGGACAACGGCTCGGCCAGTGCGGCGCGGCACGCCTCCACCGGCGGCAGGCCACTGCGCATCAGTGTGGCGGTGTACACCAGCAGACGGGTGGAGGCGGATTCCTCCAGGTCGTGGTCCTTGAGGTTGCGCAAGGCGCGTCCCAGGTTCACCAACCGCTCCGCGAGCAGCGGTTCGATACCGGTCTCGCCCAGCAGGATCGCCACCTCGGTGGCCGGGTCCGGGTAGTCAAAGCGCAGCGCCACAAAGCGCTGGCGCGTGCTCGGCTTCATGCCCTTGAGCAGGTTCTGGTAGCCGGGGTTGTACGACACCACCAGCATGAACCCCGGCGGCGCGCGCAGCACCTCGCCGGTGCGCTCGATGGGCAGGAGGCGGCGGTCGTCGGAGAGCGGATGCAGCACCACCGTGGTGTCCTTGCGCGCCTCCACCACCTCGTCAAGGTAACAGATGGCACCCTCGCGCACCGCGCGGGTGAGCGGGCCGTCCTGCCAGCGGGTCTCGCCATCGCCGATCAAATGACGACCGACCAGATCAGCGGCAGTCAGGTCGTCGTGGCACGCCACGGTGTACAGCGGGCGGCCAAGACGTGCGGCCATGTGCTGCACGAAGCGCGTCTTGCCACAACCGGTCGGGCCTTTGATGAGTACCGGCAGCCGGTTGCGAAAGGCGTGTTCGTAGAGGGCGATCTCGTTGCCCTGTGGGCGGTAGAAAGGCAATTCCTGCGCCTCGTGGGTCAGCGTTCGAACGCCGTCAGTCACCATGGTGGTCTTCCTTCAGTGGCGGCCGACGGCATAGCCGAGGCCGATGAGTGTGCACACCAACAGCAGATACACGAACATCACGATGCGCCACAGCGCGCGCACCTGCCGCAAGCCCATGAACGCCTCGACGACCAACTGCCCCTTCACGAAGGCGGTGGCCAGCACCAGGGCCACCACCGCCGGTCCGCCCAGGTGGGAGTCGCCCACCGCGTAGGTGAGAACGGTCAGCGTCATCAGCACCAGCCAAATGCGCGTTGCCGCGCTCGTGTGGTTCATCGTTTTCACACATCCCCCTTTCAGCGGATGACGTAGACCAACGGAAACAGGATCAGCCAGACCAGGTCGACCATGTGCCAGTAGGAGGCGCCCGTCTCGACCCCGGTGTGTGCGCCGGCGTGGTAGCGGCCCTTGGCCGCCTTCCAGGCGACCACGGTGAGGATCACCATGCCCATCCACACGTGCATGTAGTGAAAGAAGGTGAGCGAGAGATAGAACATGTAGAACGTGTTCGTACTGAGCCCGACGCCTTCACTGAACTTGGCGTAGAACTCGGCTGTCTTGACGACGATGAACAGCGCGCCCATGCCTATGGCTGCGCCAAGCCAGCGCGCGCAGATAGCGGAGTGGTCCTGCCTGATGGCTGCCACCGCGCGCACCACGAAATAGCTGCTGGTAATGAGTGCCAGGGTGTTGATTGCGCCCGAACGGCGGTCGAGCAACTCCTGCGAGGCGTTGAACAGTTCCACGTTGCCCGCGCGCGTGAAGGCATAAGCGAGAAACAGGATGCCGAACACCGCCAGCTCGGCGAAAATGAAAATCCAAATGGCGAAGTCGCCGGGCAGTTCTTTGCCGCGTGTTTTGCCGAGGGTCAGTTCTGCGCTGGTCACCGGTCGCCTCTTAATGACGTGTGCTACGCCGCCTGGGTCGGTTTGCTGTACCACCGACACGGGTGCCGCAGCTCGTTTGCATGCCCGCCATGTACGCGTGCATTAACCCGTAATCGGCCACGCATGCGCATTGATTTGCGTCAAACCCACGCACAAGCTGAAGCCGAAGCAAAAAAAGTGGGGGCGCAGAACGCCCCCCAAGTGTAGGCGCGAACGCCTCGTGGAATTACGCGACCACAGGCTTCGCATCCGCGACCGCGGAGCGAGCCTCGCCCTTCACGAAGAAACTGCCCACATAGAGCATGAGCCCCACGAAGAAGATCAGGCCGGAAACCTCGCGCATCCAGTAGAACAACGCGATCTTCTCCTGCACCACCATGAACGGCATGGGGTCTTCGCCCATGCGCTGCAACCACACCTGCAAAATGCCTGCAGCGGTGAGGAACAGCGTGATGAAGGTCATCGCAACCGTCATCAACCAGAACGACCACATCTCCATCAACTGGGCCCGCTCGCTGGCAGCCGGCTGACGGAAACGCAGATGGGGCATAGCGTAGGAAATCATGGTCAGCACGATGAGTACGTAAGCACCGTAGAACGCCAGGTGACCATGCGCAGCGGTGATTTGAGAACCATGGGTGTAGTAGTTCACCGGCGCCAGCGTGTGCAGAAAGCCCCATACACCGGCACCGAGGAACGCCATCACCGCCGTGCCCATTGCCCACAGCACAGCCGCCTTGTTCGGGTGGTCGCGCCGGCGCTTGTTGATCATGTTGAAGGCGAACACCGTCATCATGAAAAACGGAACCGGTTCGAGTGCGGAAAACACCGAGCCGAGCCAGTGCCAATACTCCGGCGTGCCGATCCAGTAGTAATGGTGGCCGGTGCCGATGATGCCGGTGATGAGTGTCATGGCGATGATCACGTACAGCCACTTCTCAATCACTTCGCGATCAACGCCCGTCACTTTGATGAGCACGAAGGCGAGAATGGCGCCGAGGATCAGTTCCCATACGCCTTCCACCCAGAGGTGCACCACCCACCACCAGAAGATCTTGTCGAGCACCAGGTTGGTCGGGTTGTAGAAGGAGAACAGGAACAGCAAAGCCAGGCCGGTGAGGCCCGTAAGCAGGACGATGTTCACCACCGTCTTTCGCCCGGCGAGCACGGTCATGGCCACGTTGAAGAGAAAACCCAGGGCGACCACCACGATCCCCAGTTTGGTGATCGTGGGCTGCTCCAGGAATTCGCGACCCATGGTGGGCAAGAGATCGTTGCCGGTCATTTCCGCCAGCGAGGCATAGGGCACCATCAAGTAGCCAAGGATGGTCAATGCTCCGGCGATCAGAAAAATCCAGAAAAGCGCCAGCGCCAGCTTCGGACTGAACAGTTCCCGCTCCGCCTCTTCGGGCACCAGGTAATAGGCGGCGCCCATGAAGCCGAACAGTAGCCAGACGATGAGCAGATTGGTGTGCACCATCCGGCTGACATTGAAAGGAATTTCGGGAAACAGAAAATCACCCACCACGTACTGGAGTCCGAGGATGAGTCCGAAGAGGATCTGTCCCACGAACAGGCCGATGGCGGCGATGAAATACGGCTTCGCAACCGCTTGGGATTGGTACTGCATGGCTTGCTCCCCCTTAGCCCTGAATATTGGGCGGCCAGTTGGCGTCGTCGATCTCCGAGGTCCACTTCAGGAACTCGGCCACGGCATCCAACTCTTCTTCACTCAGGTTGAACTGCGGCATGCTCCGGCGCCCCGGAATGCCTTCTTTCGGCCGGCTGGCGATGAACGCCTTGATGACATCCTTGCTGTTACCAAAGCGCTCATACACGTTGCCCAATTCCGGCGCGAAGTACGCCCCCTCACCCATGAGTGTGTGGCAACCGATGCAGTTGTTGTCCTCCCAGACTTTCTTACCCAACGCCACCTGTGGTGTGATGTTTTCCCGGTGATCGCGTGCAGGCAGTGCCCGCACCGTATCGAACGTCAGGACCAGAAACAGCAGGATGAAAAACACGCTTCCACCCAGATAGATGTTTCTGGCCATGCTCTTGGTGAATGAATCACTCACGGCATACCCCCTCTTTCCTTACGTGTGAATCGTTGACTCCACGGACGCATTAGCGCGCACCCGCATCGATGTACGCCTTGACCTATGTCAACACGGGGATCGCAGCAAAATGCATGCATGGGAGTTGAACGGTGCGCGTGCACTGGAGGGCATTGCGCGTTTCCGCTGAAGGGTTTCCGGAGGGCATCAGCGCCAGGCAGCCAACGAAGACGTTCAACGACAGTCCAGCGACGCGGGTGACGAATGGATGGGCGACGCCCTTCCGCACGTCATCAGCACAACCCGGCGATGGGCGCCGCGAGCCCTTCGTTTTGCCTGCTTTTACCTTCTCTCCTGCAGCGCGGGATTTCTCTCGCTCCCGACGGTATTACTTGACCATTTTCCTATGCCTTTGCTAGGCTCCTCCCAACCCATTAACCACCCCGTCAGGCGGGTCATAGGAGAACAGCATGCAGGTCGAAGTGGACGGCAAGACGATCGAACTCAGTGAAGCGGGTTGGCTCGAGAATCTGGACGAGTGGAGCGAAGGCGTGGCCGAGGCCATCGCAAAGAATGAAAACGTGACCCTCACGCCCGAACACTGGGACGTGATCAACGAAGCGCGTGCTTACTTCCAGGAAAACGGCACCGTGGCCGAACCGCGCAAATTCTCCAAGATCATGCAGGAGAAGTACGGCGCCGACCGCAGCTCCAGCCAGTACATCTATCAGCTCTTCCCCTACGGCCTGATCAAGTCCGCCAACAAGATTGCCGGCCTGCCCCGCCCCAAGGGCTGCAGCTGATCCCTGTTCGGGCGGGCATGCCCGCCCGGATTTCCGGTGCAGTGAGCCGTTTCAAGGCTTGATGTACACGTAGCCCTGCAGCTGCAGTTCGCCCACCGTGGCGACGCCCGACGGAACCACCTCCGCGTTCATGTTCACCTTGGCGGCATCGATCTTCCGCCCCACCAGAGTGTTGTTGCATACCTGGAAGCTCACACCCTGAGTGCTCAGTTCATGGATGCGGCTTTCGTAGGATTTCCCGTCGGCGTCCTTCCAGTCCTCGAGCAGAAAATCGATGCCTTTGCCGTGGGTGACCACGACGATATCTGCATTGCCGGCGCCGACCGCGTTGATGTGATTCTGGATATTGCGCAGCGCAGTACCCGCCACGCCCGCGTCGTTGATGTGATATACGACCCGTTGCTTGTGATAACCGTTGGACGCGGGAATCAGTTCCGCCGCGTTTGCCCCCGCAAATCCCAGGGACGATAAGAAGAGAAGTATTACAGGCAATTTGCGCATGGGGATCCCTCCACGGGTTGGTTCATCGACCTGAGAAGGACGCGGGCGCCGTGCAGGCTATTCCACCCTACGTTTCACAGGGACAACACACCGAACGGTTCCGTCCGTCCGGACCAGCCGCACTCACTCGGCAACCGCATCGTCCGCAAGGAACAAGGCCAGTTTCCGGGCGCGCGGCATTTTCTTGATGGCGGCCTCCCGACGTGCCGCTTCGGCGCGCGAGGCGAAGGCTTCCACGTGGCACAACTGCACCGGACGGCGCGCACGGGTGTAACGCGCGCCGCGCTTGCCTGCGCCGTTGTGTTCATCAACGCGCCGCTGCACATCGACGGCGATGCCGGTGTAGAGCGTGTCGTCCGCACAGCGGACCACATAAACATGCCAACGCAATTGCATGGCGGGCGATGGTACACCAGCGCGTGCAGGTTCACGACACACTCCCGGGCCGGTCCGATCGGTAACAACTCAGCGCCAGACCGCCCAGGCCCACCAACAACGCAAAGAATGCGATGAAGCCGCCCAGGAACGGGATCAGCTGCAGCAGCGCCAGTATCAGAATGCCCCCGAGCAGGGCGACCCAGCGCGGCCAGCCCCGGGCATCCTCCCGCTGCAACGCACGCGGCAGCACGAGGCTGCCCAGTGTGAAAGCCGCCACGAACCAGGCGACCACCAGGGCGAGCAGCCAGCTCATAAAAACCAGCACACCCAGCAACCAACCCACGCCCGTGATGAATAACAGCACGCCCACCAGCGGCGTGGCCGCAAGCAGTGCCAGGCCAATGGCCAGTGTTTTACCGGGCGTTGTCCGTGTCCCGCGCGCAGCCGCGGTGAAACAGCGCGGGAAAACCAGGAACAGCACCGCCCCGGTGACGAGCAGCGCGACACCCATGAAGATCAGCCCGAAAACCACGGAGGCGCGGTCCGGCCGATGTTCGGGCCACGGTCGCTCGACGGTACGTCCGCCGATCACGGCCTCATCGTCCACCGTGGGCGACTCGGGGCTGCGCCACACCAGATTGCCCTTGATGCGCGCGCCGGGCAGCAACCGGATATGCTCGGCCATGACCTCCACGTCGCCGGCGACTTCACCGCCGATCACGAGGCTCTGAGCGGCCACACGCAGTTCCTGGCCGATGCGCCCGCCCACATACACCTCACGGCCTGCCAACCACGCAAAACTGCCGATACTCACCCCGTCGGCGATGTGCACGGTGTCGCCGGCGGCGACCAGGTGATCGCCCACGTCGGCGGTGATGTCGACGCGCCGCCCTGCGGCGCGCACGTCGTCCACCACGGGCGATTCGATGCTGACATGTTCGGCCGCGGCAATCACGTCGTCTTCCACAATGGCTTCGATGCGTACACTCATACCCGCGGCGGTCACGTCCCCGGCTATTCGTGCGCCGATGCGCACCTCGCGCCCTGCGGCGTACAGGTCTTCCTCCAGCGGCTGCTCCAGGTTGACCCATTCACCGGTAAGCGCCGCCGCCCGCACAGGTGCAGCCACGATCACACTCAGCAACAGCACGGCAGCAAACAATACATGCATGCGTGGGCTCCTCCCCATCACGGTTCCGTGTCCGCCGGCTCAAGTCGCAGCAACCGGCCGGGATTGGCGTCGGTCAGGATCCACAGCAAACCGTCAGGCCCCTGGCGCACATCGCGGATGCGCTCACCGAGTTGGGTGAGCAGGCGTTCCTCGCCGACCACGCGCTGACCGTCGAGCTCCAGGCGATAGAGGTCGCGGCCGGCCAACGCGCCGATGAAGAGATCACCACGCCAGCGCGGAAAACGTGCGCCGGTGTAAAAGGTCATTCCCGAGGGCGCGATGGAGGGTGTCCACACATGCAGCGGTTGCACCATGCCGGGACGCTCGCGGCCCTGGCCAATCGGGCTCCCGTCATAGTCGACCCCGTAGGTAACCACCGGCCAGCCATAGTTGCCCCCGGCGCGGAGCACGTTGATTTCGTCGCCGCCCATGGGCCCATGTTCACTCGCCCAGATCGCACCGGTATCAGGATGCAAGGCGATGCCCTGGGAATTGCGATGGCCGTAGCTGAAGATCTCCGGGCGCGCGTCCGAGCGTGTGCCGAACGGGTTTCCGGCGGCCATACGACCATCGTCCTGCACCCGGATCACCGAACCGGCATGATCCATCAGGTTTTGTGCGTCATCCCGACTCTGCCGATCACCGATGGTGACGTACAACTGTCCACTGCGATCAAACACCAGCCGCGATCCGAAGTGCTGATCACTGCCATGGCCCGGTGCGGCGGTAAAAATCACCTGCAGGTCGGAAAGGGCGCCGTTTTCGTAGCGGGCCCGCGCCACACGGGTGGTGGACTGCGACCGCGCGCCCGTGGCGTAGGAGAAATAAATCAGCCGGTTCTGTGCGAAATCCGGATGAGTGATCACGTCCAGCAACCCACCGTGGCCGCTGGCGAACACCGACGGCAGGCCTGTAACCGGCGCGGACAACAACCGTCCGCCGCGCACCACGCGCAGACGTCCCACCCGTTCGGAGACCAGCACATCGCTGCCGGCGAAAGCCACCGCCCAAGGGTGATTGAAACCGCTCGCCACCGTGATCACCGCCACCGCATGGGTGCCACCCTGGTCACCGGATGAGCCGCCGGAGGAGGAGGAACAGGCAATCACCACCAGCAAGCCGGCACCGAGCACCAGACGGCCGAGCAACACGCGCATACGTGCAGCCTCCCTGCCACTGCCTGGAAGCATAGGAGCTCACGACCACAACGGCACGAACCCTCGGCTATGGTTCATGGGCATGGCCGGCAACCCATCCTCACAGCGCGCCCTCCCCGCGGCATCACCCGCCCGCTGGGGCGGACGGCTGGTCATCGCGCTGCTGTTGGGCGGGCTGCTGTTTCTCGGCTACCTGGTACTGCGGGATTTTCTGGTGCCGCTGCTGTGGGCAGCGATTCTGGCTTATGTCACCTGGCCGCTCAACCGCGTGCTGCGCCGCGCGCTCAAACAACGCCGTGGCACCGCCGCCGTACTGATGACCCTGATCCTGACCTTCGCCATCGTGCTGCCACTGCTGGGGGTGGTCGCCGCACTGCGTCTTGAAGTGGTGCAGGCCTTCGAGGCGATCCGTGAGGACCTGGAAACCGGTTCCATCGTCGTACCGGGCTGGCTGACGGAAACCCCCGTGGTCGGCCCGCGTCTGGTCGAAGCCATCGAGCGGGTCGCCGCCGATCCACAAGCGGTGGGCGACTGGTTGACCGAACGCGCATCGGCCTGGATCGGCGAGGCCGCCGGCTTGCTCGGCACCTTGGGGCGCAATGCGCTCAAATTTGCACTCGCGTTGGTCGCCGCGTTTTTTTTCTATCGCGACGGCGAACGGCTGGTGGACGAGTTGCGCCGCGCCTTGCACTGTCTGCTCGGTCCCTCATCACGCGCCTACTGGACTGCCGCCGCAGGCATGACCCAGGCCGTGGTGTACGGTCTGGTACTCACGGCGCTCGCCCAGGGTGCCATCGCCGGCTTGGGCTACTGGGTGGCCGGCCTGGATGCACCGGTGCTGCTCGGCTCGCTGACGGCGTTGCTCGCAATCATTCCCTTCGGCGCGCCGGTGGTGTGGGTGACTGTCGCACTGTGGCTACTCTGGCAAGGTGCGTTGTGGGCGGGCGTCGGCCTGCTCCTGTGGGGCAGTTTGGCGGTGAGTTCGGTGGACAACCTGGTACGACCGCTGGTCATCAGCGCCTCGGCCAAAGTGTCGTTCCTGCTGGTGCTGTTCGGCGTGCTCGGCGGCCTGAACGCCTTCGGCCTGATTGGATTGTTTCTCGGCCCTGTGGTGCTGTCGGTGCTCTGGGCAGTGTGGCGGCGCTGGCTGGTGCAAAGCGATGCGGCCTGCACCAATGTGCAGGACGAGACCAGGACATCGCCGTGAAGCCAGGCGGTACGATCGGACCCACCGCAAACCAACGGAGCCTTCGGCAAAGTCATCGTGTACGAATCAGGCGTGTCGCGATGGCATGCCGGGGAAATCCTGGTGACCTTCCGCGCGCATCCAACTACGTTTTCAGCAGGCCAATGAAGGGAGCACACCATGGACGCTCGCAAATGGACCTATGCCTTCACACTCGGCTTGCTTGCCGCCACGACGGCCTTCGCCCAACAGTTCGGCAATGGCCTGTCCCCATCCCAGGACATCCAGGCCGCTTCGGGCGTGTCGTCACAGGCGCTGAGCCAGGAGGACGTGCGCAAGGTGCAATCGTCCCTCAACGAAGCCGGATTCCAGGCCGGCCCGGTGGACGGTATCTGGGGCCCACAAACCGCAGGCGCGCTGCGCAACTTTCAGCAGGCCCGCGGCCTTGAGGCTTCCGGTCAGCTGGACGATCAGACCATTCTGGCACTCGGCTTTTCGCGCGAGGAATTCGCCGCAGCGGAAGTCGCTACACCGTCGCAGCTCAGTGAAGCCGACATCCGTCGCGTGCAGGAAACGTTGAAAAGCGAAGGATACGATGTGGGTGCGGTGGACGGCGTCTGGGGGCCCAACACCGAGGACGCACTGCGCGCATTCCAGCAGGCCAAGGGCATTCCTGCCACCGGCCGACTCAATGAGGACACCGTGCTCGCGCTCGGCTTCTCGACGTCGGAATTCGCCGCCGGTGAATTCTCGGGCGACACGGAGCAGCGCAACGATCCACGCCGGTAACAATGACCCGTAACCGATGCCCACCGCGCCCCGGCCTGCGCCGGGGGGCCTCGGTGGGTGTCGCCGCGGTGCGGCGCTGTATCATCTGCGCGTGTAAACCCCGAAACCCCAGAAACCCAGGTCGGGTATCCAGGGTCCCCGCCAGCCGCGCCGGCGCAGATTGCGTGCGAGCAATTGGTTGAGGACACCGTGGCCCACCAGCAGCACACTGCCGCGCGCAACGGCGATCCCGATAAGACGGTGGGCCACTTCATCGATGCGCCGCTGCGCCGCATCGCGATCTTCACCATTGCTCCCCAGGCTCAGACGCCACAGGCCGCGAAGCACCACACCCCAGATGTACGGGTGCAGCCGGGGCTGTCGCCAGTGTGGGTGCGGCAGCGCCACTTCACGGAACATGTCGTCGCACAGGAGCGGGTGCGCACTACTCAGGCGCTGCGCAGATTCCAGCGAGCGTCGCAACGGGCTGCAGACGATCAGACGGCATTGCGAGGCGACGTGCGCCAGCGAGACACCGGGCAGCGAATCGTCGCGAAGTCCGGCGTGATCATAACGGCGCACGAGCTCCGCCCAGTCGCAAGGGCGAATGCTGCGCGGCAGGTTCACATCCGGTCTGCCGTGGCGCATCAGGATAATACGTGGCCGGCACTCGGTCGCCGCATCCACCCGGGCCGCGCGCGTGGCGCGGGAGCGCATCATGGTGGTCGTCTCGCGTCGCTTGTGCTGAGTCTAGCCGCGGCCGCCGCGGGTCCTGGTGCCCTGCGCAAACAGGCTTGCCAAGTTGACCAATACGGTCGGAATCGACGCTATTCTTGTGGCAAGACAGTCGTACGAAGCGTGCACCGACCAATGGAAGACCACCAGTTCTGCACAGGATCAGGGCACAAGGTCTTTCCCGAAACGGCGCGAGCCCCGACAACGCCCGGTGCGCAATCCATTCTGACGCTCAATATTCACCGCCATGGACCGATACAGGGTCCGACGGGGTCGGGCGCACACGGCACCGACACTGCCAAACCATTCGCTCTATCAGGGGAGGCCCGTCATGTGGACCATCTATGACGTTTATCGAGACCGCTACTGGAACGACCAACGGCAATGCTGGTGCACAGTGGAGGAAGCAACACGCTATACGGTGGATGAGCGCGATCGTTTTCGGCTGCGCTCCGTGTCCTTCCAGTGGCGCTTCGTGGAGCCGCGCAGTGTGCAGCTGGAGCACGCCGGTGTGCTGTGCTGGTAGCGCCGCTCAGCGCAGGGCAAGCGCCAGACCGCTGCCCAGCAAAAGTACGCCAATGCCCTTCTGGAACTGCGCCTGGGTGATCCCGGTGTGCACACGGCCACCTGCCACCATGCCGGCCGCCATCAACGGCAAACTGAGCCCCGCCAGCAGCAGCACGTCGCCGCCATAGAATCCCGCGCCCAGATAACCCACGATGCGCGCCGCGCCGTCAATGAGAAAAACGGTCGCGATGGTGGCGCGGAATTCCGTTTTTCCAAGCCCGCGCAGGCCGAGATAGATCACGTAGAAGGGCCCGCCGGTTCCGAACAGGGTTCCCACCAATCCGCCCAGTCCACCGCCCGGCACGGCCCATAGCCGCGAGCCGGCACCCGGCGTCCGGCGTGTCAGCAGCGTGTAGAGGGCATAGGCCACCACGAACAGGCCGAGAGCCCGCCGCAGCGCATCGCCGTCGACACGCTTGAAAAGATACAGGGCAATCAGCACACCGAGCAGGGTGAAGGGCAGCAGCGGCACCAGCTCGCGCCAGCGGATCGCGCTGCGGTGTTGCGCACCGTGCGTGAGCGAGCCCAGATAGTCGAGCAGCCCGATCGCAGGCACGACGACCGTGAGGGGCAGCACCTGGGCCAGCAACGGGATGGCAATGAGCCCGGAGCCGAACCCGGCGATGCCACGCACGAAATAGGCGCCCGCGACCACCACAGCGGCATAGGCGAGATGAACGGACGTAAGGGAATCGAGCACAGGCAGACCTCCGAAGAGCGCGCATCCTAACATCGGTCGCAGGGGTCACCAACCGTGCTGCGGCAGCGGGTCTATGCTTGCCCGGTGCGTCGATGCGGGTTCGTATTCATGCGGTGTGTCGCTCTCGTGCTGCCGGTGGTTGCGCTCGCCTCCGCCATGCCATTGGCCGCGCAACCTCTGCCTGCGGAACCCATGCTCGCCGCTCACAACGCGGTGCGCGCCGACGTGGGCGTACCGCCGTTGTCCTGGTCGCCGTCGCTGGCAGGTGATGCCGCGGCGTGGGCCGACACGCTCGCCGAGCGGTAAGATTGCAGCCTGCGCCACGGTGCCGAGGGTCAGGGTGAGAATCTCTGGTGGGCCAGCCCGTTGCGCTGGAGTAACGGACGCACTGCCGTACAATCGGTCACCGCCGGGCAGGTGGTGCAGGACTGGGCCTCCGAACGCGCCGATTACGATCACGCCACCCACACCTGCCGCACCGAGCGCGGCCATTACACCCAAATCATCTGACGCACCACCCGGGCGGTGGGCTGTGCGCGGCGCGTCTGCCCCGACAAGGGCCAAATCTGGGTGTGCCGCTACCTGCCACCGGGCAATGTGCTGGGCCGGGGTCCGATGGATTAGGCCGGTTTCATCGTCATCACCAGGCCCGCCTCAAGAAAATCCGGTTTTTTCCTCAATGCCCGCTGACGGCCACCACGAAGTGCCGACCGCTTCGCTGTATTTGGGCCACGGCTCTCCGACCATGGCGTGACTCGGCGCCACGGACGACGTCGGAATCCACCCGAAGCAACGGAGTCCGCCCGTGCACCAACAGCTTCAGACGCTGAGACGGATCTTCTGGATCACCGGCGTGGCCTGGACGCTGGTCCTGGCCGGCGCGGTTGCCTGGCAAATCCATTCCATCCGCAGCATGAACTGGGAGACGGCCACCCGCGAGGCCCGCGCCAATTTCAACAAGGATCAGGCGTTTCGCTTCTGGGCCTCGGGCCACGGCGGCGTCTATGTCCCGGTCACCCCGACCACCCCACCCAATTCACGCCTCAGCCACGTACCCGAACGGGACATCGTCACCCCTTCCGGCAAAGCGCTCACGCTCATGAATCCGGCCTACATGGTGCGCCAGCTCAACGAGCAATTCCGCGAGCTCTACGGCGTGGTGGGACACATCACCAGCACCAAGCTGCTGCGTGAGGAAAACGCCCCGGACGCCTGGGAACGGGACGCCCTCGCCCGCTTCGAACAGGGTGAAACGGAAGTGTTGAGCGTCGCGCGCATCGACGGCGAGCCCTACCTGCGCCTGATGCAACCGATGTTCGCCCAGGCCAGTTGTCTCAAGTGCCACGGCCACCAGGGCTACAAGGAAGGCGATATCCGGGGTGGCGTGAGCGCCGCCGTACCGCTCGCGCACTACCTGGACAATATGCGCACCGGCGCCTGGCTCACCGGTGCAACCATTGGCGGGATCTGGTGTATCGGCATCGTCGGGCTGGTGGTGGGCCATCGGCGCCTGCGCAACGACGCCATCGAACGCCTGAATGCCGAGGAAGCCGTGCGTGTCCTGAACGTGGAATTGGAAGAACGCGTCGAGCAGCGCACGGAAGAATTGAAGTCCACCAACGCCGCCCTGCGCACCTCGCTCGATCACCTGCACCGCGCTCAGGATCAGCTGGTTGAATCAGAAAAGATGGCCGCCCTGGGCGAACTCGTCGCCGGCGTAGCCCACGAAATAAACACCCCGGTGGGCATCGGCGTCACGGCCGCCTCACACCTGGAACTGAAAACCCGGGAATTGGCGGCCCTGCAACAGAGCGGCAAGCTCAAGCGCTCCGATTTGGAGAGCTACGTAAAGACGGCCGTGGAATCCTGTGATGCCCTGCTTTCCAACCTGAACCGGGCAGCCGATCTGATCCGCAGCTTCAAGCAGGTGGCGGTGGATCAATCGGCACAGGAGCGGCGTACCTTCCCGGTGAAGGAGTACCTCGAAGGCGTCTTGCTCAGTCTCCGCCCCAAACTCAAGAAAACGCATCACACGGTGGTCCTCGACTGTCCTGACGACCTGCAACTCGACAGCTGTCCCGGTGCGCTCTCCCAGATACTCACCAATTTGGTGATGAATTCCCTGATTCACGGATTCGCCCACAAGGAGGACGGCCACATCAACATCCGTGTGTCCGACGCCCCCGATCACGTCGAAATCCGTTACAGCGATGACGGCAGCGGCATGGAACGGGAGCAGCTGCGGCGTCTGTACGAACCGTTCTACACCACACGACGTGCCGAAGGCGCCAGCGGGCTGGGTTTGCATATCGTCTACAACCTGGTCACCCAGCGCCTGCGGGGGCGTATCGATTGTGAAAGCGCCCCGGGCCAGGGAACCGCTTTCACGCTGTGGATCCCCAAGCAGATCGAGGCCAATGATGGACGAGCGTACGCCTGATAGCGAACAGGATGAACTGCTGTTTGCGGACGAGCCGGAAAGCGCCGCGGAAACGCCGCGCGAGGCGTGGAAAATCCTCGTGGTCGATGACGAAGACGACGTCCATCGTATCACCCGCCTGGTGTTGTCCGATTACGAATTCGAAGGACGCCGCCTGGACCTGATGAGCGCCTACTCGGGCACAGATGCGCGCGAACTGCTGGCCCACCATACCGACATTGCGTTGGTCCTGCTGGACGTGGTGATGGAAACCGAGCGTTCGGGTCTCGACCTGGTGCGCTATGTACGCAACGAACTCAAAAATCGTTTGGTGCGCATCATCTTGCGCACCGGTCAGCCGGGCCAGGCACCCGAGAAACGGGTCATCATCGATTACGACATCAATGACTACAAGGAAAAGACCGAACTCACCGCCCAGAAGCTGGTAACGGCCGTGACCGGCGCGCTACGTTCCTATCGTGACCTGCGCACGATCGAACAAAGCCGGCGCGGACTGGAACAGATCGTCGAGGCCTCCGCGGCGCTTTTCGAACTCCAGTCGCTCAGCCACTTCGTCTCGGGCGTACTCAGGCAGCTGACAGCGCTCCTGAACATGAAGGACGACTCGCTTTATCTGCAGCTGTCCAGCTTTGCCGCGACGCCGGGTACCGGTGACGATTACTGCATTCTCGCCGCCACGGGCGAATTCGAGAACGCCGTCGGTCAACCCCTGCGCAAGGCTCTTCCGGACCCCGTACTATCGCGGCTGGAGACTGCCGTGCGTACGCGCTCCAGTGTCCTCGTTGACGGTGCCTACGTGGGTTATTTCCGCACCAGCAGCGGCTCCGAGAATCTTCTCTATGTGGATGGTGTCCCCGTGCTTTCCGAACTCGACAAGGATCTGCTCAGCATCTTTTCGGCGAACGTGGCCATTGCGTTCGACAACATCTACCTGCACGAGGAGAACCTGAACACGCAGAAGGAACTGGTGTTCGCCCTCGGCGAAACCATCGAAACCCGTTCCAAGGAAACCGGCAACCATGTGCGACGGGTGGCGGAATACTGTCGGTTATTGGGTGAGTTGGCGGGGCTCGCGGAAGACGAGGTCCAGCTCGTGTGGATGACCGCACCCATGCACGACCTGGGAAAAATAGGTATTCCCGATGCCATTCTTGGCAAACCGGGCACGCTGACCGAAGAGGAATGGGATTTGGTGAAAACCCATACCACCCTGGGCCACACCATTTTGAAAGCCCCCAATTGCAGGGTGCTGAACACCGCGGCGGTCGTCGCCCTGCAACATCACGAACGCTGGGACGGCGGCGGTTACCCGCTCGGACTCAAGGGCGAAGACATCCACGTCTTCGGCCGCATCGTTGCCGTTGCGGACGTGTTCGATGCCCTGGGGTGTCGCCGGGCGTACAAGGAACCCTGGCCGCTGGGCAAGACATTGGACTACATGAAGCAACAGCGCGGTCGGCAGTTCGACCCACGCCTGGTGGATTTACTGCTCGACAACATCGACGCTTTCACGGCCATTCGCACAACCTGGCCCGACGATCTCTGAATGCAGCGAAAAAAGAATCACAGCCAAAAACTGCTCACCGCTGTGACACAGATGACCATAACGCAGGCTCAGGCGTAGAAACCGCCATTTTCGAACCTCCATCTTGACGATCTTTGCGTCTTCGCGAAAAAAGCATGTGTTTTCAGGGACAGCGCTGCACGACGCGTGGAACAGCGTTGAACAATGAGCCAAACCGCTTCGCTCAGTCGAGATCGGCAGCGATGGCCAGGCGCACCTGCTCCGCCACCGGGTCGACACGGTGACGGTATTCGGCATGCTCCACACCCACCGCCAGGGCGGTACCGCCCTTCACGGCCTCCACCATCGCCGGTGTCAACTCGAAGCGCATGAAATGCACCGATGACGTCTTGTGGCCGTTGTCCCGTTCCAGATCTTCATTGGCAACGGGAAAAACCGGCTCGAAGCCCGCGATCTGCACATAGGTGGCCTGTTCGATTCCGCGCAGCGCCACCAGCCGTTCGCGCCGTTCCTCCATGTCCGGGTACTCGAGCATCATGGTGGCTTTCCAGTTCCGGCCGTCGGGAATGAGGGGGTTGTAGGCCGCCAGCTCCTCTTCGATGGCTGCCGGCTCGAAGAGGCGCTCCACGCGCAGCATTTCCTGGATCTGATACTGCATGGTGAGCCGGTCCTCGAAGTGCAATGTGAGGTTCGGCCCCACCGGCACCTGGCGACGGCGTTTGTGGGCAATCACGCGTTCACGAATGGCCGGCCGCTCCTGGGCATACTGTTCCAGGCTGAGAAGATCCTGTCGTGTCAGCTTTTTCATGGACATACTCCGCTCAAATGCCGTAGGCCTTGCGCAACAGGCACATGGGATGGGTGGGCTCGCGACCATCGCCGAGGCCGTGGCCAATGTGCTGGCCGGCCATGGGGCAGTCGCTGCCATAGTGATCGGGTTCGCTGCGCCGCACACGCTCGACCACCGGACGGCCGATCTTCATGGCGTTGGCGTGAAATTCACGTTTCACCGCATAGGTACCGTCATGCCCCGAACAGCGTTCAATGGGCTCCACGGTGGTGTCGGGTATCAGCGCGAGGATGTCGCGGGTCTTCAGTCCCAGGTTTTGCACGCGCAAGTGGCAGGCCACGTGGTAGGCCACCTTACCGAGCGCGTGGCGGAAATCCGTGCGCAAACGCCCGGCCTTGTGGCGCAGGGCCAGGTACTCGAAGGGATCGAACACCCGCGCAGCCACCTGCTGCACGCGCTCATCGTCGGGGAACAGCAGCGGCAGTTCCTGCTTGAACATCAGGGCGCAGGACGGCACGGGCATGACAATGTCGAAGCCCTGCTCGACCTGGGCCGCCAGCGCAGGAATGTTCGCGTCCTTCGCCGCCTCCACCGCGTCCAAGTCGCCCAACTCCAGCTTGGGCATGCCGCAACAGCGCTCCTTCGGCACCAGGCTGACGGGAATGCCGTTGTGCGCAAACACCGCCACCAGATCCACACCGATTTCCGGCGCGTTGTAATTACCGTAACAGGTGGCGAACAGCGCCACCTTGCCGGTGGTGGCCTCGGTCGGCTGCGGTGCGGTGGCGGTTGTGTCGCCCTTTGCCAGGCGCTTGCGCAGCGGCCGCCCGTGATAGGCCGGCAGCGGCGCCTTGGCGTGGACGCCCAGCACCGTCTCCATGGCCCTGCGCAGCGGTGCGTTGCGGTTGACCGCGTTGACGGTCTGCGCCACCACGGGAATGCCGGCAAGCTTGCCAAGGGTATCGGTGGAGGTGAGCAAGCGATCCCGCCATTTCACCTGGCCGCTGCGGAATTTCACCGCCTTGGCGCGCAGCATCAGGTGGGGAAAATCGATGGTCCATTCGTGCGGCGGCACATAGGGACATTTGGTCATATAGCAGAGGTCGCACAGATAGCACTGGTCGACCACTTTCCAGTAATCCCCTTTGGCCACGCCGTCCACCTCCAGACTGTCGGAGGCGTCGACCAAATCGAATAACGTGGGAAAGCTCTGGCACAGGCTGACGCAACGCCGACAGCCGTGGCACACGTCGAACACCCGCTCCATTTCCGTCAACAGCGCCGCTTCGTCGTGGAACGACGGGTCCTTCCAGTTGAGCGCGTGGCGCGTCGGTGCATCAAGGCTGCCTTCACGCCGCGGTTCGGTGGGAGATGTCATGGGACGTTTTCCGCGCGGAGGCTGCCGGGGCGGCATGCCCCGGCAGCGGTGTTCGCATCAGCCCAGGGTATCGAGCGCCTTCTGGAAGCGGTTGGCGTGGGAACGCTCCGCCTTGGCAAGGGTCTCGAACCAGTCGGCGATTTCATCGAAGCCCTCGCTGCGTGCGGTCTTGGCCATGCCCGGGTACATGTCGGTGTACTCGTGGGTCTCGCCCGCAATGGCGCACTTGAGGTTGGAGGCCGTGTCGCCGAACTCCAGACCGGTGGCCGGGTCGCCACACTGTTCCATGTATTCGAGATGGCCATGGGCGTGGCCGGTTTCACCTTCCGCAGTGGAACGGAATACAGTGGCCACGTCGTTGTAGCCTTCCACGTCCGCCTTGGCGGCGAAGTACAGGTAACGACGGTTGGCCTGGGACTCGCCGGCGAAGGCCTGCTTCAGGTTTTCCTCGGTTCTTGTGCCTTTCAATTGCATCGCGATCTCCTTTCGTCTCACACCCGTACCCGTTTGGTACGTGTCAGAACATAGACCGTGTCTAAATCTGCTGCAATGAAGGCGAAGGGACGGACCGTCGCGCAGCAAGCACGCGGCATCACGCGCAAAGCCGCCCGAAGCTAACCAGCCTGTGGATACCGGCCCGACATCATGGGTCGGGAGGATAAGCCCGTCGGCTGGCAAAACCAGGCATCTATCAGGAATTTAAATCGATGTTATGCCGTGAAGACGCGCTTTTCCCTGCGGGATGATGTCCGCCAGCGTGTAGCCATCGAGGGTCTCGAGAAAGCTGTGGGTGGCCGCCTGCAGGGCGCCCTGCAGACCGCACGCGGGAAACAGCGCGCAACGGTTGGTCTGCGCGTTGAAGCACTCCACCATGTGGAAGTGCGGCTCGAAATCCCGCAGCACCTGACCCACATTGATCGCCGTCGTGGGCCTCGCCAGGGCCAGCCCACCCTGCTTGCCCCGCGTGGTGGAGACGTAACCGAGTGTCGCCAGCCGGTGCACCACCTTGCGCAGGTGGTCCAGGGAAATGCCGAAGTACTCAGCGACCTGCGCAATGGTCGTTTTCTCCTGACGGACAGCCAGCAGGATCAAGACCCGCAGCGCGTAGTCGCTGTGTTGGGTGATGTGCATGGGTTTTTCCCCGTTGTGATCATGGGATCTCTTCCAACGGCCAAATGCTTGACAACGCTCCTCGGGATTATAAGATGCATGTGAAATACATCTTTAATAATACCGACAGAAAGCGGGGACGTACATGTTGGCCAGCAGCGACGCCGATGAGCTCAAGAAGGCACAGGCTCCCCATGAGCTGTTCCTTTTCAATCTGATCTTCAATCACGTTTTCCTGTTCATCGTCACCATCAGCGCCCCCTCGCTGCAGTTCCTGGTGCTCATCGTACCCTGGCTGTCGGTGAGCATCGTGGCCTACACCCTGATCGCCAGTGCGCGCGCCGGCCGCTCCGCGACACCTTACGTGCAGTGCCATTGGCGGCTGGCAGCCCGCCGCAGCCTGCTGCTCGTGGGGGTATGGCTGCTGGCGGCCCTGGTCATCGGCGCGGTCCTGGTGGCCGCGGGCGGTGTACCCGGTCCTTGGCATTATGCGGTAGGCAGCCTGGTGTTCATCCCCACCATGTTGCTCATGCTGGTACTCATCCTGCTGGAATCCGAGGCACTGCAACACGCGCGCGCCGGCACCCTGCCCCGCCGGGCCCGGCGCCGCTGCCTGCTGCACCTGCCTGCCGTCGCCGCAACCCCCGGAAATTGAACCGACGTGGAGGACACTGCCATGTTGCTGAACGTGGACGGAATGACCGTTGAGCTGGACAACGAAGGCTATCTCGTCCAGCCCGATGACTGGAATCGCGCCGTGGCGACGGAGCTCGCCGCCAACGAGAACCTGTCCCTGACCGACGATCACTGGGGCGTGCTGGATTTCATGCGCGGCTATTACGACGAACACCAGATCGCCGCCGATGCGCGCTTCGTCATCAAACACCTGGCCGATGCCATGGGATACGGAGCCGAGGCCCGCCGCCGCCTGTTCGAGCTGTTCCCCTACGGCTATGTGCAACAGGCCTGCAAGATAGCCGGCATGCGGCGTCCGCGCGCCTGGAGCACCGGCTGACCGCCCAGCGCACCTGGTCCCCACCGCCCGCCCCGGCGCTCGCCGGGGCGGGTGCTCCCGAGGATGCTCCTGCCTTGCCACTGGGGCGGCGATACCTGAACATCTCCCCCTGCTCACCGCACCTCACGCTTTTTGCTACCATGCGCGCCCTCAAAAGGCCCCCTTCGGGGCAATGGGGTAAGCGCCGAATGCTGTCTTCAACCTGGTTCTATGTGTTCGACCTGTTCGGCGTCGCCGTCTTCGCCATCGCGGGCGCGCTCACGGCCGGTCGCAAGGGCATGGACCTGTTCGGCGTGCTGGTGGTGGCGCTGGTCACGGCCCTGGGCGGTGGCACCCTGCGCGACATCATCCTGGGCCATCATCCGGTGAGCTGGATCCGCGACGATACCTACATCCTGGTGGCCTGCCTGGCCGCCCTCGGTACCGTGCTGTGGGTGCGCTTCACCCGGCCCTTGCCGGAGACCTGGCTGCTGGTCGCCGATGCGTTCGGCCTGGCCGTATTCACGGTCATCGGCACCGAAGTGGCCCTGCAACACCAGACACCCATTTCCACCGCCATCATCATGGGCGCCATGACCGGCGTGGCGGGTGGCGTCATCCGCGACATCATCTGCAATGAAATCCCGCTGATCTTCCACAGGGAAATCTACGCCACGGCCTGCCTGTCGGGAGCCCTGTGCCTGGTGTTGATAAAGCCGATGGGCATGCCCCACGGCCTGGATACGGCGTTCGCCATGCTGACGGTGCTCGTCATTCGCCTTGCCGCCATACGCTGGCATCTGGCGTTGCCGCGCTTTCAGCTCCTCAACGACGCCTAAGCATCGCCTGAAACGGCGCAACGCAGCGCCACGGCCTCGCGCCTCTGCCTCCGATTTTCACAATGGGAGCGGGATCACATCGGCTTGCTGTCACAACGGCGTCATCCCGCTATGCTCCACTCGGTTCGTCGCCAGGGAACGAAAACAACATGAGCGGATCCGAACGCGAAATTGAAGAACTTATCCTGAAGGAAAGCATCGTCAGTGCCACCGGACTGCGCCCCGATTCCGTGCAAGTGGGCATCAAAGGCGATCCCTCGCTGCGCGAAACGGCGGCCGTTCGCCCCAAGTACCGCAACGTGATGGATGACATTTTCGGCCAGATTGCACCACGTCTGGCGGATTTGCTACTGACCCGCGGCACCTACCGCATCTACATCGGCTTCAACAGCGCCGAGGTGCGTACCACGTCGATTTTCGATCCTCTGCGCGAGGAAACCCATGCGGCGGAGCGGTTCGTGGACGAGGAGTACGTGGATCGCCACTTTCCCTCATTGCCTTTCGAAGAGAAGGTTCAGGCTATGCGCGACATCTATACGAGGCTGATGGAAAGCCGCCTCTACTCACGCCTGCCCGGCTACTGGCGGAGCATTTTTGAAAAGCGCCACGCCTCCTGGCGACCGATGGAAAAGGAGCGCATCCCGGCAATCCTCTCCACCCT
This sequence comes from Gammaproteobacteria bacterium, assembly GCA_041687015.1. Lineage (GTDB taxonomy): Bacteria > Pseudomonadota > Gammaproteobacteria > Thiohalomonadales > Thiohalomonadaceae > JALOAT01. The sequence continues at coordinate 83,453 of JAWLCT010000001.1, forward strand.
GAAGGTGCTGCGTGACATGCCGGATTATTACCTGCGCAGCGCCACCCTGTGCATCGTGCAGGACCTGATCCGCATGCAGTTCAACTGCGACGGCACACAACTGGTGCACGCGGGCAATTACGCAAAATTCCTCGAGGAAAACTTCGGCACCTGAATGCCTCCCAGCCACGCAACACCTGAAGGGACAGTCCACAATCCTGACATGCATTGCGTGGCGATTTTGGCGCCTTGGCGAGAGTCCATGGTTTCAAACGGTTCGAAAGGCGTGCATCAGCGCGCCACGAAAAAAGGGGATGACCCCGTCATCCCCTTCCTGCGAAGCCCGCGTTCGTTTACTTCCCCTATTGCGGCATGCACCGATAGACGGCAAAGGTCTGCTTGCCGTCCTGCGCGGGCGTGATCGGCACCACGGTATCGCCTTTCAGGTCCACCGCACTGTTGCGGGCCAGCATGTTCAGCTCGTTTTGCACATCTTCCGGGTGACGCTGGATACCCGCCACCTTGGCCGCCAGGGATACGGTGGTCTTGCCAACCACCTGACACTTGGTGACGTCAGCGGCACTGAGCAGCCGCACTTTCTCGCCTTCCGGTGTCAGTTCCACCCAGGTGCAGGCGGACACTGCCACCGCTGTCAGCAAGAGCATGGTCGTGCGCCACATGGAATACCTCCCGTGAATCTCCTCGTCCGTCGGCACATTCTGCCATCGCCTGCGAGCGGTGACGTCCCGCTCGCTGCGGTTTTGTTAGCTGGCGCGCAATTTCAGAGCGCCCTGGCGCCGTGCGCCAAGGCGAAGGAATCTGCAACGATGTTGCGGTACCAGGATCGCGCGAACATCGCTTCGTCCTCTCGAAACCGGCGGGGTTTCTCCAACGGACTGGTGCCCCCCGCGCCTGCCACGGCCACGATACCTGCCTCCGTGACGCGGTAAACGCCGGCAACGGATATCGCGTAGTCCTCCGCGAGCAGGCTGTAACAGGTGTTGAGGAATGAGGGCTCCGGCAGGCTTCCGCCTTCCAGCGCCACAGCGATGGCTGCGGCGCAGGCCTTGGCCTCGTTATTGGCGGCATAGGCGGACTTGGGCAAGGGGCTCGCCTGACTGGCATCACCAATCACGTGCACGTCAGCAAGACGGGTGCTCTCGAACGTGCGCGGGTTGACCGGACACCAGCCGCTCTGGTCTGCCAAGCCGGCGCGGACAGCAAGCCTGCCCGCCCGCTGCGGCGGAATCAGGTTGATCACGTCGCCCTTGTGCGTGAACCCCATCTCAGTCACCAGGGTGTGCGTTTTCGGGTCAAGGCGCGCCACCTTGCCCTCCGCACCGGACACCCGTTCCACGTAACCGGGATAGAGCTGTGCCCAGCCTTCCTGAAACAGTGCCTGCTTGGGAAAGCTGTCCTTGGCATCGAGGATCAGCACTTTCGAGCGCGGCTTCTCGCGCTGCAGGTAATCGGCTATCAATCCGGCCCGTTCGTAGGGGCCGGGTGGGCAGCGATAGGGATTTTCCGGCACGCTGATGATCACCACGCCGCCGTTGCGCATGGCTTGTAACTGGCGGCGCAGCAACAGGGTTTGTTCACCAGCACGCCAGGCATGGGGGACCGATTGGGCCACCTCGGGACTGTAACCTTCGATGGCGTCGTAGCGAAACTCGATGCCGGGCGCCACCACCAGGCGGTCATAGCCAAGCCGGGCACCGCTCCCCAGGCGGACTTCATGCCGCTGGACGTTGATGTCTTCGGCACGCTCATGTACGACCGCGACGCCGAGCTGCGCGAGGCCTTCGTAGCCCACGGTGATGCTGTCCATGTCACGCAGGCCGGCAATCACCGTATTACTGAACGGGCAGGTGACGAATCGCCGTTTGGGTTCGACCAGCGTGACGTCCAGGCCGGGCGCAAAACGCTTGAGGTAGCGCGCACAGGTGGCGCCGCCAAACCCGCCTCCCACGATCACCACACGATGATCGGCACGACTGCCATTGGCTGACATATCGGCACATCCTGCCATGGTCAGCACACCGGCGGCCCCGAGGCCCTGTACGAAACGGCGGCGTGTAAGCATCCCTTCCTCTCCGCTCAATGCCCACTGCCGAGGTAATCGGCAATCAGGCGAATTTCGCGTTCGGTATAGCCGCGTGCGATGCGCGTCATGATGGTGGCGCGGGCGTCGTCATCCTGGAAATCAGTCATTTTCACGCGGATTTCCTGCGCATCGGCATCGAGCGCGGGAATATTGCCCTGGCCCGTGCCATCGGTGCCGTGGCACGCGAAGCAGGCACTTGCGAGTAGCTCGCCAGGGTTCACTTCCGAACGGATCGGCATGGCAAAGGCGAGGCAAGCAAACATGAACCAGATGCGTTCCATGGCATCCACCTCCGAGGATTCCGGGTGCCGACGGGATTCGCCACGAGCGACGCGCCATCCCGTGCGCCAATGACGCTGCGGAATCAGCGCCGCCCAAATCTATACAGGAACATGACCGGAGTGACAACCGATCGGCAGTGCATTCGCTATCGGCCTAACAATGCTCGCCGGCGAGTACGAAGCGGTCGATCAGATCGAGACTGCTCAAGATGCCTGCGACATGTCCGCTTTCCATGATCACCACGTGGTGAACATGTTTGTTGAGCATCAGGCATGCCACTTCCCTGAGCGACGCATCGGGGGCGACTTCGATGACCTGGTGCGTGCACACTTCCCAGGCCCGTTTCAGTTTCGGGTTTTCCTGCCTGGCATGGAAGTGCACCAGGTCCGACGCACTGATCACGCCAAAGCATTTTCCGTGTGGTTCCACCACCGGCACGAAGGAAAAGGCGCCGTCGTTGAGGATTCGCTCCACGTGCTCGATGGTGTCGTCAATATCCGCCGTGGCGACCTCGCGCTTCATGACGGAAGCGATCTTAGTCTCCATGTCCATGCCACTTCTCCATGGTTGCTGCGCCGCGGGCAAAGGGGCCGGCGCGGTTTTTTTCCGCGGCTCATCATAACAGAGCCGCAGGACAGGTCACGGCCCGCACATGCGACGGGATTCACAGGCCCCGCTCACACCTTCCCAGCACGATAGGAATACTTCCCAGGTCGGCTATGTTGAAAACAAACGAGATGCAGAGGGTCGGGCTATGGCTGCGAAAATCGCCATCATCGGGCGCGGCAACGTGGGGACCGCTTTGAAAAACGGACTTGAGCGGGTCGGCTACGAGGTGAATACCGCGGGCAAGGACCCGGACCGCATCCGGCAACTGGCTGCCTGGGGAGACATCATGATCCTTGCGGTACCCTTCGGCGCCATCGACAGCGTGATCAGTGCCATGGGCGACGCGCTGGAAGAGAAGATCCTGCTCGACGTCACCAACGCCCTCACACCGGACATGCAGCTGGCCATCGGCTGCACCACCAGCGGCGCTGAGGAACTGCAGAAAAAAGCGCCGCGGGCAAAGGTGGTCAAGGCCTTCAACACGGTGTTCGCGAAGAACCAGTCATCGGGCAAGGTGAAGGACCAAACCCTCACGCTGTTCGTGGCGGCGGATGATAGCGCAGCCAAACAGCAGGTATTGACGCTCGGAGAACACCTCGGCTTTGACGCCGTGGATGCGGGCCCGCTGGGTAACGCGCGCTGGCTGGAAACGCTCGGGTATTTCCAAATCCAGTTGGGCTATGCGCTCGGGATGGGGACCGACATTGGCATCCGCCTCATCCATTGACAGGTGCGCGCAGCGATACGGCGGTACGGGCACATCGAACACCGCCTGCCACCTTGACGCGGGGCCTGCCGGATCGACACTCAAGATAGATACGTGGCGGAGGCAGGCAAATGGCAACGGCAGATCTGGAACGCAGCCGGTGGCATGCGTATTTCGATGATATGGCGCGCAAGACTCAGGGTAACCAGGTGTGTCTGGAAACGGCCGACGTGGAACTCGGCAACCAGCGCGAATCTGATTGGCTGCCCCTGTCAGGCATCACCTACGACCCCAAGAGCGATGTGCTGGAAGTGGTCACGGACCGGCTGGATCACCTGATCACCCACCCCAGTGCCATCAGCATTGATTACGACACCGAAGGACTGCACAACGTGTCGGTCATCGACGCGGAAGGCCGCCGGCAGATCATCCGCCTCAAGGAGCCGGCACCGCTTCCCGGGCCTTAGTGGCGGATACCGCCCTGGCGACTGCCTCGGCAGCGAGCACAGTGGCGCGCACATCGACGCATGGGTAACGCCTTGCCGCGCACCCCGGGTCCAGGTGACACCGAGCTGCCACCGGTGCATGGGCTGAGTTCGGCGATCGTGCCCCATCGCAGGTGGTGGCAACGCACGTGGTTTCAGGCAATCGGTGGAACGCGCTATTACCACCGTCCCGGTTTCCGCAGGGCGTTCGCGCCCGGCGAGCGCTTCTACGAAGGTGTCGACCCGGATCTCCGCGAATTGTGCAAGGCGCTGGTGGAGCGCGGGTTGCGCACCGCACCGTCCTGCCAGGGCCACTTCCATGACAGGGCCTACTTCGAACAGCGCTGGGATGAACTCCGCCACGAAGCCGACGCCATCACTCGCGATGGCCTGGTGGTGTTGGACGCACAGAGCAGCCGTCGCCATCTGTTTCGCGACAGGCACTACAGTGTGGCATGGGGAACTTTCGAGGCGTTTTTCCGGCAATCGCTGCGGCACCAGTCCACCGGTTACCTGGGCGTATTCGTACCGCGGCACGAATTGAGCGTTTATCGGCGGCTGCGCCGGCTGGCCACCCGGCAATCCATCGCCGCGTTTACCTTCGACCGACGCGCCGAGCGCATAGCCCGGGCACACCTGCTGCACATTCTGGTGCACCCGCGCGATGAGCAGGACGGTGAGCGGCGCTGGCGCTGGCTCACGGAGCGGATCATCGACGCGGTCGATGACGCGCGCAAAGACGCCAACAGCGCCCCGGAAGCATGAGCGCGGGACAAGAGCAACCTTGGCGAGAGCGCTTGCGGAACAGTGTCTTCCGCCGGCGGGGACCGCGCGCCGGCAGATGCCGGACGCGCGGATTGAAAGGCAGTAACGAGCGTCGAGGCGGCGGCTCAGGCCTTCTTCACGAACTTGGTGAGGATGACGATCTGCTGGCCGTTGACGCGGCCCTCGATCTGTTCCGGGTTGTCCGGTACCAGTGAAATGCCGCGCACGGCGGTGCCACGTTTGGCCGTGAAACTGGCGCCCTTGACGTTGAGGTCCTTCACCAGGGTCACGGTATCGCCCGCCTCGAGCACGGCGCCGTGGCAATCCCTGTGACACACGGTGTCCTCTTCGCTGCGTCCTTCGCCGGTCGCTTCCGCCCAGGCGCGCGTCTCGTCATCCAGGTAGAGCATGTCGAGCAGCGACTGCGGCCAGCCCTCGCCGCTCAAGCGGGTCAACATGCGCCAGGCCAGCACCTGCACGGCAGGAACCTGGCTCCACATGCTGTCGTTGAGACAGCGCCAGTGATTGGGATCGGTCTTGTCCGGGTCCTCGATCTGTTCGCGGCAGGTGCCGCACAGCAGTACGCAACGATCCGCACTGCCGTCGGAATCGGGGGGCACGTCGAAAACGTTCAGATCGTCGGTTGCACCGCACAATTCGCATTTGGAACCGCTGCGTGCATGCAAGTCTCGTTCGGTGGTCATCTCGGTCTCCGGCGCTGAGGGGCCGGTATTATGCCGCAAGAGCCGGCACGAATGCGCCCGCGTTGAGGAGAACGCTACGACAGCCCGGCATCCCAATAGGGCCGTTCGCCGAAGCGCTCGGCGAGAAACCCGATCAACGCGCGCACGCGCTGGGTAACGAAACGCCGCGAGGGATACACCGCGTAAGCGTGCACCGCTGGCAGCCGGTAACCCTGCAACAGCGGCACCAGGCGCCCTTCCAGTACCGCGCGATAGGCAATGAACGTGGGCGTGGCGACAATGCCGAGCCCCGCCGCCGCGGCTTCCAGCAACATGTCACCGTTGTTCGCGCGCAGGCGCACCGGTACCCGCACCGACACACTGCGCCCGTGTGCGTCGGTGAAACGCCACTGCTGAGCCTCCGGGATGTTGGCGTATACCAGGCCCTGGTGGCGCACCAGATCGCCCGGTGCGGCGGGGATGCCGTGACGCGCCAGGTAGCCGGGACTGGCGCACAGCAGGGCGCGGATGGGTGCAAGCGGACGGGCCACCAGGGAGGAATCCTCCAGGTGACCGATGCGCACCGCCAGATCAAACCCCTCTTCCACCAGATTGACTTCCCTGTCGTTCAAATCCATGTCCAGCACCACGCCCGGGTGGTGCTCCGCGAAGGCGGTCAGCGCCGGGTTGAGGTGCAGCAGGCCGAAAGACAGCGGTGCCGCCAGGCGAATGCGTCCGGTGAGCGAGCGCTGGCCTTCGCTGACAGCGGACTCGGCCTCGGCCAGCTCGGCCAGAATGGCCACGGCGCGTCGGTGGAGTTCATGCCCGGCATCGGTGAGTGCGAGGCGCCGGGTGGTGCGGTGCAGCAGTTGCACGCCCAGCTGGGCCTCCAGCTCGGCGACGCGGCGGCTCACCACCGATTTGGCCACATGCAGGCGTTCGGCGGCCGCGCTGAAGCTGCCCGCCTCGACCACGGCGGCGAAGGTGCTGAAGGCTTCGAATCGGTCCATTGTTCCTGTATTCGCAACAGAGTGTTCGTCTGCCCGACCTTTTTATCACCGAGCGCAACGATAGACTAGCTTCCAATCCCAACAGTCCCGTGACCCAAGGACGCCCCATGACCCCTCCCAAGAAGCCGCGACCCGTTGCCCAGGTGGTGCGTGGCCTGGAAACCTCCGACGGTGCCGGTGTGCGCCTTACCCGGGTCATCGGCGGCCCCCAGTTGCCCCTGCTGGACCCCTTTTTGCTGCTGGACGATTTCCGCTCCGACGACCCGGACGACTACATCGGCGGTTTCCCCGCCCATCCCCACCGCGGCTTTGAAACCGTCACCTACCTGCTGGCGGGGCGCATGCGCCATCAGGACAGCGCCGGTCACGGCGGCATCATCGAGGCGGGCGGCGTGCAATGGATGACCGCCGGTCGCGGCATCATCCACTCGGAAATGCCCGAACAGGAAAACGGTCTGCTCGCGGGTTTTCAGCTGTGGGTGAACCTGCCGGCCGCCGCGAAGATGCGCGCACCGCGCTACCAGGAGCTGAATGCCGCGGCCATTCCCGTGGAGACACGCGGTCGCCTGCAACTGCGGGTGATTGCCGGAACCACCAGTGGCGGCGTGAGCGGCCCGGTGCGTGAACTCATCACGCCGGTGCTTTATCTGGACGTGACCTTGCCGCGAGGTGCGCGCTTCGAAGAGCCGTTGCCGGCCGCATGGAATGCCCTGGTCTACGTGATCGCAGGCACCGTGGAAGTGGCCGACCGCGCGCTCACCGTGCACCAGCTGGCCCGCCTGGGCGGGGGCGATGGCGTGGCAGTCACCGCCGCCGAGGCGAGCCGTCTGCTCATCATCGCAGGCCAGCCCCTGGGCGAGCCGGTAGCACGGCACGGTCCTTTCGTCATGAACACCCAGGACGAGCTGCGCCAGGCCTTTCACGACTACCAGGCCGGGCGATTTCTGTCGGCATGAGGAGGCATGCAGATGCAGTGGCGTGACAACGGGGAACGTTACGGCGCCGTGACGGTGGCGCTGCACTGGTTGGTCGCGGTGACCGTGTTCGGCATGTTCAGCCTCGGCCTGTGGATGACCGGGCTCACCTATTACGACGCCTGGTACCGCCTGGGGCCGTGGTGGCACAAGGGTGTCGGCGTGGCGTTGTTCGCGGTCATGGGCCTGCGGCTCGTCTGGCGCCTGAGCAGCGGGCATCCCCGCCCCCTGCCCACCCACCGTGCCTGGGAACGGGCCGGCGCCCGGGCGGTCCACGCGGCCATTTATGTCCTGCTGTTTGCCATCATGCTGAGCGGCTATCTCATCTCCACGGCTGACGGCCGCCCGCTTTCCGTGTTCGACTGGTTCGCGATTCCCGCCACGGTGAGCGGCATCGAACACCAGGAAGACATTGCCGGCCGGGTGCACCTCGTGCTCGCCTCGACCCTCATCGGCCTGGTGGCGCTGCACGTGCTGGCCGTGCTCAAACACCGCTTCGTCGACAAGGACCGCACCCTGGCGCGCATGCTGGGTCGGTAATCATCCACAGGAGGAGAAACACAATGAAAAAGAGACTGCTGCTTCCGCTGTTGTTTGGCCTGGCCTTCACCGTTCCGGCGCAGGCGGAGGACTACGTCATCGACACCGACGGCGCCCACGCTTACATCCAATTCAAGATCAAGCATCTCGGTTACAGCTGGCTCGGCGGACGCTTCAACAAGTTCGGTGGCACCTTCAGTTTTGACGAGAACAACCCGTCCGCGGCGAAGATCAGCGTGGAGATCGATCCGGCCAGCATTGATTCCAATCATGCCGAGCGCGACAAGCATCTGCGTGGCGCCGATTTCCTGCATGTGGAGAAATACCCCGCGGCCCGTTTCATCAGCACGTCCTTCAAGGACCTCGGCAATGGCAAGGGGCAGCTTAGCGGCAACTTCACCCTGCGCGGGGTGACCCGCCCCCTCACCATCGACGTGGAACAGATCGGCCACGGTCCCGATCCCTGGGGCGGCTACCGCCGCGGCTTCCACGGTACCACCGAGATCAGGCTGGCCGACTACGGCATCGACTATGACCTGGGTCCCGCTTCGCAGACCGTCTTGCTGGAACTCTCGGTGGAAGGCGTCCGACGCTGATTGAAAAACGCGGCTCGCGCAAAGACGCCAGGATCACCCAACGACGGGCCCCTCCGTACTCGTTGTGAGTAACTGCCCGCCGGATATCCACCCAGTCCAATCCCAACGTCCCTCTCCCTCCGGGCCCTCAGGGAGAGGGACAGAATAAAAGGGCAATCGCGCTACGAAGGCCTTCCTACTGCTTCCGTTTCGGCCAGGATTTCACGGTTCCAGAAACGCAGCACCCGGTATCTCCTTGCTTCGAGACAGGCGCAGCTCCAATCACCGTATTCCCGCTGTCCCACGAATACGGCGGAGGAGCGGGAAGCCGAAAGACGGAGGATTGATGTTATTCCTCAACCTCTTGGCGGTCTCCGTATCTTGGCGAGAGTCTTTCCCGGCGTGGTTCGGAACGAAGAGGGTGCCCGAATGATGCGATGGCGGCCTACGAATCCTTGTCGGTGGTGTAATACAGGCCGGGGATGATGGTCTTCTTGATCACGCGCGTTTCGCCAAAATCGGCGTGATCGTTGTAGAAGAAGCGGAAGAAGGTCTTGCCGATACGCATGACGTCGCCTTCCACCAGGGCATGGACGGTGATGCGGCGATCGTTCACATAGGTGCCATTGGTGCTGTTCTGGTCGCGCAGGATCCAGTCTCCTGCTTCGGGGTTGTCCGGGTCCGCCTTGAAATCGATGATCGCATGCAGACGACTCGCGAGTTCGTCGTCGATGCGAAGATGGTTGTCCTCCCCGCGGCCGATCCGGAACGTGGGTTTTTCGACCGAAATCGTCACGCCCGGGACGCCGTTGATTTGCACCAGAATTGCCATGGCTACCCCCTTCTCCTGCCGCGCCACTATATCCCGCGCGCGGGGTGCGGTCCAGCAACGCCCACCCAGTGTGAACAGGGTCACACCACTGGATGCAGTCGCCCGATCCCGTCGGCCCGAGCGCCGGGATCGCACACGGCTGATGGCATCCCCTCGACACACAGGCGCTGCGTTCTTCACCCCACGCCTAGCGTTATCCTGTAACACCCGTTTTCCGTGAGCGTGTTCTCCCTTCCTGCGCTGCACCTCGATTACCCTGCCGCGCGCGCATGGTTTCGCTCAGCGGGCCCGGATATCCCGCACGCGTGAATCCACGCCGTCCATTCCGTAGCCGATTGATGCACTCCGGGAGAAGCTGATGAAAGGCGTAATCGCAAAATGCTTGGGTGAGTTGGTTCAGGAAAAATTCGGCAGGGACAAGTGGGGCGCCATTCTGGAGAAATCCGGCCTCAGCCCGAACACCATCTTCGTCGTCACTTCCGACGTGCCCGACGACGCGGTGATGACCGTCGTTCAGAACACCTGTGCCGTGCTCGGTATCACGCTCCAGCAGGCGGCTGACGCCTTCGGCGATTACTGGGTCAACACCTACGCGCCCAAGATCTACAAGTCCTACTACGCGGGAAAGAGCTCGGCGAGGGAGATGCTGCTGAACATGGACAATGTCCACAAGATGGTCACGCAAAGCATCCCCAATGCTCATCCACCACGCTTCGAATACGAGTGGAAGAACGACAAGACCCTGGTAATGCACTACAAGTCCAACAGAGGTCTGGTGGATTTCCTCGTGGGGCTCGTCAAGGGCGTCGGCACGTACTTCAAGGAAGACCTGAAGGTCCGCAAGATCGGCGCCGACAAGGTCGAAGTCATTTTCCCCTGACGCAGGAACGCATGGTTCAGCCGCGTGCCGTCACGCGGTTGAACGCTTCCCCACTCGCTAAACCGTGGCCGCCGTATCGCCCACGACAGGCATCGGCGGCGCGACGCCCAATTTGGTCGCGGCGTGTTGCAGCGCGAGCAAGCGCGTCTCATGATCGTGGCCCTCGGCCAGCCGCGCCAATACCCCCATCGTGCGCAAGATGTCCCGCACACCATTGCGCGCCCCGGCGATGAACACCTGCCGCCCCGAGCGCTGCGCGTCATAAATCATGTCGTCCAGCGCCCGCGTCGCCGTGAAATCAATGTGCGGCACACTGCTCATGTCGAGCACCAATGCGTCGTATTGATCAAACGCGGCCAGGCGACGCGCCATGCCCTTCGCGGCGCCGAAGCTCATCGGTCCGCCCAGGTGGTACAGCAGAATGCGTCCGTCTGCTGCCTTCAGCAGCGCGCACTCGTCGGTTGTCAACGGGGCTTCGGCCACGTCGGGATTGGTGATGGTCTGAATGCTCTTGAGCTGCAGGTCCACCATGCGCGTCATGAACACGAAGCTCACCATCACCATGCCCACGGCGACAGCCATGATCAAATCGATAAACACGGTGATGAGCAGCACCGAGACCATGGTCACCGCACCCGCCTGAGGAACGTTGCGTACGCGGCGCAGATAGTCCCAATCGATGATGTCGGTACCAACCTTCACCAGCACGCCGGCCAATACCGCCTTCGGGATCGACTCGGCAAGCGGACCTGCCCCAAGCACGACGGCGAGCAATACCAGGGCATGCAGTGCACCGGAGAGCGGCGTTCTGCCCCCGGCTTTCACATTCACCACGGTGCGCATGGTGGCGCCGGCCCCGGGCAGGCCGCCGAAGAGGCCTGCCACGGCATTGCCGATGCCCTGTCCGATGAGTTCCCGATCCGACTTGTGGTAGGTGCGGGTCATGTTGTCGGACACCAGTGACGTGAGGAGGGAATCGATGGAACCCAGTGCCGCCAGCATGATGGCGGATTTGAGCATCTCAGGAAGCAGCGCCAGTTCCACTGCGGGCAGGTGCATGCTCGGCAGCCCGGAGGGGATGTCGCCCAGAACGGGTGCGCCGGTTTCCTGAAAAAACGCCAGGTACGCGAATGTGCCCACGATAAGGGCGAGCAACGGCGCCGGGAGCAATCGGTTCAGGCGCGGCAAAAACCGCGGAACACAGTAAACCACGCACAGTGCGAGCGCAGCGAGGACCGCGGTGTCGCCATGGGGCTCACGCAGAAAGCCGGGAATCGCCTCGGCGATTTCCATGGGCCGCGCCGGCGACTCGTGACCCAGCAGGGGTCCGATCTGAAGCATGATGATGATGATGCCGATACCGCTCATGAACCCGGAGATGACGGGATGCGGAACGAGTTCGATGAAGCGACCGACCCGGAGCAACCCAAACAGCACCTGGAACGCGCCGCCCATCATGACCACCGTGAAGGCCAGTGCCGCGCCGTGGGCCGGGTCGTCGGGGAACATGCCCGTATAGCGGGTGAATACGACCGCCATCACCACCGTCATGGGCCCGGTGGGCCCCGAGACCTGCGCCGGTGTGCCACCAAACAGCGATGCAAACAAGCCGACGAAGATGGCGCCATAGATGCCCGCGATGGGGCCGGCACCGGACGCGACGCCCATGGCGAGCGCCAAAGGCAGCGCGACCACCGCGGCGGTGATGCCTCCGTAGAAGTCACCGTGCAGATTGCGAAAATGCAGGCCGTTAACCCAGCGGCCCGCCTGAGCGAGATCGGCCATAGGCGAGTTACCCCTCGGGTGTACTGCGTTATCGTTTCAACGTATGCGTGGACTCCTGGAAGCTGATTCTAGTAGCGACGCACGCCAAAAACGGCGAAACCGTTCAGATTGCGCCAGCGTGCGGGACAACGATCAAACCCCTTGCTTTAGCCGTTCCGGCACATCCTCGTTCAGCATCTCGTCATGCGCCTGCATGTTCCAGGGCAGGTTCCCCGGCGTGATGTGCAGAAAATGCAAGTACTTCCCAAACTGATCAAGGATGTCATCGATCACCTGCTGGCGGTCATAGCCGTAGATGTCATAGGACTGACCACCATGGCGCAGGAACACCTCGGCATGGTAGTAATGACGGGTGCTGTCGCCGCTGCGGTCAAGCTCGGGATAGGCGTAGCCGGGCATCAGGTAATCGCGCAGCCGGATGTCGTAGATGAAATCGAGGTGTCCCGGCTTCACGACCTCCAGATAAGCACGTTTGCCGTTCGCATCGCAAACCACCTCTGCGGGCCATCCCTGCGCCACGAGTTCCCGCTGAACGTGCTCCATGGCGGACAGCACCGGCCCGGTGATGAAATCCGACACCTCCTGCCGTCCCGGAAAACTCATCAGTCCCTGCAAACGCTGCTTCCACTGACCCGGCACAGCCCCCCTACGGTGCATATGGGTCTGCAGGCTGACTTCCCGATGCCCTTCGATGATCAAGGCACGCCAGAGCCCCACCACTGCAGCGAGCATGATGAGCGCGAAGGGCAAGGCGCTCGCGATGGCCATGGCCTGCAGGGCCTTGAGTCCACCCGCGACCAGCAACACCGCGGCCACCGCGCCCTGGGTGATAGCCCAGAACGACCTTTGCCAGAGCGGGGTCTGGGCGCGGCCGCCCGAGGCGAGTGAATCGATGACCAATGATCCCGAATCCGACGAGGTCACAAAAAACGTGACAATCAGCACCACCGTGAGGAACGACGCAAGCGCGGTGAACGGGTAATGTCCGTAGAGCTGGAACAGGGCAAGGGCATGGTCCGCCTGCACCTGTCCGATGAGGGCGGTATAACCGTCAACCATGATCAGGTGCAGCGCCGTACTACCGAATACCGAAAACCACAGGAAGGTGAACAGGGAAGGCACCAGCATCACGCCGATGACGAACTGACGAATGGTGCGACCGCGACTTATCTTGGCGATGAACAGACCGACGAAGGGCGCCCAGGCGATGGTCCAGGCAAAGATGAACAAGGTCCAGTTGCCGATCCAGTCGCTGCCGCTGTAAGCCTCCAGGTTGAAAGTGCGCGCAACGATGTTGTTCAGGTAACTGCCGGTATTCTGGAGAAAGGTTTCCAGAATGAAAACGCTTGGGCCCGCGACGAAAACGAACGTCAGCAGCGCCACCGCCAGCACCATGTTCACTATCGAAAGCCGCTTCACACCCTTGTCCAGACCGGCCACCACCGACAACAGCGCAATGCCGCTGATCACCGCGATGGCGCTCACCTGCACGCCTGTACTCACCGGGATGGCCGGCCACAGGTAGTGCATGCCCGCGTTGAGCTGAGTCACCGAAAGACCAAGCGTCGTGGAGATGCCGAACAAGGTGCCGAGGATCGCGAACACATCCACCGCGTGCCCCAGACCGCCGTGAATGCGTTCCCCGATGAGCGGATATAACGCCGAACGCATGGACAATGGCAGGCCGTGGCGAAAGGAAAAATACGCGAGCACCACGCCCACCAGGCCGTAAATCGCCCAGATGTGGAAGCCCCAATGGAAAAACGCGATCTGCATCGCCTGTCGTGCCGCCTCGATGGTCTCCGGTGCGCCCTGGGGCGGCGCGGCGTAGTGGAGCACGGGTTCCGCCACCCCGAAGAACAACAGCGCGATGCCATAACCTGCCGAGAACAACATGGCAAACCAGGCGGGAAAACTGTACTGGGGCATGGCGTGGTCGGGGCCCAGCTTGATGCGCCCGAAGCGCGAAAAGGCCACCGTGACAATGAACACCAGAAAAACCGCAACGGCCAGCATGTAGAACCAGCCGAAGGTCTCGGTAACGTAGGCCAGCATGGCCGAAAAGGCCTCGCCGGCGCGCGCGGGATTGGCCACCGTGCCGATGATCAGCAACACGGTCACGAGTACTGCCGGGACAAACACGGGAACGAGAAGCGTGGATCCGGTTTTTCGCTGCGACGACATCATCTCTCCACTGTTTGGATCACCTCTCCTGTTTCGGAGAGAAGGGGCGAACACACACTCACCCACACGATGGACTCGCCTGACCTTATTTCATTTTCCACACACGTGACAAATGCCGCACGGCCTCGTGCGCCATGACGCCACCAACCGCGGCAAGTCCACGTGCGACCAGTGGGGTCAGAGCGACCAGTGGGGTCAGAGTAAATTGAAACTCAACGCCCGGCGGCATCTGACGACACTGAAGAAATTCAACCGCTTGCGGCAGCTTGGGGGGGTAAGCGCGCGTTCAATCTACTCTGACCCCACTGGTTCAAAGCACCCAACGGCTTTTTCAAACCAATGGGGTCAGAGTAAATTGAAACCCACCACTCGGCGGCATCTGATGACACTGAAGATATTCAACCGCTTGCGGGCGGCTTGGGCGTAAGCGTGCTTTCAATTTACTCTGACCCAATGGTTCATCCGTGGTAGGCGCGCTTGATTGTCTCGAGGTCGATTTTCTTCATCTGCAGCATGGTTTTCATGGCCCGCTGTGACTTCTCCGATGTCGGATCGCCGACCAGTTCGTCCAGTACGGTGGGGACCACCTGCCAGGAGACTCCGAACCGGTCCTTCAACCAGCCACACTGCTGTGCCTTCTCGTCGCCGCCTTCGCCCAGCCGTTCCCAGTAGTAATCGATCTCTTGCTGGTCTTCGCAATTCACCTGAAAGGAGATCGCTTCGTTGAAGGTAAACACGGGGCCGCCATTGAGGGCCGTGAAGGTTTGGCCGGCGAGTTCGAAAGCCACTACCATCACCGAACCCTCGGGTCTGCCGTGGATCTCGAAACCCTCTTTTCCATAGCGGGTGATCTTGGTGATGCGGGAGTCCGGGAAGATCGATGTGTAGAAGCGTGCGGCGTCCTCGGCCTGATCATCGAACCACAACGAAGGCGTAATCTTCTGCATTGTCTCGGCCATCCTGGCCCTCCTTGTGTCCGGTTTCCCTTGTTCAGGCGCTGCCGCCTGGTCGTCACCAGTTCTTCGGCATCCGCGCGGGGTCGAATTCCCCGACGTTGGTGGCGAAGGACCAGACGTAACCGTCAGGATCCCGTATCTGGCTCATGCGATCACCCCAGAACATGTCCTCCGGTTCCATGAGCACCTGCGCCCCCGCGGCGCGGGCGCGTGCCGTCAGCGCATCCACATCGGCGCAATACACGTAGAAGTTCAGCGGCAGTTCCACCCCGCTGTGCGCCGGGGTGCGCATGGTATCGTCCCCGCCCGCACCTTCCGGCGAAAACATGACCACGGTCGCCCCCTGGTAATTCATGCTGGCATGCACTGTCCGCCCGTTTTTGCCGGGCATGGCGCCGCCGCGCTCGAAGCCGAAGGCGTGCTGATAGAAGTTCAGGGAGGCATCGGCGTCAGCGACCGTGAGATAGGGCGTCAGCCAGCTCGCTCCCCGGGGACGGCCTTGGACTGCGGCCATGGCAAACCTCCGTGTGCAGTGATCTGCAGCGAGTCTAGCAGTCGCCCCAGCGACCTACCCGCTCGGTGCGCAGACAGAAACCACCTGCAACCCTCTGATTAACACAGCATTTTATGCTCCCAAGCAACAGCTTGCCGGTCACCTGCAGGCGGTTCCGAGGGCCTCCGGAGGCGGGTGTGGCGAGCACCAACCGGGGTGTTCGAACCATTGGGCGGCGCCCGTAGCGAGTGGACACTGCGTTTCCAGCGCCCTCCCCGCTTGAGAAATCCCGGATTTTTCGTCACACGTTCCCCCACCACGGGGGCAAGTTGATCTAATATTCGCCCCCTCCCGAGTAACTCCCCCCTGAGTACCGAACCCGCAAGGAGAACATGTGACCGATAATGACTTGCAACTGCAGCTAAAAGTCTGGAAAGAACTTGCGATCAGCAAGCAGATATTGATGCGGACGGCGACCGATGCCCTGAAGCTGGATCCCAACTGCCCGCCGGACGAACTCCAAAAGGCGTTGGAAACGGCCATCAAGCGGGCCGACGACGCGGACACCCAGGTCAAGACGGCCCAGGATCACGCCAAAGCCGCCGTGACCGCCGCCGAACAGAAGCTCGCCGAAGTCCAGAAGGCCCTGCAGAAGGCGGAGGCCGCCCACAACGAGGCCATGGCCCATCAGCAGAAGCTGGAACAGCGCCTGGTCGATGAGCGTGGCGCCGCTGCCAAGGAATTGAACAAGTTCAAGGAGCGCGTGGCAGAAAAGGAACGCGCCCTGAAGGCGATCAACACCGCACTGGCCGATACGCCGGAAAACGTGGTGAAGAAGCTGAAGACGCTCAAGAAGCAGAAGATGGACGAAGCCGATGCGCGCAAGCAAGCCGAACAGGCCGCTGCCGCGCTGCGCAAGGAAAAACAGAAACTCGAGCAGGACATGCAGGCTGCGCAGGAGAAAACTGCGCAACTGGCCACGCAATACCGCGAGCTGCACAGCTTCTGCGAAACCCTGCACGGCCAGTTCGCGTCGCAGGCCAAGGACGCCGACAGTGTTCCCGCGGTGCCCGCGCTGGACAGCGAGTTGCTGGAAAGCATCGAGAAGGGCACGACGCAGGAGAAGAAAAAGCCTGCCGGCAAGGGCAAGCGCTAAGACTCAGACCTGGGGCGAAACCGGCCGGCTGCGCCGGCATCCGGCGGCAAACTGCCGCCCGATGCGCGCGGCCGGCCTGCCTCATGGACGCCGTTCCGCGCCCCCTCCTCCCTCCCGATCATCCACGCGTTTTCGGCACCGAGCACTGCTCGACGGCAGGTTCACGCCGCCCGGTCACGTCACGCGGTGTTCAGCGCCTTGTTCAGCACGTCCCGCTCACGCCCCACCACGGCCGCAAGCCGCTCCCGTCGTACTGACGGCACGGTGGCCAGGGCCTGCACCTGTTCGCCATAGGCGCGCGTCACCTCCAGCGCCCAGACCACCCGTTCCTTGGCCTGACCGCGGGTGAGCCCGAAACGGGCACCCAGCGCAATCCAGTTTTCGCCGAAGCCGCCCAAGCGATCATCGAAATCCATGGGAATAGCGAGGCGGACGTCGTGTTGCGGCCAGGCGCGCATCGGCGACGGATCATAGACCGGCGCGAGGTACACGCGCTCCGGCCCGCCCAGGAAGGACAGGTTCTGCAAATGCATATCGCCGTTGCCGGTGCACAGCGCGACGGTGAGGCGGCGGTAGATCTCGCGCTGCACCGCGCGTACGTCCAGGTTCACTACCGCGGCGAGCTTTTCCAGCCAGCCGGCCATTTCCGCCAGGTCGGTGTCCTGGTTGGCATTGAATTCGCGCCGCCCGGTGGCAAAGACGGAATACAGGGTTTCCATGGGCACGGGCAAGCCGTCGGCGCTGCGATCGAAGCGCTCCACCGCGAGCAGTTCCAGGCCGTCCAGCGTGGCGCGCCACCACCTCGGCACCTCGAAGCCGGCCTGCCGATGGAGGTCCAGACAGAGGGCTTCCAGTTCGGCCAGGCCGCGGTACTCGGCCGGCTCCACCTTGAGCACCACATCGACGTAGGGCCGCCCATCCACACTGCGCGTACCCGGCCGCGCGAAGCTTCCGTCCCAGTCGGGCGCGTCAGGAATGGCCACCAGCAGCTTGGGGATCATGCCGCCGGCGGAGGGCGTGGGCCCAAGCAGTTCAGCGATGGACTCCGTGTCCATGATCGCTACATCCAGGGCCACGTCGTCGCGGATGGTGCGCCAGAAGCGGGAGCGGCTGCCGGGCGCGGGCGCCGCTTGCGCAGCGGCGCTGCGCTGGTAGCCGGCTTCGGCAGCGCGGTCGTCGCGGAACAGGTCCAGGTGGCCGATGCCGTTCTGGCCGGCCAGCAGCAGCAGTTCCCAGTCGGTGTCGAAACCCGGCGCGGGCGGTTGGGGGCGCTTATCCAGCAGGCGTGTGTAGATGCGACGCTGCAGGTTGCGCCGACCCTCGCCCGGGATGAGCTCCATGAGGCGCGGGTGCAGTGGGAAGCTGTCACGGGCCTGAAACACCACAGGATTGCGCCCGTACAAGCGCGGCGAGGACAGCAGCGCCAGACCGGCGACGCCCCGTTCGAGAAATTCCGGGGTATAGCTGAAGCGGGTCTCGCGAGTCGTGACCACCAGATCGCCCATCTTCACCGGCCCTTCGGTCAAGCGGGTCCAGATGACGGCGTGGCGGTCCATCAGAAGAAAATCCCGCGCTGCAGCGACTCGACCGCGTCGTCGTCGGGCACCAGCGTGATACGCAGACCCACCACCCGGGCCATGCGCGCCAGCAGGCCGAAGTCGCCGTTGCGGCGGGCTTTCATGCGTGACAGGGTCTCCGGCACGGCACCGGCGCGGCGCGCCAGGGCGCTTTCGTCCATGCCCTGGGCCTCGGCGGCGGCCAGGATCCCATCCAGCAGGCGCTGGAAAACTTCCGGTTCGGCAAAGGTGCGGCGCGGCATGACTATTTACGCAAGTGCATCGCTCTATGTCCTGAGAGCATGCGCATGACTGCGTAAATAGTCAAGAATGAACGTCGCTAGTAGAGCAACACGTCACGGCACGCCTCGCGCCAGTCCTGCTCGTCCGGCAGGGCCAGGGCGTCCAGGTCCGCGGCCGTGGCGGCCGGATCGTCCACCCAGCGGCGCAGCAACTCGCTGCCGTTGATGAGGTCGATGGCCAGGCGCCCGTGCTCATACTCGTAGGGAAAGTCGCGCCACAGTTCATAGGCCGGGCGCAGCCGCCGCAGGGCCTTGAAGGCCAGCGCCTGCAAGCGCCAGGGGCGGAAGGCGTGGTGGTCGTAGGCCGGATCATCCACGTGGATCTGGATGCCGGCGCATAGTGTGCCCACATGTTTGTGGAAGGTGGGCTCGAACCAGCATTCCCGCAGCCGGCAGCCCTGGATCCATTGCGGTGCCAGCGCCTCCATGGCGGTGAGCAGCTGGCGCGGCTGCAGATCGGGGGCGCCGAACAGTTCCAGGGGACGGGTGGTGCCGCGGCCTTCGGAGAGGGTGGTGCCCTCCAGCATCACGGTGCCCGGATAGCAACGTGCCATGGACAGGTTCGGGGCGTTGGGGCTGGGATTCACCCAGCTGCGTTCACCCAGCGGCCAGCCGTAGCCGGGCGCACTGTCCGGTTGCCAGCCTTCCATGGTGATGATTTCGCATTCCACGTCCAGGGCGAGGCTGCGCACGAACCAGCGCGCCATCTCTCCCAGGGTGAGGCCATGACGCATGGGCATGGCGCCCGCGCCCACGAAGCTTTCCCAGCCGTTGCGCAGAGTAAGGCCTTCCACGGGACGGCCGACGGGGTTGGGGCGGTCGAGTACCCACACGGCCTTGCCATGGGCCGCCGCAGCCTCGAGCACATAGCGCAGGGTGGTGATGAAGGTGTAAATGCGACAGCCCAGGTCCTGCAAATCGACCAGCAGCACGTCGAAGCTGTCCATCATCGCCGTCGTGGGGCGGCGCACCTCGCCGTACAGGCTGAACACCGGGATGCCGTGCACCGGATCCTGGAAGTCCGGCGATTCCATCATGTTGTCCTGCTTGTCGCCACGCAGGCCGTGCTGCGGACCGAAGGCGGCAGTCAGACGGATGTCGTCGAGTTGCGCCAGCGCGTCCAGGGTATGGGTCAGGTCGCGGGTGACGGACGCCGGATGGGCAAGCACGGCCACGCGCCTGCCCGCCAGTGGCCGGCGCAGCTGCGCATCTTCCATGAAACGATCAATACCGAATTTCATCGAGCTCCAGGACGAAAGCGTCGCGATGGTGGAAATCGGGTGTATCGGTGGGGTGCCGGAGTGCCCAATAGCTCAAGCTGCCATCGTCCGCCTCCACCACCGCCGACAGGCCGAGCCGCAAAGCCCCCTGCACAGCGCCGATGCGGGCCAACGGGAGCTCGGCATCGAGTTCCAGCCGCGCGGCATCGCGGCGCAATCGCACATGCGGTTCGAGGTTGGATAGCGTCGCCTGCGGCGCAGCCTGGCGGTAATCGCTGAAGGCATACGCAGCCCATCCGCCCGAGGGTGCGAAATTGAATTCGTGATAGGCCGCCTCGCCCGGACGCGCGACGAAGGCCTCGAAGCAGGTGTGACGCCAGAGTCCGTCACGAAACCCGGGCCTCTCCGGCGCGGGTAGGTGTAACGCAGCGAGGTTGCCTTCGAGCACATAGCCCAAATGCAGCCGATCAGCGGTACGCCGCACGCGCACGCCGATGCCGCCCACGGCGCACGCCTTGCACGCGGGATGCATGCGGAGAGTGACAGTTTGTGGCTCATGGCACGGCATGGAATGGAAGCCTACCAAAACCGCGGCCGTCCGGGTGCAACGCGCTTCCATTTCCGCGCGCGGACCACGCCGGTGATGTGCAATTCGGCGTGTGATGGGATTGGCGCACCTTGCGCCCTGAGCTACACCCACGTGTTGTGTACGCGCAAGTTCAAGACACAGACCGGAGCCAATGACGACTTCGGCGCGCTGAGCCTTTCCCTCTGGTTCCGATTGAACGCCCGCGCCGCGCACCGCCGCGAGGACAGGCTAAGGTGTTGTCAAAGACCGCCACGACATCGCCGAGGAGGCTTGCCATGACCGGCTATGTGACGAATATCGAGAAGGATGCGCTGAGCAACCAGGATTACCGCCGCGTGCTCTACACCGGCCGGAACACGCAACTGGTGCTGATGACCTTGCAGCCCGGCGAGGAAATCGGCAGTGAAATCCATGCCGACCACGACCAATTCATCCGCGTGGAGTCCGGTTCAGGCACGGTCATCATGGACGGCGAGCAGCACAGCATCGCCGATGGTGAGGCCGTGGTCATCCCCGCGGGTGTGGAGCACAACGTCGTCAATACCGCTTCGGACACACCACTTCGGTTGTACACGTTGTACAGCCCGCCCGAGCATCCGGAAGGTACCGTGCACCACACCAAGGCGGAGGAGCAGCTGACACATTGACGGGGTGAACGCCTCGACCCGGGAGGTGTACCGCCCCAGCGCGAAAAACCCGCGTCGTGCACTAAGTTCCTCGGGTAGAAGGAGAAGTTTTCCATCGGTTGATGACGGGGTGGCGAACGTGCGGCGTTCCCCCCAAACCGGCGTGCATTTCTGTGCGGCCGGTCACTTTGGAACTGTGAACTGTGCCCTCGCCCCTGACGGGCGAGGGGCTATTGTCACTGGACCTGACACGGCTCATCGGAACAAAAAACAACAGGGGGAACACATGCTCAGGTTCTTCGTGCTCGCTTGCACCCTGGCCGCGGCATCCAGCGCGGGTGCAGCACAGGTCTCCTTCGACGGCATCCAGTACGCGCTGGCCCATGTGGAAGCGGGCGGCAGTCGCGTGGTCAACCGCTATGCATCACCACAATCCAACCGACCCGCATTGGTGGTGCGCCAGTTCAAGGGCGCGGCGGCCACTTCCGATGTCATCGCCGTTTACCTGGATGAAATCAGAAGCACATTGCTTGACGCACCCCTGACCATGCGACGCAGCGAAAGCGCCGACGACGTGGTGTTGGTGATGTTTCGGAAAACCGCAGACAGTAAGGTGGTCGAGTACGTGCTGGAACGCTTTGCGCGTGTGAAAGACGGCGTGGTCGCCTACCGCTTCAGTGAGCTCATCGGCGCCGATGCCGATCTGACGCCGGTGCTGACGCGCCAGCCCGATCGCATCGAACAACTGTTCGATCTGGA
Source organism: Gammaproteobacteria bacterium (assembly GCA_041687015.1). Lineage (GTDB taxonomy): Bacteria > Pseudomonadota > Gammaproteobacteria > Thiohalomonadales > Thiohalomonadaceae > JALOAT01. The sequence goes on from JAWLCT010000001.1 coordinate 105,503, forward strand.
GCTCGCCGTCAGTCAGGCGCTGTAACTCACAGCGCGCCGGCGTCCCTCAGCTTGCGGTGTACGGCCTCGGCAATGCGGCGATAGCCTGCAGCGTTGGGGTGGATCGGGTCGGACTTCAGGTCGCGCTCGGACAGGACTTTCGGAATGATGTCCGCTTCGAGAACCACCTGCCGGCGCTCTGCGAGCTCGTAATAAAAGGGCGCGCTTTCCAGTCCGAACAGCGCTGGGCGAGGTACGCCCAGCAACAACACCGGTACGCCCCGCGCGCGGCTCATGGCTATCATGTCATCCAGGTTGCGCGCCGCCACTTCGTGGCCCACCTTGCGCAGCATATCGTTGCCGCCCAGGCACAGGATCAGCATGTGAGGTCGATGCGCTTCCAACGCGTCCTCGAGACGCGCCAAACCCTCGGCGGTCACGTCACCGGGGATCCCGGCATTCACCACCTCCCGGCCACTCAACTGCGCCAGCACCGCCGGGTAGCTCTGATCGCGCGCGGCGCCGGTACCGTAGGTGATGCTGTCACCGAACGCGAGGATGACCGCATCGGCGGGAAGGGGTGAAAGCTGCGGATCACGACTGCAGGCCGTGAGCGCCAGAAGCAGCAGGAGTATGTGGGTGAACGTGGTCAGGGAGCGCGGCATGGCGGCAGGTTACCACGGCAAACCCACGGTACAAGCCACGCTGCATCACAGTGCGCAGGCAAGGGCCTGCTCCTGCATGGCCATACAGTTTTTGGTGGAATTGGCCGGTGCCATTTCTAACCGGGATTGCGCATTTTCGATCCGTCATTTCCGGGCCGACTGATATAGTGCGGCCATGCAAGCATCCACCGAAGACGTTGTGAAAACCGACGCCGCACCGCCCGCAGGCCGCTGGCTTTCCGGCCACCGCCACCTCGCCGGCTCGGCATTGAATTTGGCCGTGGGCCTGGGGTTGGCAGGTGGTTTTCTGCTCATCTGGCAGGCCTGGTTGCTGGCGCGTGTGGTCAGCGCCGCAATCATCGACGGCACCCCGCTTGATGACCTGTGGCATTGGTTATGGCCGCTGCTCGGGGTGTTCGCGCTGCGCGCCGTCATTGCCTGGTCATCGGAGCAGGTGGCGTTCCGTGCGGCGGCGCAGGTGAAGCTGGCCTTGCGTGAACGGCTCTATCGCCATTTGCAGGCGCTGGGGCCGGTCTATCTGCAAGGCGAACGCAGCGGTGAACTGAGCAGTCTGCTGACCGACGGCGTGGAAAAGCTGGAGGCCTATTACGCCCGCTTTCTGCCGCACATGGCGCTCACCGCACTGGTGCCGCTGGCCATCCTCGCTTTCGTGTTTCCGCTCGATTGGGTATCGGGTCTGGTGATGTTGCTGACAGCCCCGCTCATCCCGCTGTTCATGATCCTCATCGGCAAGGGTGCGGAGCGCCTGAACCAGAAACAATGGCGCCAGTTGGCGCGCATGAGCGCGCATTTCCTTGATGTCATCCAGGGCCTCACCACCCTGAAACTGTTCAACGCCAGCCGCCGCGAGGCGCAGATGATCGCGGCGGTCTCCGATGCCCATCGCAAGAGCACCATGGCGGTACTGCGTGTCGCCTTCCTGTCCTCACTGGTGCTGGAATTCTTCTCTACGGTCAGTATCGCGGTGGTCGCCGTGCTTATCGGCTTCCGTCTGCTGTTTGGCGAAATGGCGTTTTTCCACGGCTTCTTCGTGCTGCTTCTGGCGCCGGAGTTCTATCTGCCTTTGCGCCAGATGGGCACGCACTATCACGCCCGCATGGACGCCATCGCCTCCGCCGAACGGCTCATCGAAGTGTTGGAAACCCCCGCGCCGCCCCCACCCGCCGAACCCGTATCCCCGCCTGCCGGCCCGTTCGCGATCCGCTTCGACAGGGTGGCGTTCGACTATCCCGGCAATCGTCGCGCGCTGGCCGAGGTATCGTTCCGCATCGCGCCCGGCGAAACAGTGGCCGTGGTAGGGCCGAGCGGTTCCGGCAAGAGCACCACCCTCAACCTGCTGCTCGGCTTCTTGCATCCCACGTCGGGAGAGATCCGCATCAACGACGCAGCGCTTTCGCGCATGGAACGGGAAGCCTGGTTTAACCAGATCGCCTGGGTGCCGCAACGACCACGGCTGTTCCACGGCACAGTGCGCGACAACATCCGTCTGGGCCGGCCCGAGGCAGATCACGCGGCGGTGGAACAGGCCGCGCGCCTGGCCCATGCCCATGAATTCATCGCGCGCCTGCCCCAGCGCTACGACACGCCGGTGGGCGAAGGCGGCCAGGGGCTCTCGGGCGGGCAGGTGCAGCGTATCGCCCTCGCCCGCGCCTTCCTGAAGGATGCACCCCTGGTGGTGCTGGACGAGCCGACGGCCAGCCTCGACCCGGAAAGCGAGGCCCTGGTACAAGCCGCCCTGGAACGGCTGGCCGAGGGCCGCACCGTGCTGGTGGTGGCCCACCGCCTCGCCACCGTGCGCAAGGCGGACCGCATCCTGGTACTCGAAGCGGGCCGGGTGGCGGAAGAGGGCGATCACGCGACGCTCATGGCCGCGGGCGGCGTGTATGCGCGGCTTTCCGCGGCCTATAGCGGCGAAGGCCTGGAGGTGCTGTCATGAGCGACTTCCTGCGCCTGGTGCGCCTCATCAAGCCCTATTGGAAGGCCATGGCCCTGGGCGTGATCATCTCCTTCGCCACGCTGATCACCAACGTGGGTCTGATGGCGGTGTCCGGATGGTTCATCGCGGCCATGGCCCTGGCAGGCCTGGCCGGCGTCAGCATGAACTACTTCACCCCGGCGGCGCTCATCCGCACCTTCGCCATCGTGCGCACCGTGGGCCGCTACGCTGAACGCCTGGTGACCCACGAGGCCACCTTCCGCCTGCTCGCGGGACTGCGGGTGTGGTTCTACACCCACCTGGAACCCCTCGCCCCGGCGCGCCTGCAGCAATACCGCAGCGGTGACCTGCTGAGCCGTATCCGTGCGGACATCGACACCCTGGACAACCTGTACCTGCGCATCCTGGTGCCGGTGGCGGTGGCGCTGCTGGGCTTCGCGGCGGTGGGTCTGTTCCTGGCCTGGTACGCGCCTTCCCTTGCCGTGGTGAACCTGGTGTTTCTGCTCATCGCGGGCGTGGCCGTGCCCGTGGTCATGCAGTCGCTCGGCCGGCGCCCGGGCAAGACCCTGGTGGAGTCCAATGCCGCCCTGCAAGCCGGCGCCGTGGACGCCCTGCAGGGCATGAGCGAACTGCTGGTGTACGGCGCGGGCGAACGCCAGGCCGCGCACATCCAGCGGATCAGCGGCGAACTCATCGCCGCCCAGGGCCAGATGAGCCGTTTGAGCGGCCTGTCCCAGGCCGCCCTCGGCCTGGGCGCCAATCTCACCGCCTGGACCATGGTGCTGGTTGCCGTTCCCCTGCTGGGCAGCGGCCTGCTGGAGCGGCCGGAACTGGCCATGCTGGTGCTGTTCGCGTTGGCCAGCTTTGAAGTGGTGATGCCGCTGCCCCAGGCCTTCCAGATGCTCGGCCAAACCCTGAGCGCCGCACGGCGCATTTTCGAGATCGTCGACGCCCGGCCCCAGGCCCCGGACCCCGCCGAGGCCTCACCGCAGCCGTCACACCACGGCATCGTGCTGCGCAAGGTGAGTTTCCGTTACGGCGACACCGCGGCGCCCGCGTTGCAGGATATCGACCTGGACCTGCCGCCGGGTCAACGCGTGGCGATTGTCGGCGCCACGGGTTCGGGAAAGAGCACTCTGGTCAACCTGCTGCTGCGCTTCTGGGACCCGCAGTCCGGCAGCATCACCCTCGGCGGCCATGAATTGCGCTGTTACCGGGGCGACGACCTGCGGCGCCATTTCGCCGTGGTGTCGCAGGGGACGCATTTGTTTACCACCACTCTGCGCGAAAACCTGCGCGTGGCCAATGCCCAGGCGACGGACGAACAACTCGCTGCCGCACTGGACGTGGCCCAGTTGGGCGCGTTCGTGGCCGAACAGCCGGACGGCCTCGACACCTGGGTGGGCGAAGCCGGCCTGCGCCTTTCGGGCGGCCAGGCGCGCCGCGTCGCCATCGCGCGCGCACTGCTCAAGGATGCGCCGGTACTGCTGCTGGACGAACCCACGGAGGGGCTGGATGCCGAAACCGAGCGCCAACTGATGCAGGCACTGTATCGCCTTATGGAAGGCCGCAGCGTACTGCTGATCACCCACCGTCTGGTCGGACTGGAAGCCATGGACGAAATCCTGCTGCTGGATCGCGGGCGGGTGGTTGAACGCGGGCGGCACGAAGAGTTGCTGGCGGCAGGCGGCGCGTATGCCGCCATGCACGCGCGCTTGAAGGACTGATCGCCAACGTCGTCCAGCGGTGGGCGGAGCGGAATCCGGGGATGGCTCTCTGCCATTACTCTGCGCATGTCCACGCCTTTTGCCCGTCACCCCGGCGGACGTCGGGGTCCAGTCCAGGCAAAAAGTTTCAAGCAGTTGCACGTCTATGCTTCGTGCAACATCGGTCGCCGCCAGGGAGTGGCATGGATTCCAATACCGTCCGCCGACGCGTCGTCTCCGGCTTCGCCTGGCAGGGCGCCACCAAGGCGATCGTGCAGGCGGCGTCGTGGCTCTCCACCTTGTACGTCGCACGTCTGCTCGCCCCTTCCGACTATGGCGTGATGGCTGCGGCCATGGTGTTCATCGGCTTTCTGTTGTTCGTCACCGAAATGGGCCTGTCGCAGGGGCTGATTCAACGCAAGGACAGCAACGAGCGCCTGGAAGACGGCATTTTTTATTTGAGTCTGCTGGTCGGCATTGCCCTGTACGCCGCGATCTATGCGGGCGCCCCGTGGATCGCGGATTTCTACCGCATGCCCGTGCTCACGGCTCTGCTCCGGGTCGCGGGCCTGGGTGTGATCTTTGCGAGCCTGGTCACCGTGCCCCTTGCCATCGCCATGCGGCGCCTGGATTTCCGGCATCGTTCCCTGGTGCAGATGGCCGCCGGTTTCGCCTCGGTGATCGTCGTGGTCAGCATGGCCGTGCAGGGCTTCGGGGTCTGGAGTCTGGTGGGCGGCACCCTGGCCATGCACGCAACGCTCGCGCTCGGATTTCTTCCCGTGCTGCGGCGCTTCCCGAAACCGCGTCTCAATGTTTCCGAAACGTTGCCGTTGTTGAGCTACGGCCTGCAGGTGACGGGAAACCGCTTTCTCAACATGCTTTGGAGCCGTTCCGATGCCTTCATCATCGGCCGCGTGCTCGGTGAGCGGCTGCTCGGTTTCTATTCGATGGCCTATCAGCTTTCCGCCATGCCGCTGGAAAAGGTGGGCTCCATTTTCAACTATGTGCTGTTCCCGGCGGTTTCGCGCTTACAGGAACAGCCGGAAGAAACCCGTCGTCTGTTTCTCGACGTCCACCGGGTTCTGCTGCTCATTGGCTTCCCCCTGCTCGCCGGCCTGGCGCTCACCGCCCCCGATGCCGTTTCGGTGCTGCTCACCGAAAAATGGCGGCGCATCGTCCCGCTTTTGCAGGGGCTGTGCCTGGTGAACATGCTGCGTCTCAGCGGCATGACCCTGCCGCCCGTGCTGCTCGCCCGCGGCCGACCGGGGCTAATGATGCGCTACAACCTGGGCATGCTGTTGCTGTTGCCACTGGCAATCTATCTCAGCATGGACCTGGGCGTGATTGGCGCAGTCTACGCGTGGATTGTGGTTTACCCCCTCATGTATATCGCCCTCCTGGTTTTTACGCTGCGCGAACTGAATCTTGGCCTGAGCCGCTTTCTGGCAAGCATGCTGCCGGCCACATCGGCCACCGGGATCATGATCGCGGTCGTCGTCGCGGTACAGCACGCTGCGCCGGACGTGCCCTTGCAGCGACTGCTACTCAGCATGGGCGCCGGCGCCCTCGCCTATGTCCTCGCATTAATCGTGCTGTTCCGTGGCAGGCTGCGCGATTTTCTGCAGGAATACCGCCGACTGAAACAGGGCCGCACGTCGCCGGCCGAGGTCGATCCTGCAGTCGCTGCGGAGGTGCCGCCGGCGACCGTGCGCGGGCAGGCGTCAAAGAGCACAAGTGTGCCCTGAGGTCGTTCAGAGCGCGTAATACGCGTGCTTGAGACGGGAGGACAGGGTGTGCGAACGGCGTACCCGTTCGTAGCCGAACAGTTCGAGCACATCGCCGGCGTATTCGTCGAACAGGATTTGGTCCGCCATGGACATTTGCCGACGCCAGGCGAACGCCTTCGAGGCGTCCGGCTTCGATACGGAACTGCGATGCCATTGCAGACTGGAGGATGGCAGTTCCGCCTCCGCATCCTTGTGATAATCCAACATGGCCGGGTGGTATTTTTCGCCGAGGAAGCGGCAAATCCGTTTCAGCTGAGGCTCCGGGTCACAGATCAGATCTTCATAGCGCACTTCCAGATAACGCCGCTCGCCGAGGATCCGGCCCATCTTGCGCCCCAACAGCGCCTTGAACTTCCAGTCCCGTGCCACGCGGGGCAGCTGCTTCGTCCCCCACGAAAGCCCTTTGTTGGAAAGCGCCACATCGCGCCCGTCACGCACGATGTGAATGAACTGGGCTGTGGGAAAATGCAACGCGAGCACATCCATTTCCGTCACATACCCCGGGGTCTTGATCCCCCAACGCAGCTTGCCCTTGCGTTTCATCCATTCGTAAAAGGCGGCACAAATAAGGTCGCCGAACCGGGTTATGGGATGCCGAAGTACGGCTTCAGGCTCCTTGACGATGTCGCCCTTCATTGTGAAGGGTTCCCTGGCAAGGGCCGCCAGCACGATCCGCTGATTGGCCTTGACGTGCAGCGGGCCCGTGGCCTCCGCCACCGGTAGGATCTTGAGAAAGTCCGATTCGAAAGGCACGGCCAACCGCGGGTGGTTATTCAGCATCAATCGGAGAACCGTGGTTCCCGAGCGTTGCACACCCACGACGAAAAAGGGCTTTTCTTGCACGGGCATTCATCCCTGAGTTTCCCCATCGCAACCCTAGTCGGCGAATCCTGCATACGGTATCGCCCCGACGTCGCGATTCATCCACCTTGTTTCTTTTTCATGCCTGAATAATCGGGTGAGTATTTCGAAAGATTCGGCCAAACGCGCAGGCTTACGCCAACAATGCGCGCGGATCGAAACCGAGCCGCAACCCACCCCAATGCTTGCCGTTGACGAACATGGGCATGGAGAGATCGTTGAGGATTTCCCCGGTATCGCGCATGTACGTTTGCAGCAGGAACGGTGCGGTATTCCTGGCGCCGCGGCTACCGGTGGGGTCATCGAACAGGCGCTTGTCGCGGCTGGCGGCGATGTCCTCCTCCCGATTGCCGGTCAGTGGCCGTGAATATTTGCTGTTGTGGGTGGGACCGTAGCCGTTGACATCCACACAAAGGGAAAACGTTCCGCCTTTCACTTCACCGACCAGCGCATCGATCAGCGGCTGGATGTGAGTGGCGAAAACATCGTCATAGGAGGTTTTGTATTTTTGCGGATAGGTGTCGGGGACGGCCCGGTAGTTGCGGTCGAAGACATTGATACCGCTGTCGGCCATGGCCTGGATTTTTGCCTCAATGATGTCCCGATAGCGCCGCACGGTGGTCAGGATGTCGTCGAAGTTACCACTGCCAATCTTGAAACGGGACACCGTCTCCTGCACCTGTTCGGTGGAACGGCTGAGATCGTTGGCCGACGTTTGCGCCTCGTCCACACGAGCGCTGATGATGTTGGCAAGCTTGTGGATGCGCGCCACGGTGTCATGGGTCTGTTCGTTGGTCGCAGACAGTTCCTCCATGGCGGCGGCGATCTGCATCAACTGGCTGCCGGTGTGTTCGAAATCCCCCACCATGCTGCGGAAATGAGACGACGAGCGGTTGATGACCTGTTGTGCCTGCACTGCCGCGCTGTTGATGTCGTCGGTTTCTTGAATGGTGTCCTCCACCAGGGAGGTCATGGTGTGGATGTTTCCCGTAATTTCTTCGGTGGCCTTCTTCACCCGCTCGGCAAGATGGCGAACTTCATCGGCAACCACGGCGAAGCCACGCCCCGCTTCGCCGGCGCGCGCGGCCTCGATGGCGGCGTTGAGTGCAAGTAGATTGGTCTGCTCCGAAACGTTTTTGATCAGCACCACGATGTCGCGGATGTTTTCCGAACTCTGGCTTAATTCACCGACGGTGGTACGGAAATCGGCCAGTTTGCCTCCGATGCCGTTGATGTTTTCCGCCACCTCGTTCAGCTCACGCAGCGACGATTGCGCCTTGTGCAGATTTTCGGTCGTGGACGCGGAAATGTGTTGCGTATTGGCCGACACGTCAGCGATGGCACCGGTGGCCTCATTGCTGGCCGCGAAAACGACTTGCGCGAACTCGTCCTGATGTGCAGCTTCCCGTGACACCTCACGCACGTGGCGCTCCACTTTGACGGACTCCACCGCGATGTTGACACTCATGCGTCGCACGTCATCGATGATCTGCCGCAATTTGGCCAGGAACGCGTTGTAGCCCTCGCACAAGTCGCGAATCTCGTCATGAGTGGTCAAGGGCAGGTCTCTGGAAAGGTCCCCGTCGCCCCGGGCAATTTCGTTGAAAAACGCAGCGATGTTCCGGATCGGCCGCACCACCAGACGGCGCAGATACCAGACCACGAGAACGGAGAGTCCCACGGACACGGCGGCGAGTCCGAGCAGCATGGAGAACGTGCCGTCCATCAGCCCCTTCGCAGCGACCGCCGCCGGTGCGGGAAGCGTTGCCAGGATCGTCTCCATGGCCTGATGTTCGCGGTAGACCAGCACGAGATAGACGACCTGTATACCGACGAGGATATAAATGCTGGCCAGCTTCCTGCCGAGGGTGTTCCAGAACGTCCGCTCCATCCAGGCGCCGAACGCGTGCAAAGCTGCCATCTCTCTGTCCTTCTTTCCAGCTTTCATCTAACCACGGTTATCCCTCGACACGGGGCCGATGGGCATCAGACATCCTTTCCGAAGCCGCCCGCTGATCGGGGCATGGGAAGCGGCCGTCGTGCCGCCGGGGGAAATAACCGCATTCGAAAGATGGAAACTAACAAAACCAGAACGTCCCCGACCAGTCGGAAGAAAACCTATCCGCCAGGGCCCGGGACCATGGATCGCCCCTTCGGGCAGCCCGTGGGCTGGCCCCGGAAGGGGATTAGCGAAAACGGGGATCGACGGCCGCTGCGGTGAATACCGTGGCAAGGAACACGTTGAACAAGGTGAGCACGTGGGTCGCGGTCGCCGCGAGCGGCAGACCATAGGCATCGGCGCTCAGGGAAATCCCCGCCAGCGCAGCGCCGGCGATGGCATTTCGGTAGGCGTACTGCGTGGCGCGCTCCCAGATCCAGGGCAGACGAAAGCTCAACCCGCTGTCGAAGGGCAGGTAATAGCCGACCAGTTTCCGAAACAAAACAACCTCCTCGGCGGGCAGGGCACGCCGCACTTCAACGCATTCGGGTGTCGCCACCGGGCAGACTCGCCCGTCGGCAGGAAGAACTGGCAGGATGAAATCCGAACAGCGCCCTTCCGGGCGCGCGATATTATCCCAGACGCGCGCTGCCGTCCAACCCAATCGGCCACCTTGGACGGGGCACGGACCCTCATGAACCCACAGCACCTGCGCCGAAGCCGCGGCGGCGCGGTCTGGGGCTATCGCCGCCGAAGGCACGCGGCACGTCGGTCCACCCCTGCTTCAATCTTGCGAGATCTCGCCCCGGCTGTGCTGGCAGGCGGGTTATCGCGCGCTTTTCGGGTGCATTGAAAGACCCGTTCACGCCTGGCGCGCGGCAAGTTGCCAGCGTAAGGCCTCGACCCGTCTGGGCACGGATTCGGCGTGCCCTTCCACTTCATGCAAGCGTCCTTCGAAAAGGCGGATGGGCTCGGCCTCGGCCTGCTTGAGCAGGCGCTCGAAAATGGCATTGACTTCGCTTTTCTCGATCGCCACCACCTCCTCCAGCGCCTCTTCAAGGGAAAGCGTGTCAAGGCGCGCGTTCAAAGCACGCAGCCGCGCGACGATGGTCCGAATCTGCGGATCGCGCACCTGTGGGAGGTATTTCAGCCGCGGGTGCACCACCACCAGAAACCGGCACAGTTGCATCAGCCGGCAATGCTCCCGCTCTTCCTCTTTGAGTTCTTCGAAAAGCGCCGCCGCCTCGCGTTGTGCCGAGAACCGCTCGGCCAGACGTCCGTAGAGGCGCGCTACGCGCAGCTCGATCAGCGCCGCCAGTTTGTAGGCGCGACCAATGTGGCCCGGAAAGGCATAGCCGCGGCTTTCGTAGTAATCCACGGTGCGCTCCAACAGGGTCTTTCTGTTGCTTGCGAGGGTGCCGAGAAACACCCCAAAACCGAAGGAACGGATGATCTCGCGGGAATGCTTGAAGCAGTACTCGCGGCCGATGAGTCCAGCCATGTCACACCTCCGTGGGGCACCGGTGTTGGTCGGGTTCGGACTGGCATCATAGGCGGGTGACAAGCGGCTTCCCGGACGGAGGTCTCATAGGCGGCGACGCAGCGCTTGGTCTCGTGCAACCCTGGCGTTCTTCGCGCCCGGGCGATCTCATGTGTTTCCCACACAAAACAGTTAGTTAGATGCACATCATCGGTTAACCTGGCCGCGCCGGCGCGTGCGCGATGGTTTCAGTGCAGGGCAGCTGCGGGGCAACGTCCCTTTTCATCGGTCGCGTCATGCAGCCAAAACGGAGCAAACCGATACCCGAAACCCCGCGCGGTGCCCGGCACCGGCAGCAAAAAACCATTCTCCCCGCTCTTCGCACGTTTTATAGTAGGCGTCTGGAAACGGGATCCAAAGACCGATCATGAACCCTTCCACACTGCTGGGCGGCATCAGCGGTATCGCCCTCCTGGGCAGCATCGTCGCCTTCACGTCCCAGGACCTGCATGTCTTCCTCAACCTGCCGGGTCTCGGCATCGTCCTGGGCGGCACCATCGCGGCCACGCTGCTCAGCTACCCGCTCCACGAAGTCGTGCGGGTATTTCGTAATTTTCTCATCGTCCTTCGCAACGAACGCTATCACTATCGCGAAGACATGCAGGAGATCGTCGACGTGGCCAAGCTGTGGTTTGGGGGCGATCTCGGGGCAGTCCAGGAACGCCTGGAGAAGGCTCGTAATCCGTATCTCCGCACCGGCGTACAACTGGTCATCGACGACACGCCGCTGGAAGACATCAGCGATCTGCTACAGTGGCGCGTGGCGCGCATGCGCGCCAAGGAGCAGGCCGAAGCGCAGGTGTTCCGTACCATGGCCACCTATGCGCCGGCATTCGGCATGCTCGGTACGCTCATCGGCATGATCAACATGTTGTTTGCCACCGAGACCAGCGACTTCGCCCTGATCGCCACCAACCTCGGTGTGGCCCTGATCACCACGTTTTACGGGATCATTCTCGCCAACCTGCTGTTCCGCCCCATCGCCATCAAACTGGAGCGGCGCACCGAGGAGCGGGTGATGCTCATGAACATGGTGCTCGAGGGTGTCACCCTCATGCGCAAGGGCCGCTCGCCTGCCTACATCCGCGAGACGCTGAATTCGTTCATGGAACACCATGGAGACGAAATCCGCCAGGAGGTGCGCAGTGGAAAAGCCCGACCGCGACGTACCTGATCCTTCCCGCGCATCGCTGTTGAGCCACAATGAAAGGGAGGCGCTGCGCGCCGAACTGGCGTCGGCGCCGCATTATCCTGCGCCCTGGAGTACCTCGATTTCCGATGCCAACGGTGACAGCCGGCGTGACGACGAACATGCCTGGATTCTCACCTACCTGGACATGCTCACCCTGGTGTTGGTGCTGTTCATCGTGCTGCTGGCCTATACCCGTCCCGGCGAAGAAGAGGCACTGAGTTGGACCGAAGGCTCGATCATCGAGCTGGTCAATTATCAGAACCCTTCCATCGAGCCGCCCTTGACCGAAGAGCCGCCCTCTACACGGCGCGGTAATTCCGCGGTGACGTTGCCCATCCCGGAGCTCCCCCCTGCCTTGGAAAAGGCGATGGAGAATGAAAAGGTCCTCGAGGGCGTGGAGGTACACAGCCTGCCGGGACGCGTGGAACTGCGGATTCGCGATGGTGTGTTGTTCGACACCGGCGAGGCCTATCTGCTTGGACAAGGCCGCCGCCTCATGAACCGCCTCGCACCCTTGCTGGCACAGACGCCCGGCCGCATCGCCGTGGAGGGACATACGGACAACGTGCCCATCGCCAATGAAGAGTTCCCTTCCAACTGGGAACTCTCGGCCGCCCGCGCCAGTGTGGTGGTGCGTTTTCTCATCGAGCATGGCCTGGATCCCGCCCGCATGCAGGCCGTCGGCCTCGCCGACACCCAGCCCCTTGCCGGTAACGATACACCGGAAGGCCGGGCGGCAAACCGCCGCGTATCGTTGGTGATACGCAGTGCGCCCGACGCGCAGGCACAGACGCAGGAATAAGGCACCTGTCCCCCGCATCGAGATGCCGCCCCAAGGATTCTTCGCCCTACCTAACGGATCCCTTCGCATCCGCCGCAGTACCGTGCACGGAAATCATCCACTTCATTGATATCGGTAGCGCCACATCCTGCTTAGCTTTCGCATGAAAGCCCGATTCCACTGCACAGGAGGACGCGACATGAAACTGAATCGATGGATAACACTGTTGTCATTCACGGGCGCGCTGGCGTCCGCCCCGTTGTTCGCGCAGGAAATCCCGTCGGGTCAAACCGGGGGAATGAATGGGGGCACCCAGGCCCAGCAGGACGTCCCTTGGTCCGATCAGCAGGCCAGTCTCGATGCAGTGAAACAACTGCAGCAGTCGCTCAACGACCGCGGCTACGACGCCGGCCCGGTGGATGGCCTGGTGGGCCCGAGGACGGAATCTGCGCTGCGTGAGTTTCAGCAGGCGCAGGGCCTGGACGCCAGTGGCGAGATCAACGCGGACACGCTCTCTGCGCTGGACATCGACTCCTCCGAATTCGCCGCTTTCGGCATCGAGGAAGAGTCCGTCGGTCAGGAGAGCCCGGGCGCCATGGACCAGGGTGGCATGTCCGGGCAGGAAAGCCCGGGGGCCATGGACCAGGGCGGTACGTCCGGGATGGACAGTGGGGGCGTCAGCGGCGACAGCAACGTTCCGACTCGTTAAGCCTTGCAGCGAATGGACGCGGACCGAGCTCAGGCCGGTCCGCGTTTTTCATCCTCACCGAACGATACAGTTGCTCCCGACCACGCCCCCGTAGATACCGTCTTACGCGTCGAGCCCTCGCGGCGATCTCGACGTTGAACGGAGCGCCTCAGGCGCGAAGCGCAGGCGGTTGGAACCACCACCGGTTATCGCCCAGAGGACTGGGCTCCTGCAACGCACCATTACCTCTGTAGGAGCGGCCTCAGGCCGCGATACCCAGACCGTTGGAACCACCGTCGGTTATCGCCCAGAGGTGGGCAGCGCCGCTGTTTCGGCATAGGATTTTTTCGGTCCCACTATTTCGTTGCGCCCGCCGCCGTAACGTCGCCTGAGTGAACGCATTGCCGAAGCTCGCCGCACCCGCGCTTGGCCACGCGTCGCTCCATGGCCGTGGGGAAACTCACGCCCTCCCCACGTGGGTCACTGGCCGCCTGCACCTGACCTGACCGTTTATCCCAAAACACCGCCTGCATGTTGCCCCAGGTCTGCTCCGATTCCTCCAGCTGGTGCCCGAGCCGGCGCAGCGCCAGCACCTCCGCGTCCGTGAAGGCAGCACGCTCGTGGAACACCTTGTCCGGTAAATACTGGTGATGAAACCGTGGGCGGCTGACCCAGGCATCGGGTGAGCGTCCTTCGGCAATCTCCAGAATACCCAAGAGCACCATGGTGATGATGCGGCTGCCGCCTGGCGTGCCCAGGATAGCCACCTGGCCGGGCGTGGTGACGAAGGTTGGGGACATGCTCGACAGCATGCGTTTGCCCCCGGCAATGGCGTTGGCGTCGCTGCCCACCAGACCGTAAGCATTGGGCACCCCGGGTTTGGCGGAGAAGTCGTCCATCTCATCATTGAGCAGAACGCCTGTGCCCGCCGGCATGAAGCCGGAGCCGAAGGGGTAATTGATGCTCAGGGTCGCGGCGACATAGTTGCCCTCGCGATCCAGAATGGAAAAGTGCGTTGTGTCCGTTCCTTCCGATTCGCCCGCCAAAACACTGTCCGAAGGTGTCGCCCGATCCATGCGGATACCCGCGCGCAGGCGTGCCGCATGATCCGGATGAATCAGGCGGGCGGTCGGCACGGTAACCGCATCCGGATCACCCAGGTATTGCGCGCGATCACGATAGGCCCGGCGCATCGCCTCGATGATCACATGGGAGCGTTGCGCTGGCGACGCGTCGGCACGATCGAAGCCGTCCAGGATGTTGAGCATGGTAACCAGCGCCACACCTCCCGACGACGGCGGCGGCGCCGAGGTCACGGTGAATCCCCGGTAGCTGCCGCGTACCGGTTCGCGCTCGACGACGCGGTAGTCGGCCAGATCCTCAAGCTGCCAGATCCCACCGGCCTTGCGCACTGCTTCGACCATGCGTCGCGCGACCTCGCCCTCATAGAAGTCCTTGGCGCCGTATTTCGCCAAGCCTTCCAACGTCCGGGCGAGATCGGGCTGGCGAATGACATCGCCGAGCGCCGGCACCTCACCATCGCGCAGGAAAACACCTGCTGCCGCCGGCGAGGCGCGCAGCGCCGCGAGACGAAATCCGGCCAGGCGCTGATACAGCGGTGTGACCGGGAAACCGTCACGGGCGTAGCGAATCGCCGGCGCCAATGTGTGCGCAAGCGGAAGACGCCCGTAGGTCTCGGCAATGTGCACCAGTGCGGCTGGCTGACCGGGAATGGCAGCCGCCAGTGGACCGTCGATGGAAAGGCCCGGAATCACTTCGCCGTTTTCATCCAGGTACATGGTGGGCTGCGCCGCGCCCGGCGCGCGCTCCCGCCCGTCTACCATGGTTTCGAAGCCGTCGCGGGCACGGTGGATAAGCCAAAAGCCACCGCCACCCAATCCGGAGCTTTGTGGCTCCACCACGGCAAGCGCGGCGCTCACCGCCACCGCCGCATCGAAGGCGTTGCCACCCGCTGCGAGGATGTCCAATCCCGCCTCGGTAGCCAACGGATGTGCCGTGGCCACGGCCTCCACGGGCGGCCGCTCCGCACCGGGTACGTTCACGCAGAACAACAGCAGGGAAACGAATACAGTGATTGAACGTCGCATAACGGCAGACTCTGTGGTGCAACTGAACGCGATTATGACCGGTTAACATTCCCAAGACAGCAGAAAGGGGGCAAACGCCCCCTTTCTGTCCTTCGCCGTGCGGTCGTACAGACCGCTGGTCTTTGCGTCAATGCACCGAGACGCGATAGGTCCCGAAGTGTGTGTACCAGTAGTCACTCACCTCGATGGTGTAGGTCCCCGGTGCCAGCGTGCGCATGATGCGCGCGTTATATCCATAGCCGCTGTCGTCGTCCGCAGCAATCACTGCGCCGTCACTACCGCCGACGTGCAGGAACAGGTGAGGATCCATCAGTGTGCCAGCGCCGTTGGGAGCACCTTCGAGATTGATGGTGACCGCGGTGGACTCGGCGACCGTGAAGCTGTAGTACATGACCGCATTACGCTGCCCGCTCCAGCTACGCACGTCGGACAGGCAGCTCCCGTCCTGCAGCAACTCCCCATGAATCGACTGCCCGATATCAATCACGTCCAGGCAGGGACTATGGAACGTATCGACACGTGCTTTGAGTGCATGCAGCGCGGAATCGAGATTTGCGACTTGCTGTTGATAAGTGTCCATCTGCGCCTGCAGGACGCCCTGTGCGTTGGACAGTTGATTGTAGTTTGCATTGATGCTGGTGAGATTTGCATTGAGCAGCAGGACATCGGCGAGAAGCGCCTCGATGCCGTTCGTGTTGTCGGTCATCTGAGCCCGCAGTTCTGCCACCCGCGTGTCGAGAGCGCCCGCCAGGCCGGCGCTTTCGTCGGCCAGGCGCACCAGTTCCGTGTCGATGGCATCCAATTGCGCCTGCAGAGCCACCATGTCGGCACCGTGCTGCTGCGCAATCAGCGACAGGTCTTCACGCAGTGCTTCGATATTACCCTCCGCCAGGACAATGCGTTCGAAGGCATTGCTGATGGCCGTGGTGTTGTTTTCAATCTGGTCTGAGACTGAGGCCAGACGGGTTTCAATGGAACCGATTCGGGTATTGATATCGGAGACCTCGGACTTCAAGGCACTGATGTCTTCCGCATTGGCTTCGATCAGAACCCTGTTCTCGGTGATTAACGCATTGAGTTGCTGAAACGGTTTACCGTTGGCCACTGCATTGCTGCCTCCTTTGGGGGCCGACAGGGCCGCATGCGACGTCAGCACAAGCACTGATGTGACCGCAAATGAGAGAAGCGTTTTATTGATCATGGCGCCTTCCTTAACAGCATCTTTTTAACATCCTATCCATCGCATACATCGGCCGGTCGTTTCAGTGATTCGCGTCGGAGATCGTTTTTGTCAAGAGCTCGACTAACCACTTCTGCTTGCCGCAACGCCTCCCGACATCAGCGACATGGCATGAAAACGGCGTTCGTTATGCACTAATGCAAGCGATCACCTAACGGGACCTTAGGTGCTCCAGGCAAGGTACGCAAGCCGCTGCAACGCCGGCGCACGCCGCGGAGCGTGACTCGCATCACAGATTCAAAACGGGCCGTGGAATGCCCACAAAACAGTGGTGGGCAATGGCAGTAACAGGCGCAGGATGACAGGCCCTGCGCCGCATCAGCCCAATGTCAATCCGGCACAGATGCCGCGGCCGATCTCGTGGCTGATTTGACCCGCGCCCGCGGACGGGCCAACGGGAGCAAGTGCCGGCCGCAGTCGCCCGGCCTCTTCACAGCCGATATCACCTAATCGGCTGATTCTCAACGCCATCGAAGCCGCGGGTTACGCACACGCAGGGGCGGCCAACCCAACGCTCCGGAAAATTTTTCCGCGCAAACACAGAGTTACGCCACAAGGCGCGTAAGCTATTGATTTCCCGAGACAACCATCCATTGCTCAAAAGTTCACCAATCTAACGGAAAGCACATGGCCATGGGGCTTTGCGCCTCTTGTTCCCAAATGACCCACAGACTTATCCACAGGAATTGTGGAAAACCCGTCGCAGGCCAGGCCGGTGGCGGAACACGCCCCTGCGGCTAGGTGGTGTTCCTATTTGCCCGAGGGCGGGGCTCGCAAGCGCGCATGGCCATTTAAGATGGCATGACAAGCGCCGCGTTGGGTCCGGCGGCGGCGCCGCGATTCCGGATCAAGCGGCAACATGGGCATACGGCCCGTGCGGGCCTCCAAGCTGTGGAGAACCAGACATGCGGACGAGGACAGTGACGGTCACGGTCCAACAGGGAAGAAGCCTTCAGGACGGCAAGCATGTGGATGTACTCATGATCCACGCGCTGCTCGACTCCCTGTTCACCATCTTTTCCACCATGGTGAAACTGAAAATCACCCCGGGCGTCCCGGTGCCCAAACAGGACACCCGGGCGAGAGGCGATGTTTCCGGGGTCATGGCCATGCTCGCGGAGCAGGCCTCCGGCAGCGTTGCGCTCTCTCTCCCCCTGCCAGCCATTCGGAAGATTTCGAGATGCCTGCTGGACGATGAAATCGATTGTCTCGGCCGCGACGCCGAAGACCTGGTGGGCGAGCTCACCAACATGCTGGTGGGCGGCGCCAAAAAGGTGACCGCCGAAAACGGCTATGACTTCGACATGCAGACCCCGCGGTTGTGCGTGGGGACGGCGCATGAGATCACCCATCACACGGCCGCAGGTCAGACAGTGCTGCTGCCCATCACGATGGAAGATACGGAGTTTTATCTCGAGTTGAACTTCACCTGATTCACACACAACCCGCCGTCGTGTGCGGCCCACTGGCAGCGACTTTCGCAGGCAGGTCACCTGATTGCGCCGCGCCCCATGTTTTCCTGCACCTTGAACCCGACCCGGCGGATGGTCACAATCCCCTGGAACATGTCTCGAGGGGGGACCACATGCATTTATTCAGAGCCGTTGTGTTCTGCGTCGCCGCACTGGTTGCGCTGCCGGTATTCGCCGATCCGCCCAAAGGCTATCCCTTCCTGACCTACGATGAAGGCCTGCGCCGCGCCGCCGCGGAAGGCAAGGATGTATTCCTGTATTTCGGCCGTTACGGCTGCGGTTGGTGCGACAAGACCAACCGGGAATCTTTCTCCGATCCGGACGTACGCAAGCGCTACACGGAACATTACGTCATGGTGTACGTGGATGCGGAAAGCGGTGACCGGGTTACGCTGCCCAGCGGTGAGCGCATCACCGAAATGGAACTGGGCGCGCGTTTGAATGTCTTCGCCACCCCGGTGTTCCTCTGGCTGGCATCGGACGGTCGGACCTTGCTGAAAGTGCCGGGCTACAAAACCGCCGAAGAATTCCGGCAGTTCGATGATTACGTGCGGGGCGGCCATTACCGGACGCACAGCCTGCTCCAGTATTTGAATTCCCGCTCATGAAGCGCGTCTTGGCCGGATTGCTGTTCGCCGCGACACCGGCAGTCGCGCAATGGACGTTCACCGATGCCGTTCCGGTGAGTGGCAACACCGCGCCCAACGTGTTCGCGCACCTGGAATCGGCTGGACGGCGTGCCATCGCCGTACACGAGAATGGCGTAGCCCTCGTGTGGGAGGACAACCGCAATGGAACACCACAGGCCTATCTTGCCCTCAAGCCGGCGCCCGATGCCGCCTTCCGATCACCGCAACAACTGAGCACCGGCGCAGAAGCCTACGAACCCGTCATTGCGGCCGTGTCCCAAGGCTTCGTCGCCGCCTGGGAACAGGATGGCAACGTGCACATGCGCGTCGTCAGGCACGACGGATTGGGCCCGGTACAACGCCTCGATGACACGCACACATCGCAGGTGACCCTGCATGCGGCCGGCGACCGGCTGTTCGCCGCCTGGGCGGCACGGGAGAAGGGGCCCGCGCGCATCATAGTGGCACCACTGAGCATCGCGGACGACCGGATTCGGATCGGCAAACCGGTTGCAGCGGACGCCGTACCGGCCCAGGCACCCCAACTGTATCCTTCGCTGGCCCATGCCGGTCGTCGTCTGGTGGTGGCGTGGGAAGACCGGCGCGCGGGCCACACCCGGCTTTTCTATGCCTGCACGTCCATGGGGGATGCGCTGACGTTCAGCAAACCCATGCAGTTGAACGAAACCCCGCCGGCCCGCAGCGAAGTCTTCGGCCGCGGCACCGGCGTCACGCGCGTTGCCCTCGCCGACAACGGCGCAGGTGTGACGGCCGTCTGGATGGACAAACGTGACTTTCAGGGCGGTTACGACATCTATGCGGCACGGCTGGAAAAGGCGTGCCGCTTCGGCACCAACGAGAAGGTGCAGGACATGTTTGGCGAGAACACCCCCCAATGGCACCCGACCGTGGCCATGGCAGCGGACGGCACCACGGCAGCCGTCTGGGACGACCCGCGCGACGGCACCCCGGACCTCTGGCTGTCACAGCGTGGCCGAACGGATTGGCGCGACGACATCGCCGTGGAACCCGCCCACGGGCCCGGCCGCCAGGACAATCCCGCCATCCTGTTCGACACGCAGGGTCGTTTACATATTGTCTGGCTGCACGCCGCAGAAGGCGAGCCGGTGCGTGTCATGTATGCCGTAGGAACACGCTGAGGCCGTTTGGCTACTCAGCCCACCACTCGCCGGGACGCGGAGAACAGCGCTACGTTAGCGTTGGCGTGCTTCGTGGCCTGGCGAGATCAATCCCTGGTATTTACCGCAGCCGTACCCAGGCGCCGCGCCGGCTACCTACCTCCCCGGCTGTCGCTGGAAAGCTTCACGTTGTCCGACAACCGCACCGCCAAGGCCTCGGCTTTCCATTTCACACGGGTAAAGACGAATAGCAGCACCGACTCCTGCTCGAAGTCGAAGGAATAATTCATGATCGCGTCCCCACCAAGACCGCGCGCCTGTTCCATCAGCGCCTGGTAACCCTTGCCCCCGGTCATCACCGCCCCGAACCATAACGTGGTTTCCCCCGTGGCGCGTACCGGGGCAATGACCTTGAAATCATCGCTGGAGAGTTCGTAGGACGTCAGGCTCTGCAAGGCCCCAGGCGCCTCGGTGTGCATGTAGACGCACCCGGACGAAAGGGCGCCGGCCAGAATCGCTACTGCGGTGAAAATCCGTGGTTTCATGGACATCCCTATCCGATGTTCGGGTGTGACGCGCAAACGTGCTCCCAAGTGTAGCCAATGCCGGGAAGTCCCTGGATTCGCATCCCGCGCATCCGCACTCAACTGAATGCCCGGTCACCGTTGGCCCGGGACCTCCGCTGTCCCGGGCCACATTCCGCTACTTAGTCGTTTTTGCTTTGCTTTAAATCGAGCGCCTGACGCACGGCGCGACCGAACACCCGCTCGCGCCTGCGTCGCTCGTGCTCGGTGACGTTATGGCTCTCCTCGGCCAGCAGTTTCAGATAATGACGCCATTCATCGGCCGTGATCTCGCCGCGTTCCACCGCGCCTTTCACCGCGCACCCGGGTTCCTCCTGATGGGAGCAATCCGCGAAACGGCACGAGCGCGCGAGTTCGCTGATGGCACGGAACTGCCGCTCCACACCGCCCTCCATCGCAAGCCCCACTTCACGCATGCCCGGAACATCGATAACGCACGCGCCTCCCGGCAAGCGGATCAAGGATCGGGATGTGGTGGTATGCCGCCCCTTCGCATCGAAACCTGTTGCGCCGGTGGACTGGACCGCCTGGCCCGCCAGGTTGTTGACCACCGTCGATTTGCCCACGCCGGACGAGCCGACCACCACGAGCGTCGTGCCGGCTTGTAGCCATGGGCCCAGACGGGCTGTCAGCGGCTCGCTCAGGGCATTCACGGCCAGCACGCCGCCAGTGTCCGGCAGGCGTTCGCGAACGGCGGCGAGCATGGGTTCCGGGTCCGCGCAGAGATCGCTCTTGGTCAACAACACCAACGGCGCCACACCCGCTTCAGCGGCGATCACCAGATAGCGTTCGATACGGTGTAGATTGAACTCCGCATCGAGTCCGCTGACGATCACCATCAGGTCGACGTTAGCGGCGATAGCCTGCGGCTCATGACCGCCCGCCATGCGCCGGGCAATGCGCGTTCTGGGTATCAGGCGCGCCGTGATGAGCGGTGCGTCCGCCGCGAGTAACACCCAGTCGCCCACCGTCGGTGGCGCCTCCTGCGTGGCGCGATAGCGGCCCGCCAGGGTGACGCACACCTCGCCCTCGCCGAAATCGACACGATAGCGCTGCCTCTCCACGCCCACGACGCGCGCGGGACGAACGGCAGCAAGCTGCTCCAGGGGTATTTGACTGAGGAAATGGTTATGCCAGCCCAGCGGCAAAAGCCGGGAAAGGTCTTGAAACATGATGCCACCCTCTCAACGAATTCATCGGAATGGGGCGCGTGCGAGCGCCGCCAGTTACGGTTATCGAATGTTGAGATCCGCCGGGCCTGCGATTAACGGCTTTGCAGGCCGGCGCTGGTGACAAGGACCATCCAGCCTCCGGCAAGGAAAAATGCGTTTGACGCAGCTTGATACTACATCAGAGCGACGAAGGATGCAGCCAGGCGCTCCCCCCTGACCGCCACCTCACGTCTGGAAACGGCCGACCAGCACCTGAAGCTCCTCCGCCAGTCTGGCCACCTGTTCGCTGGCTGTGGCTGTCTGGGAAGAACCGGTGGCGGTCTGCGACACCACATCATTGATATTGGCGATGTTACGGTCGATCTCCTCGGCAGCGGCGCTTTGTTCCTCCGCCGCGCTGGCGATCTGGGCATTCAGGTCGTTGATCGAATTCACCGCGGCGACGATGGCGCCGAGGGAACCGCTGGTAGCCGTGGCGTGTTCCACACCGGCTTTTGCCTCGGAACGGCTCTTTTCCATGGCCTTCACGGCCGCCGCCGCACCCTCCTGAAGGCGCTGGATCATGGTCTGGATCTCCTGCGTCGACGCCTGGGTGCGCGAGGCGAGTGTGCGCACCTCATCCGCCACCACCGCAAACCCCCTGCCCTGGTCGCCGGCGCGGGCCGCCTCGATGGCCGCATTGAGCGCAAGCAGGTTGGTCTGCTCGGCAATGTCGCGAATGACGTCGAGCACCTTTCCGATGTCGTCGCTTTCGGCAGCGAGCCGGTGGACCACCCCGTCGGCCTGTTCGATGCCGTTCGCCAGGCCGTCGATCACGGCCATGGTCTGGTTGACCACCTGACCACCCTTGCGCGCCTCTTCCTCGGCCGCACTGGCTGCACTTGCGGCACGCGCAGCGTTGCCCGCCACCTCGCGCACGGTCGCCGTCATCTGGTTCATCGCAGTGGCCACCTGCTCGACCTCGACCTGCTCGCGCTGGGTGCCGGCACTGGTTTCGCGGGTGATGGCCGATGTCTCCTCCGCCGCGGATGCCAACTGCGCAGTGGCGCTGGCGAGCTCCCGCACGATGTTGTGAAAACTGTCGGCCATGGCGTTGAAGCTGCCCGCAATAAGAGCAATTTCGTCGCGGGACGCGCCCTTTCCTCCGCCCACATCAATGCGTGCGGTGAGGTCCCCTTTGGCCAGCCGGTCTGCAACGGCCATCGTGTGCACCAGCGGACGGGATACCCAGCGCTTCAACGCCCAAAGCACCACTGTGGCGACGATCAGGAGCAGCCCGACGCCTGACATCGAGACCACCCGGCGCGCCGTCATGGCACTTTGCAACAGCTCCGCGCGGCTCCCGGCGGTCCCCACCACCCAGCCCCATTCGGGAAAGGTGGCGTACTCGGCAAGCAGCTCTTCCCCGGCACCGAATGCTGCGCGTGCGGTTGCGGCATCGAGTCGCAGCATACCGTTCCCGGCGATGAGCATCGCCTTGAAGATTTCACGTCCGCCGGCATCGATCACACCGAGTACGTTTTCCCCTTGCCGGATCGGATGCACGAGCAGCGTCCCGCGCTCGTCGCTGTTCGATGCGTCGATGACGAAGGCATAGCCGCGTTCGCCGACCTTCAGGGCGCCGATCTTTTCCGTCAGCGCCTGGAGTCCGGCGGTGAAATCCACGCCAATGAACAGAACGCCGACCACCTGCCCGCCCGCATCGCGGATCGGCTCGTATTGCGTCATGTAATCGCGCCCAAACAACCGTGCCTTGCCGATGTAGACCTCGCCGGCCTTGACCTTTGCATAACCGGGATGCGTACGGTCCAGCAGTGTCCCCATGGCACGCTCGCCGTTCTGCTTTTTCAAGGACGTGGTGATCCGCACGAAATCGTCACCGTCACGGGCAAACACGGTGGCCACCGCGCCGGTGATCTCGGTAAAGCGGTCCACCCGCGCCGTATGGAGGTTTACGGGCTGCATTCCGTTGGTGAGCAGTGGCGTGTCGCGCCCCGCCACCCTGACCCGTTCATCGGGGACAAGAACGAAAGGGTCTGGATAATGAGAGGCAAAAACGGCGGACAGTTGCCCGACCATCTGACGCAGACTCCCGTCATAGGAACTCGCCATATCCACCACCAGTCCATTGTGACGGCGCAGCGCCTCCCGTTCCGTCTGCTCAATGGCTTGGGTGAGGTTGTTGCTCAGTATCAGGACGGTCGCCAGCAATACGGCGCCCACCGCGCCGATCACCACCAACGCTACGCGCACCGATACCGACAGTTTCTGGAATTGGAGCATGTTCATCCCGCCGCTAACCCGGACTGCCACCGAAGCGATTCGCCTCCGAGCACATCACATCCGCCCGCTGACTGACAGGCTTGAGTCCACAGTCCGGGGATTCCCAAGGTTTTCATGAGGCCTGCCACCCGTAATCAAGCCCCCCGGGGACATTGTCGGCGCAATCCAATGCCATGGAAATCAAATGGTTTCCTAATGTGGCCTGCCCGGCCGCGGCGCGCGTGTCCGGTACCCGACCATTCGCATCATCTGAATATGCTGATATGCCTGTTGCATTTGCCGTATCACCGACTAACTATAGGTATATTCCCTAAAGGAAGTGCGGGCGTGATCACATGGGTTTCACGATACACATCACAGAGATGGGGATAGTCTTCCGAGTGGGTCTATCGGTACTCGCCACCCTTGCTGCGGGCTCTGCCGTTGCGGACGGTTATCTGGACGCATTGAAAGCGGAAGCAACCAGCGTGACCCCCACACAACTGGAACACCGTGCGGGCAGCGATCGTGAAGGCGCGTTGCGCACCGATGACCAGCCACAGATGGAGCAGTGGTTGCAGCAGGAATTCATGGGGACCTACGTCTTCTACAAGAACCTCAGTGACAGGAAAAAACTCATCGTATATCAGGCCTATCGCGACGGAGCGCCCATTGAGGAACTCCGCACAACAATCAACGACCTGCTGAAAGACTAGGTCGTAACACGGGGGGAAATCACGATGCGCAATGGTTTGAATGCATTGGTATCCATTGTCTTTGTCCTGTTCGGAATCGGTTTCGTACCGGTCACGAACGCCGCTCAACTCGCCGTCAAACTGACCGCGGAAAAGGCCGCAGTCAGCGTGCTGCACGATGGCGAAATGGTGCACATCACCCGCAACCAGAACGCAGAAAACCTTGTCGACCCCATGTGGGCGAAAACCTCACGCCAGTGCCCGCCGTTCTGCATCGAACCAAAAACACCGGTGCCGGGTGTCGAGCTCTTCACTGAACTCGAACTCTTCGAATTCATGGAAACCAAGGTCAATGCAGGCCAAGGCGTGATCATCGATGCCCGTCTCCCGGATTGGTATCTTCGCGGCACGATTCCCGGTTCCATCAACATCCCCTTCACCGTGTTCCAGCGCGACCCTGCCGATCCCAAGCTCAAGACGGCCTTCGAACTGCTCGGCGTCCGGCCGCGCGGACCTGTCAACACCTTCACGCGCTTGACCGACCAGGTGTTCGGCAACGGAGAAAAGACGGACACATGGGATTTTTCCGGCGCGCGGGAACTGGTGCTGTGGTGCAATGGCCCATGGTGCGGTCAATCGCCCCATGCCATTCGTGCACTGGTCAAGCAGGGCTACCCGGTAAACAAGATCCATTACTACCGGGGTGGCATGCAGAACTGGCAGATCCTGGGGCTCACCACCGTCATGCCTTCCGAGCGAAGCGTGTTGTTCCCGCAGGCGGGAAGCGAATAGCTCGACGGATCTTTTCGCGGCAGCCCACCCATCGTCGCCCATCGGGAGAAACGGCGTTTGCGAACGCCGTTTCTCGGTTCCCGCTCAGGACGTTAACGAGTCAGCTGCTTTCCCCGGAATGTTCCTCCACGCGCGTTTCAGACAGGCGCCGGCGCACCAACCACAGGAGGAGCCCCAGGACCGCGATCACGCCGGCTATCCAGCCCTCGTATTCAGCGAGATCATGCAATACCCGTTCGAGAATGCTACCGATGAGATAGCCTCCAAAGCCGACGCTGATCGACCACACAGCCGCGGAAAACAGATCGAGCACAAGGAAGCGCCAGGGCGGAATGCCGCACATACCGATCACCACCGCACCCACGGTGCGCAACCCATACAAGAAGCGAAGACTCAGGATGAGCGGAATGTGGTGGCGGTGAAGCAGTTCACGAAACGAGTCCGCGCGCGCATGCCAGTGCGGCGCACGCGCAAGCAATTGCCCTCCCCAGAAACGCCCGAGAAAATAGCAAAGCAAATCGCCCGCCAGGCTGCCGATGAACGCGACCAGCATGACCGTCGGCAACGACAAATAGCCGCGATGCGCCGCATAGCCGGCCAGGATGAGCACGGTTTCGCCTTCCAGGAAGGCGCCAAGGAAGACCGCGGCGTAACCGTATTCTTGCACGAGTGCGGAGAAATCCATGCCGTACACCGGGGCCCCGAGCAGAAGAAAGCGTTCAGGACCGTGCCTGAAACCGTAAGCCGTCAAGTAGAGACACTCTAGACCATGCTGTCACTGGATAGCGGGCGTCAGTGCGCCTTATGGCCGATTGACGCCCGCTCGCCACCTTCAAGCGCCGCCGCCGGCGGGCTGCAAGACAAGTGTCACACCTTCAGGAACGTGAGCTGGGGGAACGGTGAACAGGCAGTTCCACCTGAAAACATGCGCCTTGGTCTGCATGGCTCTGCACGGTGAGCCGACCGCCCAGATCCGCGAGGATGCTGCGTGCCACCGAAAGGCCAAGGCCGGTGCCACGCCCGGGGCGCTTGGTGGTGACGAAAGGATCGAAGATCCTGTCCACCAACTCCTGCGGTATCCCCGGCCCGGTGTCGGTCACAGCGATCAACACGCTGCCCCCTTCCCGCCGGCCACTGATCACCACTCGTCGTGTCGTGCACCCCTGCAGCGCGTCGCGCGCATTCATCAACAGATTCACGAAAACCTGCTGTAAAGCGCCTTCCTTGGCAGCAATGGTCGGCAAGTCCGCGGCGAGCTCGATGACGATTTCGACGCCCAACGCTTTCATGGCCGGCCGCATGAGAGCGACGGCATTGTCGATCACATGCCCAGGATCGATAGGAACGACGTCCTCTTCGATGGGATGGGCAAATGCGAGCATGTTTGTGAGAAGGTCGCGCATGCGAACCAACTCTTCGCCCGCTCGCCTCATCATCTCCTGTAGACCGGGATCGGTGACCTTCCGTTGCGTCAACCCGACATAGCCCATCACCCCCATCAAGGGATTGTTCAGTTCGTGGGCGATCCCCGCCGCCAGGGTGCCGAGCGCGGAGAATTTTTCCGACTGGATCACTTGTTCTTGTGTGGCGCGCAATGCTTCGATGGTCTGTTCCAGGGAGGCATAGGCATTTCGAAGCTCCGCTTCTGTACGCTTGTGCCGGGTCACGTCGCGCGAGGTGGCGATCACCATTTCCACACTGCCATCAGCGGCGGATTCCGGTATCAGCAAGGTATCGAAGTGGCACACGTTGCCATCGGGCCCTTCGAGACTGTACGCCATCGCCGCTTCAGTTCCGGTTTCGAAGACCCTCCGAAGGCGCTCGACCCACAAGGCCTTCGTCGCTGCGGGCAGTGGCAGGTCCTGAATACGTTTTCCGGCATAGAAGGAGGGCGGCTTCCCAGTCACCTTTTCGATGGCCGGGCTGATGTATACGTAGCGAAGATCCCGGTCATAACGCGCGACGACGTCCGGTGAACGCTCCACCAAGGTGCGGAACTCCTGCTCCCGGCGACGTATCGCCTCCATGCGCTTGCGTTCGGTAACGTCCTCCACCACCACGTTAATGCCCCACACCTGGCCGGCATCATCCTTCAACGGAAGCCAGTGTTCATTCCAAAACCGCTTGACACCGGGGTGCGCCGCGGTTTCCCCGCGAAGTTCATAGTCGAGCACCGCCTCGCCGGTTGCGAAGACCCGCTGCGCCAAGGCTTCACATTCCTCCGCCATGAATGGAATCACCTCGCGCAAGGTCTTGCCGAGATGGGCTTCCACCGGTAGGCCGTTGATTTGCGCCAGTCGTTCGTTGACCCGTTTGAACCGTCCTTCACGATCGAACACCGCCAGGCCGATAGGTGCACGCTGGTAAATCGTTTCCATTTCCTCCGCCTGACGCCGATAGCGAGCCTCACTCGCACGTAACGCCTGCTCCATTCGCTTGCGTTCGCTCACGTCGTCGAACATCAACAGCAGGTGACGCTCACCGTGGGAGGAAAACGGGATTAGCCGGCAATCCAGCCACACATCCTTGTCGAAACTGCTTTTCACGTGGATGCTGAGCGTACGGCTTTCACCCGTCCTGAGCGCTTCCTCAGCCGCAGTCAGCAGACCTGAATTTCTCCATGATTCGAGCGCATGGAAGTTCTGTTGCAATAACGCTTGGCGGGCTGCGCCGACCGCCCTTGCCGCCGCGTCGTTGGCAAGCACACACTTCCCCACCGAGTCGTACACGGAAATGCCCACCGATGCGGCTGCAATCACGTGCTCATTGAACGCCACGGCTTCCGACAGCTGCTGCTCGCGCTCACGAAGCGCCTCCTCCGCGCGCTTTCGTTCGCTGATGTCGAGCACGGAACCCACCAACCCGCCGAGCTTGCCATCGACTGCGAAGGTGGCTTTGTAGAAAATCACGTCGTGCTCCGTGCCGTCGGCATAGCGCACCCGTGATTCGTAACGTTGTACCCCACCGCGCGCGAGCAGCTCTTCGTCCTGCGCCTGATCAACGTCCGCCAGAGGTTTGGGGGCAATGTCATAGACGGTGTGCCCGACGATATCTTCGCGGCAACGCCCCAAATAACGTTCGAAGGCCTTGTTACAGCCCAGGTACACACCACCTGCATTTTTGTAGAAAACCGGGACGGGAATGGCATCGAGCAGAACGGGCGAAGACTGAAGCGCCTGAATCTGTGACGTCAGTTCATCCGCGTCGTCCTTGCGCCTGTCGTTCACGCCCACTCCATCCCTGTAGCGTTTGCGTACAATGGACGCCGGGCCACGGTGGTCGTCGTGTAGCACACGCTCGTTCTGCGGCGCCCGACTGGCACCTTGCCTGTCTTGCAGCTTAGGCCCCCTGTTGCGGTGACGACGTAGCGCTCCGGCGACGGGGGCCACCACACGCTCGTGGGGAAATTCCCTGACGGCCACGAAGACAATGATGTCATTCCTGTCTTGTAATCAACCAGTACGTGATGCCCAGGGCCAGAATCACCGCGGCGGTACCGTACACATAAGTCGGGGCGATCGCATCGTAGTCGAAGATAATCACCTTTCTCGCGATAGCCATCAGTGCGGTCGCTATCACAAGGCGGACAGGAATCACGTTGGTACTCAGATAAAGGCTGATGTTGATGAAAATCTCTATGGCGATGAGCACCGCAAGGAAAGCGCCGAAGGTTGCCAGCAGGTCATTGATTTGCAAGAGCAGATAAGGCGGCTGTGCGAGCCTCTGATAAAGCACGTAGATAACGTCACCGATTCCCCATACGATGACCGCCACCATCAGTACGGCAAGAATCTTTACCGCACCGCGTATAATCCTGTGCAGGAACCGAATGGTCGCATCTTCATGCTCCAGGTGAAGGTCATGGCCCGGCTCGTGGTCGAATTGTGATTTTTCCCGGGTTGGCATCGTCAGTGGCGCTCGCGTTCATCCATTGGAGCGTAGTGGAATCGAGGCGGGATCATGGCAAGCCACGCGCCTGCGGAGCGTCCATTCGGCGATGCAGTCATCCCGTACCGGATGACTCCGGCGCCTCACGGCCTGTGGGACAGGGGCAGCTTGCACTCGGCGCTGATGGTTGCTATTGGATCATTCAGGGTTCGTGAGCCGTTTCATCCCAACGGCTTCCGAACGGCTCGCTGGCCGCGGTGAACGGAGGCGAAAATCCATGTTCCGGCTTTCGACGTTGCTGGCCATCGGCGTCTTGCTGTCGCCGGCGTTCGCTCTGTCGCAACCCGCCATCATTCCCCTCTCGGATGTGGATATGCAGATCGTCCGCATCCAGTTCGTTGATGAAGTCGTCACACCCAGTGGACAGACGCTGACCGCACCGGACCCCACCTACAAGGTGGCCTTGGTCACGGTGCGCGTCAACAAACCGGCCGATATGGGACTCACCATCCATGCGGCGGATCTTGTCCTTCGCTATGAGCATGACAACGGCTATGACGTGTCTCCCTGCGAGGGCATGTCGGGATTCAGCCTCCGCGTGGATGATGCCCGCCCCATGGACATGCCGGCGATTCCCGGGCCGGATTGGCTGCGGCAGACCACGGGCGTCCCGGCATTGGCGGCGGAGGAAATCTATTTCGACGCCGTATTCGCGCAGGTCGAAGTCAGCACGACCGCCGTCTGGCTGAGTGTCTCCCAGCCCACCACCACGGTCCCTTACGAACCGCGGGGCGAAGACTTCAACATGCTCTGAAAGCAGTCGGTACTCTCCCCACCTCGCCCCCAACCTCGTCGGAACCGCGGCGCCGGACAATGGGCGGTAGCCTCAAAAATCGCCAGGAAAATATGGTACGGTGGCTCCACCCGCTCGTGCCGATTGGAACTCGAACTGTATTCCTGGGGAGACGGCAATGAATTCGCGACCTGAAGCTGAAGATTTCATTGAGGACAGCACTGCGGAGGCTGAGCGTGTCTGGCCGCGCCGCTTGCATGACCAGCTCACCCGCGAACTCTCGCGCTATCTGGCGCACGCTGAAGAGCCTGAAGGTGAACAGGAAGGGGTTGCACTCGAAGCGGATGCCCTGTTGCTCGACGCCCTTCGTGAGAGGGCGACCGATATCCACATCGACGCGAATTCCAGCGGCATTCTGGTTCGCCTGCGCGTGGACGGTCGGATGCTGGATGGTTCCCTGTTGGACCATACCGCAGGGCTGCGTCTCATCAACCAATTCAAAACCATGGCCCGACTGAACACCGAACGTTGTTTCGTGCCGGAATACAGCCGCTTCAGTTACACGCTCGGCGGATCCTCCATCGACCTGCGCCTGACCTATGCGCCCACCTTGCGAGGTCAGACGCTCAGCATCCGGGTCTTCCAGGCACTGGACCAGACCCTGTATCTGCACGACCTCGGGCTGCATGAGGAGGGCCTTGAGCAAATCCAGGACTGGCTCGGCGATATCTCGGGCATGTTGCTGGTGTGCGGCCCAACGGGAAGCGGTAAGACCACCACGCTCTACAGCCTGCTGCACAAGCTCAAACTGCACGAACGCAACGTGGTCACCATTGAAGATCCTGTGGAATACGAGATCGCAGGAATCAACCAGATCCAGGTGGACACGCGGCATGGACTGGATTTCGCGGCAGGCACCAAGGCCATGCTGCGGCTGGACCCCGACTACCTGATGCTCGGCGAAATTCGTGAGCCGTCCGCGGCCCGGGCCGCGGCCATCGCGGCGACGAGCGGACGGGCTCTCATGGGAACGCTGCATAGCCGCGACGCGGTTGGCGTGATCGATACACTGCGTAACTATGGTCTCAATGGACAGGAGATCTCATCGACGCTCGTGCTGGTCATTGCTCAAAGGCTCGTACGCCGTCTTTGCCCCCACTGCAAACAACCGGGGGAGCCCACGGCGGGCGATTTCCAATGGTTGGCACGACTGAACCGCAACGCCCCCGAAACCGTCTGGCATGCCCGGGGGTGTACGCATTGCCATTCGACCGGCTACAAGGGGCGCATCGGCGTTTTTGAGGTCTGGCGTATCAATCCCCAGGAATACCAGTTGATTCTCGACGGCGCGGACCGGCGGACGATCTACCGGCAACTGACCCAACGCAAGCACCGCTTCCTCATCGATGATGGACTGGAAAAGGTCGCCCTGGGGATGACCAGCCTGAATGAACTGCACACCATGGGCGGCTTGAGCACCATGCCGCATCTCGACAGCTTGCCGGACGGCGGCTGACCGGGACGCTGGCACAAACCGACGCCAAAGCACAGTGCCGTATGCGCGGGGACGCGCCCGCGCGTGACCAAACGGGTGCTTTGCGTCGGTTGACGCTCGCGCTAAAGCGGCGCTAAATGCCCGTAATGTTTTCCAAAGCCGGACGCGAGGGAATGGCTGGCGAATCTCCACTTGATGACAAGACCCTGGGGCGCACGGCAGTGGCCTTGGGCCTGCTCGATCCCGACGAGGTAGGGCACGCGCTCGCCGTTGCCGCCGAACAGCCTGCCCGGGCGCCTGGTGCAATCTTCCTCGAGCGGGGGTTGTTGACGCAGGCGCAGCTGGATTACATCACCGCCGCCTATCGATTCCGGCAGACGCGGCAGGCGGATTGGCATCTTGGCGAACGCGTGATCGACCGCGGCTGGGCAACCGCAGAACAGATTGATGAACTGCTGCAAGAGCAAAAGCGCCTGTTCGTGCACCAGCGCAAGCGGATACTGCTCGGTGAACTTCTGGTACAGAACGGCATCCTCAGCGCCGAACAACGGGATCAGCTTCTGACGGGCGAACACGCGCCCCCCGCCGAGGCACTTGCCGGGGATGTGGCGGTGCATGTCTCGGACGACAACCTGTGTGCCACCGTTGTCCCGGGCCCAGGCCCACGCCCCACGCGCGAGGCGCTGGACCTCGCGTTGCGGCGCCAGGGGATTTCGGTCGGTGTCGATCACGCGGCCATCGCGGCGCTCTGCGACGGCACCCGTCCCACCGGCGAACCGGTGGTCGTTGCGCGGGGTACGCCCGCCCAGCCCGGGCGGGACGCAGAAATCGAGTACCTGTTCGAGACCCATCCCCTCGGTGCCGGACGCCAGAACGCAGACGGGACCATCGATTTCCGCGACCGCGGCGAGCTTCCCCAGGTAAGCGCCGGCACACCGCTGGCCCGCAAGACGCCGGCACAACCGGGTGCACCAGGCCGGGATCTCTTCGGCCGCGTAATCAATGTGAGGAAACCCCAGGATCGGCGCCTGCTGCTTGGCAACGGTGTCGCGCTGGCCGAGGATCAGCTTACTGTGGTCGCCACCACTGACGGTCTGCCGTCTCTTTCGGCGACGGGCAAGATCGCCGTGCTCCCGGAATACCGGGTGGAAGGCGATGTGGACTATCACACCGGGCACATCGAATTCGCCGGCCATGTCGTGGTCACCGGTACCATTCGTAACGGCTTCCACGTCAAATGTGGGCAGCTGACCGCAGGCGAGGCCGAGGGTGCGGAGATCATCGCCAAGGGTGACGTACTGATTCGGGGCGGCCTCATCAATACGCATCTGCACACGGAAGGCGCCGCCACCGCCAAATATCTGCACAGCACGACCCTGGAAGCGCTCGGTGATGTAGGGGTCGAACGGGAGGTGGTTGAGTCACGGGTGGAGTGTGGCGGCGCTTTCCACGGGGAGCATTGCACACTGCTCGGCTCGCGCATCGCCGCCAAGCAGGGCATCAATGTGAAAACCGTCGGCTCCGAATCCTCTGCACCATGTCAGCTCGTATTCGGGGTTGATGAACGCGTACAGCATGAACTTCAGCACCTCACAGCAGAGCGCACGGAACAATGCCAGGCGGTTGAGGCAGCCGGCGCACAGCTCGTTGAGCACCAACGCCAACGTGAGGCATTGGAAGCCGCCATTGGCGAACTGGCGCAACAGCAGGACCAGGCCATGGTCAGGCAGCGGGCCCTGAGTCAGGGTGGTGCAGGCGCCGAGCTGACGGCGGTGGAGGCCGTCATCCGCTCGCTCGCGGATCAAGTCGATGCGTTGTTTGCGCAGCAAGAGCGCGTCTTGGCGGACGCAGACGAAGCACGGGCGCGCCAAGCGAGTGCCCAGGCGGCCATCGCCGAGCTCGACGGCGAGCTCGCGGCCATCAACGACTGGGCACAGGCACATCCCGGCACGCCCGAATTACGCGTCTCCGGGACATTGCACGCAGGAACCGTCCTGGAAACACCACATGTGGAAGCACGCACCCGCGGCGAACGGAAGAGGATCTGGCTGCGCGAACGCGAGGTGATCAGCGAAGATGGCCATCCCGAGTGGCGCATGGAACCGTTCAGCTGATGGCGAAGCCGCCCCTTGGGCTCGATTAGCCGCCGCCCACCTCACACGCCGACGTGACCTTTTCTACAATGAGCGGTTTTCGGGCGTCCGCCCCATCACAACTTCGGCCCAGGGAAAAAGCGGCAAAGACAGCAATCTTGTGTGCAATGTGAAGCCAATGGCACGCATCGTGTCGTGGGCTCTGGCGTCCCGGGCTCTTCGGCTCCGCCCAAAAAGTAACCTTTTCGAGGGGCACCCAAGCGCTCACCAATCACGTAGAATCACGGCTTTCGCGCCAAACGTAGCAACAACCATATGAAAGACGTTTTCCATGAAGGAAAAGCAGAGCCCAATGCGCTGGAAGCCCAATACAATGCCCAGCGCATCGCCTTTGCACCTATTATCTTCCAGGCCGCGCGTGCCCTGCGTGATCTGGGTGTCCTGAAGGCCCTTGACCAAGCGCGGGAGGGCCTCGATCTCGCCGCGCTCATTGAAGCGACGGGCCTTTCCGAGTATGGCCTTGAGCTGCTGCTGGAAACGGGCATGAGCGCCGATATCGTCCGCTCTGAAAACGGTCGCTGGCTACTCACGAAAACCGGTTGGTTCATCCTCAAAGACGAGATGACCAATATCAACATGGACTACAACCACTATGTGAATTACAAGGGGTTGTTCCATCTCGACGAGTGCATCAAACAAGAAAAGCCCATCGGGCTCCGGGAGTTTGGCGACTGGCCTGTCATCTACCCCGGCCTCTCCAGCCTGCCCCCCAAGGTGCGCGACAGTTGGTTCCGCTTCGACCACTACTACTCGGATTCCGCACTGAAAGCGGCGCGCGAGAAAGTCATCGCCGAGAACCCCGAAAGGTTCCTCGAAATCGGCGGCAACACCGGCAAATTCTCCATGTCACTGGCAGAAAGCACCACAGGCATGGAGATCACCCTGCTTGATCTTCCCGAACAGATCGCGCTGGTGACAGATAACCTCGCCAAACACGGACTTCAGGACCGAATCAGGACAGTCGCCGCCGATGTGCTGGACGACGTGCCCTTGCAAGGGGAATACGACCTGATTTGGATGAGCCAGTTCCTCGACTGCTTCAGCAAGGCCGATATCGTTCGGATCCTGAAAAAGGCCAAGGCCGCCCTGAGCCACAATGGGCAGATCCTCATCATGGAACCGCTGTGGGATCGCCAGCGCTTTGAGACATCGGCCTATTGCATCATCAACACCTCGCCGTATTTCACGGCCATGGCGAACGGATACAGCAAGATGTATAGCCTTGGCGATTTCGAACGCTGCATTGCAGATGCCGGATTGGCGGTCGTCGATACCATCGACGGACTCGGCGTCTGCCAGACCATCATCAGCTGTCGGAGCGCCTAGACAGTGCACGTGGGGTCTGCCTCGCCGGGCGCCAACGGCAAGGCAGACCTGTCCGTCCCCTGCGAGAGTCATCTCTCCAACGATCCGTGTTTCTCCACGCCCGCACGACGCGGCTGACTTGAGCGTTTAGGCGGCGTCGGCAAAGCGCTGTATCTGCCATCATCTGACACTCGCAACAGCCGCCATTGTGTTATTACCCGCGCACCTTTGCTCGCCCATATTCAACAGGCGCGCATTATGACTTGCCTGTGATAATGTCATAGACGTTGGCTCCACAATTCCATAACACGCCGACTGCTATGCAAACCGTCGAACAAGGCCTTTGGCACGAACACAGTTTTTTTGATTGTCTGGAAAGGATGCCAGCCATGACATGGCTGTGCGATACAGACGGGAGATGCATTTATGTAAACCCTGCCTGGCTCGCCTTTACAGGCCGTTCACAGGAAGACGCCCTCGGTGAGGGCTGGCTTGAAACCGTATATCCCGAAGACAGAGAGCGGCGCCTCCAGGCCTACGAAAGTGCCCGTGGCTCAGTTCCTCGCCCTGTGGAGTATCGGCTATATCGCGCCGACGGGTCGTTCGGATGGATGTTCGATCAGGTCACGCCGCTTTTCGCACCCGACGGCGATTTTGTCGCCTATATGGGATGCACAATTCCCATCCGTGCCAGCGATCAGGCGCAGCCGGAATCATTGTGCGAAACCCTCAACGACCGCATTCTCGACGGCAATCAATACTGGACCAAGCTCCTCGATACCCAGGGCCGGCTGCTGTCCATGAGTGCAGGTGGTCAACGGCTGCTCGAGATCAGCGATATCACTCCTCATCTGAATCAGTCCTGGCGTGATATCTGGCCCGATGCCTATCGGCCCGCTGCATATGCCGCAGTCGACAAGGCGGCGGCAGGTGGCACCGGCACGTTCGTAGGTTTTTGCCCCACCGTGAAGGGCACACCGAAATGGTGGCACGTGGTCATCGTGCCCGCAGCGACCGAGCCGGGCAGCAAACCTAGACTTCTCGCCATGTTTCGCGATGTCACGGAACAAAAGCAGGCCGAGGAAGCCATCAAGCGCAGTGAAGCCGAGTTCCGCGCGATTTTCGAACTGTCATCCGTCGGCATCGCGCAGATGGACTACCACAGCAAACGATACACAAAGGTGAATCCGCGGTTTTGCGAAATCCTTGGGTATACCGCCGAAGAGCTGGAAGGGGTCAGCCTCCGGGAACTCACGCCCGTGGATACCGAGCTCGAACACAATCTCGCACTGCACGATGCGCTGGAGCGTGGTGAACGTGACGAGTACGCATTGGAAAAACGTTTACTCCGCAAGGACGGCCGCACAGTCTGGGTGCAGGTGACTGGGACGGCATTGCGGGACGCGCATGGCAATATCACCAACATCACCGGAATGGTGCAGGATATTTCCGCCCGCAAGACTGCGGAGCAGACCTTGCTCGATTCGGAGCACAGATACCGTGCACTGATGGAACACGCCAGTGATGCCATCCTGGTCGCCGATGCCAACGGTCGATGTATCGACGCAAACCGACGGGCCGTCGAGCTTTTCGGCTACACCAAGCAGCAACTGTTGCAGACAAGCCTGTCCCAGCTCTATCCGTGCGTGCTTCAGGAGCTGGACGCAAGCGGAGCCTCGCTTAACGAGCATGAACTATGCGCCAAAGATGGCAGGCGGATTCCGGTGGAAATTGCGGGTACCCGCATTCCCTTTGCCGACAGCCACCTCTACCTCGGCAGCTTCCGCGACATCTCAGGACGTCGCCGGCAGGAAATGGCGGAACGCGCGAATCAGGACAAGACCCGTTTTCTCGCCACGGCCAGCCACGATTTGCGCCAACCCATCCAGGCCATTCACCTGTTACTGCACCTGTTGCTCTCCCACGATCTGCCCCCTGCCGCCGCCGGCATTGCCGAACGCATCCAGGGCGCGGTCGAGGGGCTTGGCAGGATCGTGGATACCTTACTCGACATCTCCAAACTCGATGCCGGCGTGATCAAACCCAGGCTGTCCCGGTTCCATCTGGGCGCGCTCCTGCGAGAGTTGGTGGATGAACACCGGCCCCTGTCGGAACGTGTTGGCGTTTCCGTGAGCTACGTAAACTGCAACGTTCACGTCGAGTCCGACAGAGACCTGTTGGCGAGAATTCTCCGGAACCTGATTTCCAATGCGATCAAATACGCCCCACTCGGCCGGATCCTGGTTGGCGTGCGGCGCAGCGCCGACCGTGCCTGGGTTCAAGTGTTGGACACTGGCATAGGCATCGCACCGGGGGATATTGATGCGGTTTTCGAAGAGTTCCGGCAGATCGGAAACTCGGCCCGCGATAGACGTGAAGGACTCGGGCTGGGTCTGTCCATCGTGCAACGACTCGCCAACCTCCTTGAGCATCCGCTGAAGGTCTCGTCGGTACCGGGCCGCGGCAGCTGTTTCGCTGTCAGTGTACCGACGGCTGACCATAGAGAGCACCCGGCGCGGTACGTCACCCCACAATCTCCGGGCACGGCGGCTCGGGCGCGAACCGAAATCCTCGTGGTCGATGACGAGGTCGATATCCGGGAGGGGCTGGCGATGGTACTGACGGGCTGGGGCTATTCCGTCAGGGTAGCCGCCGATCTCGTGCACGCCATGGCGGGCTGGGAGGTGGATAATCCCCCGGCCTTGGTTATAGCCGATTTCCGCTTGGGGAAAGAGACCGGCATCGACGTGATTCAGGCCGTGCGACGGCGTGTCCAACGGCCCGTTCCCGCCCTCCTTCTGACCGGAGATGCCACTCCGGAAACTGCACGTGAAGCCGCGCGGCTGGACGTTCAGCTTCTGAGAAAGCCGTTGTCCGTCGATCAACTCCGCCGCGCCATTTTGGAATACCTCACATGAAACGCGTGCCCAGGGCCTGACCGCAGACCGGTACGATGCTCCGTGTCGACGGCTCCCACCAACGCTGTACCGGCTTATTCCGTACGAGCCATTGCTTCCTGGTCCTTCGCCCGTTGATTCAGCATTGACTGCACCTGACGAGCCTGTTCGATGGTGTGCTGAATGCGCGTGGGTGAATAAACGTCCGCCACCGTGTCCGACGCGCCTGCCGGCGCCCCGGTACCGGCGTCGGGCGGCGGGGAACTGACGGTCTGGTCCAGCTCGATGCGAACGACGTCGACGGGGATGCCATTTCCAGGCGGATTGCTGCCGAACTGCCACTCGCCATCCGTGCCGCGCCACTTGTAGACCGTCACGGGTTCCTGGTTGACGGAATTCGTACCGAATTCCGCCACGCCGATATCCGGCAGGCTGGGCGCCCTGATCTGACGATAGTCGAGCAGCGGCTTGCCATTTTTCAGCGGCAGGATGAAAGGCACGACACCGGCAATCACCAGGGTGCCCAACAGAATGGGGGTAAGCGAACGTTTCATCTTCCTGTTCCTTGAAGCGCGGTTCCGATTCCCATGTCCGGCCGATTATAAAGCAGGATGCGCCCGGGCCAAGGCCGGTTCACAACAGCCATGCTCCAGGGTGACACGGTTTCGTCCACCCGATTTCGCCGTGTACAAGGCTTTATCGGCCCGCTTGATGAGGTCCCGCCAGTGACTCATCCCTCGCGCACGTCAGGATGGACCGCCCAGCCGGCCCACCACGTCCTCCTAGCGCAGTTCTTCAGGACAGATCTTCACCAGCCGACTCAGAACGGCGTCGCCGGCCATGTGGCCATACCGTACCGGTCATTGGTGCTTTTGAAAATATCGAGGCATGAGCAGCGATAAGGGCGTTGCGCAACGCAGCGCACGGGCGAGTTCCCGTGCGGCCAACGCCATGAAATGGCGACGGTTGGCTGCCCCGGTGAGTTCGTCCGTTTGCGCCGCCTGTTCCAACCGGTTCATCCCAAACGACCGGCCGCGTCCATGGACCACGCGTATGCCCCCGATCGGGGAGCACGATTCGGTATTCCAGGTCGAATCCCCATCCCTCTGCAACGCCCTGCAACCTGCGAAGACAAAGAGCGTAAACCGAACAGCATGCTTTGCCGCGAAGCCAGTCGCTTGCGTCACGGCCTGCCCCCAAACGCCCTGGGTATGTCCGAGGATGTCTGCCCTCGCCCAATAAAAAAACCCCAGCACACGATCCGTCTAGGATCGGTGTATGGACCTGTTTACTCCCCGCGAATGCCACCAGGCATTGAGTCATCCATTCCTTACAGAGGCGCCTCGTGTGGTCAACCAAGCGCACCGTGATTGATGCGCCATCCGATCTCGGCCTCCGGCAAACCGGGGTCGATCGGCTTCCCGATGCACTGCGTGCGGCGGGAGTACTCGAAGGCTTGCCCGACACCGTCTACGCCGCCCGTTTGCCCGTCCCCCCCTACGTTTACGACCGTGATGCTGCCTCCGGTGTGCTCAATCTCAATGGAATTCGGGCGTTCAGTGAGCAGCTTGCCCGTCGCGTGACTCTTAGCCTCGATGATAGACGTTTTCCGCTGGTGCTCGGTGGTGATTGCAGCATTTTGCTTGGAAGTACCCTGGCGCTACGTCGGCGCGGTCGTTACGGCTTGTTCTTTTTCGATGGCCATGCCGATTTCTACTCACCCGAAGCCGAGCCGAGCGGCGAGGTCGCCTCCATGGACCTCGCTATCGTCACCGGCCACGGACCCGCTTCGCTTGCCGATCCCGATGGACTGTGTCCACTGGTGCGTGAGTCCGACACCGTCGTTTTCGGATACCGGGATGCCGAAGCCGCCCAACAATACGGTAGCCCAGACGTTCGACAGACGCGCATGCAGGTGTTTGGGCTTGGGGATGTGCGCAGGCTCCAGCCCGCGGAAGCGGCACGAACGGGATTGGCGGCTCTGGAAGGCTCGGGCATGCAGGGTTTCTGGATCCATCTGGATGCGGACGTCCTGCACGATGACGTGATGCCCGCGGTCGATTACCGCATGCCCGACGGACTCTGGCCAGAGGAACTCAAGGCAGCGCTCGAGGTGGTATTGGTCTCACCTTTAGCAATGGGAATGGAAATCACCATCTACAACCCCGCGCTGGATGATGAGCGGCATTCCGCAGCGAGGGTGTTGGCGGACACCGTGGCCGGTGCGTTCGCCGCCGTCACCGGATGAGGACAAAACGCCGGCACGGAGGCATCCAGAGAGCCACCACCCGCAAGGGTTTGGTGACACGAAATCGATCACCTGCCCCTATTTGCATGCCCCGACAGATGTGGCACTTTGCCGGTGCCGGTGGGCAGGATTCCATTGCCATCTGCAATCCCGCGATCTCACACCTCGCTTGTCGTTTGACACATGCCATGAAGGATGACGCTACAAACCCCGTGCTTCCCACCAGCCGGCGGCTGCGCCGGGAATATCTCACCATCAAGAGCATGCTGCAGATCAGTTGCACCGATCGGCACGGTGAAAAACAGGGGGCCAACGGCTTGTGCTCTGAATGCGCGGGCCTTCTCGCCTATGCTGGGCAGCGATTGACAAACTGCCCCTATGGCGAAAACAAGCCGACGTGTGCGAAATGCCCTGTGCATTGCTACGGGCGGGTCCCGCGCGAGCAGGTCCGCGAGGTGATGCGCTACGCCGGTCCACGAATGCTTTCGCGCCACCCGTGGCAAGCGCTGCTGCACCTGCTGGACAAGTTGCGCAAGGTGCGCAATCCGCGGCCCCTCCGCAAGCGCAGTCCTCTGGGTTAAGGGGC
>JAWLCT010000002.1:0-36091 GCA_041687015.1 Gammaproteobacteria bacterium
CGTGCCATCGCCAAGCTGGCCATCGCTGTTGCCACCCCACGCCCAGAGGGTGCCGTCGCCCTTGAGCGCGACCGTGTGGGAATAGCCTGCTGCCACACTCGCCCAATCGTTATCCGTGCCGATTTGGACCGGCGTGGACTTGTCGGTGGTCGTGCCATCGCCAAGCTGGCCATACCCGTTGTAACCCCACGCCCAGAGGGTGCCGTCGGCCTGGATGGCTACGGCATGATAGGCGCCGACTCCGCTGGCTATCGCTTTCCAAGCGGAATTCGTCGGCCCAGAAGTGCCACCACCGCCACTTCCCCCACCGCCGCAGCCCACCAAAAGCAGCGATACAAGAATGGAAGCCAAGAGTGTGTCTATTAATCGGTGCATCACGGATGGTTCTCCTTGTGTCTTGATTCCATGTATTCCCAATTCAATGCGGCGAAGGGACGCACGCGGCTTTCCTCCGCGCGCGACGCGCCCACGCGTGGCTGCGCCTGCTCGACCTGGCTGTCAGCCTCGACCCGACGACGAACTCGTTCTGACCCCAGACCCAGGTGGTTAGATCCCGGAAATCGCCCAGGGCGCATCCCGAATGCGAAAGGGGCCCCGGTGCCAACTCGACCGCCGTACGGATTATTGCCCGCCCCTTAAGGCGACGGCTCCGGTAACAGGGCCATATCCGCGGCAAAGGTGTTGAAGCCTGCCTTCCCCAGATTGCTCCGAAGAGTGGTTTCGCAGACAGACATTGGGAGGGAAATAAAAGCGGTAACAAAGTCGTTCCTCGACATGCCGGACAGGGTCGATCAACTTACCCAGAACCGGTCTGGTGGCCACTTCAGTAGCCACCTCCATTAAATCCAACGGCGCGGACTATATCACCAGCGGGAGTCGTCTGGAACCCCATACCTTGCCCCGGCTTCCTTGGAATTTCATTGGATTGTCGCGTTCCACCGAAAGGCCGGACCGTGTACAACTAACTGTGTAACTGGTCATCTATGACGCATAGTTGCATTATGATTGAGAACGAGAAGGAAAGAGAGCTGCCGTATTCATACGCCAAGCAATTCAATGTTTTGGATACACAATCCGTTCTGAACAAGGGTTTCGTGTCCGACAACGCGGATGTTAGGAGCTGCACGTTTGTATTGGCGTATGGTCGGTGAGGCGACTGGGGATAACATGGATTATTGGCTGGAGCGCATAGATACCCGTCTTACCCTCTCACATCCATATGAGTAACAGCGGGTTTTGGCGAAGAATGGCCTGAAATTCAAGCAGTAAGTGCAACGCCCACCCGCTGCCGGTTCTTGGGACTGTTTCGTCAGGGCGTCTATCGCTTCTCGGCTCTGTCGATCGCTGTTCCTGTATTCCATTGATAGCGAATCCGCCGGTGACTGCCGGTGGGGGTAAACGGGATCTTGCCTTCCTCCAGCAGTTTGACCAGAAGGGGCGGGACACATTGAGAAGGTTGGCGAGCCTCCTGCGTCGTCAGCTCGGCATGGTCCCCGTCCACGCCGAAGAGCGGACGTCAGAATGTCGCCTGTGTGAGGCGCTTGGCCATGATGATGTCGTGCTTTCCAGGCCCGTCCACATCCGGGAGCACGCCCGTTACCGTGTAGCCGAGTCGCTGGTAGAAGGTGAAGGGATGACCTCCCGTGGGCTGCAGTTCCCGCAGCCGGCCAAGGACGTCGGGATACAGATCCTGGCCGTACAGGTTGGTGCCGCCGAAGTCGTCGTCGCTGCCCAGCCAAATGGCGATCACGCCTGCCGCACACGCGGCTTGCTCCAGGGCCATCACCAACCGTCTGCCCCATCCGCGCCGTTGCACGGTCGGATCGACTGCCAGGGGATGGAGCTCCCAGGCAAACGTCGTGTGGCGGATGGCGCCAATCCAGCCTCGCAGGGCATCGCCTTCCACGGCGAGCAACCCGATGCGCTCGGGATTGCCCACAAAGGTATTCACTTCCGCGCGCGCCGCTGATGCTGTTTTCCAGGCGGATGGCACATGCGCCAAGGCGGCCTGGAGGATGCGCGCAGCCTCTTGCCGCTGCCATTCGTCGGCGTCGTTGAGGTTTACCAACTCACAAGGTAATTCCATTGCAGACGTTTTCCGGTTTATCCGCGAGTCACGGCCTGTGCGTGCAGTTCAGGCGCATGCTTGCCAACGTGCGTGCATTTCGCGTCACCGCTCCGCCCTGCCTGCCTCCCTGCCTGCCTGCCGGGCAAGCGACCATGAGCTGTGTGCAAAAAGAACCCCGCCACGGAGGCGGGGTGATCAAGTGGGGGAACCGGGCGCTGTTCATTCCATGGAGGGCTTCCACACCTCCCAGACCTTACCGACCAGATCCGGCCCCGGCGTGAGGGTCGGTTTGCCGGGTTCCCAGCCCGCAGGCATGGCTTCCTTGCCGCCGGTGGCGCGCACGTGCTGATAGGCCTGAATCTGGCGGATGGTTTCCGCCAGCTTGCGTCCGACCGGTGGCGTGAGCACTTCCATGGCCTGGA
This sequence comes from Gammaproteobacteria bacterium, assembly GCA_041687015.1. Taxonomy (GTDB): domain Bacteria; phylum Pseudomonadota; class Gammaproteobacteria; order Thiohalomonadales; family Thiohalomonadaceae; genus JALOAT01. Next base: position 2,491 of record JAWLCT010000002.1, read on the forward strand.
TGACGCCGTCGGGATCGATAATGAAGCGTCCACGTAGCTCGATCCCCTGCGTCTCGTCCCAGACGCCATACGCCCGCCCCACATTACCCGCCTGATCGGAGGCCATGTGGAATGGCACGCCACCGTCCACCATTTTGCTCAACTCATGGTCATTCCACATTTTGTGGACGAAGTGGCTGTCCACGCTGAACGAGATCACTTCCACACCCAGGTTTTGCAACGTTTGATAATTCGCGGCGACCGCCGACAGTTCCGTTGCTCAAACGAAGGTGAAATCACCCGGGTAGAAGCAGAGCATCACCCATTTGCCCGCGAACTCCGACAGCGTGACATTGGTGAAGCCGCCCCGGTGATACGCCGGCGCGGTGAAGTCCGGTGCTTTTTGGCCAACGCGTGCAGTCATTTTGGTCACCTCCTGGCTGGCGGATGGTTCAGCGGGGCTTGGGGTTGGCGTGGGCTCTCCCGCGATCGACCCCGAAACCCGCGCACATCCCACTGGTTTCTCTTCCATGGCGTTTCTCTCGTGTGGCGCAGATACCGTGGTCACTAGTGAAGCACACCCCGGGGACGTGACAAGGCCCGTGCTGTTTCCTGGTGTATTAGTGGCATGGCTTTAGAGACCGGGACTACGGCAGCGTCAACACACTTACGCCCGTGCATTGGTGCAACTGCGAAACGCCGTTGGTACACGGTGCGCCTCCGGCTTGAATCCCAGGCCGAGCAAAATTCACGTTCCGCGGCGTATACGTTCGCAGGTTTATGGACGAGGCTTCAGGCATCAAGAGGAGTGAGCCGCCATGTCTCGTAGCGTGGACGTAAACAGTGCGACTGCTGACGAGTTGCAGCAGGTTTGCGAACTCAGGCCGACGGCCGCCCGCACCGTGATGCGGTTCAGGCCGTTTCATCATATCGATGAGTTGGAAAAAGTGCCGGGTATGAATGTTCTGGATGTCATGAGCCTGAAACGCCGCGGATGCACCATTGCGCTCCGGGAACCAGACCAGTGAATGTGACGTTCTACGATGCGAATCCACGCCTTCGCCAGGAACGGGGCGCCAATTTCGGCCGGGTGCTTGCACGCTTCGTTGCAGGTGGACGCGCGCACGATCCCATCGTGGTCGAGTTCACGCACCCGGATACACGCGAGGTGGCCGAACTCGATGTGGAAGTACTGAACCCCGAGGAATTTCCCGGCGGCGTCTCCGACGCCTTCAAGGACGCTGCCAAACGGTACTATGCGCGCACGCTCGCCAGTGAGGGGAAGCACGTGCGAGGTTTTGAAAACGAGCCCCCGGCGGCGCCCGGCACCGCATGGTCAGTGGACGTGGAATCTGCGCCCGATCACAGCTTGTAGAACATAGGTGTTTTTCTGCTTGCAAACCCGGTGGACTGGTCTATTTTACTGACTTTGTCTTCTGCCTCATTACGGAACCATACGACTGCCTTATGGACGACAGGATTGTGGAAGCTCAGTTCGAAGAGCAAATCGAGGAACTCAGGGAACGGTTGCAGGAATGTATGCGCGCTCCCACACAAACCGACGCCGTTATCGCCCGCGGCATTCTTGAAGGTCTGATCGTGGGCTATCAGGAGCGACTCTCCGCCATGCGCGCCGAGCGTCTGGCGTGCGCCATCGAAGCTAACGATTAACGTCGCCACGTTCGCCTCTGAACGTGTTCAGGCGACAATGACCGTGGTGTTGATCAGGTGCTCGGCGAAAATCTGGCGCGCCTGCTCCACGCGATGCCTGGAGGGGGGCGCCACACCTTCGAGCAGGTACGGGCGGCCCAGCGCGGCGTACTTGTGCACACCCAGGTTGTGATAGGGCAGGATCTCCACACGCTCGACAGTCTTGTAATCAGCGAAGTGCTGCGCCCACTGCTTGAGGAACTCCGGCTGATCCGACCAGCCGGGCACCAGCACGTAACGCAGCCACATGGGCTTGCCCGATCGCTCGCGATACTCGGCATTGCGCAGCACATTCTGATTACCGCTGCCCGTGAGCTTGCGATGCCAACCATCGTCGATGTGTTTTACATCGAGAATCACCAGATCAGTCATGTCATACAACGCATTGACCTGGGGCGTGAAGATCACGCCATTGGTGTCGATAGCCACGTGAAACCCGCGCTCGCGCACCAGCGGGAAAAGCTCCAGCAAGGCCGGCGTCTGCAGGGTGGGCTCACCGCCTGACACGGTGAGCCCGCCTTTTCTGACGAAATACGGCCGTTCCTTTTCCAGAAGCTCCAGAATCTGCTCATTGCTGTAGAACTTGGCGGAGGCCTCGTCGCAAGGTTGCGTGTCCGGATTGTGACAATACAGGCAACGCAATGGGCAACCCTGCAGAAACACCACCAGACGTATTCCGGGGCCCTCGTGGGCCCCGAACGTTTCAATGGAGTGGACCCGGAGCATCGTGCTCACAAACTGGTGTGGAAGGTACGGGCAATCACCTCCTGTTGGTGCTGTCGGCTCAGTCGCGTGAAGTTCACGGCGTAGCCCGACACGCGGATGGTGAGCTGCGGATAATCCTCCGGGTGGTCCATGGCCTTCAACAAGGTGTCTCGGTCGAGCACGTTTACGTTCAGATGATGAGCCTGTTTGGTGAAATAGCCGTCCAGCAGCGCCGTCATGTTTTGCACCCTGTCCTCCTCCGTGTCGCCCAATGACTTGGGCACAATGGAGAAGGTGTTGGAGATGCCATCGCGTGCGTCGAAATAGTTGAGCTTCGCCACCGAGTTGAGGGAGGCGATGGCGCCCGAGGTATCACGCCCGTGCATCGGGTTGGCACCGGGCGCGAACGGCTCACCCTGCTTGCGACCGTCGGGGGTAGCGCCGGTCTTCTTGCCGTACACCACATTCGAGGTGATGGTGAGCACCGACAACGTCGGAATGGCCTTGCGGTAGATGTAGTGCTTGCCGAGCTCACCGTTGAAGCGCTGCACCAGGTCCACCGCGATGCCGTCGACGCGCTCGTCGTCGTTGCCGAACTTCGGATAGTCCCCTTCGATACGGAACTCGGTGGTGAGTCCCTGCTCGTTGCGGATAGGCGTGACCTGGGCGTGCTTGATGGCCGACAGGGAATCGGCTGTCACGCTCAGCCCGGCGATGCCGAAAGCCATGTTGCGCTTCACTTCGCTGTCCATGAACGCCATCATGGCGCGTTCGTAGTAGTACTTGTCGTGCATGTAATGAATCACGTTCATGGTGTTCACATACGACTCCGCCAGGTACGCCATGCTCTTCTCAAAGCGGCTGCGCACCTCTTCGTAATTCAGAGGTCCCTCCGGCAGCGGCGCAATGTCCGGCACGATCGCCATGCCGGAGATCTCGTCGCGTCCCTCATTGAGGGCGAGCAGCAAGGCTTTGGCCAGGTTGCAGCGGGCGCCGAAGAATTGCATTTCCTTGCCCGTCTCCATCATGGAGACACAGCAGGCGACACAGAAATCGTCGCAGGCACCCGCCGAGCTCATCAGCGCATCGTTTTCGTACTGCAATGACGAGGTGTCGATGGACACGCGGGCGCAGAAGCGCTTGAAGCCCTCGGGCATGTCCGGGTGCCACATGATCGTGAGGTTGGGTTCCGGCGCGGGGCCGAGGTTGTAAAGGGTTTGCAGGAAACGGAAGCTGGTCTTGGTAACCTTGGTGCGTCCGTCGCTCCACATGCCGCCGATGGACTCGGTCACCCAGGTGGGATCGCCGGCGAACAGCTGGTTGTATTCCTCCATGCGCAGGTGACGCACCAGACGCAGTTTCATCACGAAGTGATCGATGAGTTCCTGGGCCTCCATTTCGCTCAGGCTGCCCTCGGCCAGATCGTGCTCGATGAACACATCGAAGAAGGTGCTGACGTTGCCCAGGCTCATGGCTGCGCCGTCCTGCTCCTTGACCGCGGCCAAGTAGGCGAAATAGGTCCATTGAATGGCTTCGCGCGCATTCTGGGCCGGGCGGCTCACGTCGAATCCGTATGCGGCCGCCATCTCCTTCACCGCTTCAAGCGCCTTGATCTGCTCGGCAATCTCCTCGCGCAGGCGGATGACGTCTTCGGTCATGGTGCCGACCAGGTGCCGGCGGTCCTGGTGCTTGGCCTCAATCAGGCGATCAGCGCCGTAGAGCGCCAGACGCCGATAGTCGCCAATGATGCGACCACGCGCATAGTTGTCCGGCAGGCCCGTGATGATCCCGCTCTTGCGCAATTTTTTATGGTCATCGGTGTAGGCGTCGAAGACCCCATCGTTGTGCGTCTTGCGGTACTTGCGGCACATGTCGACCACGGCAGGGTCGATCTCGTAGCCGGCCTGTTTGCAGGCTTCCGCCGCGACACGCCAGCCGCCGAAGGGCTTGATGGCGCGCTTCAGCGGCGCATCGGTTTGCAGGCCGACGATCTTTTCGCGGTCGCGATCGATATAGCCAGGCGCATGGCTGGTGACCGTGGAAATCGTGCGGGTATCGATATCGAGCACACCGCCGCGGGCGCGTTCCTGCTTGAGCAATTCCTGGCAACGCTTCCACAAGGCCGTGGTGCTCTCGCTTGGTCCGGCGAGGAAACTCGCGTCGCCGGTGTAGGGGGTGATGTTGCGGTAGATGAAATCGCGTACGTCGATCTCATCCTGCCAGTGATGGGTAACGAAGATGTCTTCGAGCAGTGACGTTTTTCGGTCCATGGTAGGGGAGCCCCAAAACTAAACGAGGCCGATGTCGGCCTCCGTGCAGGCGCGCACCATGCCGGCGCATGCCCTCCGTTAAACAGTATGACTGCGGGTGCAAGCCTTCGTTTCTCATACCGCGGCGCACTGAACCATAGGTGTTTTTACGATTCGCGGTCATCCCATAAGGCCATCGCGACACTGATGGGTCAGGCCGGCGCTATCAATCACCCGCCTCTCTGATCAGCAGTCTAATGCGCATCGCGCAGGCCGTCTGCCGAACCCGTTCAACTATGTTTACCCGGAGAACCGACCCACACAGGGCCCCAGCCATGACGCGCGCGCAATTGAAATACATTTTTTCCTTCGAAGAAGGTGACGGTAAGAACAAGAAACTGCTTGGCGGCAAGGGCGCCAACCTGTGCGAGATGACCCAGATCGGCATCAATGTGCCGCCGGGCTTCGTCATTACCACCGAAGCCTGCCTGGCCTATCTGGACAGCCCCGATCGTCGACTGCCCGAAGGCCTGATGGATGAGGTGCGCAGCCACGTCGGCGATCTGGAGAAAAAGACCGGCAAGACCTTCGGTGGCATCGATAATCCCTTGCTGGTTTCGGTGCGTTCGGGTTCGGCAATGTCCATGCCCGGCATGATGGACACCATTCTGAACCTGGGCCTCAACGACCAGACCCTGGCCGGCCTGATTCGTCAAACCGGCAACGAACGTTTCGGCTATGACGCCTATCGCCGCTTCATTCAGTTGTTCGGCAAGGTGGCGTTGGGTGTGGCCGACGAATACTTCGATGAACACTTCGAGGCGGTCAAACGCCGCGCAGGTGTGAAGGCGGACATCGGCTTGTCTGCCGAGGATCTGAAGGAGATTTCACAGCTTTTCCTGCAGGTGGTGCACGAACAGACCGGCAAGCCGTTTCCGGCGGACCCCATGGAACAACTGGAATATGCCGTCCGGGCGGTGTTCAACTCCTGGATGGGCAAGCGTGCGGTGGACTATCGGCGCGAGTTCAAGATCACGCCCGACATGGCCAACGGTACCGCCGTGAACGTGGTGACCATGGTGTTCGGCAACATGGGCAATGACTGCGCCACCGGTGTTGGTTTCACCCGCGATCCGGGCACCGGGGAAAACGTGATGTATGGCGAATACCTGGTCAATGCCCAGGGCGAAGACGTGGTGGCCGGTATTCGCACGCCCAAACCGGTTTCGGCAATGGCCGAGGAGATGCCGGACCTCTATCGTCAGCTCGTCGAGCTGCGCAACAAGCTCGAAGGCCATTACAAGGAAGTGCAGGACTACGAGTACACCATCGAAAAAGGCGTGCTCTACTGCTTGCAGACGCGCAACGGCAAGATGAACGCCACGGCCATGGTGCGCACGTCGGTGGAAATGGCCAACGAGGGGCTCATCGACCGCGCCCGTGCCCTGCTGCGCATCGAACCGGAGTTGCTCGAGCAACTGCTGCACCCGCGTCTCGATCCCGCCCACAAAGCCACCCCGGTCGCGCAGGGGCTTGCCGCCTCGCCCGGCGCAGCCTCGGGCAAGGCCGTCTTCGATGCCGACCGGGCCGAGTTGCTCGGCCGTGCCGGCAACAAGGTGATTCTGGTACGCGAGGAAACCAAACCCGAGGACATTCACGGATTCTTCGCCTCCCAGGGCATTCTCACCAGCCGCGGCGGCAAGACCTCCCATGCGGCCGTGGTCGCGCGCGGTATGGGCAAACCCTGCGTGGCCGGCGCGGAAGGCATCGCCGTGAACGTGAAGGCGCGCATGGCGGCCATCGGTGAGTCGGTCATCAATGAAGGGGAAGTGATCACCATCGACGGCACCACCGGCAACGTGTACGTGGGTGAAATCCCGACGGTGGAGCCGGAGTTCTCGGACAACCTCAAGACCTTGCTGGCCTGGGCCGACGACATGGCGCGGCTGCGCGTGATGGCCAATGCCGACACCCCCGATGCGGCGCGCAAGGCGCGCAGCTACGGTGCCGTGGGCATCGGCCTGTGCCGCACCGAGCGTATGTTCAATGCGGTGGAACGTCTGCCGGTGGTGGTGGATATGATCCTGGCGGACACGCTGGAAGATCGGCGTGACGCCCTGGACAGACTGCTGCCGATGCAGCGTTCGGATTTCAAGGAAATCTTCAAGGTCATGTCGCCGCTGCCGGTGACCGTGCGCTTGCTCGACCCACCGATGCATGAATTCCTGCCCACCGCCGAGCAGCTCATCGACGAGCTGGGGCATCTGCGCAACCTGCAGGTGAACCTGCAGGGCATGACCGAGTTGGTCGGGTCGCTGCGCCTGCTACGGCCCGGCGCACGTCACACGGATATGCCCGCACCTTTCGATGTGTTCAACGCCGAATTGGTGGGTGAGGCCATTGCCAAGAAGGAACGCATGCTCGCCAAGGTGCGTCTGCTGGACGAGGTGAATCCGATGCTGGGCCATCGCGGCGTGCGCCTGGGTATCACGTATCCGGAAATCTACCGCATGCAGATCCAGGGTGTGCTGGAGGCGGCGGCGGAGTGCCAGCGCGAGGGCATCGAGGTGCATCCGGAGATCATGGTGCCGCAGGTGGTGAGCCCGTCCGAGCTGGACATCATCCGCACCATCGTGGATGACGTGCGCCACCAGGTGCAGACGCAGTACGGACTGGAGTTGTCGTTCAAGTACGGCACCATGGTGGAAACGGTGCGTGCCTGCCTGCGTGCCGAACGCATGGCCACGGTGGCGGAGTTCTTCTCGTTCGGCACCAATGACCTGAGCCAGGCCACGTTCTCGTTCTCGCGCGAGGATGCTGAAAACAAATTCCTCCCGCAGTACATCGCGCGCGGAATTCTACGTGACAACCCCTTCGAGGCGCTCGATCACAACGGCGTCGGCAAGCTCATGGCCTTGACCGTCAGTGACGGACGCAAGGCCCGGGCGGATTTGAAAGTGGGTATCTGTGGCGAGCACGGGGGCCATCCGCGCTCCATCCATCTGTGCCACCGTATGGGGTTGGATTACGTGTCCTGTTCCAGCCCGCGGGTACCGGTCGCGCGGCTGGCCGCGGCACAGGCCAAGCTGCGCGAAGACGATCCGACGATTTTCAAATAGTCTGCAACGGCGGGGGCCACGGCATGGCCGTGACCCGCCTGCTCACTGCACGCTCACCCGCGGTGCGCCCGCAGCGAGTCGACCGATGATGCTCGCGTGACCGAATCCCGCCTTTCGGAACAGCCCCAACACGGCCGGCGCCTCGCGCGCGTCACACGCCACCAACAGGCCACCGCTGGTCTGCGGATCGGAAAGGATGCGCCACGCGTAATCCGGCAACGTGATGTCCAGTTCCACGTCGTCGCCGTAACTTTGCCAGTTACGTTCCACGGCGCCGGGCCCGATATTGCGCGCCACCAGGGTGTGCGCCGTGGGGAGGACCGGTACGTCGGAAAAATCCAGTACCGCAGCAAGTCCGGCGCCGCGACAGATTTCCAGCAGATGACCCAACAGGCCGAATCCGGTCACGTCGGTCATGGCATGTACCCGCTCCCGTAATCCGAGCTGCTGCCCCACCGCATTGAGCTGGGTGGTGGTCGCAATCAGCTCGGCATAACCGGTCGCGTCGAGCAGGCCCTTTTTCAGGGCCGTGCTGAGCACCCCGATACCGAGCGGCTTGCCGAGGACAAGCACGTCGCCCGCGCGCGCGGTGTCGTTGCGTTTGATTTGTGTCGGTGGCGCCACCCCGACGGCGGCCAGACCGTAGATGGGTTCGGGGGTGTCGATGGAATGACCGCCGGCCAGGGCCACACGCGCGCTTTCGCACACTGCCGCGCCGCCTTCCATGATGCGACGCATCACGGCAACCGGCAGGGTGTTGACGGGCATACCGACAATGGCCAACGCCAGCACCGGCGCGGCGCCCATGGCGTACACGTCGGACAACGCATTGGTCGCCGCAATGCGGCCGAAATCGAAGGGATCGTCGACGATGGGCATGAAGAAGTCGGTGGTCGCGACCAACGCCTGTTGGTCGGACAGACGAAACACGGCGGCGTCGTCGCTGCTCGCGTTACCTACCAGGAGGTCGGGATGCAGGTAACCGGAACTGATGCCGTGCAGGGCTTCACGCAACACGGAGGGGGCGATTTTGCAGCCGCACCCGCCGCCATGGGACAGTGCAGTGAGCTTGATGTCGACGTCGACAGGGGAAGGGGTCAGTGGTTCGACGACGCTCATGCTCACCTCTCGGGGATTGGCGGAAGAGCGTGGGAGTTGAACCCACCAAGGACCGCCTGACGGCCCCTACCGGATTTGAAGTCCGGCCGCACCACCGGGTTACGAAGCTCTTCCAGGGAATGACACGTTCGCTTACTCAATGTAGTCGACAACGGGACTTGCGCCATGTCCGGGCGCTCGCGCGGGACCGGCGGCCCGCGCCCAGCGGACAGGCTCAGCCCATACGCCCATCGTGTGTCCGAAGCAGTGTGTCCGCGTAGACACGGTGGGCATCACCGATCCGTCGTGACAGCCCCAGGGCATCGAAGAATTCGAGGATTTGTATGGCCAGCTTGCGGCCCGTCCCGATGCGATCGCGAAATGCCGCTGCCCGCACCTCGCCGTCGGTCTCGGCCAGCTCGTGCACGATGGCGGCCAGCGCCTGCACCGCCGCGCGGGTGAAATAGTGATCGTGTGCAACCCGCTGCACCTCGGCCATGGCGCACAGCTGATGCATCAGGGTGCGCACGCGGCTTTCCTGGATATCCAGCACGCGTGCGATATCGCGTACCCGCGGCGGGCTGAAGGGTTGCGCGTCCAGCAAGGGACGGATGTGTTCGCGCCACAGGCGTTCGTCGGCCGGGGCAAGCGTCACCCGGTGCGTGGACAGGTGCACCACCGGGCCGGTGAAGCGTAACGATTGCCGCTCGGCCAGGCCCGCCAACAGCGCGGCAAACAACGGCCGTTCCAGACCAGGTGTACTGATGCGGCGCAGGCGTTCCTTGTCGGGGCCGAGACGGTGAGGATGCGAGCGGTGCTCCTGTGCCAGCGCCTCGAGTACTGTTTCTTCCATGCTCCGCCAGCGCTCGGCGGTAAACGCCACCGGCCCGTTGGCGGCGGGAATGACGGTGAGCCCTGCATCCGCGGCTTCGCCCGCAAGAGCGTCGGGGTTGATATTGCGCAAGCGGGCATAGTATGTGAGGTCGATACCCTTCTCCGCGTGGACCACGGCGGCCTTGAGTGCGGCCAGTGGATCGGCGGCCTGCAGTGCACGCAAGATGGCGAGCCTGGCGGGACGGCGGCGCCCGCGCAACGGTGGGGCGCTGTCGAGGATTTGACCGCCGCCGATGGTGTGCGTGGCCGATTGGTCGCGCAACACGAATCGATCACCCCACAAGGCCACGGTGGGGGTGTCCAGGATGAGCTGCACCCAGCCGCTGGTGCCCGGTGTGATGGCTTCACCGTCGAGCACGGCGACGCGCCCCGGGATGTCGGCGGCGCCCAGGTGCACGTGGACGGGCATCCAATGCCGTAATGGGCCGGGCGCATTCGGCAACACACGCAGCACCCCGTCCAGACGCGTGGTAGGCGCAAGCAGGTCCGGATGCAGCAGCCAGTCACCGCGATGGATGCGGTGCCTGTCCAGGCCACTGCCGGTGAGATTGACGGCGCAGCGACGCCCGGCGTTGCCCACGCGTGCGGCCTGGTTCTGCACATGCAGGGAGCGCACGCGCACATCCGTGCCATCGGAAAGCCGTAACCTGTCACCCACGTTCACGCAGCCCGAGTGGACCGTTCCTGCCACGACTGTACCGGCACCGGGCAGCGTGAAGCAGCGATCGATGGCGAGCCGGAAATAGCCATCGGCGGACCGTTGCGGATGGCTTGCAGCCGCCCCGTGGAGGTGCCGGCGCAACGCATCCACGCCTTCACCGGTCACAGATGAAACCGCAAACAGTGGCGCGCCCGCCAGGGCGGTCGGTGTCAGCAGTGTGGCGATCTCCGCCGCTACGGCGGTACGCCGCGCAGCGTCCACCTTGTCGATCTTGGTGAGCACGACAGCGGCGCGTGTCAGCCCGAGCAACTGCAGGATGTCCAGGTGTTCGCGAGTCTGCGGCATGGGCCCGTCGTCGGCGGCGATCACCAACAACACGAAATCGATGCCGGTGGCACCCGCAAGCATGGTATGCACCAACCGCTCATGACCGGGCACGTCTACGAAGCCCAGAACACGCCCGTCCGGCAGCGGCTGATAGGCATAGCCCAGGTCGAGGGTGATGCCGCGCGCCTTTTCTTCCTTGAGCCGGTCGGGGTCGACGCCTGTGAGCGCCCGCACCAGCGAACTCTTGCCGTGATCGATGTGTCCGGCGGTGCCCACGATCATGGCACTAGGGCCCCAGCTGCGCCAGTTGCGCCGTGAACGTGTCCTCGTCCTCCAGGCAGCGCAGGTCCAGCCATAACGCGCCCTCGTGCAATCGCCCGATCACCGGTCTGGGCAGGGTGCGAAAAACCTGTTCCAGGTTGCGCAAGGCGGTGCCGCCGCGCCGGCCACGCACCGGTGTGATCACCAGAGCCGTGCTGGGCAAGGTGTCGATGGGCAATGCCCCGCTGCCGATCTGACTGCGACAGGGTGCGGTATGCACCGAAGCATGGCCGGCGAGGTGTTGCGCAAGCAAGGGAGCAAGACGCTCGGCGCAGCGGCGGATGCTCTCCGGCGCACGGCTCAGGAGACGCAGTGTTGGTAGTTGCCTGACCAGACGTTCCGGATGCTGGTAGAGCACAAGCACGGCGTCGAGCGCGGCAAGTGTGAGCTTGTCGACACGCAACGCACGCTTGAGAGGGTTTTTCTTAATCTTCGCAATCAGGTCCGCGCGACCGACCAACACGCCCGCCTGTGGACCACCCAGCAGCTTGTCGCCGCTGAAGCTCACCAGGTCGGCACCGGCGGCAAGGGCCTCCTGCACAGTGGGCTCGTGCGGTAGCCCGAATTGCTCCAGGTCCGCACAGGTGCCGCTGCCCAGGTCCACCATGAACGGCAGTCCGTTGGCTTGCGCCAGTGTCGCGAGCACGGGTTCAGGCACAGCCGAGGTGAAACCTTCGATGGCGTAGTTGCTGGTATGCACCTTGAGCAGCAGTGCGGTGCGAGGGCCGACGGCCTGCGCGAAATCCTCCGCGTGGGTGCGGTTGGTGGTGCCCACCTCGCGCAACCTGCAGCCGGCGCGGCTCATCACGTCGGGGATGCGAAACGCGCCACCGATTTCAACCAGTTCACCTCGGGATACCACCACCTCCTTGCGCAATGCGAGGGTGTTCAAGGCAAGGAATACCGCTGCCGCGTTGTTGTTGACCACGGTGGCGGCCTCCGCCCCCGTGAGATCCCGCAGGCGCGCCTCGATGAGCTGATCACGATCACCACGCTTGCCGTTGGCCAGATCGAATTCCAGATTGCAGGGGGATGTCGCTGCGGCCAACAGGGCCTGGACGGCCTGTTCCGGCAACAGCGCACGGCCGAGATTGGTGTGCAGCACCGTACCGGTGAGATTGAACACCGGACACAAGGAAGGGAGCGTGCCTGCATGCAGTCGGGTCGTCGCGCGTGCGAGCAGTGCCGTCACGTCACAGACCTCACCGTCGCGCTGGTAGGCCTCGCGCACCACGGCCAGTTCGCTGCGCAACACCGAACACACGGCAGTGCGCCCATAGTCTTCCAGCAGCGCCACCACGGCGGGGAGCCTCAACAGACGCTCCAGCGAGGGTGGTCGCGGTAGGGTCGCGCTTAGCGCAGTTGTCGCCTGCGCTGCATCCCGTTGTCCCGACATAAGCCTCCGGCCGCACGCGGCACTCAGTTGATCATCTCTTCCCCGGGAACGAACAGCAGATTGGGCCCGCTGCGCGCGTAGCCTTCTGCGGCGAGCGCCAGATCGAGATCCAGGCTGGCCAGGTCGTCGGCGATGGGATCGGCGAGCGCATCCTTGTCGCGATGGACGACCTTCAGGTAGCTGTGGCACTGCTCGCAGACCTCGGCACGCACCGGCCAGTCACGTCCTTCTGCGCCGAAGTAGACGATGCCCTTTTCGTTGTCACAGTGGGAGCAACGGATCCGCGCCAACTGCCATTCGCTCTCGCACAAACCGCAATGCAAATAGCGCACACCGTGCTCGGCACCCGTGCCGTGGACCACGCTGGCCACCGGGGCACTGCCGCACACGGGGCACAGCCGCGTGGTCTGGCCGAGTGTGATCCCCTCGGTGTCGATCGCGGCGGCCAGGCCCACCCAGTACGCCTGCAAGGCCGCGGCAAGCAACGGATCGGCTATCGGATCCCGCATACCATGTGCACCATGCAACGCGCGCTCCGCCATTTGCTCCAGGCTGTCGGCATCGGCAGCCACGAGGCGGTCGATCACCTGGCGCGTCGGTGCCGGCGCCTGCGCCACCACCACCGCCAGCAGGCGACGCAGGCCTTGTTGCCAGGGGCGTGCGCGGGGCCAACACGCTACCGAAAGCGGTGGCTTGCCTTCACCGCTCAGGCGCAAGGCCAAATCACGATCCGCTGCCGCAAAGCACAGGTCATCGGCTTCCAGCAGGGCTTGCTGTGCCGAAACCACCCGGGCCATGAACGTCAGGTACGGACCTAAGGGGTGGCCTTGTGCCAGCTGCTCGAAACGCTGCGCACGCTCGGCGAATACGCGCAGCGGTGCACGCTTGAGCGCGGCGGGTTTATCCGGCGTCACGATGTCGCCGGGTCGGACGATGGCGTTCATTCCCTGCTTTCCTGTGTGGCTTGTCGATACCAGGCCGGGTGGTGCTTGCGCGCCCAGGCTGCGGAGACCGTGCCTCGCACCATGGCGCGCATGGTGCCGGTGACCCAGATGGCCGCGTAGATGTGGACGATGATGCCCAGCATCAGCACGAAGGCCGCCAAGGCATGCAACACCACGGCGATACGCATGAGTTCGACACTCACCAGCGGTGCGAACCAGGGTTGCCAAAAAGCGAAACCGGTCACCAGCAAGACGAGCACGCTCGCCACCATGACCCAGAACAGGAGCTTCTGACCGCCGTTGTAACGCCCCACCGGCGGCAGGTTGGCATGCCGCCCCGCGGCCACATCGGTAATGCGGGCGAGCCACGTTGCGTCGGCCGTCTGCATGCGGTTATGACGCCATAGACGCACAGCCAGCCCGGCGAAGGAAATGAACATCACCACACCGATGAATGGATGCAGAATGCGCGCCCAGGTGCCGCTACCGAAGATCTGCGCAAGCCAGAACATGGACGGGTGGAACAGGGCGAAGCCCGACAGTGCGGCCAGCACGAAGGTGATGGCCACGGTCCAGTGATTGATGCGCTGCGGTGCATCGTAGCGCTCGATCCATTTGCGCGCCGGGCCAGTCATGCGTCGCCTCCCTTGCCTTTGGAGCGTCCCGTGGGCGGCTCGTCGTCTTCCGCCTCGTTGGGGCCGACCTTGATGAAATGGAAAAAGGCGCCCACCGCCGTGAGGCCGAGGGCAAAGAGCCCCAACGGCTTGGTGATGCCCTTCCACAGTTCCACCCAGGGACTGATCTCCGGGTCCTTGGGCAAACCGTACGCTTCGGGACGATCGGCGTGCTGCAGCACGTACATCACGTGCGTGCCGCCCACCTTTTCCGGGTTATACAGGCCCGCATTGGTGAAACCCCGACGGTTGAGATCGACCACCCGCGTATTGGCGTAATGAATCATGTCGTCCTTGCTACCGAAGCGAATGGCGCCGGTGGGACAGGTCTTGACGCACACGGGCTCCAGCCCCACGGTGACACGATCCGAACACATCGAACACTTGTAAGCCTTCTCGTCGCGCTGGGAGATGCGCGGGATGTTGAACGGGCAACCGGTGACGCAATAACCGCAGCCGATGCACTGGTCCTGCTGGAAGTCCACGATGCCGTTCGACAACTGCACGATGGCACCGGGGGATGGGCAGGCCTTGAGGCAACCGGGGTCACCGCAATGCATACAACCGTCCTTGCGGATCAGCCATTCAAAATCGTAAGGACCGTGCTCCACCTCGGTGAAACGGATCAACGTCCAGGTATGTTCGTTCAGGTCGGCGGGGTTGTCGTAAACGCCCGTGTTGCTGCCCACGTCGCCCCGCAGATCGTTCCACTCCATGCACGCCACCTGGCACGCCTTGCAGCCGATGCATTGCGAAATGTCGATCAGCTTGGCGACGGGTACCGTGCGTCGGACTCCGGGCGGCGGTGTGGTGGTCGCGGACCGGCGTTGCACATCAAGCGTCTGTGTGGCCATCACGCGCCTCCTCAGGCTTTCTCGACGTTCACCAGGAACGCCTTGAACTCAGGCGTCTGTGCGTTGGCGTCGCCCACGAAGGGCGTCAAGGTGTTCGCCAGGAAACCCTGACGCGCCACACCGGTAAAGCCCCAGTGGATGGGAATGCCCACGGTGTGGACCACCTTGCCGTCGACCTGCAACGGTCGGATGCGCTTGGTGACCACTGCCACCGCCTTGATTGCACCACGCGTGGTGCTCACCACGATGGATTCGCCATTGCGAATGCCTTTCTCGCTCGCCAGCGCCTCCCCGATCTCCACGAACTGGGCCGGCTGCACGATGGCGTTCGCCAGCGCATGTTTGGTCCAGAAATGGTGATGCTCGGTGAGCCGGTAGGTGGTGGCGGCGTAGGGATACTTCTCCGATTTGCCGAAGTTGTCCCAGTCACCGGGAAACACCCGCGCCGCCGGATTGTGGGTCGCCCTGGGATTGTCGGGATGCAGCGGGTTGTAGCCCAACGGCGACTCGAACGGCTCGTAATGCTCAGGAAACGGGCCTTCCGCCATCCCGCCGAGGGCGAACAAACGCGCCACGCCTTCGGCGTTCATGATGAACGGATTGACGCCTTCTTCCGGGGCGGCATCGGGACGCATGTCGGGCACGTCGGCACCTGTCCATTTCACGCCGTTCCAGTACACCAGGGCACGGGTCTTGTCCCAGGGTTTGCCCGTCGGGTCCGCAGAGGCGCGGTTGTAGAGAATGCGGCGGTTGGCCGGCCAGGAGAAACCCCAGTTGGGATACATGCCGAGTCCCGATGGATCCGCGGTATCACGGCGCGCCATGAGATTACCCGCTTCAGACCAGGCACCGCAGTACAGCCAGTTGCCGCTCGCGGTGGAACCGTCATCACGTAACTGCGCGAAGCCCGACAACTGTTCGCCGGCCTTGGTGAGCACCTTTGAAGGGTCCTTGGGATCGGTGACGTCGGCGATTGCATAGCCGGAGATCTCTTTCGCCAGCTCCTCCGGTGAGGGATCCGACGGATCCCGGTACGGCCAGTGCAGCTTGGCGATGGGATCGGGGAACGCCCCACCCTCGGCCTCATAGGCCTGGCGCAGACGCTGGAACAAACCCGCCATGATCTGGGCGTCGGTCTTGGCTTCACCCGGCGGGTCGACCGCACGCTGTTTCCAGCTGATCACCCGGCCTGAGTTGGTGAACGATCCCGGCTCTTCCGCGAAACAGGCCGCCGGTAGCCGGAACACTTCGGTCTGGATACTGGCCGGGTCAACGTCGTTGTATTCGCCGGCATTACGCCAGAATTCGGAGGTCTCGGTCGCGAGCGGGTCAATCACCACGAGAAACTTCAGCTTGGCAAGTCCCTGTGCGATTTTCGCCTTGTGCGACATGGCGGCAATGGGATTGAAGCCCTGGCAGAAGAACCCGTTCATCTGGCCCTGATGCATGCGTTCGAAGATGTGCAGCGTGTCGTAAGGCTTGTCGACCTTCGGCAGCCACGCGTAACGGAAGTCGTTTTGCCTGGTCGCCTCCGCACCGAACCACGCCTTCATCAAACTGGCCTGGAATTTCGGGAAGTTCTGCCAGTAACTCACCTGACCCGGACGGAGTGGCTTGGGCGAACGCGCAGCGAGGAAGTCCGTGTAGGACTGCTCGTCGTCGCCGGGCAGGCGCATGTACCCGGGAAGATTGTTGGTGAGCAGACACATATCGGTAATACCCTGCACGTTGGCGTGGCCGCGCAAGGCGTTCACCCCGCCGCCGGGGCGTCCCATGTTGCCCAGCAGGAGCTGGATGATGGCCATGGTGCGAATGTTCTGCGAGCCAACGGAGTGCTGGGTCCAGCCCAACGCGTACATGATGGTCATCACCTTATCGGGCGCCGACGTCTCCCCGATCATTTCGCACACCTTGAGGAAGCGGTCCTGGGGCGTACCGGTGATCTTGCTGACCACTTCGGGCGTGTAGCGCGCAAAGTGCTTTTTCATCAGTTGCATGACGCTGCGCGGATGACGCATGGTTTCGTCCACCATGGCGTAACCGTCGGCGCTCATTTCGTAGCCCCAGCTGCTGCGGTCGTACTTGCGATTCGCGGCGTCGTATCCGCTGTATAGACCGTTGTCGAAGTTGAAATCGGCACGCACCAGGAAACTGGCGTTGGTGTAATTGCGCACGTATTCCTGATGGAACTTGCCGTTGCTCAACAGGTAATTGATGACACCGCCCAGAAACGCGATATCGGTGCCTACGCGGATAGGCGCGTAGTAATCCGCCACCGCAGCCGAGCGGGTGAAGCGCGGGTCGACCACGATGAGCTTGGCGCCACGCTTCGCCTTGGCCTCCACTACCCACTTGAAACCACAGGGATGGGCCTCGGCGGCGTTACCGCCCATGATGAGGATCAGATCGGCATTCTTGATGTCGACCCAGTGATTGGTCATCGCGCCTCTGCCAAACGTCGGGGCAAGACTTGCCACCGTTGGCGAGTGTCAGATGCGCGCCTGCGTGTCGAGAGCAACGATGCCGAGGGGACGCAGCGTTTTGTGCGTGAGATAGCCGCCCTCGTTGCTGGATGCGCTGCTCGCCAGGAACCCGGTGGTGAGCCAGCGGTTGACGGTTTCGCCCTTCTCGTTCTTCTCGATGAAGTTGGCGTCGCGATCGTCTTTCATGAGTTTCGCGATGCGGGCAAAGGCTTCGTCCCAGGAAATCCGTTTCCAGCCGTTGCTGCCGGGGGCACGGTATTCCGGGTGTTTGAGGCGGTTCGGGCTGTTGATCATGTCCACCAGGCCCGCACCCTTGGGACACAGCGTGCCGCGGTTGACCGGATTGTCCGGGTCGCCCTCCACGTGAATGAGTGCAGGCTTTCCGTTTTTGGAACCGTCACCCAGCGTGTAGAGGATTACGCCGCAGCTCACAGAACAGTACGGGCAGGTGCTGCGGGTTTCACGGGTACGCGCCAGTTTGAAGGCGCGCGTGCCGGCCAGAACCTCGGCCGGTGAGAACCCCATCACCGCGAGCGTGGATGTGCCCAGGCCACCGGCACAGATTTTGAAAAACTCCCGACGCGAACAATCCATCGACAAGTCCTCCGTTACAGGCGACGACAGTCGCACGCCAGGGCGCGCGGACTGCGGAAAGGGCAGCGCACTGCAGGGGATGAACAGCGAGGGCGGATGGTTTTGCCGTTGTTGTTATCCCGCAGGGTGAATCGAAGTATAGATTCGGTTATCAATGCTTCAAGGAAGTCTGATAGCACCTGCGGCGTATCAGAATTTCACAATTTTGTGTTTTTCGCGCGCGTAGGTGGAAGGCCATTTACGCCATCGGGGCATCGCACTGCGCTGCGACTGTCGGTGCACTCGCCGGTAGGCGTTGCGGGGCTCGCCCGGCATACGGAATATACGAGGACGCCACCCGCGGCAGCGGGCTTCATCCGAGGCATTACGCCAAACAGGGTCAATGCCCGATACAGATATTTCACGCGCGCTGCTTGCATCTGGCGGCCGCGCAATTGCGCATATCACCCTCACAGGGTAGCAACGAGGCAAGGCCGAACCTCGTGTGCGCACTAATATCTGTGCCATGGATACGGGAACCCACGGAATGCATGGAACGCACGGAAGTCATCAGGGCGGCGCGCGCCGTAGGTCTGCTCGCGGGCACAGTCATGCGGGCATGGTGCAGGACTTCAGGCGGCGCTTCTGGGTGTCGCTGGCCCTTACTGTTCCCATTCTTGCGCTGTCCGAGAGCCTTCTGGTTTTACTGGGGATGGACGTCCGGCTGCCCTCCTGGGCGGAACCGGCGAGCTTCGTGCTGGCGACGGCAGTGTACTTCTACGGGGGCTGGCCGTTTCTCACCGGCGCGTTACCGGAACTGAAACAACTCCGACCCGGCATGATGACCCTGGTCGCCCTCGCCATCAGCGTCGCCTACGTCTACTCCAGCGCGGTGGTGTTCGGTCTCGCAGGCCATGTGCTGTTTTGGGAACTGGCCACCCTGGTAGACGTCATGCTGCTCGGCCACTGGCTGGAGATGCGCTCGGTGATGGGTGCCTCGGGTGCGCTGGAAAAGCTGGTGAGTCTGATGCCTGCCGAGGCACACCGCCTGCGTCCGGACGGTGCCACCGACGACCTGCCTCTGTCCGAACTCGCGCCCCAGGATCGGGTTCTGGTGCGTCCCGGAGAAAAGATCCCGGTGGACGGCGTGATCATCGAAGGAAACACCAGCGTTAACGAGGCCATGCTCACCGGCGAAAGCCGTCCGGTGGAGAAAGGCGCCGGTGCGCGGGTCATCGGCGGCGCCATCAATGGGGAGGCCGCGGTGGTCGTGCAGGTGCAAAAAACCGGCAGCGAGACCTATCTCGCCCAGGTGGTGGAAATGGTACGCCAGGCGCAGGAATCCCGTTCCCATACGCAGGACCTGGCCAATCGTGCCGCCCTGGTACTCACGCTGGTGGCCATCGGCGTGGGCAGCATCACCCTGCTGGTTTGGCTCGGGCTGGAACGGCCGTTCGATTTCGCCGTGGCACGTATGGTGACGGTGATGGTGATCGCCTGTCCGCATGCGCTCGGCCTGGCCGTGCCGCTGGTGGTGGCGGTGTCCACTGCGCTTTCCGCCCAGCGCGGTCTGCTGATCCGCGATCGCGCCGCCTTCGAACGGGCGCGCGCCATCGATGCGGTGGTGTTCGACAAGACCGGCACCCTCACCGAGGGCCGCTTCGGCGTGAGTGATGTCGTTCCGCTGGGCGATGCATCGGCCGATCAGGTGTTGGCCGTCGCAGCGAGTCTGGAACAGAACTCCGAGCATCCGCTCGCGCGGGGTATCGTGGACAGCGCAACACGGCGCGGGTTGGCGCTTTCGACGCCGGAGGGTTTTCGCGCCATCCCGGGCAAGGGCGCCGCCGCGCGGGTAGGCGAATGGGACGTGGAAGTCGTGGGCCCGGGCTATCTGCGCGAGCACGGCTTGACGGTGGATGATGCGCGGGTGGCGCGCGCCGGTGACGAAGGCAAGACGGTGGTGTTCGTGCTGTTGGATAACCGCGTTACGGGGGCGCTCGCACTGGCTGACATCATCCGCCCCGAATCAAAACAGACCATCGCGCGCCTGAAGGAATTGGGCATTCAGGTGATGATGCTCACCGGTGACAGTCGCGCGGTCGCGGCCTGGGTAGCGCGCGAGCTGGCCCTTGACGATTTCTTCGCCGAGGTGTTGCCCGATCAGAAAGCGGATCGCATCCGCGCCATTCAGTCGCGCGGTTTGCGTGTTGCCATGGTGGGCGACGGTATCAACGATGCGCCGGCACTGGTCGCGGCGGACGTGGGAATTGCCATCGGCGCAGGCACCGACGTGGCGATTGAATCCGCAGACATCGTGCTGGTGCGTTCCGATCCGCGCGACGTCACGGCCATCGTGGGTTTGGCGCGGCGTACCTACCGCAAGATGGTGCAAAATCTGTGGTGGGCCACCGCCTACAACGTGGTGACCATTCCCCTTGCCGCCGGGGTCTTGTATCAGGCAGGCATTCTGCTGTCGCCGGCAGTGGGCGCGGTGTTCATGTCCGCTTCCACCATCATCGTGGCAATCAATGCGCGGTTGCTGGGTCGCACCAATGCCTAACGGCCGGACCACGGCCAAACCCGCACGTACAGCTGGTACGCGAGGGGCAACTCGCCATATACCGTCTCAAGATCCGGCGGTACTTTGAACGCGGTGACGCTGAAACCGACACCGAATTGCTGGTGCCCGTGGCGGGTGGCATAGACATACCCGAGGGTGCCGGCCGTGGTGGGATGCATGCGGGGGCGCGTGTCTGCCGCCTCGAAGCTGTGGGGCACGTTGGCGGCACGCGCGAAAAACTGGTGGCGTGCGTACCGCGTCAGGCGGCCCTCGAGGAGAAAGCTTTCGCTCGCATCGCCTGCCTGTGTGGCTACGCCCCAGGCCGCCGTGGCGGTGAACGCAAGGGAACCGAGCGGTTGTCTGAACATCGCGGACATGGCGGCGCCAGTGGCTCGCAGGGACGAAAAAGGTGCAAACCCCGATTCGCCGTAAGAGGCCGAAAGCGCCCATGACGGTGACGCCGCGTAGCTGAGTCTTGCAGCGTAGGATGCGAGACGCCGCGGGTCGGTCGGGGTAGTAGCGGGAACGCTGGCACTGGTCAGCTGCCAATCGTTCACCACGATGGACGCAGTGGCGCCCGATGCGATAGCCGGCGCCGCAAGCGAGGTCCCCTCCCACGGGGCGGTGGCGAGCGCAGTGGAGAAGGTGGCGGAACGGCCAACGTCTTCCGCCCGAGGGCGCTCGGCACAGGCGGAGCCTGCCACCACGGCAGCAGCCAGCAAAAGCCGGGAGATCACACGCGCAGCCATGACACGTCCCTGTGTATGTGGTTTTTCCCTTTATAGCGCCGTTCGTCGCGTCCCGTGGTCCGGTTCGCGATCACACCGAGACATGGCGTGCCGTCTGCAGCCGGAAAAAACGCGACGCCTCAGTCGCGCCTGGAGCGGCATCACCGCGCACGGATGAAGCGTCTGGTGTGCTTCGTGGAAAGTTTTTGGTGCGGAGGAAAACATGGCGACGTTGATTGCCTGGAGCGATGAGTACAGCGTCGGGATTCGTGATATCGATGACCGCATCCGGTGCCCGGAAGCCTGCTCAACAAGCTTTGATCAGCGCTGACTTCCGAACAATCGGCAGTGTGGTGGCGACGATCCTGGAGGCATTGATCCCCATACCGGGATGCATCGTGCGGTGGAGAAATGCCTGCTGCGGCTGTTTTGGGGCCTTCCGCCCATCGGCAAGGAACGGCTGTTTTTCCCGCAGGACTTGCTCATGGCGCAGATCCGCCGGGAGAACAAGCCCCATACCCGGCGCAATCCTTCACCCGCGGAAAGCAAGAACTCATGCCATGTTGAGGTTTTCGAGTTCCTGACGCGTGACGTTGCGCAGCCGCAGGGCTTGCCGATCCCATTCGACGCGCCGGCCCAAACGGTACGCCAGGGTTGCCATGTGCACGGTTACGGCCTCCTCGAAACCTTGCTCGATGCCGCAGGCCGGCGTGCCGCCATGGCGCACGCAGCCGAGCCAGTCGCGGAGGTGCAGATAGGTCGCGTCGTACAGGTGACCGTGACGCCAGGTGGGTGATTCCGCCGGCCCTGCCACCGCGACGCTGCTGGCGAGGGTCGCGTGAGGTGCGTACAGCACGCGTTCCCGCCGCACCGCCTGCGCTGCCGGTGCGGATTCGAGGGTAAGTCGGCTATCCCACCGCAGGCGCGCCTCTCGGCCGGTCAGTGCTGCATGACGCGCGTAGTCCGGGCCCAGGGTCGCGGTGTAGACCAGGGCGGTGCCTTGATCGCCCCCGGACGCGACGCGGTACTCAGGGAATTCCAGTCCCACGTGGAGTACGTCGGGCACCTCGCGGCCGTCGTTGTAGGCGTAGATGCCGCCGGAGGCCACGACCGCGGCAGGGATGCCGAGATCGAGCACACCATTGAGTCGGTCGAAGTCTTCTGCAAGCGTCTCACCCGCCAGCCCGGTACCGTAGTCCCACCATTTTCGCCACCGGAAAAAGCGCTCGGGATCAAACTGCACCGGTGGGGCGCTGCCGAGAAACTGGCGCCAGTCGATGGTGCGCGGACTCGCCTGCTCATGCAGCGGGGCCTGCCACGATCCCTGTCCGGCGGGGAGACGGGTATTCACCTCCGCCAGTCGCACGTGGCCCAACACGTCACTACGCAGCGCCGCTCGCGCAGCAAAAAAATGTGAAGTCTGCCGGTACTGGTGGCCGACCTGCAGCACCACCGGCGCGCGCAGCACGGCACGCCTCAAGGCCATGATATCGCCAAGGCGGTAACCCAGCGTATGTTCCACGTACACGTGTTTGCTTGCTTCCACCGCCGCGAGCGCCATCGGCGCATGCCAGTGATCGGGCGTAGCGATCACCACGGCGTCCACCTCCGCGCTCTGAACCAGCTCGTGGTAGGTACGAAAACGTCGTGGTCGGTGACCGCCCCGGCGCGCTGTGGCGAGCGCGGCATCTGCATGCACGTCGAACACGTCGCAGATGCCGGTTATCGCGACATTGAGATCGCGCTGCAGACACTGCTCCAGCAGTGCCCCGCCACGACGGCCGACACCGATAAACCCGACGCGCACCGTTCCGCCTGCGACCGATGGCAACGGCGGCGCGATGGCGTCCGCATCGGCCGGTCGTATCGCGCGGGGACCGGTCACCTCGCGGGTGCACGCTATCCCGCCACCGAATGCCGCGAGTGCCGGTACCCCGACGAGTCCCTTGAGAAAGCGGCGCCGTCCACGCGCGGGTCCCTCCTGGCGCGGTTTCATGATGGCCGCACTCCCGCTGTTGCATCGCGCCGCGGTATTGCCCGCCGCCCCTCGCGCAGGGCATCAAGGCCGAACACGGGGCTGGTGGGAAACACCAGCAGCACCGCAAGGCAGGTACAGACCACCAGGCCTTCGCTCTGCAACAGGGCCGCCCCCACGAACGCCGCCGGCGAAGAGGCGGGCAGCCCGACCACCAGGGTGAGCAGCGAAGCCGCCAGCGCTGTCGCTACAGCCACGGGTGCGTACACACCGAGGATCAGAACGGTGCCAAGCAATGCGACGAACGCCCCGTAGACATGTTGGCCGACAGCCAGCATGTCCGGTGTCGGTTCCAGCAGGGAAAGACTGTGCAGCAACAGGCTGTCCGGGTGCAGGTCGGGGACACCGGTGTCGCCCAGCAAGCCGAGAGCGGCCAGACCGATGCGCAGCAAATGAGCGCCCGCCAGCAGACGCAAACCGACGAGTACGCTCCATTGTGAGGCCGAAAAGGAATGCATGCCCCCTCCTTGGTGACGCGCTGTTCGACAGGGCTTGCGCTCCTGCATGCCCGCAGGGCGTGTCCCGCCCTGGCATCACGGCATCACGTGATCAGTGACGAGTGATTCAGCGAGTCGAGTATAGATGCTCTGGTGAGGGCAACCTGTGCGTTCGTGCACGGCATTTGGATTCGTGATACGCAGAGCGTTCGCCATAAAGGGTGTCGCTCAGAGCGCGATAGCGGTTCCGGGAATAATCAGTGCGACCAGACAGGTTCCATGTCCCTGCGCTGCCTCAACGCGAAAATTTCCAGCGCACCCGGATCCGGGTTCCGACCCCCTGCACCGACGTGAGCTGGAATTCGCCGCCCGACATCTCGGCGCGTTCCCGCATGCTACCGAGCCCGATGCCGCGCCGCGCCGAACTCGCCGGCGCTGTCTGTTCGAAGCCGCACCCATCGTCGCTCACACCGAGGGCCACGCATTGACCATCACCCATCAGGGTGACGGCAACGGTGGTGGCGCCGGCATGCTCGACCACGTTGCGCACGGCTTCCTGCACGATGCGAAAGATCACGACGCGCAATCGTCGGGGGATGGTCTCCTCCGTAACCCTGAACCGGCTCAGTAACGTCGGGCGGGCGTGATTGCGCTCGAATTCACGGCAAAACCAGTCGAGCGTGGGTAGCAAGCCCAGGTCATCCAACATGGGCGGTCGCAAATCCAGGGCAATACGCCGCACCTCTTCGATGGCGCTCTGAATCCGTTCACTGCTTGCGATCAAAGTGGGACATTGGCGGCACATGGGCGGCGCGTCGCTGCTTCGATGTGCCTGGATACCGATGCGCAAGGCGCTGAGGCTCTGGCCGATGCCATCGTGCAATTCCAGCGCAACGCGCTTACGTTCCCTCTCCTGGGTCTGCAGCAGGATTTCCGAAAGTTGCTGCAACTCGGCACGGGAACGGCGCAGTTCTTCCTCGACACAGGTTTCGTGACTCACATCGATGATGTTCCACAGCAGCGCCGGCCCCTCGGGGGTGTCTATGGCCGAGGTGTGGCTGCGCACCGCCGCGGGGGCATCGTCTTCGCGCCTCAGGCGCAGCGTGCATGCCTGCCCGGCCGCGGCGTGCCAGGCGGCCTGATCGGGGGCGTCGACAAGCTCGTCGACACGGCAACCCATCAGGCGTTCACGGGATCGGCGAAAGGCGCGGGCGAACGCGCCGTTGCAAAATTCCACCACGTCGTTGCGCACCAGGGCGATCCCCGCGAGGGTGTTTTCCACAAGCGTGTTGTAGCGTTTTTCCGCTGCCGCACACCGTTGCCGATCGCGCTGTTGTTCCTCAATCTTTGTCATCAGGTTTGTATTGAGCCGCTCCAGGTCACGGGTGCGCGCCTGCACCAGCAGTTCGAGTCGCTGACCGTATTCGGCCAGCACCTCTTCTGCATCGTGTTGGCGGGTAATATCCTCGATCACCAGCACGGCGTAGGGGGTGCCGGGCTCGGTGTTTTCGGGCAGGCGTGTCAAGGTCAGGCGCAGGTGCCTTGCAAGGGGCACAAGTTCGGATTCGAGCTCGCAGGCTTCGCCGCAGGCCAGCGTGACCAGTGCTTGGTTGATGGTGCCGGCGCAAGGGGGTTGAAGATTGCCAAGGATCGTATCGAGATCGCCACCGAAGGCATGTCGCACCTTGGCGAGCCCCCAGGTTTCCAGCGTGCGGTTGATACGCAGCACCCGCGCCGCCCGATCCAGCAGCACGATACCCTGGGACATGGCATCCACAGCGGCCTCCCATTGCTGTTTGGCGCGGGACACGCGCCGAGCCTGGGCGCGGCGATCACGCGTCGGAGCACGCCGGTCGAATGCGGTCTCTACCAAGAAGGCCAGGCTGCGCAGGAATTGAACATCACCCGGCAGTAGCGCACGCGGCCTGTCGCCCCACCAGCCAACCAGATCGCCGGTGTCGAGACCGAGCAGCAGGCCAAACCCGGTGGAAGACGCATCGCCGGCAGGAAAAGGCGCGGCGTGCGGTATCGCGCCAATCTTTCCGCCAAGCAGTACCAGAAGCACTTGGCCGGGGGGAGCGATGGAGTGGGTGTCCGGAGGCGGGACAGCAGGCTGTATCTCCGGCGGGCCGAGTTGGACATGAACAGGCCCGTACAACTGCAACAGGATTTCCCTGGCGTGCTCGAGCAGCAGTCGGGGATCCGGGCGGCCGGCGGCGAAGCTCGACAATCCAGCCAGCAACTGCTCCTGTGACAAGACGGTGTGGGCCAGCGAAGGCTGGGACATCCAGGTCTCCCGCAAGCAAAATTTGTGATGGAGCTCGCAAGAAACCTAGCAGGCGTTCAGCCTACCGCAAGCGCGGAACGGCTGTGAGGGCGGCTCGATACGCATCCGTAACGCGCTCCCATGTGAAGCGTGTGCGCAAACGTGCCTGGGCCTCGGCAGCGCGCGCCCGGCGCTCCGGCCCGTCCAGCTCCTCGGCCCAGACGACGGCCCGGGGGATGTCCTGTGCGGTGCGAAAGTATTGCGCCAGGTCGCCGGTCAGTTCGCGGGTCCCCGGGGTGTCGTAGGCGATGACGGGGCTGCCACAGCCAAGCGCGGCCAGCAGCGATGGACTGGGGCCACGGGTATTGCCATGGAAGTAGGCGCGTGCGTGATAGCGCAATGCCGTGCGTCGCCCGGGTTCCGACACCGCGCCGATGAAGCGGATGCGCGCCCCGGCAAAGCTGCGCAGCTGCATCTCATAGGTGCTGTCTTCCCCGACATCGCCGACGATCACCAGCGGAAACGCCGAGTGTGCCGCGAGGAATCCCTCGATGATCTCGAGCACGTGGTTTTCGCGGAGCGGCCGACATACGGCCAGGTAATAGCAGCCCGGCGCGAGCTCCCAATCGGTAAGCGGGTCTGGATCGGCGTGCGAGACCACTTCGGCGCCATCGGGGATCACGAACGCGGCGGGCAACCGGCCATGATGGGCCCGGAGCTGGTGCAATGTGGCCTCGGTGTCCGTCACGATGGCATCGGCGCTACGCATTGCAAAGAACTCGCCGGCGCGCGACAACAGCCGGGTGCGGCCCGGTCGTTCGGCACCGCCCAGGCGGATCCAAAACGTGGTACCCGAAACTTTTGGCCAAAAGCCCAGCAGCGCGGCCCGGCTGCCGAACAGGTACACCAAATCGAAGCCGCGCCCTGCGAGAACAAGCGACAGCACGTCAGCCATCGAGGATCCGAGCCAGCGCGGGACGGGCACGCAAACACGCTGCACCCCGGGGCAAGGGGGTCCATCTTTCTCCGCGCGCCACTTCGGGC
This sequence comes from Gammaproteobacteria bacterium, assembly GCA_041687015.1. Classification (GTDB taxonomy): domain Bacteria; phylum Pseudomonadota; class Gammaproteobacteria; order Thiohalomonadales; family Thiohalomonadaceae; genus JALOAT01. The sequence goes on from JAWLCT010000002.1 coordinate 29,548, forward strand.
AGAAGACACTGACCCGGTGGCCAGCCTCGGCCAGTCTGGATCCGAGTTCCTCCGCCACCGCGTCGGTGCCGTCGAACCATGCAGCGCCTCGGCTTGCGACGATGGCAATGGACAAGCCGGAATCGACGCGCACCATGCTCCTCTTGTTCGCTGCAGGCAAACGGCCGGGCTGCCACCTGGAGGGTTCTTTGACGCGCGCCCGAAGCCATTACCGGAACACCGCGTCAGCGTGCCTACAAAAAATGTAGTCGGCGAAAGCGCGCACCGGCGCGTTCAACGGCGCCAGCTTGAAAGGTCACGGCGGAGCATCTGCTCCAGCTCAGACGTGAAGGGGTCGTAGAAGGCAAGCAGCCTTCTGCGCGTAGCGGCCGACAGGGGCGGCACCGGCGTTTCGCCAACGCCGTGGTCAACCAAGCAAGCCCGGGCACGCTGCACCATGGAACGCCATGTGGCAGGACGTTCCCGCTTGGTCACATCGGCTGTCGCGGCCGGCAACCCGAACAACGCAGCCAGGTCCGCGCCGATTCGCTCCGCGTCCTGATACCACTCCGCTGTGAGGATCACGTGAACCTGGCACGCCCGAAAGCGTCGATACACCCGGGCGAGATGACGGCTGTACTTGCCCCCCCCAAGATAGTGGCGCGTTCGGTCCCGCCCTGTCTGCTCTGCAGCGATTGCGGCTTCGAAGCACGGTATAGCCTCGCGCCGCGCCCGGCGCGCGGCCCAAAAGGCCGCCCACGCCCGCTCCACGGGATGCCTCAACATCACGACCAGCTGCACGGCCGGATTGTGCTCTGCGAGACGATCGAGCGCGGCAGGACAGTCGAGCATGGCGTCACAATGCGCCAGCAATACCGCACCATCCGCACCCCCATAGTAGCGGCGGAACGCCCGCATGTAGCCGTCGTCATGTTCTATCCCGCAGGTGAAGTAGGTCATTTGTTCCGCACGGTGCAACCGAAAACCGGGATGGGCCGCGAGGTGCCGAACCAGTGCGGTGGTTCCCGCCTGCTCTGCCCCAATCACCGCCAGTTCAACGGGCGGGAGGCGCGAGCCGGAGGTCGGCGCGTCGAGACGGAGCGGCTTCGTCCTGCTGCGCCCCTGTGCACGCAAAAACGCCATCAGCGGCATTCCGCGTGATCGCCGACGTGATCGGATAGGCGCTCGTGCACGCGAATGGCCATAAGCGCTCCTGCCGCAGGCTTCGATGCAATTTCACGTAGAGCGTGGAAAAACCTAGTCGAACCCGTGAGCGCACGCCAGCACGGCTCGACTCGGTCCGTAGTGAATGTTCATGGCCAGCCCATGCGCGTCCAACGCCGGCTGCGGCGGCAAACGGACGACACATGCCTTGGCGGCCACGGCAAGCACCAGGGCATCGAGAATGTCATCGATCGCGACGGCGGTGGGGCACTGAGCGCGCGTGGTCACAATCAGTTCGTCGACCGGACAGTGCGGTCGAAGCAAGGCAAGTCGCGCCGCCACCCCGGCTCGCGAATGCTTGGAGGGTGCGACGGGTGCGCCGTTCAGGGCCATGAAACAGAGTTCCGGATGGGCCTCCAGGAAGCACAAGGCTGAATCCTCCCGCAGTAACGTGTCGAGTTCTCGTATCTTCGGCAGCAGGTTGAAGCTCTGGCGCGAGAGACGGCGACCGAGCGCATGCTGATTCTCTTGGCATGCGTGCGTGTAGTCGCGCGCGTACACGGCCGCACGACAAGGCACTGAAAACACCGTGCATGCGCGTTTACCGAGCAAGCGGCGCGCCATCGCGTCGCAAGCGCGGGGGGTGGTGTCGGGCAGACCGATGGGCATATCGATGAGCGCGCGCGTCGCACCGGCAAACTGGTTTGAAAGAATGCGCAAGTCGCTGAACAACTGAACCCGCCAGGCGCCCTCACGGCGGCACCATGCGGCCAGCCAGCCGCCGCGGCATCCGTCGATACCGATGGCGTTCACATGGGGTGATCTGTGCATGGTTCCGCTTTCACGACAGCGCGGCGCGAGTATAGAAATCGGTCCCGGGCTGAGGCAAACCGGGTCAGTTATAATCGCGTCCTTGCTCACAGGGACCCCCCATGTCACGCCGCCGTTCACGCCGCTTCCGTACGCCCCGCCTCGCCTGGTGGATCACCGCCTTGCTGTTGATGGTCGGGTTTGGTCTCGACTATGTGCACGAAGTGAACACGGCACGGCCTGCCATGACCTGGATGGGCATGCCGCAATCACAAGGAGGCGCTTTCACATGGACGCGCGTCTTCCGCAACCCGGGTTTCATGCTGGGTTGGTCGGATTTGCGCGGCAATGCCTTGTGGGTGACCTATCGGCTCACGGCCACACCCACCGATGGCCGCGGCTTGCGTCGGCCCGAGCGCTTCAGCGCAGATTGGCGTGCTTTCGGGCTAGTCGATCATGACAGCTACACGCGAAGCGGGTACGACCGTGGTCACCTGGCGCCGAACCATGCCATTGCGCGGCTGTACGGACGTGACGCGCAATTGGCCACCTTCCGCATGACCAATATCTCGCCGCAGCGCAGCGACCTCAACCAGCGCGTTTGGCAGCGTCTGGAGCAATACGAATTCGATCAACTCACCGCCCGTTATGGCGAAGTGTGGGTGACTACCGGCCCCGTATTCACGGGCGCCCGCGAACGCTTGCGCAGCGAACCATTGGTGGAAATACCGGATGCATTCTATAAGCTTTACGCACTCACGTACGCCGATGGCACCCCGCGCCTGTATGCCTTTCTCGTCCCGCAAACCGTCCGCGGCCACGAACCGCTCGCACGCTTCGTCGTGAGCGTCGATCACATCGAGGCCCTGACCGGCCTCGACTTCTTTCATGCTCTGGAAGACCCGCTGGAAGATCGCCTGGAAGCCGCCGGGCTGATACCGCCCGGCATTTGATTCGGTTTCAACGCGGAGGGCGCGGAGGATCGGAACGCGTCGTTACTCGGCGGCCCGGCAACGCTGACAGGAGAACCTCTGTGCGGCTGCGATCGAAAACACACATTTCTGCATCCTCCGCGTTTGTGCGGTCAACGCCACCCACTCAATCCAGCACGCCCACTGGGCAAGTCACGCCTGTGCCGCCGTGGCCGCAGTAGCCGCCCGGGTTCTTGGCCAGGTATTGCTGGTGGTAGTCCTCGGCGTAATAGAACTCGGGCGCGTCACGGATCTCGGTGGTGACGGGGCCGAAGCCGGCAGCGTGCAGGCGTTTCTCGTAGGCGATTCGTGAGGCCAGCGCGGCCTGCTTCTGCGCATCACCGTAGGTGTAAACGGCCGAACGGTACTGTGTGCCCACATCCGCCCCCTGGCGCATGCCCTGGGTGGGGTCGTGGCCTTCCCAGAAGGCTTTCAGGAGTTCCTCGTAGCTGATCGCGCCCGGATCGAACACCACACGTACGACCTCGGTGTGGCCGGTCATGCCCGTGCAGACTTCGCGGTAGGTCGGATTGGGCGTGTAACCGCCCGCATAGCCCACCATGGTGGAATACACGCCCGGGAGTTCCCAGAAGCGTTTCTCCGCTCCCCAGAAGCAACCCATGCCGAACACGGCCATGGCCATGCCATCGGGAAACGGCGGCACGATGCGGTGCCCGTTCACGTGATGGGTCTCAGGCACCTGCATGGGCGTGCTACGTCCCGGCAGAGCCTCTTCCGGGCGGGGCATGCGTTGCTTGGAGAACATATGCGGACCTTCCCATATGCGGCGCATGGCCGCCATCTGACCCTTGGAGCACAGCGGGCGCAGCCCGCCCCATGCGCCGATCAAGCGCGTTACGACTCTTATCAAAGTTTAGTGCGCACGCTCTCGACCTTCTGTTCCAGCGTCTGGTCCTTGTCGGTGCGCGTACCCGCGTAGATCACCGTGGAAATGCGCGGGGCGCCCATGGCATGGACCCGCTCGTGGCAGGCCTTGATAGCCGCGAACACCGCATCCCATTCCCCTTCCACATTGGTGCCGTTGGCGTGCAGCTCGTACTTCACGCCCGCGGCCTCCAGCACCCGCTCGCACTCCGCCACGTACTCGGACACGGACACGCCCACACCCATGGGTACCACGGAAAAACTCAGTAGAACCTTCATCGGAACTCCTTTTGGAAAGCAGAAACCACGGAGGCCACGGAGGGCCACGGAGATCAAAGCGGTTGTGACCTGTTACTTCATCATAAACAGCCTGCTACACCAACAACGGTTCTTATCTCGCCAAGACGCGAAGAGCGCGGAGAACAAAATGAAACAACGCTTCCTATTCCCCCCTCATCCTTGGCGTTCTTCGCGTCTTGGCGAGAGTCACGGATCCGGCATCATTATCCATTCCCGGCGGAATACCTTTTCTTCCCTCCGTGGCCTCCGCGGTTCGCTTTTTACGCCTTCACCACGATGCGTTCCAAGAGCGCCAGGGTTTCCACATGGTAGGTCTGGGGGAAGAAGTCGTAGGGGGAGAGGCGGACCACCTTGAATCCGGCGGATTCGAGCGCACTTAGATCGCGGCGCAAGGTGCCGGCGCTGCACGAGAGATAAGCGAGGCGCCGCGGCCGCAGTTCATTGGCGATCCATGCGAGCACCGGGGATTCCATGCCGGTGCGCGGGGGATTGGCGTAGACGAAGCTGTCGCCGTTGCCGTGTGCAGCGGCCCAGACGCGCAGCTGCGGCAGGCGTGTTTTGCAGGTGCCGCGCAACAGGGTCGCGCCGGGCGCGTTGTGCGCTGCGCAGGCGAGCGCCTCGCCGCCCAGCTCCACGCCCACGCAGTCCGCACTGCGCGCCTGCCAACGCCGTAACGTGCTGCCGACGCCGCAATAGAGATCCATCACGGCGTCACCGGCCTTCGGCGCGAGCCACGCTTCGGCTTCGTCGAGGGCCAAATGGTGCAGACGCGGAATGAGTTGTTGGAACGCGGCCGGGCCGTAGCGCAGGCCATCATCATCCCTCGACGTTGGCTCGCCAAAAGCGAGCTGCCAGGTGTTCTTGGCAAACACGCGCCGACCCACGCCGCCGTGCCAGTGCAGCCACACGCCTTCGATGCCGATGGCCTGCAACGCTTCGCGGACTGCAGGTGTGAGCCAACCCAGCGGCGGCGACGTGCGGGACTTGAGCACCAGGGTGAGCTGCGCGCCCGATTGCACGTGGTAATGCAGGGGAAACACGTCCGCCGGCGGCAACACGGGCGCGAGCAGCGCAATGGCGGCATTCACGCGTTCCGAATGCACCGGGCACGCGGGAATAGCCAGCACCTCGTCACGCACCCTGAGGCCGAATTGCCAGCGCGCACCGTCCCAGGCCGTGGCGAGACATACCTTGTCGCGGTAATGCCGGCACTCGTGTTCCAGCGGCGCTTGCAGCTCTGCCAGCCGCTCCACCCAGGGCGCCAGTGCCCGCGCCAGCCAGCCCTGCTTCTGCGCCGCACTCGCCGCCGCATCCAGATGACGATGCGCACACCCGCGACAGCGCGGTTCACAGCCTTCGTGCAGGTTCATCAGAGGAAGAGGATTAACGTAAAGACGCCAAGGCCGCAAAGAACGCAAAGGTGACCAAAATGTTACCTTATCAATTCCTTCTTTGCGCCCTTCGCGCCCTCTGCGCCTTTGCGTTGAGCTGTTTTCCCCGACGTCAGCCGAGATAGCCCTTCCGGATATCGTAAGCCTGCGTGCGCGTTTCGCCGCCGGACTTGTGGTTGACCTGCCAGCGCACGTTCACGCCCACCTCGTAGCGCGTATCGGAATGCAGGCGCAACATCACTTCGTCGCCGGGCGTGACCTCCAGCGGATGCTGCAAAGGCAGATACAACTGCTCCCAGTGGGTGCGGGGCGCGTCGGGTGCTGTGGCAAGATGCACGCCCTCCACCAGTTCGCATTCCCACCACAGCGCGAAGCCGTAAATGGTTTCCTGCTTTTCCGCCGTCCAGCGCACCTCGCCCTGACGCACGCTCTTGTTCTTGCGGCCCAGCTCGACGTTGTCCCACGACTGAACGGCATCGGGCGCATCGAGCAGATCGGACGGCAGGATGCTGCGCACGTACATGTTGTGGAAGGTCATCTCCTTCGCGGGCCCGAAGTCGAGGCCCAGGTCCGTTTCGTCCCACACGATGAGTTCACGGTGGAAGCGATCGTTCACCACGGGCGCGACCAGTTGCGTGATGCGCCGCGGGATCACGATGCCGCCGGGTTTCAGGAAGCGCAGGGCATCGTTGAGGGTCTCGATGATGTTCTCTTCGTAGGCGAAGTTGCCCAGGGTCTCCGAGACGATCACGTCCACCGGTTCGAGGTCGAGGATGTTGGTGGAATGATCGTGGTAGAAGTGGCAGTTGCGGACCTTGTTGAGCCTGGCCAGCTTCACCGCCAGTTCCATTACATCCGCCTGCTCGAACAGATGCACCGCCCGCGCCCCCAGCCGGCTCGCCAGGAACCCGAGCACCCCCGTCCCCGACCCGATATCCGCCACAGTGGTCTTCCCCGCCACCACCACCTGCTTCAACGCCTCATGAAAGGCCTCGTTGCGCACCCGATCGGCGAGCATGGTGCGGTGGTAATCGATGAGCATCG
>JAWLCT010000002.1:36191-59945 GCA_041687015.1 Gammaproteobacteria bacterium
GGATATTCCAGGCTCGCGGTAATCCACGCGTACTCGTCAATCCACTTCAGCAGATTCCCGCCGAAGAGATAGCCGTAGTGATTCAGGTGTTCAGGCAGTACGAGTTTGTAACTTTCCATGGCGCTCTGTCGTGAAAAGAATCAACCACGGGGGACACGGGGAACACGGGAAACCATTGGTTCACGTGGAGTGATGTGATCACCTTACTCGCGAGCCGCGAAGAGCATTTAACCCCCCCTGGCCTTTTCCCCGTGTTCCCCGTGTCCCCCGTGGTTAATGCCTTTTTTCTTCAACTGTGGTAAGGCCGGCTGAGTTCGTGGACGGCCTCGACCAGGGCCTTGGCGTGGTCGGGGTCCGCGTGCTGGTGGATGCCGTGGCCGAGGTTGAAGACGTGGCCGCTACCCTTGCCGTAGCTTTCGAGGATCTCGGCCACTTCGCGGCGGATGCGCTCGGGGGAGGCGTAGAGCACAGAAGGATCCATGTTGCCCTGCAGCGCGACTTTGTTGCCCACGCGACGACGGGCGTCGCCGATATCGGTGGTCCAGTCGAGGCCCAGGGCGTCGGCGCCGGTGTCGGCCATGGCTTCGAGCCACTGGCCGCCGCCCTTGGTGAACAGGATCACCGGCACCTTGCGGCCTTCGGCTTCGCGGGTGAGGCCGGCAACGATCTGCTGCATGTAGCGCAGCGAGAATTCCTTGTAGTCACGCGGGGTGAGGTTGCCGCCCCAGGTGTCGAAGATCATCAGCGCCTGGGCGCCGGCGGCCACCTGGGCATTGAGGTAGTTGGTGACGGAGCGCGCCACGGTGTCGAGCAGTTTGTGCAGCAGCGCGGGCTGGTCGAACATCATGGCCTTGATGATGGCGAACTCCTTGGACGAGCCGCCTTCCACCATGTAGGTGGCCAAGGTCCAGGGGCTGCCGGCGAAGCCGATGAGGGGCACGCGGCCGTTCAGTTCGCGGCGGATGACGCGCACCGCGTCAGTCACGTACTTCAGCTCACCTTCGGGATCGGGCACGCCCAGCTTCGCCACGTCTGCCGCGGTACGCACCGGACGTTCGAACTTCGGACCTTCACCGGCGCCGAAGGACAGGCCGAGGCCCATGGCGTCGGGAATGGTGAGGATGTCGGAAAACAGGATGGCCGCGTCCAGGGGAAAGCGGTCCAGGGGCTGGATGGTGACTTCGCAGGCCAGCTCGGGGTTCTTGCACAGGGCCATGAAGTCGCCGGCCCTGGCGCGCGTGGCGCGGTACTCCGGCAGATAGCGCCCCGCCTGGCGCATCATCCATACGGGGGTGTAATCGATGGGCTGCTTCAGCAGCGCGCGCAAAAACCGGTCATTCTTGAGTTCGGACATGAAAATTAACCACGGGGAACACGCGGGACACGGGGGTATGAAAGCCCGCGCCTGCCGCATCGCCGTTCAGAGACAAATCAGGAACCCGAGAGAATACCTCAATTCTTTCCCCGTGTTCCCGTGTCCCCCGTGGTTGACCGCTTTTTTCGTCAAACGCCCAGGAAATCCAGGATACCCTCGGCCGCCTGGCGGCCTTCCCAGATGGCGGTGACCACCAGGTCCGAGCCGCGCACCATGTCGCCGCCGGCGAATACCTTGGGATGGCCCGTCTGTTTCTTGAACTTCTGGCTTTCCGCGGCGACCACGCGGCCGCGTTCGTCGGTCTTGATGCCGTGCTCCTCGAACCAGGGTTGCGGGTTCGGGCGGAAGCCGAAGGCGATGAGCACGCGATCGGCCGGCACGATCTCCTCGGAACCGGGCACCACCTGCGGCGTGCGGCGACCGCGCGCGTCGGGCGGACCCAGCTCGGTGGTGACGAGCTTGACGCCTTCCACCTTGTCCTTGCCCACGATTTCCACAGGCTGGCGGTTCCACAGAAACTGCACGCCCTCTTCCTTGGCGTTGGCCACCTCACGCTTGGAGCCGGGCATGTTGGCCTCGTCACGCCGATAGGCGCAGACGACCTGGGCGGCCCCCTGGCGGATGGACGTGCGGTTGCAGTCCATGGCGGTGTCGCCGCCGCCCAGCACCACCACACGCTGACCTTTCATGGAGACGTAGTCGTCCACGTTTTTTTCGAAGCCGAGGCAGTGGTTGACGTTGGAGATGAGGAAATCCAGGGCCGCATGCACGCCCGGCAGGTCCTCGCCCGGGAAACCGCCCTGCATGTACGTGTAGGTGCCCATGCCCAGGAACACGGCGTCGAAGTCTTCCAGCAGGCGCGCAAAATCGCCCGCACCGATGTGGGTATTGAGGCGGAACTGCACACCCATGCCTTCGAACACGGCGCGCCGGCGCTGCATCACCTGCTTTTCCAGTTTGAACTCGGGGATGCCGAAGGTGAGCAGGCCGCCAATCTCGGGGTAGCGATCGAACACCACCGGCGTGACGCCAGCGCGCACCAGCACGTCGGCACAGGCAAGACCGGCCGGGCCGGCACCCACCACGGCGACGCGCTTGCCCGTGGGTTTCACCCGCGACAGGTCCGGGCGCCAGCCGTTGTCGAAGGCGGTGTCGGTGATGTAACGCTCCACGGCGCCAATGGTGACCGCGCCGAAGCCGTCGTTCAGGGTGCAGGCACCTTCACAGAGGCGATCCTGCGGACAGACCCGGCCGCACACCTCGGGCAGCGAGTTGGTGCGATGTGACAGCTCCGCCGCACGCTCGATGGCGCCCTCATGCACCAGCTTGAGCCAATCCGGGATGTAATTGTGCACCGGGCACTTCCAGGAGCAGTAGGGATTGCCGCAGGCCAGGCAGCGGTCCGCCTGGGAGGCCGCGCCCTCCGTATCGAAGCTGCAATAGATCTCACGGAATTCCCTGACGCGCGCGGCCGTGGGCTTCTTCGCCGGATCGATGCGCCGCACCTGGATGAACTGGAAATCGTTGGCCATGTATTGAACCCTAAATCTTTGCCACAGAGCACGCAGAGAGGGTCATTGTCTGACTGACCTTCGTCCCTGCCTCTGTGTTCCGGGACCCTTGTAGGAGCCCACCCCGTGGGCGAACGCTTTTCGAACGGCCGCGCTTTGGTTAAACCGTGATTCGCCGAGAGGCTCGGTTCCTACAACTCACGCCGCCCTGCGCAATGTGTCGAGTAGCTCGCTCAGGCTCGCCGCCTTGGGCTTAACCAGCCAGAACTTCTCCAAATAATCGGAGAAATGCTCCAGCAGATGCCGGCCCCAGGCGGAACCCGTGTCGCGCACATGCTCCTCGATGATGCTTTGGAGGTGGGCGCGGTAAGGGTGCATGGTCTTGGTGCCGATGCGATGGATGTCGATGAGTTCGTGGTTGTACCGATCCACGAAGCAATTGTCGAGATCCAGCACATAGGCCAGGCCGCCGGTCATGCCCGCGCCGAAGTTCACACCGGTGGGCCCCAGGACGGTGACGCAGCCACCGGTCATGTATTCGCAGCCGTGATCGCCCACACCCTCCACCACTGCTGTAACGCCGGAATTGCGCACGGCGAAGCGTTCGCCGGCGAGGCCCGCCGCCAGCAGCCTGCCACCGGTGGCGCCGTACAGACAGGTGTTGCCGATGATGGTGGCCTCGTTGGAATTGAAGCGGCTGCCCTTGGGCGGCGTGATCACCAGCTTGCCCCCGGCCATGCCCTTGCCGACGTAGTCGTTGGCGTCGCCTTCGAGAATCATGTGCAGGCCACCCGCATTCCACACGCCGAAGCTCTGCCCGGCGGTGCCGGTGAGCCTGAGCACGATGGGCGCATCGGCCATGCCCTGGTCGCCATGACGCCGGGCGATCTCACCGGAAAGGCGTGCGCCGATGGAGCGGTTCACGTTCTTCACCACGTAATGGAACTCGCCGCCAGTCTTGTGCTCGATGGCCGGCAGGCAATCGCGCACCATCTGCTCAGCCAGCTCGCCCTGGTCGAAGGGCGCGTTGCGCGGTACCACGCAATGCTGGGCCTTGCCGTCCACCCGGGCGATGAGGGGCGCGAGGTCCAGCTTGCGCTGCCTGGGTGTTTCGCCTTCCAGGATCTCCAACAGATCGGTACGGCCGATGAGTTCCGCCATGGAACGCACACCCAGGCGCGCCATCCATTCACGGGTCTCGCGGGCGATGAAGCGGAAGTAGTTCATCACCATCTCGGGCAGGCCGATGAAATGCTCCTGGCGCAACACCTTGTCCTGGGTGGCCACGCCGGTGGCGCAGTTGTTCAGATGGCAGATACGCAGGTATTTGCAGCCGAGCGCCACCATGGGGCCGGTGCCGAAGCCGAAACTCTCCGCGCCCAGGATGGCCGCCTTGACCACGTCGAGGCCGGTCTTGAGACCGCCGTCGGTCTGCACCCGCACTTTGTCGCGCAGATCGTTGGCACGCAGCACCTGGTGCGCTTCGGACAGGCCCAGTTCCCAGGGTGAGCCGGCGTGCTTCACCGACGTGATGGGGCTCGCGCCGGTACCGCCGTCGTAACCGGAAATGGTGATGAGATCCGCGTAGGCCTTGGCCACGCCCGCGGCGATGGTGCCCACCCCGGGCTCGGCCACCAGCTTCACGGACACGAGGGCCTCGGGGTTGACTTGTTTCAGGTCGAAGATGAGCTGGGCCAGATCTTCGATGGAGTAGATGTCGTGATGCGGCGGCGGCGAGATGAGAGCCACCCCGGGCGTCGCGTAGCGCAGGCGCGCGATGAGGTCATTCACCTTGTCGCCGGGGAGCTGGCCGCCTTCGCCGGGCTTGGCGCCCTGGGCGATCTTGATCTGCAGGACCTCGGCGTTGACCAGATACGAAGGCGTCACGCCGAAGCGACCGGAGGCCACCTGCTTGATCTTGGACATCTTCTCGGTGCCGTAGCGCGCCGGGTCCTCGCCGCCCTCGCCCGAATTGGAGCGCCCGCCCAGGCGGTTCATGGCGGTGGCCAGGGCCTCATGGGCCTCGGGTGAAAGCGCGCCCAGGGACATGCCGGCGGAATCGAAACGGGGAAGGATCTTCGATTCGTCTTCCACTTCGCTGATGTCGACGGGCGTGATGTCCGCGCGCAGCGTCAGCAGATCGCGCAGCGTCGCCACAGGGCGCTGGTTGACCGTCTGCGCGTATTCCAGGTAGTCGCTGTACTCGCCGCTGCGCACCGCTTTGTGCAGAGTTTGGATCACGTCCGGATTGTAGGCATGGTATTCGCCGTCGAACTGGTACTTGAGCAGCCCCCCCTGTTGCAGGGGCTTGCGGGCGTTCCAGGCCTCGCGGGCGAGCTGCCGCTGGTCGTCTTCCAAATCGGCGAAATTGGCGCCGGCCAGGCGGCTGGTGGTGTCCTTGAAGCAGCTGGCCACCACCTGGTCGGCGAGGCCGATGATTTCGAACAGCTGGGCGCCGCGATAGCTCGTGATGGTGGAAATGCCCATCTTCGAGATGATCTTGTACAACCCCTTGTTGATGCCCTTGCGATAGCTGTCCAGCAGCCTGGAAGGCGATTTACCGCCGGTTTCGCCGTTGCGGGCCAGCTCGTGCAGCACTTCATAGGCGAGATAGGGATACACGGCGGTGGCGCCGTAGCCGATGAGCACCGCAAAGTGATGGGGATCGCGCGCGGTCGCGGTCTCCACCACGATGTTGGAATCGCAGCGCAGACCTTCCTGGATCAGGCGCTGGTGCACCGCGCCGGTGGCGAGCAGGGCATGGATGGGCAGATTGTCCTCCGCGATGTGGCGGTCGGACAGAACCAGGATCACTTTGCCCGCCTTCACGGCGGCCACCGCCTGCTCGCACAGGTCGGCAATGGCTTGCTGCAGATTTCCGGCCGCGGGATAGTTCAGATCGATACGGACGCTGGCGTAATCGGGACCACCGATGGCAAGCAGCCGCTCGAACTTGCCGCGCGAGAGCACGGGCGAGCCGATGAGCAGGCGGGAGGCGTTTTCAGCCGTTTCCTGAAACAGGTTTTTCTCGCGCCCCAGGCAGGTCTCCAGCGACATGACGATCTGCTCGCGCAGGGGATCGATGGGTGGGTTGGTGACCTGGGCGAACTGCTGGCGGAAATAGTCGTACAGCGGGCGCACGCGCCGTGACAACACGGCCATGGGGGCGTCGTCGCCCATGGAGCCCACTGCTTCCTGTCCCGCCGCGGCAAGGGGTTTGAGGATCTGCTCGCGCTCCTCGTTGGTCACCTGGAACAGCTTCTGGTAAACCGCGAGGCGATCGCCGTCCAGGTCGCAGGCCTCATCCTGCTCTTCCACCTCGTCGTCGAGCCGACGCACGTGCTTGCTCATCCAGCGTTTGTACGGCTGACGGCTCTTCAATGCGTTGTCCACATCCTCGGGCAGCAGCAGGCTGCACTCGCGCGTGTCCACGGCGAGCATCTGGCCCGGCTTGAGGCGTCCCTTGGTAATCACGTCCTGCGGCGCGTAATCGAACACGCCGATTTCCGAGGCGAGGGTGATTACGCAGCCTTTATAGCTGCCCTCGCCCTGGGTCTCGGGCGTGCGCAGGATCACGTAGCGCGCGGGGCGCAGGCCGTTGCGATCCAGGGTGCAGGCGGCATAACGGCCGTCGGTGAGCACGATGCCGGCGGGACCGTCCCAGGGCTCCATGTGCATGGAGTTGTACTCGTAGAAGGCGCGCAGATCCGCATCCATGGTCTCCACGTTCTGCCAGGCGGGGGGTACCAGCAGGCGCATGGCACGGAAGATGTCCATGCCCCCGGCGAGCAGCGCCTCGAGCATATTGTCGAGGCTGTTGGAATCGGAGCCGGTCATGGAGACGAGCGGGCGCACGTCCTCCATGGGCAGCAGCGACGTCTCGAACTTGTGGCCGCGTGCCATGGACCAGTTACGGTTGCCCTGGATGGTGTTTATCTCGCCGTTGTGGGCGAGATAACGAAACGGTTGCGCCAGACGCCACTCAGGCCAGGTGTTGGTGGAAAAGCGCTGGTGGAACACGCAGATGGCGGTTTCCAGGCGCTCGTCGTTCAGGTCCTGGTAGAACACCGGCAAATAGGCCGGCATTACCAGTCCCTTGTACGACAGCACGCGCGCCGACAGGCTCGGCACGTAAAAGGTCTTGTCGCCGGACTGCACGGACTTTTCGGTGCGGCGTCGGGCGATGTACAGGTGGCGCTCGAAGGCGGCCTCGTCCATGCCTTCGGGCGCATTGACAAAGATCTGCTGGATGTCGGGAAGAGACTTCAGCGCTTCGGCACCGCAGGCGGAAGGATCGATGGGCACGGTGCGCCAGCCGGCCACGGAGAGGCCTTCTTTCTCCAACTCACGCACGAGCGCGTTGCGCGCGGCGTCGGCGAGCGTGACATCCCTGTCGAGGAATACCATGCCCGCCGCGAATTGTTGCGCGATCTTGATCCCGGCTTCCCTGGCGACGGTGCGCAGGAAACTTTCAGGCTTTTTCATCAACAGGCCGCAGCCATCGCCGGTCTTGCCGTCAGCGGCGATGGCGCCGCGGTGGGTCATGCGACCGAGCGAGGTGATGGCGGTCTTCACCAACCAGTGGCTCGGCGTGCCGTCCATGTGGGCCATGAGCCCGAAACCGCAGTTGTCGCGTTCGAATTCGGGGCGGTACAGACCGCCAAGGTAATTTGACTCGTTCACATGCATTCCGCCGTGTCGCTGTGGACCTGTTCAGGAACCCTGCATTTTTCAGGCCGCGAGTAAAAACTCCCGTGTTTTCACGGGCATCCGGCTAAGGGGGCCGCAGTATACTCGGCTTTTGCAGCGCTTCAAGCTACAAATAGCACCGTTTGTCAAGCGTTTTGTGCACCAAATTGAGGCGCCTTTTTTGTCGCCGCACCAAGAAGAAGCACAACGTGCAGGAGAGGGTGTGTTCGAGAGGATTCGAGCGGATTTTGGGCGCCGGTAGCGGGTAATCCGGTCCAGAAGAGCACCAAATCGGTGCGCGCTCATATGCGCGGCGGGATCAAAAAAGTGCTTCGGTAACGGCGTGGGGCCTGAAGGTGCGCGTGCCGCGCGTGGGATTGCCGTGGGGCGTCGCAGGTGTTTGGAAACACCCGCAGAAATGGGGAACGGGAACGGTTTCCGTCCCGTTCCCCGTGGGGGGTTACACCGCCCCCTGCTCGATCATCGCATCGGCGACCTTGCGGAAACCGGCAATATTGGCGCCAAACGCGAAATTGCCAGGCTCACCGAACTCGATGGCAGTATCGCGAATGGTGGTGAAGATGTTGGTCATGATGCCCTGCAGTTTGTGGTCGACCTCTTCGAAGCTCCACTGCTGCATGCTGGCGTTCTGACTCATCTCCAGCTGCGACGTGGCCACGCCGCCCGCATTGGCGGCCTTGCCGGGCGCAAAGGCGATGCCCGCCTTCAGGAACACCTCAACGGCCTCGGGCGTACTCGGCATGTTGGCACCCTCGCACACCAGCTTGCAGCCGTTCTTGACCAACTCGGCGGCATCCTCGCCATTGAGTTCGTTTTGGGTGGCGGACGGGAAGGCAGCATCGCACTTCACCGACCAGACCGCGTTGCGACCTTCGCGGTATTTTTCCACCGGCGTGTAGACCGCCTCGGGGTGCTCCTTGACGTATGCCTCCAGCGACGTGCGCTCCACTTCCTTGATGCGCTTGAGCGTATCCAGTTTGATGCCCGTGCGGTCGTAAAGCATCCCGCGGGAATCGCTGCAGGTAACCGGGATAGCGCCGAGCTGGTACAGCTTTTCGATGGTATAGATGGCGACGTTGCCTGCGCCGGACACGGCACAGACGCGGCCCTCGAGGGATTCGCCCCGGTCCTGCATCATGGCCTGGGCCAGATAGACCGAACCGTAGCCGGTGGCCTCCTTGCGGACCAGCGAACCGCCCCATTTCAGGCCCTTGCCGGTCAGCACGCCTTCGTAGCTACCGGTGAGGCGCTTGTAGTGTCCGTACATGTAACCGATCTCGCGCGCCCCCACACCGATGTCACCGGCCGGTACGTCGATGGTGGGGCCGATATGGCGATACAGCTCAGTCATGAACGACTGGCAGAAGCGCATGATCTCGTTGTCGGACTTGCCCTTCGGATCGAAGTTGGACCCGCCTTTGCCGCCGCCGATAGCCAGGCCAGTGAGGGAGTTCTTGAAGATCTGCTCGAAGCCGAGAAACTTGATGATGCCGGCGTTCACGCTCGGGTGGAACCGGATGCCGCCTTTGTAGGGGCCGAGTGTGGAGTTGAACTGGATGCGGTAACCCTTGTTGACCTGGATTCGGCCTTTGTCGTCCACCCAGGTGACCCGGAACATGATCTGCCGCTCGGGCTCCACGATGCGATCGATGATGCTGGCCTCTCGATAACGGGGATCACGGTCAAGCAGAGGGCGCAAGGACAGCAGAATTTCTTCAACGGCTTGATAGAACTCGTGCTGGGCGGGACTGGTCCGCTTCAGAGCGGCCAAGGTTTCCTGGACGTATGGCATACGAAGACTGTGACCCCCGTGAGAAATGGGTGAGCGTTCATTGAGTGGGCCCCAAAATGAGGCGTAGGGCCCCAAAATGGGGCGGATAGCCTTACCCATTCGCCCGCGATGGTCAAGCAGTCGCTTGCGATTTTTCGTGTGTTGGGCTTTCAGTCCAGGTTTCGCGGCGTCTGAAATGGCGAAAGCCGGCTGCCGTTAAGCCCCGAACTATTGCCCCACCACGGCCGTAATCGCCTGGCAATCGGCGCTGGCACGGGCCATAGCTCAAAGGTCTGGGCACGGCCATGGTTGAACCGGCTCAGGCGCGGTCTTCCGTCTGAAAACAGTAAAGTCGTTGCTTTACCACATCCGCCATTACGCGCAACGACTGGTCGGCAACGCAGTAATGCCTGACCACCGAGGCAACGTCCGCATCTTCCGCGGCCCCGTCCGGCAGCGGGACAGGGCTGTTTGCGGGCAGCCGTTCCAGCCATTCTGCGCGGTATTCGCAGTCGCCTTCGCCGGGAAACAGGGCCACGTAAGCGATGGAGGTCTCCACCAGATCCTGGAAGAAATGGGTGCCGAAGGACAGGTCGGGCACCATGCCTGCATGCAGCTCGGCCACTTCCACCAGGACAGCCACATTGGCGATGTCGGCGAAACGCACAGGAACACCGAGTTCCGGGCTGCTGGTTCCCCAACGTCCCGGACCGATCAGCATCACCGGGGAGACGGCGCGATTGGGCAGGAGGCGATTCAGGCGGCCCACCAACCGCGCCACGGCGTGTTTCTGCTGCACCCCGAGGGCACTGTAACCCGGTCCGTCCACATGGATGATGTGGGTGATGTGTTGGTCGATGTTGCCGCCCATGAAATGCCCGCGGGTGGCGAAGAACAACCGCTCCGGTGCCACACGCTCCGGCAGCCTGACTTCGCGATCCGTCCCCAGGGTGGCCAGAGGCCGGCACTGCACGATATTGAACGCAGCCGTGCCATGGCCATCGAGATGTAACGTGAACTCCACGTCTACCGGGTGCTGATAAGCCGCTTCCAGGGTGTTCAACATACCCTGCGCCAAGGGCACAAAGCTGCCGTCTCGCAGCAGCGGATCGAACGTGATACGCCAAACGGTCGAGGGCTGGCCGAGGGCGCGTGCGCGTTCGGTGGCGTCGCGGTCCGGCTCGGCCAATCGATGCAGGGGCAGCGTCGGGGTCTGCGCCTGCAACGCGCGCAGGGGTATGGACTGGTGTTGGTTGGTGGTGACGTTCAACACGTCCACCTGTTGCTGTGAAAAGCGGAAAAGATCATCCCGATTGCGATACGGTCGCTTGTGGGGCTCGTCCAGCGCCACTACACAGGCGTGATCACCCTCCATGCGGTTCACCGCCCGCGTGCCCAGACCCAAGACCAGGCGCAGCATGCCTGCCGCGGGATCCATGTCTTCGTCCCAGACGAAGGTGTTGCGCGAAATACCCACGCCGGCAGCATCCGGCAAATAGACGTGCCCGTGATAACGCCCGTTAACACGCTGCAGCAACAACGCCATGGGCTCTTCCTGCAAAGCAAGGCCGCGCTGGAGACGGTAGATCAGCGCATCTTCACTCATGGTGGAGGCGTAGACCTTGCGAATGGCGTCCTCGAGTTCGGCCAGGCGCTGCTCCGGGCTGCCCTGATTGACACAGAAAATGCTGTCGTACTTGCCCGCGAAAGCGTTGCCGAAACCGTCTTCCAGCAGACTGCTGGAGCGGACCAGGATGGGGTATTGGCCGTAATGGTCGAGCATGCGCTCCAGATCCTGACGCACCTCGTGCGGCATGCGGCCATGCAGCATGGCCTCACGCAGCACCGCTCCCCCCTTCAGGTAGCCGTCTTCCGTGCGCTGGCGCATCAGTAACGGCCACCAGCCATTGTGTACCACGTAGGCGTAATAGACATCGGAGCCCAGATAAAACGAGTCGTGGGGTTCCAGATGATCCTTCCAGGTCGCAGGGACCTCGCGCAGCAGAATATTGCGCGCCAGCAGCATACCGGCAGCCTTGCCGCCGATATAGCCGCTGCCGATCATGCGGGTACGAATGCCCAGCAGGTCGTCCAGTTCGAGGTAGCGACGCGCCAGTGCCTGCATGCGCGATTCGCGCGAAATGAGCACGTTCAGGATCTGATCCCGTACAGCTTCACATTCCTCGGCGCTCGCCTCGCCGTTTGCAGCCTGCGAGGCGCGCAGAAACAGTCTGTCCCAGTAGTCCAGCAGGCGATTTTGATTGAGCTGCTGGTGTTTCGCTTCCAGCAGGGATTGCAGGCGACTGGCTTCGCTGCTGTCGATCACCGGCAGAAATTGCTCACCCCGCTGACGGTGTGGCAGAAACATGGTGGGCGACGTACGTTGCCACACCTTTACCGGCTGCACCTGAATCTCATCACCGGCGTGATGCACGTCAATGAGCACCTGGGTGGTCTCGCGAATGCGCGATAGCGTGCCATGCGAGTGACTTTGGGGATGAAGGGCGAAATAAGCCACCGTATCCAAGTCGAACAAGTGCGGGCAGATGACACGAAAGAAAGTGCCCACCATGTAGTCGGTCGCCCAGGCATCGAGCAGGTCGGACAGACAATCACAGACGTAAAAGGCGCCGCGACCGTGATCCGAAATCTGTTGGTAAACCTCGCGGGTGAAGGCCTCGAAACCGCCCAAGGCGTCGATGGTGACGATGCGGATCCCCACACCGGGCGTGAGCAGTGGCGCCTGCCGGCCCCAGCGCAAATAGATGATCTCGCGGCCCTGGGCCCGGGCCGCGTCAACAAACGGCCGCACGAACTGCCGATAGTCCGCGAGGTCGTCGACCCGCCAGACCACGTTGTCGCCAACGCGCAATCCGTCGAGCACATCATCCAGCCCGTTGAAGCCCGTAGAAACGATATTTTGTTCGCGGAGCAGGCTCATGGACGTCTCGAGATTTCCCACCAGCAGGTTTGTCGGAGATCGCCGTCCGTGCACCCATCCCACGGCGGGCTGTCGTCGGTTTCCAGCCCCCGGAGGGTCAGGAACATTTGTCTAGCGCGAGGCCTCGCCTTTGGCAAAGACCACCCGGTAACCGCGGCCGAGCTGGGCATCGCGATGACGCATGAGTGCCTCTTCCGCCGCCTCGCGGTCTGTGAAGTGCTCGCGCACCACCCGGCCCGAGGCTCCCTGAAATCCCCATTCCCGCACCAGGGTCCAGCCTTCAAGCAGGTCCGACTGCAGGAACAGGTGATAGAAGCGCGGGGGCTTGTCATCGGTCACCGGGGTCTGCATGTAGATGCGCATAGCCGAGGACTCGAAGATTCTTACTGGGAACGCGGATCGAAGAGCTTGCCATGCTCGGCAATGGCATAGCGATCGGTCATGCCGGCCACGTAGTCGGCCACCGCCCGGGCACGGCCTCCCTCGCCCGATTGGGACTCGAGGGCCCGCACGTGATGCTGGTGCTCCGGCGGCAGCAGGCGCGGCGACTCGAAAAACGCGCCGAACAGATCCCTCATGACCTTCTGCGCCTTGAAGGTCATGCGGAGCACGCGGTAGTGCTGATAAAGCTCGGTGCGCAGGAAACGCTTCAGGGCACGGTGTTCTTCCGCCAGGGTTTCACTGAAGCCGATGAACGGCTGGCTGCGCGCGCGCACAGCATCCAGGTCCGCCGGGGCCGCCTCGGCCAGGCGTGCACCGCTGGTGTTGATGAGATCCACCACCTGCCGGTTGATCATGCGGCGCACGATCTCGTGCACCAGGCGTCGGCCGCTGAGCGCGGGGTAACGGGCGGTGACCGCCAGGTATTCGCGCTCGAAAAACGGCAGGGCGCGTAGCTGTTCGATACCGATGAGCCCGGCGCGCAGACCGTCATCCAGGTCGTGATTGTTGTAGGCGATGGCATCGGCGACGTTGGCAATCTGGGCTTCGAGGCCAGGCTGCCGGTTTTCCAGAAAGCGTCGGCCCACGTCGCCCAGGTGCGCGGCGTGGTCGCGGGCGCAATGCTTGAGAATGCCCTCGCGGGTTTCAAAGGTGAGATTGAGGCCACTGAACTCCGCGTAGCGGTTTTCCAGCTCGTCCACCACCCGCAGCGATTGCAGGTTGTGCTCGAAGCCGCCGTAGGGGGCCATGCACTCATTGAGAGCGTCCTGGCCGGCGTGACCGAAGGGTGTGTGCCCCAGGTCGTGGGCGAGGGTGATGGCCTCAGTGAGATCTTCGTTCAGGCGCAGGGCACGGGCGATGGCACGGCCAATCTGGGCCACCTCCAGGGAGTGGGTGAGCCGCGTGCGGAACATGTCCCCTTCGTGGTTCACGAACACCTGGGTCTTGTATTCCAGGCGCCGGAACGCGGAAGAATGGACGATGCGATCGCGGTCCCGCTGGAACTCGCTGCGGTAGGCGGGCGGTTCTTCAGGGAAACGCCTGCCCCTCGAACGCTCGTCGCATGCAGCGTAAGGGGCAAGCACCGCCATGTTCAGGCGCTCCCGTGCGCCGCGATGGCCGCCGAGATGTCGGCAGCCGTGGCCTCGGCCGTGACCACGGCCCGGCCGATGCCTTTCAACAGAACCAGTCGCAGCTGACCGTCCTGCACCTTCTTGTCCACCGCCATCAATTCCAAAAAGCGTCGGCTGTCGAGCGCATCCGGAGCCTTCACGGGCAGTCCGGCGCGGGCAATGAGATTTCGGGTTCGCTCCACGTCGGCCTGAGACATCCAGCCGAGCCGCTGCGACAGCTCTGTGGCCATGACCATCCCGGTAGCGACCGCTTCTCCATGCAACCAGGCGCCGTAGCCCATGCCGGTCTCGATGGCATGCCCGAAGGTATGCCCCAGGTTCAGCAGGGCACGGGCGCCTGCCTCGGTTTCGTCCTCGGCCACAATGGCGGCCTTGTCTCGGCAGGACTGCTCGATGGCGTAGGCAAGCGCCTCGGGGTCGCGTGCCAGCAGACGATCGAGATGGTCATCCAGCCATTGGAAGAAATCCGCGTCGTTGATGAGGCCGTACTTGAGGACCTCCGCCAGGCCGGCGCGCAGCTGGCGATCGTCAAGGGTATTCAAAGTATCCGTGTCGGCGATGACGCACTGCGGCTGGTGGAAGGCGCCAATCATGTTCTTGCCAAGGGGATGATTGACGCCCGTTTTGCCACCCACCGACGAATCCACCTGGGACAACAGGGTGGTGGGAACCTGGATGAAAGCCACACCGCGCTGATAACACGCTGCAGCGAATCCGGTGAGATCGCCAATGACCCCGCCCCCCAGCGCCACCAGCGTGCAGCGCCGATCGAAACGGCGTTCCAGCAACCGATCGAAAACTGTATTCAGGGTTTCAAGACTCTTGTATGCCTCGCCGTCAGGCAGCACGAGGCTGTCGACCTGGAAATCCTCCAGGCCGGCGAGCAGTGTTCGCAGATACAGGGGGGCAACCGTTTCATTGGTCACCACCAACACCTGACGGCCGCGAACGTGCGGGGCAATGAACTCGCTGCGGCCGAGCAGACCGGTACCGATATAGATGGGGTAACTGCGCTCCCCGAGCTCAACGCGAAGTGTTTTCATGGGGGTAGAACCTGCGGAATCCCCAGACTATAACGGATCCCGTGAAGCCCCGTCATGCGCCCTGACGTTTCGCTTCCGATTCAAGACGCCAGAGGATCTCGCGAATTACCGAACGGATTGAACGGTCGTCGGTATACACGACCATGTGAGCCACCTCGCGATAGAGCGGGTCGCGCACGGCCATGATGTCTTCCAGCCGTTTTTTGGGATCGGCGGTCTGGAGCAGCGGTCGGTTCTTGTCCCGGGCGGTCCTGCGCAGCAGCTGCTCAATCGTGGCGTACAGATAGATGACGGTGCCGCGCTCGCGCAAACACTGGCGGTTCTGATCTCCCAGCACCGCGCCGCCGCCCGTGGCGAGCACGATATCGTCTTCGCGGGTAAGCTGGTCGATGACATCTCGTTCGCGCTTGCGAAAACCCTCCTCACCTTCGATATCGAAAATGAGGGGAATGCTCGCCCCTGTGCGCCGCACGATCTCGTGATCCGTGTCTTTGAACTCCTTGTCCAGGGCGAGCGCCAGCTGACGACCAATGGTCGTCTTGCCGGCGCCCATGGGGCCAACCAGAAAGAGCCGATTGATCACGCCGCTTGACGCCTGGGTCACTGGAGCTCGGCTTTCAGACCTTCCTTGAGGATCTTCGGGGTGACGAAAATCAGGAGCTCTGCCTTGTCATTGACCTTGGTGGTCGTACGGAACAACGCCCCAAGCACAGGAATGTCACCGAGCAGCGGTACCTTGTCGACGCTGTCACTGCGCGCCTGCTCATAGATGCCGCCAAGCACCACCGTATCGCCATTCTCGACCAGCACCTGGGTTTCCACCGCGCGGGTGTCCACCGAAGGCACACCTGAGAAAATCTGACCGACACTGTCTTTGTTCACCTGGAGGTCCATGATGACGCGGTCGTCCGGCGTTATTTGAGGCGTGACCGCCAGCGACAGCACGGCCTTTTTGAAGGACACGCTGGTCGCACCGCTCGAACTCGCTTCCAGATAGGGAATATCGACACCCTGCTCGATGAACGCTTTCTTTTGATTCGCTGTCACCACACGCGGGCTCGAAATCAGCTCGCCGCGGCCCTCGCTCTGCATGGCCGAAAGTTCCAGGTCGACCAGGTAATCCGAACCCAGTATGGCAAGCGCGATGGATCCCGCGGCACCCGTCACCGGAAGGTTCACGTTCAGACGGTCGTTGAGTTGAGGGAGAGATACGGAGGGGTCGAAGACATCACGTCCACCGGCCAGATTGTCGAGACCACTTCCAACGGTCGTGTCGGTGCCGGATGCGCTGCCAGTCGTGGTGACAAGACCCCTACCATCGTTCCGTCCAACGTATGTCGCACCGAAACGGGTACCAAGGCTCTTGCTGAAATCGTCATTGGCGATGACGATGCGCGATTCGATGAGCACCTGTCGCACGGGAACATCAAGGCGGACCAGTACGCGTCGAATCTCATCGAGCTTGTCTGCCGTGTCCAGGATCATGAGCGTGTTGGTCCGCTCGTCGATGGTGATGTTTCCGCGGCTGGACAGCAGCGAGTTTTGCTCCGCTTTGAGCAATGCCGCGATTTCGCCGGCCTTCGCATAATTGATGCTGAAGAATTCGGTCCGCAGCGGCGCCAGCTCGGTGAGTTGCTGCTGCGCTTCGAGTTCCAGCTTTTCGCGCGCGGCCAGTTCCTCACTCGGGGCAATCAGCACCACATTCCCGTTCTTACGCATCCCCAGTCCCTTGGCTTTGAGGATGATATCCATCGCCTGATCCCAAGGTACATTCTTGAGCCGCAGCGTGATATTGCCCTGGACCGTATCCGAAGCAACGATGTTCAGGCCGGTGAAATCACCAATAAGCTGCAGCACCGCGCGAACATCGATATTCTGGAAATTAAGCGAGAGCCTTTCCCCCGTATATTCCTCTTCCTGTTTGGCAGCTCTCTGCTCGGGCGTCACTGGCCGGACGTCGATCGTGTAGACGTTTCCGACCTGAAAGGCCAAGTGCTCGTAATCACCTTCCGGTGTGATAACGAAACGGGCATGGCCCTCGCGGTTGTCGCTATCGATGGTCCTCACCGGCGTCGCGAAATCGGTGACATCCAACCGGCGGATCAGCGACTCTGGAACCCGTGCATCATAGAAATCCAGCACCAATGAGCGGCCCCGGGTCTGCAGGTCCGCCGTCACCGACGCCCCTGCGAGCGTAATGACGATGCGACCGGTGCCGTTTTCGGCGCGATGGAAATCGACGGAAGTGATCTCGTTTCGGGCTGCGGGCTCCACCGCCGCAGATGCCGACATGCGGCTGCTCGCCGGGGATGTTCCATCGCCCAGCAGGACATGCACGACATTGTTCTGGACCCGAACGTCATAGGGCACGACACGCTCGAGCCCCACCACCACGCGGGTCCGATTTCCCGCCTGTGCGGTACGCAAACTATGTGCGATACCACCTGCCAACGATTGCGTTTTGGGCAGGTCGCCCATGCTGGTGTTTGGCAGATCGATGGCGAGGCGCGGCGGATTGTCGAGCGTGAACGTCATCGGCTTCGGCGCAGGACCCGACAGGGAAAATGTCAGTTGCGCTCGATCGCCGCTCATGGCTGCATAGTTGATGTCCTGTATGGCCAGACTTTGCGCTGCAGCTGAGGAAGCAGCGGCGAACAACAGAAAGCTCGCAAAACCGATGACGCGCCTGATGAACGAGTGGGCAGTTCTCATTTTTTCTTCCTCGAATTCATTCGGTGATCGCGAGGGCTGCGTCTCGCTTGATCCAACCGCCTAACCCGTCGGGAATGATTTCTTCAATTTCGACTTTCGTCTCGCTGACACGGACGATCTTGCCGTAGTTTTGACCGAGGTGGTTGCCCACCTGGACGCGATGGACCAGTCCGTCCGGCGCCTTGATGATGGCCCAGGTCTGGTCCTGATTCTCCAGGATTCCTGCAAACTCGAGCCCGTCAAGGGGGAACTGCTCGAGCGCTTCCTTATAGCGGTTCAAATCCGGCTCGAGATCGCTCCCACCTGCCCCTCCTGAACCGGCCAAGTGGGCCGATGCGCGCGGGGCAAATGGATCGCGTTCCTCGGCAGAACTGTAGGCATAACTTTCGTAAACTTCGAACTCCGGTAGAGGTGCGATACGCCCCGCTGGACGGGACTTTACTTCGTCCACGAAGCCGCGGAGATCGCCGTGTTCACTGCCGGAGCATCCCACAAGCACCATGCTCGCCATGAGCAGCATGCCAACGACCGTTGAAGTCGACGTTAGGTGTTTCGGAGACCGCTTCATAGTTGCCCCACAGGCGCTCACTTCCTGCCTTTCTTACGTTTCGCGGCTTCGGCCTTTTTGGCAGCAGCAATTTCGTCAGGATCCAGATAGCGGTAGGTTTTCGCCGTGGCATTCATCACCAGACCGCCGGCATTTCCGGGGGATGGCTTGATCGCGACGTTTTGCAGCGTGACGATACGCGGAAGCGCGGCGACACCACTGACGAAAGCCCCAAAATGGTGATAGCCACCCGTTACCTGAATGGCGATTGGAAGCTCCGCATAGAACTCAAGTGGCGCTTCCTGTTCCGGCTTGAAGAGATCGAAGGTCAGCCCCGCTCCCAGACCTGCCTGGGTAATATCCACCAACAGATCGGCAACTTCCGTCTTGCTTGGCAGCTGCCGCAGCATGGTTCCGAAGGATTCTTCCATTTCCTTCATCTGCTGCTTGTAGGCATCCAGCGCAACGGCTTTGCTTTGCTTTTCGGTGAAATCCTGCTTCAGGGTCACCTCCTTTGCCTTGGCCGCCGCCAATTGGGTGCGAAGGTCCTGAAGGTGTAAGAAATATCCAAGGGCCAGAACAACCGCGCAGATAAAACCGATCACCACCGCCTTGGCTGCAACAGGCCAACTGCCAACGGTCTTGAAATCAAGCTGATTCAGACTTGTAAGATCAATGGCCATGACGGTCACTTCTTGGCTTTGTCAAAGGACTGCACCACGCGCAGCTTGAACGAACGACTGCTTTCGCTTTTATCGGACTGAATGATTTCGAGCACCGGATTTTCCAGCCACGGAGAGGCCTCGAGATTTCTCATCAATGCCGAAACGCGCGCATTGGATTGCGCGATACCTTCGATGACCAAGGTGGAGTTTTCCTGCAGCACACTGGTCAGGTACAAACCATCTGGGGTCGCTTTTACCAGTTCATCGAACAGATGCACGACCGCCGGACGATCACGCTGAAGTTGCTCGATAACCTTCATGCGCGCGACAAGCTGCTGTTTCTGAACTTCCAGATCGCGAATTTCCTTGATTTGCGCCTCCACCGTCTCAATTTCCCTCTGCAGGAAGCTGTTACGAGAGTTCTGGTGGTCAATCATCCCGCTTATCTGGAAGTGGAAGAAGGCTATGACCAGCAGCATCAGAATCGCGGAACCGACCGCAACGGTCGCGAACTCGCGCTGCTTCTGCTTGCGCAGTTCGGCTCGCCAGGGAAGGAGATTGATGTGCGCCATCAGTCGAAACTCCGCAGGGCCAGACCGCACGCAATCATCAGGGCCGGGGCATCGTTGTTCAGGATCTGGGCCTTGATGCGCGGCGCAACCGTCATGTTGGTGAAGGGGTTCGCGACTGAGGTTGCGATGCCGAGCTTGCCCTCGATGAGCTCGCTGACACCCGGAATCGAAGAGCTGCCGCCGGCGAGGACGATGTAGTCGACCTGGTTGTACTGGCTGGACGAAAAGAAGAACTGGAGCGATCGGCTCACCTGCTGGGCCATGGCTTCCTTGAAGGGTTCGAGCACTTCAGGGATGTAGTTGTCCGGCAAGCCGCCCTGCCGTTTGGCCATGCCCGCCTCTTCATAGGAGAGCCCGTAGCGGCGCTGAATTTCCTCGGTCAGTTGCTTGCCGCCGAATACCTGCTCGCGGGTATAGATGGTTTTCAGGTCGTGCAGGACGTTGAGCGTGGTCATGGTCGCGCCGACGTCAACCACGGCGATGGTTTTGCCTATGCCCTTGTCCGGCATCTGATCGGCGAGCAGCGCGAAGGCGTTCTCCATCGCATAGGCTTCCACATCGATGATCTTGGCCGTGAGACCGGCAAGCTCGATGGCAGCCACGCGCACATCGACGTTTTCGCTGCGGGAGGCGGCGAGCAACACGTCGACCTGGCTGGTCTCCTCGCTGGAAGGCCCGAGGACCTCGAAATCGATGTTTACTTCTTCGAGCGGATAAGGAATGTACTGGTCCGCTTCCAGTTGAATCTGGGCCTCCATGTCATCGCCGGAGAGGTCGGCGGGCATGGTGATGATCTTGGTGATGACAGCGGAACCGGAAACGGCGGCGGCGGCCAGTTTCACGCGGGTCCCGGACTTCTTCACGGCGCGTCGAATGGCTTCGCCGACACCTTCCATGTCGGAGATATTTTTTTCCACCACGGAGTTCGCGGGCAGCGGTTCCACCGCATAGCTTTCGACACGATACCGGTTTCCGCTCTTGCTCAATTCGAGCAGCTTCACCGCGGTCGTACTGATGTCCAAGCCGAGGATCGGTGGACTCTTGCGCTTTAGCGTTGGCAGGCGGAACATTTTTCCCTTTAGATATCCGCGGTTAGAGGCAATGCTTGCCGAAGGACATTAAATACCAGAGTCAAATACGGGTCAACACGTACTTTCAAGTGAGGCTTACATAGTGTGAAACCCGTAAACACTTTATACTGGAAGACTTTTCTATACTTGGTGACCCAATTCTCAAAGCTACCAAGATGAGTCCTACCTTAAAGTGGTTGCGCGCCGGCCTCGTGGCGCTGTTCGGGTTTTTCGTTGCAGGACTCGTGGTTACGCTAGGTGTGTATCTCTACCTGGCCCCCCAGTTGCCCTCTATCGAGGCCCTGCGCGATGTCAGGCTCCAGGTCCCCCTGCGCGTCTATTCGCGCGATGGCGGGCTCATCGCCGAGTTCGGCGAAATGAAGCGCACCCCGCTGAATTACGCCGAGGTACCTCCCCAGGTCATCCAGGCCGTGCTCGCCGCCGAGGACGACCGCTTCTTCGAGCATCCCGGCGTGGACTATCAGGGGCTGGTGCGCGCCGCATTGCATCTGCTGCGGACCGGCGAAAAAGGCCAGGGCGGCAGCACCATCACCATGCAGGTGGCCCGCAATTTCTTCCTGTCCAGCGAGAAGACCTTCGCACGCAAGCTCAAGGAGATCTTCGTCGCACTGCGGATCGAGCAGGAACTCACCAAGGAAGAGATCCTCGAGCTCTACCTCAACAAGATCTATCTGGGTAATCGCGCCTACGGCGTCGCCTCCGCCGCACAAATCTATTACGGCAAGAAGGTGCAGGACCTTGAACTGGCCCAGATTGCCATGATTGCGGGCCTGCCCAAGGCGCCCTCCATCTACAACCCCATCGTGAACCCCTCGCGCGCCATACAGCGGCGCAACTACGTCATCGGCCGCATGGAGAGCCTCGGTTTCATCGATGCCGAAACGGCGCAACTGGCGCGCACGGCGCCGGTCACTGCCGTTCTCCATGCACAGACCACGGAGGTGGATGCGGCCCACCTGGCCGAAATGGTCCGCGCCGAAATAGTGGCGCGCTTTGGCGAAGAAACCGCCTATTCAGCCGGCTACAGGGTCTACACCACCGTGGACGCTCGGTTGCAGCACGCGGCAACCCGCAGCCTTCGGGAAGCCCTGCTCGAATATGACCGCCGCCATGGTTACCGTGGCCCGGAGGCCCGACTTGAGCTCGATCCCGAGACTCCGATTGGGGAGGTGCTGGCACGCTATTCCGTGGTCGGTGGGCTCATTCCGGGTGTCGTGCTCGAACTGGAGGATCAGGCGGCGACCGTAGCCATCGGCAACGAGGAGCCGGTGCGGGTGGAATGGGCCGGCCTCGAGTGGGCGCGGCGCTACATCAATGATGACCGCGTCGGGGATCCGCCCACCAAGGCAGCGGATGTGCTCCAGGTCGGTGACGTTATTCGTCTGGAACCCATCGCGAGCGGCTGGCGGCTCGCCCAGGTCCCTCAGGTGGAAGGTGCGCTCGTGTCCCTTCAGCCGCGGGATGGTGCAGTGTTGGCCCTGGTGGGCGGTTTCGACTTCTTCGCCAGCAAGTTCAACCGGGTGATTCAGGCGCAACGCCAACCCGGGTCGGCCTTCAAGCCCTTCGTCTACTCGGCGGCGCTGGAAAAGGGCTTCACGCCAGCGACCGTCATCAACGATGCCCCGGTGGTATTCGAGGACGCCGAGCTGGAAAGTGCCTGGCGCCCGGAAAACTACAGCGGCAAGTTCTACGGTCCCACCCGCCTGCGGGAGGCCCTGGTCGCCTCGCGCAATCTGGTATCCATCCGCCTGCTGCGCGCCATCGGCATCGGCTACACGCGAAACTACCTGAAACATTTCGGGTTCGAGCCGTCGCGCCTGCCGCACGATCTGTCCCTTGCGCTGGGTAGCGGCACAGTCACCCCCTTGGAACTGGTGCGGGGTTATGCGGTATTGGCCAACGGCGGGCACCTGGTCGAACCTTATTTCATCCAGCGCATCGAAGATGCGGAGGGCAACGTGCTGTTCGAGGCCCGAGCACCGCAGGCCTGTCCGGAATGTTCGCCGGAAGACCTCGAGCAAGCGGATGAGGTGGAAGCGACGGTCATCGCCGAATCCGGCGACAGCGGCGAGCTCCCGGTTGAGGCACTGCTGGAAAGTGAACAGCCGCCACCGGTCGCTCCCCGTACCCTGGACCCGCGCAACGTCTACCTGATGACCAGCATGCTCAACGACGTGGTGGCACGGGGCACAGGTGCGCGCGCCCGGGTACTTGGACGCCATGACCTGGCGGGCAAGACAGGTACCACCAATGATCAACGTGATGCCTGGTTCTGCGGCTTCAATACCGATGTGGCCGCGACAGCGTGGGTGGGCTTCGATACCCCCCGCCCGCTGGGCGCCGGCGAAACCGGTGCCGGTGCGGCTTTGCCCATGTGGGTAGGTTACATGCGCGAGGCACTGTCGGGTCTACCCGAACGACCGCTTGCCCAACCGGCCGGCGTGGTGACGGTGCGCATCGATCCCGCGACCGGGCTCTCTGCCGCTCCGGGGAATGCCAATGCGATATTCGAAACCTTCTATAGCGAAAACGTGCCCGCCCCGACAGCGACAGGGCAAACGCCCGGCAACGGCGCGGACCAGGGCTCAGTCACCGAACAACTTTTCTGAGATGGCACAGCGTCGGAACGGCCCCGGCCGTGAAGAGCAAAACCGCATCCGCGTCGCTCAGGAAGCGGCGCGGATCATGACCGAACACGGTATCCAGGACTTCGCTCTCGCCAAGCGCAAGGCCGCGGAGCGCCTGGGTTTGCCCATGAACCGGCATCTGCCGACCAACCTCGAGATCGAAGAAGCGCTGATCGTCCATCAGCGGCTGTTTCGCTCCCATGCCCAGCCGGGGCATCTGCGCCGGCTGCGCGACACCGCCCGCCAGGCCATGCGCCTGATGGCCGACTTCCAGCCGCGACTGGTCGGTCCGGTGCTCTCAGGCACCGCCGACACCCATTCACCGGTCAATCTTCATCTGTTCGCGGAGACACCGGAGCAAGTGGACCTGTTCCTCATGGATCGCGAAATCCCGCACAGCTGGGACGAACGCACTGTCCGTCTTAACCCCGACCAGCAGGAACGCTTTCCACTGTGCCGCTTCATGGCCCAGGACGTCTCGGTGGAAATGACGGTGTTTCCCCCCGTAGGCCTGCGTCAGGCACCGCTCAGCCCCGTGGACGGGCGCCCCATGCGGCGAGCCACACTGGAAGCGGTCGAGCAGATGTTGAGCTGTGACGCGTGATGTCGCGATGC
>JAWLCT010000002.1:60045-129380 GCA_041687015.1 Gammaproteobacteria bacterium
CGTCACGCGTCACGCGTCACGCCGAAACAGGATAGTGTTCCGGATAGGCCGCACGTGCCACGCCGCTGTCGATGGCCGCGCGGGCCACTGCCGGCGGTACGCATTCGATCAGGCGGCGGTCGAACGGCTTGGGGATAATGTACTCGGGACCGAAGGCAAGGTTCTCCACCCCGTAAGCGCGCAACACATCGGCCGGCACCGGTTCATGCGCGAGTGCACGCAGCGCATTGACGGCCGCGATCTGCATCTCGACGTTAATGGTGCTCGCGCGCACATCCAAAGCACCCCGGAAAATGAAGGGGAAACCCAGCACGTTGTTCACCTGGTTGGGGTAATCGCTGCGGCCGGTGGCCATGATGAGGTCGCTGCGTACCTTGTGTGCCAGCTCCGGGCGGATTTCCGGGGTCGGATTGGACAGGGCGAATACGACCGGCCGCGGCGCCATGGCCGCCACCATTTCGGGCGCCACCAGGTTCGCGCCGGAAACACCGATGAACACGTCGGCACCGTCCATCGCATCGGCCAGGGTGCGGCGCTCGGTGGTGACGGCAAACGCCTGCTTGTATTCATTCAGATCGTCGCGGCCCGTGTGGATCACACCCTTGCGATCCACCAGCATCATGTTTTCCTTGCGTGCGCCGAGCGCCGTCAGCAGGCGCATGGAGGCGATACCGGCCGCGCCCGCACCCAGGCAGACGATGCGCGCCGTCTCCAGCGCCTTGCCCTGCAACTCCAGGGCGTTCATCAGGCCCGAGGCGATGATGATGGCCGTGCCGTGCTGGTCATCGTGGAACACGGGGATATCGAGCCGCTCCCGCAGGGCCTTCTCGATGACGAAGCAATGGGGAGCAGCGATGTCCTCGAGGTTGATGCCGCCGAAGGTGGGGGCGATGTGCGCCACGGTGTCGATGAAGGCCTGGGGCGACTCGGCGGCCACTTCGATGTCAAACACGTCGATGTTGGCGAAGCGCTTGAACAACACGGCTTTGCCTTCCATCACCGGCTTGCTGGCCAGCGGCCCCACGTTGCCGAGTCCGAGTACGGCCGTGCCGTCGCTGATCACCGCCACCAGATTGCCCTTGCCGGTGTAGAGATAGGCACTTTCGGGGTTGTCAGCGATGGCGCGCACGGGTGCGGCCACACCGGGGGTGTAGGCCAGGCTCAGCTCCGCCTGGGTCTCGCAGGGTTTGGAGATCGCCGTGGCAAGCTTTCCCGGATGCGGGCCGGCGTGGTAGTCGAGGGATTGCTGCTGCAGATCGAGATGGTTACTGCCGTTGCTCATTGCGTGACTCTCGGCGAAGTCGATGAAAAGAGGGGCGCCATTATCGGCCTTTGCGGGTCACGGCGCCAATCGCCCTGACAGGACCTGCAGGGCCGTCGGGTGGCGCACCCGTAAATAGCTGCGGTGCTTGCCCGGCCTGATCTTCCCCTGGACCTGCAGGCGGGCATGCTCCAGCGCCTGCGGTCGGAACGAAAACAGTTGGCGGTCGGCGCGGTCGATGTGCACGGACAGGCGGGGCCCCAGATGCAGCCAGAGATCACCGTCGCGCTCACGCACCCGTGCCACAAAGCCTTGCACGCGGCGAAAACCTGCCGTTTCCGCCGTCACGTCGGCGGCATCCAGGACGCGATAACCGGGTAGTGCCCACAACCCCCGCCGCTCCGCCTGAGCCGTGCGCTCCACGTCGCGCCGGCATTCCGCTTGATAGACGTTCGGCGGCACCACCAGGGAAACCCCGAGGCCGCGGGCCAGGAGACGGGCGGCAACGCTGTCACCATTAGGGAAGTAGGCATGGGCAAGCTCGCGGCCGTAGCGGTCGGAAGCCTCGCGATCATGGCGCAACAGCAGGTGTGCGGACTGCGCCAACCAGCCGCGCAGGGCAGTACGTGCCTGTTCCGCCATGGGCTCGGCGGGCCGGTCGTCCATGCCGAGCTCGGGTGTGTCGACACCGACGAAGCGAAGCTTGCGCCCGTCACTCAGCCGCACCGTGTCGCCGTCGTAGACGTACTCGACCTGCACCTGCTCGTCCACCCGATCGGCCGGGCAGAGGACCTCGGCGGCCCGGCCCGGCAGGACGCACATCAGCCACAGAAACACGAAAGGGGCGCCCTTGCGGAACGCCCCCTTGCGCAGGCCGAGGCCCGACATCCTTATTTCTTGATGCCGTACTTCTGGCGGAACTTGTCGACGCGGCCGGCGGTATCGACGATCTTCTGCTGACCGGTGAAGAAGGGATGGCACTGCGAGCACACGTCCAGGTGCAGGTCATGGCCCGCGGTGGAACGCGTCTTGAAGGAACTGCCGCAGCTGCAGGTGACAGTGACTTCGGTGTAATTCGGATGGATATCCGGCTTCATGGCAAACCTCCAGGCGCGCCGCCACCGACCCCCGTGGCCGGCACCGCGCGCAACAAAGACGGCGGATCATACGGAAAAGCCCTGGTGGGGACAACAGGCTACTCCCGTCTCCGCAAAGGTATGACCCTGGCCCGAGGCAGGGGGTTCCTCGGGTCCCGGCGGAGGGTTTCGAGCAGCCCGTGCCGCCCGGTGACCGATTCCCACATCATGGCGGAAAGAGCAAGGCAGGCGCCCAGCGGCGTTCGTGCCCGCCGGCGGGTCTGGTCAACACGCCATTGCAGGCGCTGCAGATGCATCTGGCGGTTCGGCGGAGCACGGGCAATGAGCTGCTGCACCGCCTCGCGCCGCATATATTCGAAACCGGCAGGATCCGTGGCGGCCAGGCGTCGCCACTCGTCGAAACCGGCAGGCATTCTCGGGGATTCATCCATGCCATTCTCTGGGTGCATCCGTGCACAATGACCGAAGGGCTTCCGTGTATCCTGAATGTAGCCAAGCCCGACGGCCGCGATGCCAACCGCGGCCGCACCAGCAACGAAGGAAGGCACATGCAGCAGCGCTCTGCCCGACATTTCGATTACGACGACCAGGGTTTCGACATCGCGTCCATCAAGCATTCGCTGGCCAACCGCATGATCTACACGGTGGGCAAGGACAGCTATTCAGCGACCGATCGCGACTGGCTGCATGCTGCCGCGTACGCCGTGTGCGACCGCCTGGTCCAGCGCTGGGTCGAGACCATGCGCGGTTATTACGAATCAGACGCCAAGCGGGTGTATTACCTGTCCCTGGAATTCCTCATCGGTCGCACCCTCACCAACAGCCTCATGAACCTGGGCTTCCTGGAGGAGTTCAAGTCAGCCCTCAACGAGCTTGGACTGGAGTTCGAGTCCCTGCGCGAGCTCGAATTCGATGCGGCACTGGGGAACGGCGGCCTGGGACGGCTCGCGGCCTGTTTCCTCGATTCCATGGCCAGCCTGCAGCTGCCGGGTTACGGCTATGGCATCCGCTACGAGTACGGCATGTTCCGTCAGGCACTGGAACGGGGCTGGCAGGTTGAACACCCGGACAACTGGCTGCGTTACGGCAATCCGTGGGAGTTTCCGCGGCCGGGCGTTCTGTACAAAGTGAACTTCAACGGCCGTGTGGTGGAGTATCAGGACGACAAAGGCGTCACACGTCACCACTGGGTGGAGACCGATGACGTGATGGCCATGGCCTACGATACGCCGATCCCCGGCTTTCACGTCGACACGGTCAACAACCTGCGCCTGTGGTCAGCGAAGGCGAGCCGCGATTTCGACCTCAACTACTTCAACCAGGGCGACTACATCAAGGCCGTCGAGGACAAGACGGTCTCGGAAAACCTGTCCAAGGTGCTGTATCCGGCCGATACCACCACCATGGGCAAGGAACTGCGCCTGCGCCAGCAATATTTCTTCGTGAGCGCTTCGCTACAGGACATCCTGGCCCGATTCCTGAAGACCCACAGCGACCTCGCGCTGCTCCCCGACAAGGTGGCGATTCAGCTCAACGATACCCATCCGTCCATCGCCATTCCTGAGCTCATGCGCCTGCTGGTGGACATCCAGGGAATCGAATGGGAGAAGGCTTGGGATATCACGGTTCGGGTGTTTGCCTATACCAACCACACCCTGTTGCCCGAAGCCCTCGAGACCTGGGCCGTCGCCATGTTCGAGCGTCTGCTGCCCCGTCACCTGCAGATCATCTACGAGATCAACCAGCGCTTCCTGGACAAGGTGGTACACCGCTATCCGGGCGACATGGCGCGCCTGCGTCGCATGTCGCTCATCGAGGAGGAGGGTGAGCAACGCATCCGCATGGCGCACCTTGCCATCGTCGGGAGCCATCGAGTGAATGGCGTGGCCAAGCTGCACACGGACCTGCTCCGCCGCAGCATGTTTCAGGACTTCGACGAATTCTTTCCCGGGCGTTTCATCGCCATCACCAACGGAATCACGCCGCGACGCTGGCTCAACCAGGCCAATCCAAACCTCTCATCGCTCATTTCGTCCCGTATCGACTCCGGCTGGGTCACTGAACTGGAACAACTTGCCCAGCTCGTACCTCTCGCCGAGGACGCTTCTTTCCGAGAGCAGTTCCGCGCGGTAAAGCTGGCCAACAAGCAGCGCCTCGCAATGCAGATCGAACAGCGCCTCGGCATGCGTGTGGACCCGAATGTCATGTTCGACGTTCACGTCAAGCGCATTCACGAATACAAACGCCAGTTGCTCAACGTCTTGCACATCGTCACGCTCTATAACCGCATCCGGGAAGGGCGCGCCGATGATCGTGCGCCGCGCATGGTGCTGTTTGCCGGCAAGGCAGCGCCGGGCTATGCGATGGCCAAGCTCATCATCAAGCTGATCAACGACGTGGCCGACACGGTCAACCACGATCCGGCCATCGGCGATCGCCTGAAGGTGGTGTTCATCCCCAATTACGACGTATCCACCGCGACCGACATCATTCCGGCGGCGGACCTTTCCGAACAGATCTCCACCGCGGGCACCGAGGCATCCGGAACCGGCAACATGAAGCTTGCCCTGAACGGCGCCCTGACCATCGGCACCCTGGACGGGGCGAATATCGAAATCCGGGATGCCGTGGGCGAAGAGAACATCTTCATCTTCGGCCTGACGGTGGACGAAGTGAACGCATTGTTGGCGTCCGGGTATCGCCCGGCCGATTACTATTACAACAACCCGGAACTCAAACGGGTCATCGACATGATCGGTTCCGGCTTCTTCTCACCCGGTCAGCCTGACCGTTTCCGTCCCATCGTCGACGCACTGCTGGATTCGGATCGCTACATGCTCATGGCCGATTACGCGCTGTACGTGGCGGCTCAGGAAAATGTGGACAAGCTTTACGCGGATCCCGACGCCTGGAGCCGACGCGCGCTGCTCAATGTGGCTCAGATGGGACAATTCAGTTCGGACCGCAGCATCCGCGAATATGCGGAGCGCGTGTGGGACGTGAAGCCGGTGCGGCCCGAAAGCCGCACCGGTTGAAACGGGGGCTCAGCGCTTCATCGAATCGAAGAATTCGGCGTTGGTCTTGGTACCACGCAGCTTGTCGTGCAGGAATTCCATGGCGGCGAGTTCATCCATGGGATGCAGCAGCTTGCGGAGAATCCACATCTTCTGCAGTTCGTCCACCTTGGTGAGCAGCTCTTCGCGGCGCGTGCCCGAGCGGTTGATGTTGATGGACGGGTAGATGCGCTTTTCGGCGATACGGCGATCCAGGTGGATCTCCATATTGCCGGTGCCCTTGAACTCCTCATAGATCACGTCGTCCATGCGCGAACCGGTGTCGATGAGGGCCGTGGCGATGATGGTCAGCGAACCGCCTTCCTCGATGTTCCGCGCCGCGCCAAAGAAGCGCTTGGGACGGTGCAGGGCGTTGGCGTCCACACCACCGGTCAGCACCTTGCCCGAGGACGGGATCACGGTGTTGTAGGCACGTGCCAGACGGGTGATGGAGTCGAGCAGGATGACCACATCGCGCTTGTGCTCCACCAGGCGCTTGGCCTTTTCGATAACCATTTCAGCCACCTGCACGTGACGGGCGGCGGGCTCGTCGAAGGTGGAGGAAATCACCTCGCCGCGCACCGAGCGCTGCATCTCCGTCACCTCCTCGGGGCGCTCGTCGATGAGCAACACGATGAGGTAGCACTCGGGATGGTTGTGGGCGATGGAATGGGCGATGTTCTGGAGCATCATCGTCTTACCGGTCTTTGGCGGGGAGACGATGAGGCCGCGCTGGCCTTTGCCGATGGGCGCCACCAGATCGATGACGCGGGCGGTGATGTCTTCGGTGCTGCCGTTACCTAATTCGAGCGTGATGCGACGGTTGGGATGCAGCGGGGTCAGGTTCTCGAACACCACCTTGTTCTTGGCGTTCTCAGGCGGCTCATAGTTGATCTCGTCCACCTTGAGCAGCGCGAAGTAGCGCTCGCCATCCTTGGGGGGTCTGATCTTGCCCGTGACCGTATCGCCGGTCCGCAGGTTGAATCGCCGGATCTGGCTTGGCGACACGTAAATGTCGTCCGGCCCCGCCTGATAGGAATTGTCCCCCGATCTCAGGAAGCCGAATCCGTCCTGGAGGATCTCCAGCACCCCGTCACCTGAAATGGCCTCACCGCTTTTCGCGTGGGCCTTGAGCAGGGCGAAAATGACCGCTTCTTTGCGAGCGCGGGCCATGCCTTCAATGCCCATTGACTCGGCAAGCTCGATGAGTGCTGAGGCGGGCTTTTTCTTCAATTCAGTCAGATTCATGCTAGTAAGAACCGTCAGGCGGTAGGATTCGGGGGGTTAGGTGCCTGCGAAAGCATTGCGCTTGCGGGCCGGGAAAACTTGCGGAGGAGCCGTCGGGCGGCTGATTTCGTTCGGATAGGGAGGTTCGCCGGGAAGATTAGCACCAACATCCGGGCGCGTCCAGAGTGTGGACGCACCCGGAACCGGGTTTACAGATTGCTGTCAATGAAAGCAGTCAGCTGCGATTTCGATACCGCGCCAACCTTGGTGGCTTCCACGTTGCCGCTCTTGAACAGCATCAGCGTGGGAATACCGCGAATGCCGTACTTGGGAGGCGTATTGGGGTTCTCGTCGATGTTCAGCTTGGCCACCTTGAGCCGGCCGGCGTATTCGTCGGCAATTTCGTCCAGGATGGGAGCGATCATCTTGCAGGGGCCGCACCAATCAGCCCAGTAATCCACGAGCACCGGCCCGTCGGCCTTGAGGATTTCGTCCTCGAAGCTGTCGTCGGTCACGTAAACAATCTTGTCGCTCAAAGTAGCAGCCTCCGTGTCGCACCGTCCCGGGACGGAACGGTGTCTGTTGGTTGTTTGACATCATTTGAGCCGAATCGTCGGCCCATTTCAAGCCCATAGGGAGGGATTCTGTTATCCTTCGGTTAGTATGAGTGAACGACATCTTAGTGAAACCCGATTCAGCGATTTTGATCTCTCGCCCCCGCTATTGAAGGGGATCGAGGCCGCCGGATTCTCCCAGTGCACCCCCATTCAGGCTGAGACGCTGCCCCTGGCGCTGGCCGGAAAAGACGTTGCCGGACAAGCCCAGACGGGCACCGGCAAGACCGCCGCCTTCCTTATTGCGCTTTTCAATCACCTGCTTACCCACCCGGCCTCAGCCAACCGCAAGCCCAATCAGCCCCGTGCCCTGGTGGTAGCGCCCACCCGCGAACTGGCCATCCAGATCCACAAGGACGCGGAGGTGCTCGGCCAGTTCGGCGGCCTGACCCTGGGGCTCGCCTATGGGGGCACCGATTACGAAAAGCAGCGCAAACACCTCGAGGCCGGGGTGGACGTGCTGATCGGCACGCCCGGGCGCATCATCGACTTCTTCAAACAGCGTGTCTTTGATCTGCGTGCCGTGCAGGTCATGGTGCTCGATGAAGCCGATCGCATGTTCGATCTCGGCTTCATCGCTGACGTGCGTTACCTGTTGCGGCGCATGCCGCCCCCGGACCAACGTCTCGGGCTGCTGTTTTCCGCCACCCTCGCCTTGCGAGTGACGGAGCTGGCCTACGAGCACATGAACAATCCCGAGCTCATCGAGGTGCAACCCGAACAGGTCACCGCGGAGCGCGTCACCCAGGTCATGTATCACCCGGGCAGTGACGAAAAGATCCCTCTCCTGCTTGGCCTGCTCCAGTCCATGCAACCACCGCGCGCCATGGTGTTCGTGAATACAAAGCGGACGGCCGAAGAGGTGTGGTCGTACCTGGAGGGCAACGACATCCGGGCCGGTATTCTCTCCGGTGACGTGCCCCAGAAGAAGCGTCAGCGCCTGCTCGCCCAGTTCACCGCAGGCGAGCTCCCCGTGCTGGTCGCCACCGACGTGGCGGCGCGGGGCCTGCATGTACCCGACGTCACCCACGTGTTCAACTTCGATCTGCCGCAGGACGCCCAGGATTACGTCCACCGCATCGGTCGCACTGCGCGCGCCGGCGCGAGCGGTACCGCCGTGAGCTTCGCGTGTGAGGATTACGCGTTTTCGCTGGTGGACATCGAGGAATACATCGGGGCCAAAATCCCGGTGGCCTCCATCACTGCCGATCTGCTGGTCACCCCGAAGCCGCCTGCGCCCCGGGATACGGACAGGGTGCAACGATCGCGCCCACGTGGCGGTGGCCGCGATAACCGCAGCCGCGACGGCCGAAACGGTCAGCGTGGCCGTCGGCGTTCAGGCAGCAAGACCCACGCCTGAGCCCGCAGCCGGGGCGCGGTACCTTGAGACACTACCGCGCACCGCGCGCAACCCACCACGGTTGCTCGTGACCTCAGCGGTGCTCTGCTAGAATTCCGGGCACCTGAACCCTCTGCTTTACCCCATGACCACCATTTCCCTGCCACCCGGGGTGCGAATCACCTCGGAGAACAAGTGCGGCTTCTGCGCCGGCTCGAAGTGCTGCACTTACATCACACAGCATCTGGATACGCCGCGCTCCATGGACGATTTCGATCTGCTCCTGTGGCAGGTCTCCCATCGTGGCGTCAGCCTGTACAAGGACTCGGATGGCTGGTTCCTGTTGGTCGAGGCGCCCTGCGTGCACCTGCAGGCCGAGGGTGGCTGCGGAATCTACGCCGACCGGCCGCAGATCTGTCGCGATCACTCCAACGAGTACTGTGAATTCGACGCGCCCGCCGAAGAAAGCTTCGACCTGTTCTTCCCCGACTACCAGGCCTTGCTGGCCTATTGCCGCCGTCGCTTCAAGCGCTGGGATCGCCGTCGACGGGCATGATCTCGTCGAAGGCCTGAATGGAAGAAAACTCGTTCACCTCGCGCGCGGGGCGCCGACTGCTGGGACGTGTCACCGCGAGCAGATGGCCAATGCCGTAATCCCGCGCGGCCCGCAATACCGGCAGGGAATCATCCACCAGCAAGGTGTGTTCGGGCGCGAACGCCTCGCGCGCCATGAGCAGTGACCAGAAGCCCTGTGATTCCTTGGGGTGCCCGAATTCATGGGAGCACACGATGGTGTCGAAATGACCCGCAAGGGCGGTGCGCTCCATTTTCAGGCTGAGGCTCTTCATGTGTGCATTGGTCACCAACACGACGCGTCGACCGCTGCGCCGCAACGCCTCGAGGAACGCGACCACGTGCGGGTGCACCGCGATGAGGTGTTCCACTTCTCGCTTGAGCAGGGCGACGTCCAGCCCGAGTATTTCGCTCCAGTAGTCCACGCAGTACCACTGTATGGTGCCTTCCATGCGGTGGAAATGCGGCTCCAGTTCCTGGCGGGCCTCGGCCAGCGGAATCCCCTTGCGTTCCGAATAGCGCAGCGGAATGTGCTCACACCAGAAATAGTCGTCGAAATGCAGGTCGAGTAGCGTCCCGTCCATGTCCAGAAAAACGGTATGGATGGCGGACCATTGCAGGGCAGCGGGTTTCGGGTGTGCTGTCATCGGCGACCTATACTCGGAAAAAGCGTTGCGGGGAAGACCTTATGCTCCACAGGCCCATGGCGGCGTGGCTGTCGGTCATTGTACCCCTCCTGCTCGCCGTTTCACCGACCGGCGCCGACGAGTTCGACGACGAACTGGCCCGGCAGGAGTTGCTGGAACGCCAACTCGGGTCCGTCAATGAGGGTCATCTGGAATTTCTCCAGCATGCACCGCCCGGACCGCCCGTGCACCACCAACACAACCGGGTGGTCTTCGACGAGCACAGTCTCAGCAGTGGCTGGGTCGGCTTGCAGCAATGCCATGAAAATCTCGACGCCGTTGCGAACACCGAGATCGTGTTTCACCCGGATCGCGTCACAGACCTGCGTGTGGACAGCCACGCCAATATCGGCAGCATCATCGTCGACGGCACACGGGTTCAGCTGCGTGAGGTCGGCGCCGGTGCACGCCTGTGCATCAGCGCGCGCAGTCGGGCCTTGCACCAGGACACCGCCGGCAAGTACGTGCTCCGCAATGGACCGTTCATGCGACGGTTTCTCGATGGTTACTACCCGCTGCACGTGACCATGGAAGTGCTGTGGCCGGAGAAAGCGCTGCGCTTCGTCGCGGCCCGTCCCCTGCCGCAACCGGGGTTTCAGGTGGCTGCGGGCAGCGACCGCCTGCACCTGGAGGCCTGGTTCGAGGGGCGGCTGGTCACGGAGTTGTCCTTCGAACCTGCTTGATTCAGCTGCCCCACCAGCAGTCCTCGCGCTATTATCAACCGTCTGTTCATGGCGGTATGGCTGCATGCGCGAAAAACCCCGGATTCTTCACACCGAGACACTGGCACGCACACGTCTGTTCCACATCCAGCAGGTAGACCTGCGCTTTTCCAATGGCGTGGAAACGCGCTACGAGCGCCTGATAGGCTCCAGCCGCGGTGCCGTGCTGATCGTGCCTATGCTTGATGACGAAACCGTACTGCTCATCCGCGAATACGCCGCCGGCATCGATCGCTATGAGCTCGCCCTGCCCAAGGGCCGCATCGAGGAGGACGAAGATCTGCTCGTCGCGGCCAATCGCGAGCTGAAGGAAGAAGTGGGTTACGGTGCACACACACTGAAGCACCTGAATTCGATGAGTCTGGCGCCTGGCTACCTGGGCCATTTCACCCATATCGTGTTGGCGCGCGACCTTTATCCCGAAAAATGCGCCGGTGATGAACCGGAAGAGATCGAAGTGGTACCTTGGCGGCTTGCGGATGTGAATGCGCTGGTCGCACGCCCGGATTTCACTGAAGCACGCAGCATTGCGGCGCTGTTTCTTACCAGAGAGCTCCTGAACCATGAACAACGATAACGCCACGGTCGATCCCTGCATGCTCCAGCGCATTGCCATCGACGTCGCGATCAGCGCGGGACGCCGCATCCTCGAGATCTACGAAGGCGGCTACAGCGTGGAACGCAAAGGGGACCAGACACCGCTCACCGAGGCGGACATGGCCGCCCACGCCATCATTGACGACGGATTTGCCGAGTTCACGCCCGACCTGCCGGTGCTGTCCGAGGAGTCGGCCCAGATCCCCTTCGAACAACGCGCGAGCTGGGAACGCTATTGGCTGGTGGATCCGCTTGACGGAACCCGCGAGTTCATAAAGCGCAACGGCGAGTTCACCGTGAACATCGCCCTGATCGACGGCCATGAAGCGGTGCTCGGCGTGGTGTATGCGCCGGTTTTGGGCGTGATTTATTACGCCTGCCGCGGACAAGGCGCCTACAAGCGCGAAGGCGTGGCCCCGCCGGAACGCATCCAAACCCGCAAGCGCGGCGGCGGTGCGCCCATCGTGGCGGGCAGCCGATCACATCGAGGCGATTCCCTGGAACGGTTCCTGGTGAATCTGGGGGATTACGAGCTCATCACCATGGGAAGCGCACTCAAGTCCTGCCTGGTGGCGGAAGGCAAGGCCGACATCTATCCGCGCCTGGGCCCCACCTCGGAATGGGATACCGCTGCCGCGCAGTGCGTGGTCGAGGAAGCCGGCGGCCTCATCACCGACACCGCCATGCGCCCCCTGCGCTACAACACCAAGGAAGAACTCCTCAACCCCCACTTCTTCGCCCTGGGCGATCCCTCGGTGGATTGGTCACAGTACCTGTAAGCGAAAGACGGAAGAAAACCACGGAGACCACGGAGGGGATTACATTACTTCTCCGTGGCCTCAGTGGCCTCCGTGGTTATCGCTTCTCTCCCGTTTGCAATCGCTTCGCCGGACACACCGCTGCGAATCAGCGTGCGTCGTAGACCGCCATGATGGTCTTGAGTTCTTCCAGGACGGCGTGGCGTTCGTCGGGGGCGAGACCTTCCACCTGGACTACATTTTGGCCGCGTTCCAGAGCCAGGATGGTGGCACGAACCGCAGCGCAGCCGCTACGGCACAGGGATTCGACACATTCGTTGACCATGACAAAGAAATTGCTGGACTACCTGCGCTGAGCATATGCACGCCCGCCACAGAGTCAACCTGCCCTAACAGGGGGGTTGAAAAAGTTCCTCTGCGGAATTCGGGGGTCCTGAGGCCGGAAGAGAATATCCCTCTCGCAAAGACGCGAAGAACGCCAAGCCATCAACGCGCCTTCCGCCCGATGCATAACTGCAGGATAGGCAATCAGCTTCCCACGGCGCTCCCCATTCCCTTGGCGTGCTTGGCGGCCTTTGCGAGAGCAAGGAAATCGTTTTCGGAAACTCACCTCGCAGGGAAATAGGCCTGCGACGTTTTTTCTTTATACATCAAGCTCTTCGCTCTCTGCGAGCAACCCTGCGGACACGGGCGGTTCAGGTTCCGGTGAGTTCACCCGGATCCAGATAGGGCGAGGCATCCAGATCCTGGGCATCCATCATGTGGGCGACGCGCTGCAGGGAGGCGATGATCAGGTGCTGCTCCCAATCCGCCAGTGCGCCGAAACGCTCCACGAAATGCTCCTGCAACAAGGTCGGGGAGCCGGCCAAGGCCGTCTGGCCCGTTGTGGTGAGTTCCACCAGCATGCGCCGTCTGTCTTCGGTGCTGCGCTTGCGCACCACCATGCCCCGTTCCTCCAGCCGGTCCAGGATCGCCGTCACGGTCGCCTGACTGAGGCTCGCGCGACGGGCCAAATCTCCGGCCGACAGGGGGCCGCGCTGCCCGATCACCTGCATCACCACCAGTTGTGGGCCACTCAACCCGGTGCGCTGCATCAACCTTCGCGAGTGAAGATCGACCGCGCGGATGATGCGCCGCAGGGCCACGAGGACATCGTCATGAGCTTGCATTTACTTAGAACCCTTAAAGAGTTTATGCGAACTACTCCTTGTCCTGCGTGATATTTCGACTGGATCATTTCGTGGACGAAGGAATATAATGCGCCGTTCCATGGACAGCAACATCCAACAACGGCTCATCCTGAGAACACCGAGGCGGGCTGACGGCCTCGCCGCCCACCGCTTGGTGGGGGCCAGTCCGCCCCTCGACCTCAACTCCGCCTATAGCTACTTCCTGCTGTGCGACCACTTTGCCGAGACGTGCGTGATCGCAGAGCAAGACGGAGCGCTCCAGGGTTTCCTCTCGGCCTACCGCCTGCCTCAGGACGCCTCGCGGCTGTTCGTGTGGCAGATGGTGGTGGCTGCAGATGCACGTGGCAAGGGCCTGGCGGCCCGTATGCTGGATGCGCTGCTCGCGCGTCCCGCCTGTGTCGGCGTGCGCTACGTGGAAGCCACGGTCAACCCCAGCAACACCGCGTCGCGTCGCGTGTTTACGCGTCTGGCGTCTACGCGGGCCACCGGCGTGGTCGAGGAACCCTTCCTCGACGCGGCCGATTTCGGGGGAACGGCGCACGAGGCGGAGGTACTGCTCAGGGTCGGCCCGCTATGAGGGGGACCCCCAAATGCGTATTTTTGAACAATTGGAATCCGAGGTGCGAGGTTACGTTCGCGCCTTCCCGGCCATTTTCGACACCGCCAAAGGCTCGCTGCTGTTTGACGAAAACGGCAACCGTTACATCGATTTCTTTGCCGGTGCCGGCACACTCAACTACGGTCACAACCACCCGGCCATCAGCGAAGCGCTAATCAACTACCTGCAGCACGACGGCATCGTGCACGGCCTGGACAAGGCAACGGTGGCCAAGAAGGCCTTCCTGCAGAAATTCCACGACACC
This sequence comes from Gammaproteobacteria bacterium, assembly GCA_041687015.1. Taxonomy (GTDB): domain Bacteria; phylum Pseudomonadota; class Gammaproteobacteria; order Thiohalomonadales; family Thiohalomonadaceae; genus JALOAT01. The sequence goes on from JAWLCT010000002.1 coordinate 74,026, forward strand.
ATCCTTGCGCCGCGCAAGTTTGAGTACAAGGTGCAGTTTACCGGCCCCACCGGCACCAACGCCGTGGAAACGGCCCTCAAGCTGGCACGCATGGTGAAGCGCCGCTCCAACATCATCGCCTTTACCAATGGCTACCACGGCCTGACCATGGGTTCGCTGGCCATTACGGGCAACAACTTCTATCGCGACGAATTCTTTGGCATGCGCTCGAACGCGGCAAGCATGCCCTATGACGGCTACTTCGGTCCGGATGTGGACACCATCGCCTATCTGCGTCGCTATCTGGAAGATGCCTCCAGTGGCGTGGACCTGCCGGCCGCGATCGTCCTGGAGACGGTGCAGGGCGAGGGCGGCGTGAACGTCGCCAGCGTGAAATGGTTACAGGACTTGGCGCAGCTGTGCCGCGAGTTCGACATTCTGTTGATCGTCGACGATATCCAGGTGGGCAACGGCCGTACCGGTCCGTTCTTCAGTTTCGAGCGCGCCGGCATCGTGCCCGACATGGTCACCCTGTCCAAGTCCATCGGCGGCGGCATGCCCCTGGCCATGCTGCTCATGCGCCCCGAGTTGGACCAGTGGAAGCCGGGCGAACACACCGGCACCTTCCGCGGCAACAACCTGGCTTTCGTAGCAGCCACCGAGGCGCTGCGTTTCTGGGATGATGAAGGGCTCACCGAGGCGGTCAACTACAAGGGCGAGATCCTCAAGGATGCGCTCACCAAGCTGGCCGCTCGCTATCCGGAACTGGGTGCCACGGCCCGTGGCCTCGGCATGATCTGGGGCCTCGACCTCCCGCAGCGCGGCCTTGCCCGCGATGTGGCGCGCGAGGCCTTCCAGCGGGGACTGGTCATCGAGTTGGCCGGTGCGGAAGACAATGTCGTGAAATTCCTGCCCGCCCTCACCATCGAGGAAGAGTTGTTGCAGGAAGGTCTGGCGATCATCGACGCCTCATTGGCCGCCGTGCTTGAGCGCCGTGGCGATCGCATTCGAGGAGCAGCGTAATGATAGTAAGACACCTGAAGGACATTCTCGGTGGACCGCGTGACGTGCACGATCCCGAAGGGCATTGGACCAGCCGCCGGCTTCTGCTGCGTGACGAAGGCATGGGCTTTTCCATGCACGACACGCTGATCCATGCGGGCACAGAGACCCTGATTTGGTACAAGAACCACCTGGAAGGCGTGTATTGCGTGGGTGGTGAAGGCGAGATCGAAAACCTCGCCACCGGCGAGATCCACCCGATCACCGACGGCACCTTCTACGGCTTGAACCTGCACGACAAGCACCTGCTGCGTGCCCGCACCGAGCTGCGCCTCATCTGCACCTTCAACCCGCCTCTGCGCGGCGACGAGGTGCATGATGCCGACGGGAGCTACCCGGCCTCCGCCTGAGCAGCACGGCGGGCCTCACCATCGAGGCCCGCCGGCGGGCGCCGCCGCTAGTGCTTGCAGCGGTGGCGCAACCCCAAGGCCGTGAGTGCCATCAGCAACCCGAAGAGGTCGATGCTGCCGCCACCGCCGCCGCCATTGCCCGTAGCGCCTCTTGCTGCGGATACGTTGATGGTGACCGTGGCCACGTCCGTGCCCGAGGCACCTTCGCTGTTGACGCCACTGATGGCGTATCGGAAGCTGTCCGTGCCGGAAAAGCCCGAAGGCGGTGAATACCGCAACCGGTTACCTTCACGCGAAACCGTGCCCCCCTGGCCCGAGCGGCGATCGTAATCGTCGGTAAGGACAAGATTGCTGCCGGTATCATTCGCCAGCACATCAATCAGCACAGGCGTATTCACGCCCGTGGTGACAAAGTCATCAACCGCACAAGGGCAATCCAGCACCACGACGGTGCCTGAATCACCCACTGCCACGATGACGTCACCGGCGCGCGCCACACCACGCAGGGTGTTGCCCGTGACATTCAGCGGCGTCCAGTTCGAGCCATTGGCGCTGGTCAAGACCGTACCGTCCCTGCCTGCGGCGATGAAATTTCCGTTGGCGAAAGCAATGGCATACAAGTGACTGGACGTGTTTGCGTTGCGAACGGTCCAGGCGCCCCCGCTGGAGACAAGCACGCTACCTCGATCACCCACGGCGACGGCGATGCCGTTGCCTGCAGCGACGCCACGCAGATTGGCAGTGACAGGCGAGGCCTGCGCCTGCCAGCCGATACCGTCACCGCTCGCGAAAATCGCCCCGCCCTCACCGACTGCAACGAAACCGGCGCTGGTCGCCGCAACGGCATTGAGCCGTTCGCCACTGATCCCCGCCCCCCGTTGCCAGCTTGCGCCTTCCGTATCGCTGTAGAGCGCAACGCCATCACCGACGGCGACAAGACGTGCCATGCCGCTGGCAATACCGTACAAGGCGGCCGTGGTGCCACTTGTACCGCTGCTCCAGCTCGTACCGCCGTCGGTGCTGATGCGAACGGCGCCGCCATTGCCAATAGCGACGTAGCGGTTTCCATCGAAGACCACCGCATTCAGGGCGGGATTGCCGTTGCCGACCAAACCCACCTCACCGTCGGATGTGATGAATCGCCCGCCGGCACCCACCGCAACGTAGGCTGAACCATTCAGCGCCACGCCGTTCATCTGCTGGCGCGGACCCGCGGTCCGCTCGGTCCACGCTGCGCCGTTCCGCTGCATGATGATGCCGTGTTCACCTACTGCAATTCGATCGTCGCCATTGACCAGCACGGCCTCGAAGCCTTCCGAGGTAGTGGAGTCCACCGTCGAATAGCTGCCGGAAGCGCTGACGGTCCACATCGCGCCCTCGTAGCCCACCACGAGGAAAGCGTTGCCATCCCAGGTCACGTCAGTGAACTTCGGGTTGCCCGCGGGGGCCTGATAGACGGTGGTCCATTGAACCCCGTCGGCGCTGGACAAGATGACGCCATTGCCCACGGCCAGATAGGTGCCGGCACCATCGTGTGCCACCCCCTCCAGCGAGGGGTGCCCACCGTTTGCAAACGCAAAGCGCGGACGTTCTGTCCAGGTCAAGCCGTCCCGACTGGTGAGGATGATGCCTTGTGAACCCACGGCGACGAACTGCCCGGCCGCGAACACCACATCGTTCAACCAGTCCCTGACAGGATCGAACGGCACCCGCTGCCAGGTCGTTCCACCGTTCACACTGCGCAGAATCGTGGCGCCGTCGCCCACCGCCACAATGACGCCGTTGCCTTCTGCGATGCCATAGAGGAAGTGGGCGCCTTCCCAACGCAGGGGACTCCAGTCGAGGCCATTCGCACTGGTGGTAATTTCGCCCTCGTTACCGACCGCGATGAAACGTCCGTGGGATTCGCTCCATAGCGCAGCCTGCAACCACGCTTCCGTTCCCGTATCAACCCGCTCCCAATCGGTTCCGTTCGTGCTAGTGACGACGGTGCCCATATTGCCCACCGCCACATACCGTCCGTTGCCGTGCACGACATCCGCAAGGATGTTTCCTTGTGGTAACGGATTTTGCCATTCCCAACTTGCAACGGCAGAGAATGAAAACAGGATCGACACGAGCAGTAACCAACGCAAGACAGCACCACGAACGTCCTTATTCATCGTGCATATCCTCGGCAGATTGTTGGCGATGCGCTCACAAGGTTGCGCATCGGGCCCCAAGTATAGGAGTGCCGAAATCGTGGTCGTGGTGAAGGATTTCTAAAGGAAGGAGGCGTGCGCAACGCGCTGGCAATGCTGGGCGGCTACGCGGTTGCGTGAAATTTGAAGGGTTTAGCGTTGAATGAGGCCGTGCTCGAAGGCAAACGCTGTGAGGGCGGTTGCGTTGTGCAGCGACAATTTTTTCATCAAATTTGCGCGGTGTTTCTCAACGGTTTTGGTACTCAGGCACATCACTTCGGCGATCTCCCGGTTGCGATAACCTTCCGCCACCAGTTTGATGACTTCACGTTCGCGATGGGTAAGCCGGTCGAAGGGACTGCGCGCCGACGGCTTGGCGCCGCCCTGGAGATAACCGCGCACCACGCTGCCGCAAATGCTCGGACTGAGGAAGATGTCGCCGGTCAGTACGCTGCGCATCGCCACCAGCAGTTCGCTGTGGCTGTCGTCCTTGAGTACATAGGCTTCGGCGCCCGCTTCCAGGGCCGCGTGCACGTACTCATCCACTTTGTGGGCGGTGAGTACGACCACGCGGATTTCCGGGAAACGCCGCTTGATGTTGCGGATCGCCTCGGTGCCATTGCTACCGGGCATGGACAAATCCATGATCACGACATCGGGCCGCTGCTCGACGCATTGGTGCAGGGCATCGATGCCGTTGTCCACTTCCGCAATAACCTCGATATTCCCTTCCGAGGCAAGCAGGGCCCGCAGTCCTTCGCGAAGGATCTTGTGATCTTCCGCGATGAGCACCCTGCACTTCTGAATCATCAATGACCGTCCTTGGTCCATGCCTCGTCCCTGAATCGTTCACCCGCGCCGTTTCCGGTTTGTTTGAACGATGGCTTCAGTGTAGCAAAGGGTTTTTTTTGCGCAGGCTGGGCCGAAAATTTCTTGCGGTGGGTTCATCATCGCGGCCATATGCCCCCAGCGGCTGTACATCAGCACAGGAATTTACACACACTGCGCTGTCCGGTGGCGGGTTGCTGCAGAATGTTCGCGCAGCCGCCATGATTCATTGAGTCACTGCGCGGCAGGCCCGATTGTCACGGTTCCGCGCGAAAGGATTGCAATGCGTGTGCTATTGCTGGCGGATACCCACGGTGTGCTCGACCCGCGCATCGCCGCACTTTCCCGGGGCTGTGATTACGCGCTGCATGCCGGGGATATAGGCTCGGCAGCGGTGCTCACGGACTTACAGCCGCGGCATGCCGTGGTGGCGGTGTGCGGCAATAACGACACCCCCGGCCAGTGGCCCTCCGGCGATCTGGACGTGCTGAGCGCGTTGCCGGAGCGTGCACGGCTTGAATTGCCCGGTGGTGCGATCACGGTGGTGCACGGTCATCGTGCAGGCCCGGTGGCACGACGCCACGACAGGCTGCGTGCAGACGATGGGGACTGCCGCCTGATCGTGTATGGCCACAGTCATCGTATGGTGATTGACACGGGCACTCAGCCCTGGGTGATCAACCCGGGCGCAGCAGGACGCTCGCGCACGTTCGGGGGCCCATCCTGCGTGTTGCTTACGGCACGCAGTGTCGGGTGGTCGGTAGAAGCGCGGCGGTTTTCGCCACAACGCTGATCCGCTGCTCAATGCGCCGCTTCGCTCGGGCGACCGTCTTCCCGACGTACGATGTCGTAAGCAAACTTGGCCAGTGCACCGGCGAGGAATTGGGGTTCCAGGCGGGTCTCGGTGGGTTCGCCACTCCATTCCGGCGCGGTGTGCGGAGCGAACTCAGCGGAGGGATCCTCACCATAGCGCAAGCGGGCCAGCAGTTTTTCAGTAGGCGCCGCCAGCACGCTCTCCACGGCGCCGGGACTGATGCCCAGAAAATCCGCGATCTCCGCCACGTCGCGATGCGCTTCGTCGCGCAGCACCAGAACATAGGCGGACTCCACCAGCGCCGGCAGGATCGCCTGCTCGCCGTGATGCACCATGGCCGCCGCACCACCCAGCGCCTCGACGGCATGCAGCACAACACGTCGTGCGCGAGCATCCATGTCCTTTGACACATCGATGGGTGTGGATTCATTCATGGGCGATTCCTCCTCCCTCTGCCGGTAACGTCAGGGAAGCGCTCGCCGGTTCGCCAACGACAAGTCGGCCGGCCATGCCCGCCTCCCGGTGACCCGGCGTGCTGCAGAAGTAATCGAAGCGACCGATGTGGGTGGCACGAAAAACCACTTCGGTCTCCGCACCGGCGTGTGCAAGCGGGGCCGAACGCACGTTCAGCGCGGGAATGACCAGGTCGTGGCGATCACCGTCGCCATTGACCAGCACGACACGCACCACGGCACCGCGCCGCACGGTCAGCGTCGGATTGATCACCTCGGCCACAGTGTGATCTACACCGGCATACCACCATCGCCCCGCAGCCCCGTCCGTACGTAAGGTCACGTCGAGGTCGGGCGTCACGACCACGACGCCCGGAGGTGTTTCGGCGAGGACCAGGCCCGTTGCCAGCATCATTGCCGCTCCTGCGCGCCACGGCCCCCGTTGCATGACGGTCCTCCGCACCCACTTATCCACACGACTAGTTGCAAAACCAGCCCCGGTCAATGGCGCTTCGCGCGCGGCAAAACGGGCCAAGCCACGCCACGGTCGCGTGCAAGGCACAGTGACTACTTGCCTCGCCGGCGGACCGGCCTTTACTGGTGGTTAAGGACCACCGCGTGAGTGATCCCTTGCAGGAGGTGCGGCATGCGGAAAGGGCTTTGGCAGGATTGGGTGAACCTGGTGCTCGGCGTGTGGTTGTTCGTTGCGCCCTTCTTCGGGATCGGCGCACTCAACGAGGCGGCTGTCTGGAATTCCTATCTGGCCGGCATTGCCGTCGTGGTATTCGCCTGGGCGTCGCTGGCGAAACCGCAGCGCTGGAAGGAATGGGCCAACCTGATCATCGGCGTGTGGCTCATCATCGCGCCGTTCGCGTTGGGCTATACCGATCAGCCCCTCGCCATGTGGAATCACATCGTCATCGGTCTGCTGGTGGGCGCAGACGCGCTCTGGGCCATGAACAACCCGGTGTTCGCACGCAAGCACGCCTAGGGCTGCGATCGACACCACCGCCGGCGCGCGCCGTGTATTTGTCCGAACTGGCCGACACCTCGGCACGGGTCGGGGCGCTTCCGTCGCGGAACGCAAAGGTTCAAACCCTTGCCGGGGCCCTGCGTCGCCTGGAAAAGCGGGAGGCGGGCATCGGGGTGGCCTATCTGTCCGGGCGCCTGCCGCAGGGACGTGTTGGCGTCGGCCCGGCACTGGTGCGCCAGCTGCTCGAAAGCAGTTCGCCGGCGAAGGGTACCGCACTCACGCTGCCGGACGTAGATGCGGTCTTCGAGAAGATCGCAGCCGACCGCGAGGGCGGGGCCGCCAGGCGCCGCCTGCTCGCCCGCCTGTTCGCACGCGCCACCGACGCGGAACGCGGATTTCTCGCGCGCCTGCTTACCGGGGAATTGCGTCAGGGCGCACTCGAGGGATTGATGATCGAGGCCGTCGCGGAAGCCACACATCTGGAAGCGGCATCACTGCGACGCGCCGCGATGCTGGCGGGCGATGCCGTTACCGTCGCTGAGTCTGCACTCGCGCAAGGGCCCGCGGGGCTTGCGCGATTCCACCTGCAACTGTTCGTTCCCGTGCGACCCATGCTTGCATTGCCGAGCCCCGGCATCGGGGCTGCACTGAAGCAACTGGGCCCCGCCGCCTTCGAGTACAAACTGGACGGTGCACGCATCCAGGTCCACAAGGACGGCGAGACCGTTCGCGTTTACTCGAGACGCGGGCACGAGGTGACCGACCGGGTTCCCGAGGTGGTGGCAGCCGCCGCGGCCATGCCGGCACGCACGTTAGTACTCGATGGCGAGGCCGTGGCCCTGCAGCCGGATGGACGGCCGCAACCGTTTCAGGTGACCCTGCGCCGGTTCGCGCGTCGCCTCGATGTGGATCGGCTGCGCCGACAAGTGCCGCTGGCGCCGTTCTTCTTCGACTGCCTGCACATGGAGGACGAAGACCTCATCGACCGCCCTGCCCACGAGCGCTTTGCGGCGCTGGCGGAGGCCACGGGCGGCATGGCGTTGGTGCCGCGGCGCATCACGGCGCAGGGGGTTGCGGCGCATGACTTTCTGGAAGAGGCCATGGCACACGGTCACGAGGGCCTCATGGCCAAGGCCCTGGACGGCCGCTACGAGGCGGGTCAGCGTGGCTCCAGCTGGCTGAAGCTCAAACCCTTCCACACCCTGGACCTGGTCGTGCTCGCCGCCGAGTGGGGCCATGGGCGCCGCGCCGGCTGGCTCAGCAACCTGCACCTGGGCGCACGCAACGCAGCGGGGGAGATCGTGATGCTCGGCAAAACCTTCAAGGGACTCACTGACGCCACCCTGGCCTGGCAAACGCGCCAGTTGCTCGCCAGGGAAGTGGCGCGCGATGCCTGGACCGTTTACGTGCGCCCGGAACTGGTGGTGGAGATCGCCTTTGGTGACGTACAGGACAGTCCACGCTACCCCGCGGGCCTGGCGCTGCGCTTTGCACGGGTGAAACGCTATCGTCCCGACAAGACCGCCGCCGAGGCCAATACCCTGCAAGACGTGCAGGCCATCCATGCCCGCCTCGGTCGGGCAGAACGGTAGTCTGCCCGGGTGGTCATTCAAGCCAACTGGCGCCGGATCAGGGTCTTGTTTTGCGAGAACGGCGGTTTGCGCGGATCGCCCAGGTCCACCGCGAGATGACCGCCTGCGAGTTGCAGACCATGCCCGTGCGCGAACACCTGCAGACGATCAAGGGCCTCCTGAACCTGGTCCATGGCGCCGGTGTGCAGCGTCTGCAGGGCAGGCGCTTCGGGCAGTTGCCGCAACGCGATGCCCTGTGCGGCAGCATCGGTGAGCGAAGCCTGTGCGGCAGTGAAGAGCGCGGCATCGACCACCGGCGGCTGGAAAAGAAGCACTGTCCAGCGCGCCTCACCATGCCACTGAACCTCCAGGGGCATGACCCGGAAATCGAGCGCCATGGGCCCGTGCTTCAGCGTCAGGCGCAGCGCCTTTGCCAGGGCGCGCACGGTCGCTGCGGCACGGGTGAACGCGGCCGAACCCAGCGCACCTTCACCGTCCAGGGCCAGACAGCGTCGCGGCGGCACGACGATGCGCGCCACGCCGTCCCGGGGCGGCGCGTACGCCTCCCGGAACACCTGGCGGTAATCGATACGGTCCACGCGGACAGGCTTACGCGGAACGGCTTACTGCGCTTGCGCCTTGAGCAGCATGGCCTTGCCCGCGGCCTTGGCGGCCACGAACTGGGTGAACTCGATGGGGTTGTCATAACCCATCTTCAGGGCATACTGCGCCAGCGCGTCGACCAACTGGCGAGTCTCCGCGATTTCCTCGTGGCTGCGTCCGCAACCCTGGCAGTGGGTGCCGTCCTGGGTGCAGTTGTCGCCGCCGCGGCAGGGGCTGAATTGCATGGCATGACTCCTCTTGAGAAACAGGCCCGTACGGGCGATGGGGCGCGCATCTTACGCGTTTTGGGCAAGGCTTAAAACGTACGCAAGCTGCGGGCTTTTGGTGCGCACGCACGGCTTCACCCGCGCGCTCGGGACGCCGACAGCTATCGCTACGCTCAAGCCAACCCCACGACAGAGGCGGAAACGGCATGGCCGAATTCCTCGATGCTGACACCAAACGCCAGGTGAGCGACGTCTTCGCACGCCTGCCCGCGCCGGTGCGCCTGGTGTTCTTCACCCAGGCGCAGGCCTGTGGCGCCTGCCGTGAGCAGCACGCATTGCTGGAAGAACTGGCAGCACTCTCGGACCGCGTCAGGCTCGAGGTCCACGATCGGGTGGGCGAGACGAGCCTCGCCCATGACCTTCGCATCGACAAGGTGCCCGCAACGGCAGTCCTTGGCACCGGCGAGGATGCCGGCATTCGCTTTTACGGGCTCACCGTGGGTTACGAGTTCGGTTCACTGATCCAGGCGATGGTGCGCGTGGCGGACGCCAACCCCGGGCTGCCGCCCGAGGTGGAGGCACTGGTCGCGCTGATCGACGAACCGGTGCACCTGGAAGTGATGGTGACGCCGACCTGCCCCTATTGCCCGCGGGCGGTGCATCTCGCCCACCAGTTCGCCCTGGCCAACGCGCAGATCCGCGCAGACATGGTCGAGTCGACGGAGTTCCCCCATCTGGTGCAGCGCTACCGGGTCCATGGTGTGCCGCGCACGATCATCAACGGTGCCCACGGTTTCGACGGCGCACTGCCCGCCGCGCAAGCCATCATGGAGATCCTGCGCGTCGTGAAACCGGACGCCTACGAGCGCCTGGAAGCCAGTCTGCGCGAGATGCGCGGGGAGCGGCGCGTGGCGACGCCCGCGCCCGAACATCTCTATCAGGTGGCCATCGTGGGCGCGGGCCCGGCGGCACTCACCGCGGCCCTGTACGCGGCCCGCAAAGGATTGGACGTGGCCCTCATCGGCGAGCGTCTGGGCGGCCAGGTGGCGGATACCGCGAGCGTGGAAAACTGGCCCGGGATCCCCAGTATCGGCGGGCGCGAACTGGGCGAGGCCTTTCGCGACCACACGGAGGTCTATCCCGTGGCGGAACGCCTGCATGCACGGGTCAACCGCATCGAACACGCCGATGATCGCTTCGTGTTGCGCATGGACGGCGACGATCGCGTGCAGGCGCGTACCATCGTCTATTGTGCGGGCAAGCAGTACCGTCACCTGGGCGTCCCCGGAGAGGAACGCTTTCTCGGCCGTGGTATCGCCTTTTGTGCCACCTGCGACGCCCCGCTGTATACCGACAAACGGGTGGTGGTTGTGGGCGGCGGCAATTCCGCCTTCACGGCGGTGCGCGACCTGCTCGGCTTCGCACGCGAGATCCGTCTCGTTCACGTCGGCGAACGCTTCACCGCTGACCCGACACTACAACAGGAAATCATGGCCGCACCTAAGGTCACCTGTCATCGCAACCTGCGCGTGACCGCTTTTCTGGGTGACGAAAAACTCACCGGCGTGCGCGTGGAAGCGGTCGACGGCAGCGAACGCTTCGATATCGCGGCGGACGGGGTGTTTCTGGAAATCGGCCTGACGCCCAACGCCGACCCCGTGCGAGATCTGCTGATCCTGAACGAGCGCGGGGAAGTGCCGGTCCAGCGGGACCAGTCGACGGCGATTCCCGGTCTGTTCGCGGCGGGCGACGTCACCGACGAGCCCGAGAAGCAAATCGTGGTCGCCGCAAGCGCGGGCGCCAAGGCGGCCCTCGCTGCCTACCGGTATCTGACGGGCGGTAGCGGATGAGCGCAACCGCACGCCACAGGCGCATGCTGGTGATCGCCGGTGAGCGTGACCAGTGCCTTGCCGCAGCGGACCGCCTCCTCGCCGGGCGGGACGCGTTGTGGATCACCGACCAGCCCCGGGGGGCCTCGGACACGCTGCCCGCAGCCCGGGCCCACGCCCTGCTCGGCGGCGAGCGTGCCACGCTGGTGTTCGATGCCCATGCGGGTTTCGACGTGGAGGCCTTCGGTGCCTGCGCGGGCGTGGTACGCGGCGGCGGCCTGTTCCTGTTGCTCACCCCGCCGTTCGCCTGCTGGCCCCAGCAGGATCACGCCGAGAAGGCGCGTATCGCCGATTACCCGCACCCACCCGGCGCCGTGGGCGGGCGCTTCCTGCAACGTTTCATCGCCGTGCTGCAGGCCGCCGGGGTTCCCATCCTGCGCGCCGGCGATCCACCGCCGGCCATCCCGCCGCCGCCGCGCTTCGACATCGGCCGCACCGCCGACCAGGACACCGCCATCGCCGCCGTCCTGCAGGTCGCCCGCGGCCACACCCATCGCCCCCTGGTGCTGCTGGCCGATCGCGGGCGCGGCAAATCCGCCGCACTTGGTATGGCCGCGGCGCGACTGGTGACGGAAGGCTTTGGCCGGCTGGTGATCACCGGCCCCCGCCCGGCGGCAGCGGAAACCGCCCTGGCCCACGCACGCGCCGCACTGCCCGAAGCCACCCATCAGGGGCGGTGTCTGAGCCTCGGCAGGGCCAGCCTGACGTTTGCCGCGCCCGACGCACTGGCGGCGGGCGAGGTCGCCGCGGACCTGGTGCTGGTGGATGAAGCCGCCGCAATCCCGGTGCCCATCCTGGAACGCTTGCTACGGCGGTTCCCGCGCCTGGTGTTCAGCACCACGGTGCACGGTTATGAGGGCACCGGGCGCGGTTTCGCGGTGCGCTTCGCACGGGTGCTCGATCGCCTCACGCCCGGCTGGCACGAGCTCACGCTGCACCAGCCCGTGCGCTGGGAGCAAGGCGATGCGCTGGAAGCGCTGGTCTTCCGGGCCCTGTTGCTGGATGCGGAGCCGGCGCCCGAACAGGCGCTGCGGGGCGGCGCGGCAATCCCTGCCGTGGAGACGCTGGATCGCGACCGGCTGGTCGAGGATGAGGCGTTGCTCAACGAGGTATTCGGCCTGCTGGTGCTCGCCCACTATCGCACCAGCCCCATGGACCTGCGTCAGTTGCTGGATGGCCCCAACGTGTCGGTGCGGGTCTTGCGCAGCCACGAACATATCGTCGGCGTGGCGCTGGTAGTGGAGGAGGGAGCGCTGCCGCCGGCGCTTGCCCGCGAGGTCTGGACGGGACGGCGGCGGGTGCGCGGCCACCTGCTCGCCCAATCCCTGGCCCAGCATGCCGGACTCATGGACGCACCGTGTCTGCGTGGCCGGCGCATCCTGCGCATCGCCGTACATCCGGCCGTGCAGGGGCGTGGGCTGGGGGGGCGCCTCGTGCAGGCCGTGGTGGAGGCGTGCCGTGCGGCGGGTGCCGATTACGTGGGCAGCAGCTTCGGCGCGACCGCCGGGTTGCTGCACTTCTGGCAGCGCAGCGGTTTTCAGGGCGTGCGCCTGGGCCTGGCGCGGGATGCGGCCAGCGGCGCACCCTCGGTGATGGTAATGAAGCCCCTCAGCACCGCGGGCGAGGCCCTGTTCGCTGCCGCACGACGGCGCCACGCCGACGCCCTGCCGCACCTGCTCGCCGGCCCGTTGCGCGGCCTCGATGCACCGCTTGCCGGGGCCGTGCTGGCGGATGCAGGGCCGCCCCCCGCCAAGCGCGGTCTCGATGACGAGGATTGGCGCGATTTGTTGACCTTCGCCCTGGGCGCACGGGACTTTGCCTACGTCCTCGCCCCGCTGCATCGCCTCGCACTGCATGCACTCGCCGACAGCCACGCATGCAGCCGGTTGTCGGAGCGCGAACGCGACGCCCTGGTGCTATCGGTGCTGGAGGCACATTCGCTGACCGAGACCGCCGCACGTCTGGGTCTGACCGGGCGTCACGCCGCCACGGCCCTCCTGCGCCGGGCGGTGGACGAGCTTGCCCACGCCTTGGGCAGCAACGGGGTCCAGGCACTACGCGAGACCTTCGCCTGACGTCAGGCACCACCAACGCAGAGGCGCGGAGAACGCCTTTGCGATCGCCGCACCCTCCGCGGCGTTCCGTTTCTTCAAATCGGCCCCGGCGCAGCCAAGGCACACCCGGGCTAGATTGATGTTAAGGACCCACAAGGGAGGAACGCCACATGCGTAAGGTCATTGGGCTGGGCGCAGGCTTGTTCGGCACGCTCGTGGCCACCACGCCGGTGCTGGCGGTGGAACCGGGGTTCTACATCGGCGGCGCAGTAGGACAGACCACGGTGGAAGGCGATTTCGGTGGCTTTGATTTCGACGAAACCGATACCAGCTGGAAGGCCTATGCGGGGGCGCGGTTCGGCTTGTTCGGCATTGAGGGCGGCTATGTGAACCTGGCCGATTCCAGCGACGAAAACGTCTCCATGGAGGCGACGGGCTGGGATCTGTTCGGCACCTTGAACATCGGCGCCGGCCCCATCACCGTATTCGCCAAAGCGGGGGGCATCCTGTGGGATGCGGAGGCGGAAATCGCCGGCATCGACGTGGATGACGATGACACCGACCTGGCCTACGGTGCCGGCGTGGCGTTCAACATCACACCGCTGACCGCCATCCGCGCCGAATGGGAGCGCTTTGAGATCGATGAGCTCGCCGACATCGAGGAGGCCAACATCGATCAGGTCGACATGATGTCCCTGGGTTTGGATGTGACGTTCTGACTAAGGCGCGCCACGAGGCACTCGCCCGCACAAGCGTCGAAACCTGCGGGCGATGCGCCGAACGCGCGGTCGCCGTACAATAACGGGCTCCTGAACCGGAGCAACCGTTCGTGAAACTCAGTGTCGACGCCTTTCGCGCCTGGGAAAACAAGCGCATCACTCTGCTGGGCATGTCCGGGGTAGGCAAAACCCGCCTCTCCAACATCCTGCGCCGGGGAAACTGGTTCCATTATTCCGGTGACTACCGCATCGGCACGCGCTACCTGGACGAGGCCATCCTCGACAACATCAAACAGCAGGCGATGACCATTCCGTTCCTGCGCGACCTGCTGCGTTCGGATTCCATTTACATTCGCAACAACATCACCGTGGATCACCTGAAGCCGGTGTCCACCTTCATGGGCAAGCTGGGCAACCCGGAGCTGGGCGGCCTGTCGCTCACGGAATTCAAGCGCCGCCAAAACCTGCACCGCGAGGCCGAGATCGCCGCGTTCAAGGACGTACCGGAGTTCATCCACAAGGCCCAGACCATCTACGGTTACCAGCATTTCGTGAATGATGCCGGCGGCTCGCTGTGCGAACTGGACGATCAGGACGTGCTGCGCATTCTCGATGCCAACACCTTGATCCTGTACATCAAGGCCAGCGAACAGGACGAACGCGAGCTGATCCGCCGCGCCGAGGCCGATCCGAAGCCGCTCTACTACCGCGAAGCCTTCCTCGACGAACAGCTCGCCATCTACATGCGTGAGCGCAAATTGGATTATGTGGCGCTCATCGACCCCGACGACTTCGTGCGCTGGGTGTTCCCGCGCCTATTCTATTCACGCATTCCGCGCTACGAAGCGATTGCCGGGCAGTACGGCTACACGGTGAGTACCGATGAAGTGGCGCAGGTGGAGAGCGAGGACGACTTCATCGCCTTGATCGAACACGCCGTCGCGCGCGGCTGACACTGCACGAGGGCAAACCATGCCGCTGGTCGCCAATACCCCCTTGCCCGCCTTCGATCGCCTGAAGCAGGAAGGCCAGACCGTGATCCCGCGCGAGGCCGCCGTACGCCAGGACATCCGCGAGCTGCACGTGGGGCTGCTCAACATGATGCCCGACGCCGCACTGGAGGCCACTGAACGGCAGTTCTTCCGCCTGGTGGGCGAGGCCAACCAGATCGCCCAGTTCTACATGCACCCGTTTACGCTCAAGGAACTGGCCCGCGGTCCCGAGGGCCAGGCGCACGTGGATCGCTATTACGAGAGCTTCGAGCAGGTGAAGGCCCAGGGGCTGGATGCGCTGATCATCACCGGCGCCAACGTCTCCGGCTCCCGTCTTTCCGATCAACCGTTCTGGGCGCCGCTCATCGACGTCATCGATTGGGCCTATGAGAATGTCACCGCCACGCTGTGCTCCTGTCTCACCACCCACGCGGTGATGGAGTTCCGCTACGGCCAGCCGCGTCGCCCGTTGGGCCACAAGCGCTGGGGCGTGTATTCGCACCGGGTGGTGGACCGACGCCATCCCCTGGTGCAGGGCGTGAACACGCGCTTCGACGTGCCGCATTCACGTTTCAACCAGATCGATCGCGAACAGTTCCTGGCCGCCGACTGTCGGGTGCTGGTGGAAAGCGAGGCGGGCGTACACCTGGCCACCAGCGAAGACGGCTTCCGTCTGGTGTTCTTCCAGGGGCACCCGGAATACGACACGGTCAGCCTGCTGAAGGAATACAAACGCGAAGTGGCGCTCTTTGCCGCAGGCAAGAGGGCCGATTACCCGCCCTTCGTGGAGAATTATTTCACGCGCCAGAGCGAGGCGGTCCTGGATGAACACCGGGAGCGCGTGATCGCCGCCCTGGCCGCCGGCCGGCCCGTGCCTCCGCTACCCGAAGCCCTGGTGGCGGCGCAACTGGACAACACCTGGCACGACACCGCGGAGGCCGTGATCAACAACTGGATGGGCATGGTCTACCAACTCACCCATCTGGATCGGAAAAAGCCCTTCAAGGACGGGATCGACCCCCGCGATCCGCTCAGCCTCGCCCGCGCTGACTAACCGTGGTGATCCGTCGGCGCCCCCGTCCGAGCCGACGCCGGAAACGGCGCGGGGTGCGCTGGCTGGGTATCGCGCTTCTGGCCGTGCTGGTCGCCGGCGCCGCGGATGCGCTTTACCTGTTTGCGATCTGGCCCGATTGGTCGCAGCTGGCCAGCGGCCGCGTACCCAAATCCAGTTTCATCCGCGCCTACGAGGCAGCGCGCATCGACGACCCGCTGCTGCCGCCGTTGCGCTGGCGTCCCGTACCGCTGGCGCAGATCGCGCCGGTCATGCGCAGGGTGGTCGTTATCGCCGAGGACAGCCGCTTTTGGCAACATACGGGCATTGACCCGGCGGCGATTGCCGAAGCCATGGAGCACAACCTGGCGCGCGGTCGGGTGGTCTATGGTGCGAGCACCCTCTCGCAGCAGACGAGCAAAAACCTGTTTCTTTCCGCGCGCCGCGACCCACTGCGCAAATGGCATGAGCTGGTGCTCACCCTGGCCATGGAACGCAAGCTGCGCAAGGGCCGCATTCTGGAGCTGTACTTGAATGTGGCCGAGTTCGGCACCGGAGTGTACGGCGTCGAGGCCGCGGCACGGCATTATTTCGACACCGGTGCGGCGCAGCTCTCCCCCGCGCAGGCCGTCAGTCTGGCCGCCAGTCTGCCGAGCCCCAAGCTGCACAACCCGCTGACCGACACGCGCAGTTACCACGAACGCAGGCAACGTATCGCGCAGCATTTCGCGGCATTTTCGCAACCGCACTGAGCGTACTCAACGGACTGCCAAGACGCAGAGAAGCCAAAAGCCTTCCGCCGTTGTTTTCAGCTTTCCTTGGCATTCCTGGCGTGTTTGCGAGAGGCACGTGTTTTTAGGGTATCTAGCGCCGACGGCGCCGACGCGTATCCTCGAGGGTGCGCAGCTGGGCAAGTGCCTTGATCAGTTCCACCTGTGCGAGATCGCGATCACTGTACAAGGTGGCCGTTCGCATGGCCTCCTCGGCGGCGCGGCGCGCCCGCTGTGCAGCCTCTTCGTCGATGTCGTCACCGCGCAGGGCCGTATCCGCGAGAATCGTGATGATGTCAGGCTGCACTTCCATGAAGCCCCCGTCCACGTAGACGTATTCTTCCTCATCGGCTTCCGTGCGGATGCGCACTTCACCCGGCGCCAGGAACGTCATAAGCGGCGCATGGCGCGGCAGGATGCCCAGCTCGCCGGTCACCGACTGTACCGAAACCATACGTGCCAGGCCCGAGTACACCTGGGCGTGGGCACTCACAATCTCCAGCCTGAGGGTCCTGTCCGACAGCGGTAGCTCAGCCATGGGACGCCTTTTCGTGAATATTGAAGCCCATGACCCGCATGGCGCTCAGAATGAATTCCGCTGCCGCATCCCAGTCGTCGAGCTTGTCGGTGTTGAGCACCAGATCGAAAGTGTGCGCTTCGGTGAGATGATGGTTCACGAGCTTGTAGGTGAAATCGTCACGTTCCTTGTTCACCTGGCATACACGGGCACGCGCCGCCTGGAGATCGATACCGTCGCGCGCGGCAATACGCTTGGCGCAGACTTCCTCGCTGCCCACCACCCGCAGCCGGAACACCTCCCGGTTGGCCAGCACGATGTGTGCGCCCCGCCCCACGATGACCCCGCCTTCCTGGACGATGCACAGCAGCACGTCAAACAGGTGGTGCCGGTAAGAGGAAAGAAAGGAACTCTGACCCGACAGCAATCCGAACAGCCAGGAGTCGCGCACATCCCGCGTGCGTTCGTCGAGGCGCGCCATGAACTCGCGATCCACCTTGGCGCGTTCGGCCACCGCATCGAGGATTTCACGATCATAACCCGGGACCCCAAGGCGGGCCGCCAGGCGTTCAGCGATTTCGCTGCCGCCCGAGCCAAGATCGCGCGACACAGTGACCACCGGCCGATAATCGGCCTCCGAGCGCTTCTTGCCGCGCGGGTAATACTCGGAGGCGATAAGAGTCTGAATGACTTTCTGGATATCCATACTTGAACCTCGGCGCCGTTAGCGGAACCATACTTCCTTCCCGACGCCGGTCAAGCCCAACCATGCCGAAATCTTCACTTTTTACCCTCTCCGCCATCGGCGTCGTGCATACGCCCTACAAGGAAAAATTCGGCATTCCGCGCCAGCCTGGGCTGGTACCCGAGGCGCGGGCGACGCTCGAACTGCTTCCCCCCTATGACCGTGACGAGGCCCTGCGTGGCCTCGAAGACTTCTCGCATGTCTGGCTGATTTTCGGTTTCCACGCCATCCCGCCGGGCGACTGGAAACCCACGGTGCGTCCCCCGCGTCTGGGCGGCAACACACGCCTCGGCGTGTTTGCGACCCGCTCCATGTTCCGTCCCAATCCCATCGGCCTGTCAGTGGTCGCGCTGCACGGCATCGGGCGCGAGCAAGGCAAACTGGTGCTCTACCTGCGCGGTGTGGATCTCCTCGACGGCACCCCCGTTTTCGATATCAAGCCTTACCTGCCTTACGTGGACGCCATCCCCGGCGCACGGGGTGCCTACGCGCAAACCCCGCCCGTCCCCCTGAGCGACGTCACGTTTTCATCCGAGGCCGCCGCAACGTGCGAAACCCTTGCGGCCCGCTATCCGGATCTCGCGCGTTTCATTGCCGGCGTGATCGCCCAGGACCCGCGGCCGGGATACCGTACCGGCGGGCACGGGGAATACGGCATGCGCCTGCTGGACCTGAACGTGCGCTGGCGCACGGAAGGTGACCGCGTCACGGTATTTTCAGTGATGCCGGTCGACGAGCAGGCCCGATAGGTCCATGAGGCTGTCGCGGGAACCCACCGAACAAGGCGAAACAACAGCGTCACATGGACGCAGCCTCGGTGTGAATGGGGGATGCTCCGGTTCTGGTATGCGCTACGGCCCCAGCGCGGCGGATCACGCGTCGAGGTTGTAGCGTTTGATCTTGCGCCACAGGGTGGACTTGTCGATGCCCAGGATTTCCGCGGCAAGGCTACGATCCCCCTGGGTCTCGCCCAGAATCTTGCGGATGAACCACGTTTCCAGTTCTTCCAGGCTCTGGAGCGGTATATGCCCGTCGCTCTGCACCTCGCCCTGGGGACCGTTGATGCGCGGCGGCAACAGCTCCGCACCGATTTTTTCCCCCTCACAGAGAATGACCATGCGCTGGACCATGTGTTCCAGCTCGCGCACATTGCCCGGCCAGTGATAGCGCATCATCAGCGCCAGCACCTCGGTGGTGAGACCGCTCAGCTGTTTCTGATACTGCCGGGCGAACTTGTTGACGAAAAAGTAAGCCAGCAGCGGAATGTCTTCGCGGCGTTCCCGTAACGGCGGCAGGGCCAGGTCCATGACCATCAGGCGGTAGTAGAGGTCTTCCCGGAACTGGCCGTTTTTGATCATGTCGGCCATGCTCCGGTTGCTGGCCGCCAGGACCCGCACATCCACGTAATGCGGCTCGGTTTCCCCCATGGGATAGAAACCACCGTCCTCGAGAACGCGCAGCAGCTTGGCTTGCAGTGACAGGGTGGCGTTGTTGATTTCGTCGAGAAACAGCGTGCCACCGTTGGCAACGTCAAACAGTCCCGGTTTGTTCCGATCTGCGCCCGTGAAGGCGCCCTTGCGGTAGCCGAACAGCTCGCTCTCGATGAGGTGTTCCGGGATCGCGGCGCAGTTGAGGGCGACGAATGGACGATCACGACGCTTGCTGTTCGCATGGATCTGACGCGCCACCACCTCCTTGCCACTGCCGCTCTCGCCGGTGATGAGCACACTGCAGTCGTAATCCGCCGCTGCCGCGATAATCTCGCCGACGCGGGCCATGGCCTTGGACTGGCCGATCAGGCCGCCCTCCTCATAGATCCGGCTGCGCGCACGCAGTCGACGGTTTTCGCGCCCGAGCAGATGGTGTTCCAAAGCGCGCTCCACCGTGCAGCGCAGTTCGAGATTTTCGAACGGCTTGCGCAGGTAGTCGAACGCCCCTTTCTTGAACGCTTCGATGGCGGAGTCGACGCTCGCATAGCCGGTAATCAGCACCACCTGGGTGAGCGGCCCCCGTTCTTTGGCGGCAGCGAGTACATCGAGACCCCCGCAGCCGGGCATGCGCAGGTCTGTCACGACGACCCCTACATCGCGTTTTTCAAGCACACCCACCGCCTCTTCGCCATCGCGGGCGCAAACCACGTCGGCTTTGTCCGCCAGCGGTTCCAGCACGCTGGCGATCAGGCCACGCATGTTCTCGTCATCCTCACTGATGAGGATGACCGGGCGTACAGGATCTTCACTCACGCCGGTCACAGACATCACTGCACTCATTCACCACTCTCCCTGGATTTACCCCCGGCATACGTAGAATGAAACGTGCCCCCTTGGTGAAATCCGAGTCATAACGCACATAGCCGCCGCGGCGTACCATCATCGCCTGGCAGATAGACAGCCCCAACCCGCTGCCTTCGCCGACCTGTTTGGTGGTGAAAAACGGGTCAAAGATCCGGCTGCGGATCTCTGCGGGAATGCCCGGTCCGTTATCTTCCACCACGATGGACACGAAACCGTTGGCATCATCGCGGGCGGCCAGGCGGATGCGGGGTTCATGGACGCCGTCCAGTGCCTGAATGGCATTGAGAATCAGGTTGGTCAGTACGATATCCAGTTGCCCACAGCCGCCGTCCAGCAGTAGCTCGCCGGGCGTGAGGTCCAGCTCCACACGGATGCTGTAACGCTTGAGTTTGCAGGTGATGAAGGTGTCGATGAGCTCGCGGATAAACTGGTTGATATCGCAGGTTTCGCCACTGCACGGGTCCCTGCGCGCATAGTTGAGCAAGTCGTGGACGATGCGTGAACAGCGCTTGGTTTCGTCCCCCACGATGCCCGCATAACGGCTGAGTTTCTCGTCGGCGGCCGCCGCTTCGCGCAGCAATTGTGAATAGCCGAGGATGTTTCCCAGCGGCGTGTTCAGTTCATGGGCCACACCGGCGGCGAGCTGCCCCATGGCCACCAGTTTCTCCCGTATTGCCACACTGTCCTGCAACTGGCGGTATTCGGTAATGTCCTGAACGGTGATGACAGCACCCATATCCGTTTCATGCTCAGTCAAGAAAGCGAGATTGACACTCAACCAATGATCAGTGTCTTTCAGGGGTACATTTATTTCCTGGTTGCGTAATGGATGCTTGTAAAGAAACGCGTCGCGCAGGACCTCGCGATCGTTTTCGTTCAGATGGAGCAGGTGGAACAGGTTTTTCCCCACAAGCTGTTCCTGGGACAGACCGAATAGTTCCTCTGCGGTCTTGTTGACCCCTGAGATCTGCAGATCGTCGGCGATATGCAACAGCGCGCCCGGCAGACTCTGGAGGATGGCATCAATCTTGTTGCGCTCGACAAGCACCCTGGCCTGACATTCTTCCACGGTGGAAAACATCCTGTGGAGAATGGCAATCATGCGGTTATATTCCACGGTCACGTCGTGGAGCAGGCGATCCCCTACGGGCAGCAGTTTGACCGGCTCAAGCAGTCCTTCCTGCGCGCGCTGGATACTGTCGCGCAGGCGGTACATCGCCCGGCGTTGAGAGAAAAAAAACAGCCCTGCCATGAGCAGGGCTACAATGGAGGAGGCGGAGATCACCGCCACGGGGGGAATGTCACCAAGAAGGGTGGTGACGAAAACAATCAAGAGAACACCGGCAATTGACGCAGCAAAGAAGCGCCAATCGCGTGGAAAGCGGATTGTTGGCCTTTGGTTCGGCATCACGCCTGCGTCCCCCCCGAGTGCAAGCGGGCGGGGCCGCGCGGGCCCCCGCCATGGTTAAAAAATCATCTGAAAGCCCAGCGTGGCCTGGTTGTAATCACGCAGGGAAACATCGGTCGGGTGGTCCTGGTCGAAATCCACAGACATGTACTCACCTGTGAACTTCAACTTCTGGCCATCCAGATAGTAATTGAAGCCGGCTCCGCTTTTTGTATTGTCGAGGAGTCCGTCGTCCAGATTGTACTCGGCCTCGTCGTAGCGGGCAAAAAACTGCAGCCGACCCGGTCCGACTTTGTTGGGAAGCAGATAACCGACCTTGGCGTAGTAGGCATCCAGCTCGGTGTTCAGCGGCAAAGCAGCGTCCGGGTCCTGATTAATCGCATCACCAACGCTGTAATCGAACACGGCCGCTGAAACGGTGAAGGTCCCCGCAGCAGTGGGATACTCGAAGAACATGTCCACCGTGGTGGCTTCGTAATCCTGCGCATCCTCGCGCAACGGGTAATCGGCATACGCGACGTCTGCCTGGGTGTCGTATGCGGCGCCGAGAGTAAACACCGTTTGCGTGCCCAGGTAGGTACCCCGGTAGCCATAATCGTACTCGGGGTCCAGGGGACTCCAGTGCACACGGGCAGTCAGGCGCGGAGAGTCCTTGGCGACTTCGTCGCCTTCGCGCCCGTCCGCTGCCATGACACGATACTGAAAAGCGCCGTCGGCCAGGTTGCCCCACAGCGCCACCCCGGTGTCGCGGCTCCCGCCGAATGGAGTAAACGAAATATCGCTGCGATCCAGGGTAAGCGGTTCGAGACAGGCCTCGAGGTTTTCTCGAGAAAAGGTGTTTTTGAAACGCCCGCCGATAAAACGCATGGCGTCGGAATAGTCGAGCGTCACGTAGGCGTCACGATAAAACACTTCGCGATCGTCGTTACCGTCTTTGCTGTCGCTGCCTGCCTCCAGCTGCGCATAGAAACCGACGTAATCATTGTACTGGCCGGTGAACGTAAGACGGTTGCGGCGCAGGAAGAAATCGGTTTGGTCTCCCGAATCATTGGCGGACGTAAAGTCCTGCTGCTGAAGCCACATCTGCAGGGCGTAATTCACGGAGATATAGCCCTGTTCACCGAATTGAATCGAGGGACCGGCAAGCGCCATGCTGGGCAGGCCGGCAATGAGTGCACCGGCAAGCAGACGGCGCGTCTTGTTAGCAATGACATCCATACTACTTGCCTCCCCCCATGACGCTCAGGTAGCGGGTAACTTTCGTGTCGGCATCGGCCGAATGACAGCTGGCACAGCTTTGTTCGGTGTGTTGGCGCGGGTTGGCGATGAGCTTGTTATGCGCCATTTCCTTGCGAATGATGCGTGGGTTCCCGTTGTGGCACCCGGCGCAGGAATTGTTGACGGTGCGGTGTTCCGCATGCCATGGCGCGGTGGCGGGGTCCTCGTTGGGCGCATCCGCACGCGTACCGTTGTGACATTTGAAACAACTCGAAGCCCCGAGTCCGCAGGCGTTTGCCACGCTGATCAGCGAGAATCCGCTCACACCCTCGTGGACCGCAGCCAGGCTTTCCGCGCCCCAGCCTTCCTCCCCGGAACCATCGGCCACGGATGTCGGCAGGGATTCGAGCACCGCAGCGCCGACGGCCACGACGGTCAGCGTCACCACGGCGAAACTGGCGTTACGCAATGTGCGTCCCAAGCGCTTTATGAAGGCTTCCATATCATTCTCCTTTGGAGGTTTCTCGTTGCTGCGATTTCGGGCCGGGATCGACCCGTTCTTGTTGTTTCTGTTGGTTTCGCCGTTCCGCTTCGCGAATGGCGCGTTCACTGAGCCCGTCATTGCACATGCACGGTGGACCGCTTCGGAATTTCAGGCGTCCGTCCCGAACCGGTTCGCCGGACTGAGCGAGCACCGAGGTGGCCGTCAACGCCAGTACCGTCAGGAGTGTTCCATCAACAATCCGCATGGCGATTGCACTCCTGACGGATGCGCGCGTCCTCGCGCGTGAGCAACATGTCCAATGAGCGGCTGACGCTCAGCGCCTCGAAGCGCGTTTGACGCGCCTCTTCGAGTGCCCGGCGCAGCTCGGCCACGGTGAGTGCATCCATGCGATCCGCCTGTCCGAGGCTGTGGGCAAACACGCGCTCGTAATGTTCGCGTGGCGCCACATGCAACTGAGCGGCAATCCGCCAGCCGGTCGTTTGCGGTAGCGGGAAGCCTCGCTCGAATTCGAGCCGACCGCCGGCCGGAATACGGGTGTCGAACAGTTCGCGCGTGATGCCCACGTCTGCACCCCAACCGATCACTTCCTCCCCGA
This sequence comes from Gammaproteobacteria bacterium, assembly GCA_041687015.1. Classification (GTDB taxonomy): domain Bacteria; phylum Pseudomonadota; class Gammaproteobacteria; order Thiohalomonadales; family Thiohalomonadaceae; genus JALOAT01. Next base: position 97,822 of record JAWLCT010000002.1, read on the forward strand.
GGGGCTGTGTTTCTCCGTCAGGCCCATGCAGGCTGAGGCGCACATACACCTTGGGCACCATGTAGGTGGGGAAGTGGTGGCCGGCACCGACATTGGTGACCGTCACGCGCACGGCGCCGCGACCGTTGTCCCGAAACGGCACCAGGTCCACATTCACCGCAGCGCGCACCGTGGCCGGGTCGTGCACACCCTTGAACAGGTGCTGCCGGTCGGGCATATGGCATTGCTGACAGGACTGCTTCCCGGCGAACGGGCTGGCCCGCCACTGCGCAAACGTGTCTTCCTGCAACTTGCCGGCAAGTCGCGGTCCGTCATCCGGAAACTGGTGGCAGGTCGCGCAGAACCGACTGTCGCCAAAGGCCTCATTGGCGGTGAAGCCGTTGTGGGCGGTGCCTTTCAGTCCGTTCTGCGGTCGCGCAGGCGGGCCGAAGCGTTGATGCTCACGCACGTGGCACACGGCGCACGCCACGCCCTGGCGGTGAAGATCGGCCGGGATGTAATCGGGGCGCGGCCGCTGCGGCGCGGCAGACCAGCCGCGCTCCAGTGCCACCAGGGCCTTCTGCTCGGCGAGCGGCGCGTGGCAGCGTAGACACCGGTTGCCCTGCGCCTGATCCATGAGCCGCAACTGCCATTGGATACCCGGGCCCATGGCACGGCTGTGCAAACTGCTACGCCAGGCCTCCCATTGATCGGCGTGGCACTGGGCGCACGCCGCGGCGCCCAGAGACGCCTCCAGGGCCGAACTGCCCGCCGCGGGTGCACCTTGGGTCGGCAGGGGATGATTCCAGTGATTGCTCAGGAATGTGTCCACAGGATCCTCCGCACTCGGGGTGATGGCGGCGACGCGGCCGAGCCACACCTGCCAGGCCAGGAACACCAGGCCTGCCGCCACCACCATGCCCATCCACGTCCGCTTCATCGTCGGTGACGGTGAGCCGCCTCAGCGACCCACCTGTCGTTCAACCGCCGCAAGGGTTTGCCGGCAGTGTCGCGCCACTGTCACCTGAACCGCTGCTCTCGGTTGTGCCGAGCTTGTACAAACGGTCCTCGCGGACAATGGCGTTGGCGCTGTGCGCGTACGGGTCCTTGATCTCGCGGGTTGCCACACTCAAGGCGGAGGCCGCTGGCATAAAGTGCGAGCGTGTATCCGTACGCCAGGGCGAGTCGCTCGGCAGCAGGTAATTGCCCGTGGCGTCCTGGAGATGGGAAAGCGAGTTCCACTCGACCATCGCGCCGTCATAGAAGCGGGTCGGCTTGCCCAGGATCACGGCGCTGGCGATGCCGGTGATCATGGCGCGCATGGTGGTTTCGCAATAGGTGTAAATGGTGTCGCCCGGCTGGTAGGCGTTGCCGACGCCGACACCCTGGTAAGTGGCATCAAAGAAACCCTTGCCGGATCCGTCGATGTAGCCGGCCAGGTAGTCGGCCAACTCCGCCTTGGTCTTGAAGCGCACACTATCGCCTGCAGTGCCCACCAGAAGGTTGGTGAAATTCAGTTGCAGTGCGCCCCACGGATGACCCTGACGGGAGCCACCGTTTTGGAAGATGCCGCCGCCGTCACCCGTCGCTTCGCCACCGCTGTATTGTTCGACACTACGGGCGTCCCAGATGAACACACCGTCGGCGAGGTCGTTGGTGTCGCTGGTCGGCAGTACGGCAAGCATGTCCTGCAGCGTGGCTTGCAACACGGTGTTGTCCGTCTTCAGCTCGGTCACACTGAAGGTGCCGGGTATGGTGGGGAGATTGGTTGCCGTGGCCTGGAAGTCCCCGGGGGCGGTCATTGCGCCATCGGTCACCTGCCAGTCGTTCGACCCGTTCAGCAGCGCAAGGTGCGAAGCGTCCACGCCCCAGTAGCGCAGGGTATACCAGCAGCGTCCCTGAGCCATCGCATTGCTCGTACTACCCGTGCCTTGCGCACAAACGATCATGTCCCGGCTTGGGTCGATGGCGTGCTTCTGCAGCAGTGCGTCAATGGACGGCCCGTCCAGCACCATGCTTTGAGTGGTGATGACGCCGTTGGAACGCACCATCGACCAGTCAGTGCCGGGTACGAGGTAGGTGACCACGTTTGTGCCGTTGGCGGCGATGAATTCGGTACCCCCAGGCCCTGCCGACACCTGCAAGATCACCAGTTTGCCCGTCACGCCGGCGGGCCGCTCGTTGGCCCAGTCATCCTTCCAGCGCTTTAGCGTCGTCCCGGTGATCAGACCGTTGACGTTATCGTCATAGTCATCGGCCGAGGCTTGGGCGATGTCGGCGGCCGAATTCACTTTGATGCCCACGGCCGGGGCGGTATCGTCCTCGCCACCGCCACAGGCGCTTAGCACCACCGCGAACAGGCACGCGCCAACACGGCCAGCCCACCCCCCGTGTGAAATCCGTGTTACTTCCGTCATGTTTCCACTCCTGTACGTCTGGTTCGGACCACGAGGCGGTGCATCGCCCCGTACGCGATCAGTCAGCCACTCCACCCGCGAACACGGGCACTGCACCACTTTCAAGCAAATCGAGAATGCGCTCGGCATCGGAGGCCGCGGCGCACTCGACCCGGCAGCCCGCCGTGGCCAGGGCCGCGGAAAGCCGCGGCACGAATCCATCCGCGGACGCGCCGTCGAGCGCGCTGGAAATCAGGACAATGGTTTTGGTGTTCATATCAGGTACACCGCATCTGCCGTGGCGATCCTGCTGGCCAGCGCGGCCATGCCCGCGGTGGTGTCGATCGCCAGTTGCTCCACCGGGACATCGGCGAAATCCAAAGCTTCAAGGTGCTCTTCGGCATCGGGTGCCAGTTCGCCGCAGATGGCGACATTGACGGCGTCGTCGAGCAGCGTCAGGCCGGCTGCCATACGCAGTGCCTCGGTGCGTCTGTTCATCGCCACAACCAGTATTTGCTTTTGCACAGAACCTCCTCAGAACACCACGACGCGATCGGAAAGGTGCGCCAGCTCCGCATCCTGGTACTGCCCCCCGATCACCACGTGTTCGGCGATGTTTTTCGGCACCTCAACGGAGTAGCGTTCAACGCTCAGTTCACAAACCGCAAGCCAGGTCTTGCCATCAGCGGCCAGACGCTGAAGCGTCAGTTCATGGAGTGCGTGGACACCGCTGTCGGTCAGGAAACAGCGCAGATGCCAACCACGCTCCGCGGCGGCCTGCAAGGCACGGCAAGCGTCGGGAACGAGGGACTGTTCGGTGATCACCACGCCGAGATTCATGGGGTCAGGCCTTCCGAATCAGCCAGGTGAACGAGCCGCCATTGTCTTTGCGCTCGAACAGTTCATTACCGTCGGTATCGCACATGGCAATGATGGATTCACCGGAAGACGGATTGTCGAAAAGCAGCGTCAGCACGTCGCCGGAAGCCATCTTCTGTAACGCTTTTTTTGTATACATTTGCGGATGCGGACAGCTGTAGCCTCTGACGTCCAGGGAAAAGGTACCGTCACCCGTTTGCTCGAATTTCACTGCCATCTCTCGGCTCCTTGTCAGGCTAAAGTCAGTTAGAGATCGAATTCGCCGCTGCGCGAGGCGCGCCATTCAAGCCACGTGTTGAACGCCTTCACGCCCAGATAACCACCGCCGACCATGCCGGCCAGGAACACCCAGCCGCTGAGATCGCCGTTGGTTACCGTCGCGAAAAAGGCGCCGATGTTGCAGCCCATGCCGATGCGCGCACCGATACCCATGAGGGTGCCGCCGACCAGGGCGAACACGGCGGTCTCCAGGCTCGGCAGCTTCCACTTGAATTCACGGCGCATGTGGGCCATTACGGCGGCCCCGAGAATGATGCCGATGGACATGAAGCCGGGTGCGTTGAGCAGCGGATTGGGCAGGCCGTTGTCCAGACCGAAGAAAATGTTGTCCATGTTGTCCACACCCAACTGGTTCAGAATCCAGCCGCCCCACTGGGCCTCCTGGGTGGTGATGTACCAGTAGCCGGGATCAAACACGGTGCCCTGCAGCGAAAGACCGTTTTCGTAACCCATCGCGGCCAGCAGTTCGCCAAAGTTGAAAATGTTGTAGTGCTCGCGCAGGGCACCGGTGATCCACATCTGCATGCCGGCGAAAATGCCCAATCCCGCCCCGGCCAACGCGGTGCTCTTCGAGGATGTCACCATGGCCCACAAGCCGCGCAGATCGCTGCCCAGGCTCGGCGCGACGGCTTCGCGGCGCAGGTAACTGCGGCGGAAGTAGCGCACGTAGAGCAGCACGAGCAGTACCAGCGACGGCAGGATGGCCGACAGCAGCGCGTTGGCGAGAAAGGCCCCCGCGACGGTGCCGTCCATGCCCAGATCGGCGGCCACGGTGCTGCCCTTCAGATCCCAGACGTAACCCGCAGTGAATTGGTCGAACCAACCTTGGGTGACCGACAGTTCGGCAGGCATGTCTTTGGCCTGTGCCGATGCCGTCCAGGCGGCGGGGACCAGCGCATCGAGCCATCCGCCGGCGGCAACGATAATCGCCTGGGAAAAGGAGATGGCGAAGATGACCAGCATGGACCCGACGTTGCCCTCGCCGGCCTTGTACAACGAGCCGGACGCGCAGCCGCCCGTGAACACCATGCCGAAACCGAAAATGAGACCGCCGATGATCACGTGCCAGCCGAGCGGGTGCGGGCCGAAGGTGCTGAACCCTGTGGCCTGTACCGTTGCAGCGGTCAGGGAGAACAGGCAGACGGCGATGAGCATTCCCACCGCCATCCGGGGCACGCCCACGGCAAACAGATCGCGCACTGCCGAGGCCATGCAAAAGCGCCCGTACTGCAGAAGCAGGCCATAGATGAGCCCAAACCAGGCGTAGACGAGCAGATAGACGAAGCGGGTATCCACGCTCAGCGCAGCGATGGAACCGAGCACCACCAGCGCGACGATGATGCTGGCGGCCTTGGTGTTGCCCTGGGTCAAACCGGCAATGAACGCGGGTTTGGCTTGCAGTACGTGTTCTTCGCTCATATCCGTCCTTTAACTGGTTGTTCTTATCCGTTGCACATCGGTCAACGTTCTGTTCAGTCTGTCGACAGGCCTTTGCGTAGGTAGACGCGCCAGTGATCCAGTTCCTTGATGGTGCCGAGATGCGTGCCACACACCACGAACATCAAAGCGGGCAGTGTCTCGACGGTGGCCGGGTTGTCGGACAACACCTCGATCACCTGGCCCTCCTGCAACTGGTCCATCACCTTCATGGTGAGTAACTGAGGCCGTGGGCAGGCGGCGCCCATGCAGTCCAGGGAGCGCTCGACCGTGACCGTGGCACCTGCAAGCGCAACGCTTCGTGGTCCGCGTGTGACGGAGCCTCGCGGCGTTTTCTTCCAGCCTTGCCACCAGCGCAGTCCCACTCGGCGCCCCCAGGTACTTGCCATGCAGCCCCCATAAAGCAGGCTTCGTGCCATACCCAAATAGCTCGGTGTATCAATCGGTTAGGAAAATTCCCGGATTTGAGGTCAATGCAAGATGCAACGCAAAGGCGGGTTCAGGCGGGCGCGATTGCATTTTGCAATCGGGGCGATCGATGCGGCGTGGGCGTGATCCAGCGCGGACGTGTTGCAGCAGACCGTCGGAAACGAGAGAGGGGAGCGGGCGTGGGGCTGCGCGCGCCGCCATGCAGGCAGCGCGCGCCGAGGTGCGGATTACTGGATCACGAAATCGGTGAAGTAGACGGCGTGCACGGTGGCAGGATCGCCCGTGCTCTTGGTGACCTGACTGACGACCGTCTGCACGGCCGCCAGGGCCTCCTGACGCAAGGCTTCGCGGCCATCGGGGTTGCGCAGGGTCGCGGCGTCCTGGTGGGCGAACAACATGATCAATTGGTCACGTACGGCGGGCATGTGCGCCTCGAGGGCCTGCTGTACCTTGGGGTCTGCCATGACCTGCATCTTCACCTGCATGAAGCGCACGCGACGCCCATCGGTGAGGTTCACCACGAAAGGGTCCAGGGCGAGATAGGCGTCGCCGCCCTGCTCGGCGGCGACCGCCGTACCGTGGGCGGCATGCAACAGACCGGCAGCGAACAATAACGGAATGATGGCAATCAGGCGCATGGTGAAATCATCCGGAACAAGTGGCCACATGATGCCACAACCGCGGACATCGAAACGTGCCCCGGGCGCAGGTCCGGCGTCTCAACGGCGGCGCCGGGCACGCGGGTGCGCCTGGTCGTAGACCTTGGCAAGGTGCTGGAAGTCCAGGTGCGTGTAAACCTGCGTCGTGGCGATGTCCGCATGACCGAGCAGCTCTTGCACGGCACGCAGGTCGCCGCTGGATTCCAGCAGGTGACTGGCGAAGGAGTGACGCAGGCGGTGCGGGTGTACGTGGGTGGGCAGCCCCTGTTGGCGCGCCAGCATGGCGAGGCGTGTCTGCACGGCGCGCGGGCCGATGCGCCGGCCGCGCGCGCCCACGAACAAGGCGATCTCGCCGGCCGCGGCCAATTGGCCACGCACCTTGCGCCAGCGTTCCAGCGCCTCCAGTGCGAGGCGGCCGACCGGTACCACACGTGACTTGGCGCCCTTACCCACCACCCTCACGGTGGCGTCGGCGACGTCAATGGCGTCCAGGTCCAGCGCCACCAGTTCGGCAAGACGCAGACCGGACGAGTACAGCAGTTCTGCCATCGCCTGATCACGAATCGTCTCCGGCGTCTCGGCGCGACCCGACAACAGCACCGTCGCCTGTTCCACGCTCAGCGGCCGGGGCAGCTTGCGCGGCGAGCGTGGCGCCGGCACGTCGGCGGCGGGATTGTGCGCCGCCAATCCCTCGCGCAACAGCCAACGGAACAGGCCGCGCACCGACGAGAGTGCCCGCTGCAGGCTGGTGCCGGAAATGCCCGCCCGATGCCGTTGCGCCACGAAGGCGCGCACGACGGCGGCATCCACATCGCCGAAGGCAACGCCACGGCTTTCGCAGAAAGCGGTGAACACCGCCAGATCGCGACCGTAAGCGGCGACCGTGTGGGCAGAGGCGCGCCGTTCCAGGCGCAGGTAAGTGAGAAAGCGTTCGACCCGTGCGGCCGATGCGCTCACTGCGCCCCCCGGGTGCGCAATATGCGGGCGGTGACGGCGGCCAGATGGCGCAGGAACACGGTGCCCATTTCTGCATGGAAGCGCTTCGGATCTTCGCTACCGATGGCGATGAGCCCGAGACAGGCACGGTTTTCGTCGTCGCACAGGGGAATGAAGGCGCCCGATGCAGTCGCCGGGGCGGTGTCGCCGAACAGCACGGCCGCCTGGTCGGCGCGCAAATGCCCGCACACGGGCAGCCGGTTGTCCAGGATGCTTTGCAAGGCCGCCAATTGGGGATGGTCCTCGGGCACGGCGCGCGGCAGATCGCCGCCGAAGGTCCAGATCACCACCGCGTCGGCCTGGAAATCACGGCGCATGGCCTGCTCGACCGCCTGCAGCACGGCCTCGGCGGAGGGACTGTCGATGAGGGTCAGGATCAGGGATTGCAGGCGCTCCAGCAGATCTTCGTTGCTTCGCGCCACGTGGGTCAGGTGTTGCAGCTTGTGCTTGAGCTCCAGCTTCTGCTCGCGCAACAGGCCCACCTGGCGTTCCAGCAGGGACACGGCCTGGCCCGTCACCGGATGGGGAATGGTCAGATAGGGCAGCAGGTGCTGGTAATGCAGGAAGAAGTCCGGATGGGTGCCCAGATAGGCGACCAACTGCTGTTCCAGATCGTCGTTCCGGACGGCGGACGGTGATGAGTCATTCATAGGGTGATGCTTCCTTCAAAAACGGTGGTCGCCGGTCCGATCATCCACACCGGCTCGCCATTGCCTGCCCAGCGGATGGTGAGTCGGCCGCCCGGCAGATCGACCTGCACGGTCTCATCGAGCAGCGCCCAACGCCGACCCACCACTGCTGCCGCGCAGGCGCCCGTGCCGCAGGCCAGCGTCTCGCCGGCGCCGCGCTCGAACACACGCAGGCGGATGTGGCCGCGGTCGACGATTTCCATGAAGCCCACGTTCACCCGTTCGGGAAAACGGGGATGGCTTTCGATGGCGGGGCCCAGTTCAACCACCGGGGCGGTGGCGATGTCCTCCACGTGCAATACCGCATGAGGGTTGCCCATCGAAACCGCACCCACCGTGTAGGCCTGACCCGCCACTTCCAATCCATAGCGGTCACATTCGGATTCGGCGCGGAAAGGGATGTGTTCCGGTGCGAAGCGCGGTGCGCCCATGTTCACGCGGATCTGACCGTCCGTCTCCACGTACAGCGTGATGACGCCCGAGGCGGTCTCCACCACGATGGCATCCTTGTCGGTGAGACCCTTGTCGCGCACGAAGCGGGCAAAACAGCGCGCGCCATTGCCGCACTGGCCCACCTCACTGCCGTCCGCATTGAAGATGCGGTAGCGGAAATCCACGCCCTCACGGGAAGGCGGTTCCACCATCAACAACTGGTCGCAGCCAATCCCAAAACGTCGATCGGCAAGAAAACGCACCTGTTCGGTACTCAGGGAAACCGGCTGGCGCACGGCATCGATGACCACGAAGTCATTGCCCAGGCCGTGCATTTTCGTAAACGCGAATTGCATGGCGGCAGGTTACTGGCTCACTGCGGCGTTGGAAAGCGTATCGATGCCGCAGGCCACGCAGTCGCGGTAAATGCAGCGGTCCATCACCACCGTGATACCGGCGGCACGGGCTCGGGCGGCGGCCGCTTCGTTGATCACCCCGTCCTGCAGCCACAGGGCCGGGATCTTCAGGGCAATGCAGGCGTCGACGATGGGGTCCACGTGCTCCGGGGCCCGGAACACATCCACCAGGTCGATGGCACCGGGAACGGCATACAGGTCGGCATAGGCGGGCACGCCGAGGATGGTTTCCGTCGCCGGGCGCACCGGGACCATGTCGTAGCCGAAGCGCTGCAGCGCTGACGCGACGAAGTGACTGGGGCGATCGGCCTTGGGTGACACGCCCACCACAGCGATGCGGCGCACTTGCCGCAACAGCGCGGCGACGGCGTCGGGGGTCGGATTCTCGAAGGTCACGGGGCGCTCCTCTCAGATGGGTTTGGTGACGGCACGCGGTTCAGGGCAGCCGGCCGGTGACCAGCAGGTGACGATCGCTCACCGCCTCCACGGCGAGTTGACCGAGGCCTGCCGCTGCAAGTTGCGCGCGCACCTCGTCGGGGCGATAGGCGGCGCACAGGGAATGGAAGAAATCGTGGCGCAGCACCTCCGGCTCATTGCCGGAATAGGTCTCGACCATTTGCGCGGCGATGTCGCGGCTGGCCGGGCGCATCAGGTCCATCACGAACACCATCGCGCCAGGCGCGGCGTGGTCCGCGACGGCCTGCCACAACACCGAAGGGTCTGCCAGATGGTGGAGCAGGCTGTTGGAGATCACCGTGGCATAGTGACGGCGCGGCAGCTCCGCACCGGGGAGATAAGCGTGCAGCAGGCGCACCCGCCCGGCCAGGTCCGCGGCGGCCACCGCCTGTTCACCCAGGGCAAGCATGGCGCGGGCACCGTCGACGCCGTCGATGGCGCAGGCGGGAAAGGCCCGTGCGAAGCGCAACGTCACATCGCCGGGCCCGCAGCCCAGGTCCAGTACCGGCCCGGCAGCGTCACCAAAGCGCTCCCGGAACAGCTGAACGAAATGGTTGTGCGGTTCGCTGAAATCCGCGTCCGCATAGGCGCGCGCCTGTGCGCCGTCATCCATCAGTTCGGGTTCGGGGACTCGTTCCATGCTTTGTCTTCTCCTCTTGTGGGCGCCGGGGGCGAAAAACCGCGACCGCGACACCTCACCCGGCGCGTACAGCCGAACGGGTTCAGGGCACGAGGTGTTCGCCGGCGAACAGGTCGGCGATGCGCTCGCGCTCGCGCACCAGATGCATGCGCGGGCCATCCACCATCACCTCGGCGGCACGCGGACGCGTGTTGTAGTTGGAACTCATGGAGAAGCCGTAGGCCCCTGCCGAGCGCACGGCGAGCAGGTCGCCCTGCGCCAACACCAGTGAACGCTCCTTGCCCAGGAAATCGCCCGTTTCGCACACCGGGCCCACCAGATCGTAGCGGCGCGCTTCGCCGCTGCGTTGCACCACCGGCACGATGTCCATCCAGGCGCCGTACAGGGTGGGCCGCATCAGGTCGTTCATGGCGGCGTCCACCACGGCGAAGTCCTTGTGGTCGGTGTGCTTGAGGTATTCCACACGGGTGAGCAGCACGCCGGCGTTGCCCACGATGGCGCGCCCGGGCTCGATAATCACCGTGAGGTCGCGACCCGCCAGGCGGTCGAGCAGCGGCGCGGCGTAATCGCCGGGCAGCGGCGGGGTCTCGTCGCGATAGCTGATGCCGAGGCCGCCTCCCAGGTCCAGATGACGCAGAGCGATGCCGCGTTGGCACAGGGTGTCGACCAGGGCGAGCACGCGCTCCAGCGCATCGACGAAGGGCGCCACCTGGGTGATCTGTGAACCGATGTGACAGTCCACGCCCAGGATTTCCAGATTGGGCATTTCCGCAGCGCGCGCGTACACCTCGGGGGCGCGGACGATGTCGATGCCGAACTTGTTTTCCTTCAGGCCGGTGGAAATGTAGGGATGGGTCTTTGCGTCCACGTCCGGGTTCACGCGCAGCGACACCGGTGCGCGCACGCCCAGTTCGCGCGCAACGCGGTCGAGGCGCTCCAGCTCCGGCTCCGATTCCACGTTGAAACAGTGAATGCCCACTTCCAACGCACGGCGCATCTCATCGACGCGCTTGCCCACGCCCGAGAACACCACCCTGGCCGGATCGCCACCAGCGGCCAGCACACGCTCCAGCTCGCCGCCGGACACAATGTCGAAGCCGGCGCCGAGTTGGGCCAGGGCGTTCAACACCGCGAGGTTGGAATTGGCCTTCACCGCATAGCAGATCAGATGTTCCTGGCCGGCGAAGGCCGCGTCGAAGGCGCGGAAATGCCGCTCCAGGGTCGCGCGGGAATAGACGTAACAGGGCGTACCGTAGGCCTCGGCCACGCGCGTGAGTTCCACGTCTTCGGCATGCAGGCGGCCGTCGCGGTATTCGAAGTGGTCCATCTCAGCCCTGGTCCTGTGAGGTGTTTTGGGGCAGGTACAGGTCGCCCTTGGCGCCACACCCGGCGAGCATGGTCAGGATGGCAAGCACGGCGATGACGGCCCATAGCAGATACTGGGCCCGGCACTGGCAGAACATTGGAAACGGTCCCCGGACAAGAGCGCTTGATTATACCCGTGCGGCAACGCCGGCGTCTGCGGCACGCTGAAGGGGGCTCAACGCGGAGTACGCGGAGGCGTGGAGAAAAACAGGTATTGGGAGGGAGGCTCGCTGCCTTCGCGGTGATGCTCCACCGGCAAACCTTTGCGCCCTTGGCGTTCTTCGCGTTAAATCTCTTCTCTCCCGACCGAGACAAGAGCCCATGATGAACGAATCGGATTTCAATCGCCTGGTCGATGCCCAGTTGTTGCGCATCGAGGAGGCCATCGATGCCAGCGGCGCGGACATCGATTACGAGAACGCCGGTGGCATTCTCACCCTGCACTTCGAAAACGGCTCACAGATCGTGATCAACCGCCAAACGCCGGTACGCCAGATCTGGGTCGCCGCCCGCAGCGGCGGGTTTCATTTTGCCCACGACGAAGCCAACGGCGTGTGGCGCAGCGACAAGGACGGCCGCGACCTGATGGCCGCGCTGAGCGAGCTGGTGAGCGCCCAGGCGGGCGAGCCGGTGGCGTTGGGCTGATCCCGATCAATATCCCCGCGCCCGAGGGGGCGAATATACTTCCGGACCAGGGAAAAGGGAGGGAACGTATGCTTAAGGGGTTCTTGCTCGCGGCGGCGTTCGCCATGGTGCCCACGGCCATGGCAGCACCGGACGGCGCCCGGCTCTACAGTCAACACTGTGCGGCCTGCCATGGCCTGCATGGAGAGGGCGGTGTGGGTGTGCCCCTCGCGCTGCCCGATTTTCTCTCCACCGCGGATGACGATTTCCTGCGCAAGACCCTGCGCAATGGCAGGCCGGGCCGCGTGATGCCCGCCTTCCGCTCCCTCAGCGACACCGAGGTGGACGCCCTGGTGGCGCACCTGCGCAGCTTCGCCAAGCCCGGCGCACCGGCGCCCCGCAAACTGTCCACCCAATCCGTGCAGGGGAACGCGACGCGCGGCGGTGAACTGTTCGCCACCCACTGCGCCAGTTGCCACGGGGCCAACGGCGAAGGCGGCCATGGCACGGGGGTGACCTTCTCGCGCCCGCGCAACCTGCCCATCATGCCGCCCGCGCTGAACAATCCCGGCTTCCTGGCGGCCGCCTCGGACGCGATGATCAAGGCGACGCTCATGCGCGGGCGCGAGGGCACGCCCATGATTTCCTATCTGGACCAGGGCCTGTCCGAACAGGACATCGACGATATCGTCGCCTTCGTGCGCAGCTTCGAACAGCGCGCGCCCGCGAAAATCCGCGCGCCCGTGGACGAGCCCATGTTCCTGGAAGCCGAGTCGTCCTATTCCCTCGAGGAGACGGTCGAAAACGTCAAGCGGGCGGCGATTGGCAAAAACTTCCGCATCATCCGCGAACAAAGCCTGGAGCACGGCTTCTTCCCCGAGGACCAGGAGAATGCCAAGCAGGTCATCGTCTATTTCTGTAATTTCAATTTCATCAACCAGGCGCTCAGCCTCGACCCGCGCGTTGGCCTGTTCCTGCCCTGCCGCGTCACCGTGGTGGAGCAGGACGGGGTGGTAAAAGTGCTGAGCATCAATCCCAAGCACCTTTCCGCGCTGTACAACAACCGGGAGCTCGATGAAGCCTGCGATCAGATGACCGAACTGTACGAAGGCATCCTGGAGGAGGCGACGCTATGAGATTGCCACGGCTGCTAGCCTTTGCAGGCCTGTTGCTCGCCTCCGTCGCCCATGGCGAGCAACTGTTCATGGCGCGCTCGCCGCTGTCCTTCCCCGAGACCATGCTGGCCTTGCAGGATGCCATCACCACCCAGGGCTACACGCTCTCCCGTGTGCAACACGTGGACGTGGGGCTGACGGAGATGGGTTTCACCACCGACAAGTACCGCATCGTATTCTTCGGCAAGCCCGAGGAGATCCGCACCTTGTCGGCCCGTTACCCGCAGCTCGTCCCCTATCTGCCGCTGCAGGTGACCATTTTCGCCGAAGGTGAGGAAACGCTGGTGGTCGGCGCCGATCCGCTCATGCTTCAGCGTCTCGTGCCGGACCCGGCCATGCAGCCCGTATTTGCACGTTGGCACGGCGCGCTGGTCGCCATCATGGAAAGCCTGCGGCAACTGAGATAGCGCCGCGCAGCGGCTCCGGGTGACAGATCAGCTTTTCAGGGACTGATTGAGCTTTTCCTCAATCCTGTGCTTGTAGCTGAGGAAGTGAATGGTCTGGATGCGGCCCACGCCCTCTTCGCCGAGCACCGCCGGTGACATGGAAATGTCGGTGATGTAGATGGGGTAGGCCTGACGTCCGCGGCGCAGTTCGAGCATGTAGTTGGCCACTTCATCCAACGTCTTCCCGCCACTTTCCGGTGAACAGAACTCCCGTCCATTGCAGTAGATGGAAAAGGTGGTGCGGCTCAGTTCGTCCACGTCCACGATAACCTGCAGGCTGATGAATTGATCGCCGGACGGGCTGAAGCGCGGTCGCTGACGCACCACCCGCAAACGGCCACCGTTGTCGTTGTCCACCTGGAAAAACTCCAACCCTTCCGCACCTGACACGCTGCGGCCGTCCTGCATCTGAAATTTCACGCGGTTGAGTACGGCCTCGAAGAAATGGCTGTACTGGCCGAGCAGCGCGTCAGCATCGTGGAACGGTGAGCGCCGGTAAAACAGTGAACCGCGTTCGTCCAGCACGTAGACATCCACCTGCGCACCCTGCACGCGATAGAACAACTGCACGATGCCCGGCCGGTTGTAACTGAACACCAGCGGCAGCACTTTATCCGCCTGAACGTGGCTGTCGAACACCACCGGGCTGAATTCCTTTTGCGGGGCACCCAAATAGCGCAGCAGTGCGGATTGATTGTCCAGAATCTGGTAGTGAGGCAGATCCCCGTCGAAGCTGAGCACGAAAAATCCGTGTTCCACCTGGACGACGTAGCGCGTCGCGGCGGGCTGACGACCGGTGTAGTAGCAATCGATCACCTCGCGGAACAACGCCTCAGCGCGTCGGGCGATGGCATTGCCCTTGGTCGGGCTGTAACTCGCCACGGTGGGCACCACCGGTGCCCGCCCGCTGGAGAGCGGCACCCACTTGAGGTACTCGCACAGGCAGTCCATCAGCCCCTTGGCGCCGCTGAAGTGGTAGGTGAGCACTTCCTGCCAGGTGGTCACCACCACCTGATCGACGGTATGCACCAGGTTTTCCCCCAGGCCACCGTAGCTGAGCGCATCGGAGCGGCCACTGGCGATGCGCCCTTCCGCGTGCTCGCTGCGTGCGAGCGGATCGAGTCCCGCGTTGATGAACAGAGTGGTGTGCACCACCTGTGCCGGTTCGGCGAAGTCGGACACGCCGCCGAAAGCGCTCGCCCGATCGGGAAAGACTGCATGCATGCGCCCGATCATGGCCTTGAGTTCACCCGTGGTGAGACGGCTTTGCCGGGCGAACACCACCACGTGCGTGGACTTGTCGATCACCCGGTTGAAATAGCACCAGGCGACCATTTCTGTGACATAGCGGAACCGCTTGACCGGCGTGTGCTCGAAGGCGTCCTCGGGCCTGACCGCGCCCTGGAACAGTACCCAGCTGCTGAGGCCCTGGGTGTCGTCGATGACTTCGTGCACGGTGAGTTGCCGTTCCACCAGATTCGTGGCGAAACCGCGCCCGAGCAGATCCACTTTGCCGGCCTTGCGCTCAAAGGCGGAATAAAGCTTGCGACCGAGGATGTTGAGATCCCGCTGGCTGATAAGGGCCGAGCCGGCATAGCGGCGTGCGAAACCCGAGAGAAAGCGATAGCTTTCCGACAGGGCCTCGAACAGCACGCGCCGCTCCTCGGTGATCTTGTCCACCTTCCAGGTGTGGCGGCTGTCCAGCACGAACAATTCCGCTCGGGACCAGCCCCATTCACGCGCCCGTCTGCCGAGCAAGCCTCGCCGCCAGCGCGCTGCCGCGGGCTCATCATCGGAGAGATTTTCGTCCACCTTGAAGTAGAAACAGCGCCTGGCCAGGTTCAGGCGTTCACTCTCGCCACGCCCCTTCAGGTACTCCTCTACCTTGTCGAGCATCATCAGGTATGGATCGAGGCGATCCGGATCGACGTGACCGTGATAGACGGCGTGCTTGAAGCGCATGCTGAGCAGATCGAGATACGGGTACTCCCGTGCATAGCATTCGAGCAGTAACAGCTTGAGCACGGATTTGTAAGGCGAATCGATGCCCTTGTAGAGCTGCCACACGGCCGCGCCAAGGAACTCTTCCGCCGGCACATGGCCGAGTCCGCCGAAGTCGATGAGATCCCGGGCATGCAGATAACGCTGGTGGCGGATCTCTTCCACATAGTGGTCGTAGGCCACCTCCTGATCGGGCGGCACCAGCCACCAGATGGGGTACATGCCGGCCACCCGCAAACTGGTGCGGTAGAACTCGTCCAGCAACAGGCGCTGCTGGGCCGAACCACTGCTCTCGTCGGAAAGGGCCTCGGTCTCGCCACGCCGGAACTGGTCCGGGTGCACCAGAAAGATATGCACTTTCAGGTCGAGACCGGCGGCCCAGCTTTGCACGGCCTCCGCCTTGTCACGCAAGGAACGGAGCTGTCGCTCGTCGAGGGCGGGGGCGTGACAAAGCCACACGTCGAAGTCGCTGTCCCCGGAATAGGCGACGCTTCCCGGGCTGCCCATGAGGTAGATGGCCTGAATGGTCAGGTGGCGATGCACGTGTCGGCTGAAGTGGAATGCGCGGCCCAGGCGCGTCACCGCCTCCATCGCCGCAGTGTCGGGGGCGTAGCCGAACACCCCGGCCGGGCAGTCCTTGGCGTTGTAGCCGGGGAGCAGCGGGTGGTTGATGTGAAAGAACAGGGGCAGCAGGTCGAGGAAATCCCGCTGGCGCGGGCGCAGGGCATCGCGGGTGCGCGCGAGCCTTGCGTCGTTCAGGCTGATGAAACGCTTCAGGATACCCGCGAAATCGTGTTCGTCAGCCAGCTCGGTAATGGGAGGATTCAGCGTCATGGGGCCCGCTCGTCTCCGCCCCTCGGGGAGACCGTTTTACAGAAAGAGAGTCTTTCGCTAAGGATTCACCGGATCACAGGAACCGATGCGCACCCACACGCCCGCCTCACACCGCAGCAGTTCATCGCCGCTGCACACGTAGGCCTTCTCTGCATACTCCACGTCGTTGAACCAACACACGGGTGTCTCCGGGACTTCCTGGCCACGCACGTCGTAGTCGTAATCCGAATCCTCGACCACCAGGGAGTTGCGCATCTCGGGGTCCGGGGCGCCCACCTGTACCGCATGCACGCGTTCGCTCATGTCTTGTTCTCCTTGCCTTGCCGAGCGGGTGAGACAGTACACTAGCATACCGCCCGAGGCGTGCCGGTGCTTTCAGGAGCAGGGGCCGCCGGCCAGGACACCCCCGCAGCACTGAACCGGATGCGCACCATGAATGACCGCTGGCTACAGATTAAGGGCGACCCCTCGGTGCGCCGCTTCCTTTTCGACCAGACGCGACAGCCCAGCCTGTTCGACGAGCGCATCGATGCGCTGGTGGATACGGTAGAGGCCCTGCTCAACCTGCGCGGAGTATTCCACGCGAAGATCCATTTCTCCAGTAACCAGCTCACCTGTTGGCTCTTTAACGATCCTTACCGCTATCGGGTGTTCGTAGGCGAGGAAATTTTCAGACCCGATTTCCTCGACCCGTTCGAATCGGCGGTTGCGCTGGAGCGCCCCGTCATCCCGGCCGAGGCGATAAGGCCCATCCTGTTGGATTTCAAACGCCTGCGCATCAAGGATGACACGGTTTACCTGCGCAACGCCTCCATCAACCGCATCAACGGCATGATAGGCATGACCTTTTCGTGTGACGGAAGCCACTACGTCCCCTATGCGGAGTTCGCCGAAACGGTCGCCCAGTTCTGATACCGGGCCCCGTAACCACGCTACCGGTGCAGCCCCCGTGCAAGCTTGCGCTCCCGACCGGCCTGACTAGTATCGATGCAATGAAGCTGTCCTTCACGGAATGAAGGGGGCACCGCACTGGTGCAGGAGCACGGATGAGACGGTTGCGAACCACTGCACGGGGCCCGCTTGGCATCATTTTTTTCGGCGAGGACTGGGGGCGGCACAACAGCACGGGGCAGTATCTCGCCCGTGAACTGTCGCGGCGCCATCCCGTGCTTTGGGTGGATTCCCTTGGCCTGCGCACGCCGCGCCTGAATCTCACCGACCTGTCCCGCATGGCAGGGAAACTGGCACGCCTGTTCCGCAGGCGTTCGCGCCCCACACCGCACACCGGCGCCATCCGCGTGGTCACCCCGCTGGTCATTCCGTTTTACCGATCCCGATGGGTGAGGCGTCTCAACCGATTACTGCTCCAGCGCTTGCTCGCAAAGGAACGCCGGGCGTCCGGCCTGGCACGCGTGGTGGTCATCACCGCCTGCCCGGCCACGGCCGACATCGTCGGCTGCCTGGGTTCGGAAGCCACGGTCTACTACTGTGCCGATGAGTATGCGGAGCAACCGGGTGTCGATGCCGACCTGGTGCGTGAACTGGAGCGCGCACTGCTGCGCCACGTGGACGTGGTGGTCGCCAGCGCCCGGCACCTGGCGGCGCGCAAGGCACAGCACCATCCAAACGTGCGCTATCTCCCCCACGGCGTACATTACGAACACTTTGCGCGCGCCGCCGACGGGACGCTGCCGTGCCCCGCGGACATACGGGACATACCACGGCCCCGGCTGGGGTTCGTGGGCCTGCTCGGCGAACACGTGGATTTCGCGGCCATCGATCACCTTGCCCGGGAACTGCCCGATGCCAGCCTGGTGCTGGTGGGCCCGGTGGAGGACGCCTGCGTGGCCCGGCTGCCCCGGCGCGACAACATCCACTACCTGGGACCGCGGCCCCATGAGGCCATTCCGCACTACCTGGCGCACTTCGATGTTTGCCTGTTGCCCTGGCTGAACAACGAACGCAACCGCAACGCAAACCCCACCAAGCTGCGCGAGTATCTGGCGGCCGGCTGTCAGGTCGTCACCACGCCCGTCTCGGAAACGGAACCGTTGTCACACCTGCTGCGCACGGCCGAAGACCCGGCGGCGTGGGTGACGCAAACCCGGGCGGCCCTGCAGGCGGCCGACACCGTTGATCGCGCAGCCGTGTCCCGGCACATGGCGGATGCCACCTGGCGACATCGGGCCGAAGAGATGTGGGCGATCATCGCCGCCGTGTGCCGTGCGCGCGACGAGGAAACCACGCTGATCACCTTACTGGAGCAGGGAGGATGAGCATGCGCGGTCATCCGCCGCACCCGCGAACCAAAGACCGTCAACCCCGCCCCCGCAGGGGGATCGGGGCAGCGCCCGCCGCGTCCATGGAAGCCGCTGTTCCTCGCCCCGCGGGCCTGCATGCCCGTCTGGCCGCGGCGCGGGCCAACGCCCTGCATCCGATGGCTTACGGCACCGTACTGCTCATCCTGGTCGCCGTCGGCCGGGCGCCGGAACTGGTGCCCTGGCTCGCCCCCTTGCAACCCGGCAACGTCGCCGTGGTGCTTGCGGTACTGGCGTTGATGTTCGGCCGCCGCTTGTCCGTGCCCGTGCTCGCCACCCCCATGGGTCGGCTGATGATGGCCTTCTGTGCGCTGGCGACCGCCAGCGTGGCCTTTTCCGTCTGGGGCTCCCACAGCCTGCAAGTGCTGGTCTCGGGCTTCGCCGCGGCGGTCTTGCTGTTTTATCTGGCGGCGAAGAGTGCAGGTTCACCGGCCAACTTCCACCTGTATCTGGGGAGCCTCATGGCTGCCGCCGTGATGCTGGCGGTGGGCGCCCTGTTGCTCAAGACCGATGCCCGGGCGGAGCTCACGACCATGTACGACCCGAACGACCTCGCCCTGGTGCTGGTAACGTGCCTGCCCCTCGCAGCGGTGTGGGTGTTCGCCACTGCCCACGTGAAGAGCCGCTGGTGGTATCTGGGTCTTACCATGCTGCTCACCGTGGGCGTCCTCGCCACCGGCTCGCGTGGCGGTTTTCTGGGCCTCATGGCCGTGACCGGTTTTCTGTTGTTCAAGGAGATGCCCAGCAACGGCCGGTTCAGATTCGCCACCAAGATACTGGTCCTGCTGGTGGTGGCCGCCATCGCCCTGAGCCTCACCCACGAAATGGTGTGGCAGCGCCTGGCGACACTCGCCAACCTGGAAAACGACTACAACATCGCCTCGGACCGCGGGCGCCTCGCCATCTGGGGCCGGGCCTTGCAGACCATTGCCGAACGGCCGTGGGGTGTGGGGCTTGCGGCCTTCAGTGCCGCGGAAGGCATGGGCGGCGGCAACTACCAGGAGGCCCATAACGCGCTGATCCAGATCGGTGCCGAGCTGGGCATCCTCGGCGTGCTGGTCTACCTCGGTTTCTACTGGCACGCCTTCCGTTCGTTGTCGAAAGGCTATCGGTCCGAACCGCAGCCCGCCGATCCGCAGGTGCTTGCGCAGCGGCAGGAACTCACGGTGTATGCACTGGCCTTGCGTGCTGCGCTGGTGGGCTTTTTCGTTACCAGTTTCTTCCTGTCCAAGGCCTATTCGCCGTTGTTCTTCCTGCTGCTGGGCTTGTCCGTGGCCACCTCGCTGCGGCAACAGGCCCTCGACGCCCCCTTGCCAGAGCATCCGCGGAAGGGGAAGTGAATGGGCCCGGTCCACGCCGCACCCGGCACACGGCGGGTGCTGATGCTGTGTTACTACTATCCGCCCATCAACACCTCGGGCACCGCCCGCGCGGTGCGTTTCGCCACCCATCTGCCGGACACGGGCTGGCTGCCCACGGTGCTTTCGGTTCACCGCCCCCGGGACAGTTGGGGCATCGTGGACATGGAAAGCACCGTGCCGCCGGACATCCCGGTGGTCCGCGCCCCCGAACTGAACCTCACCCGACCCGTGGACCTGCTGGACGCCGCCATCAACCGGCTCACGCGCCGGCGCGGCGTGCTGGCGCGGGAAACCTTATGCATCCCCGATCCGCAGATCGGCTGGACCGCCTGGGCGCGGGGCATCGCCCTGGCGCGTGCGCACGATTGCCTCTACGCCAGTTGTTCCCCCTTCAGCACGGCGGTGGCCGCGGCCTGGCTGAAGCGGATCACCGGCACACCGCTGGTGCTCGACTTCCGCGATGCCTGGACCCTCAACCCCTATCACCGGCACACGCGCTTTCACAACGCCGCCATCGCGCGGCTCGAACGCTGGGTCCTCGGCCTGTGCGACCGCCTGATCCTGAACACCGAGGGCAGTCTGCGCCGCTACCAGGCAGCCTACCCGGAACACGCGGCGAAGATGGTGTGCATTCCCAACGGCTTCGAGCGTCCCAACCTGCCGGAACAACCGCCGCCGGCGGATCGCTTCACCGTCATGCACGTGGGCTCGCTGTACGGCAACCGCAGCCCGGAGCTGCTCCTCAACGCCCTGGCGCACCTGCCGCAGCAACAGGTGGAATTCGTCCAGCTGGGACAGCATCCGGAGGCGCTCGCGCGCTACCCGGGCCCGGTGCGGGTGCGCCTGCTCGGCACCCTGCCTCGCACCGAGGCCCTCGCCCAGATGCGCAGCGCATCGCTCCTGTATCTGAAGCAGGGTTGGACCGAACGCCCGGAGGACAATATCGCGGTCGCCGCGAAGACCTACGATTACCTGGCCACCGGCCTGCCCGTACTCGCCGAATGTCCGCCGGGTGACAACGCCGACCTGGTGCGCCGCTACGCCTCGCGCCCTTATCTGGTCACCGAGGACTCGCCGCACGCGATGCTGGCGGCACTCAACGCGGCCTATGAACAGCGCACCGAGCCGCCCGGGATCAAGGAGGCGTTCCTGCGCGATTTCAGTCCGCAGCACCTTACGGCGCGCCTGGGGCTGGTGCTGTCGGAAGCGCTCAGCGAGCCCGGCGTCAGGAGAGGCGCATGTTGATCGAATGGCTGTTGTGGTCGAGCCTCGGCGTGATCTTTTACACCTATGCCGGTTATCCGCTGCTGCTTGCGCTGATCGCACCGCGGCGGCGCACGGCGCCACCGGTGGCCATCGCGCATCCCAGCGTCACGGTGATCGTCGCCGCCTACAACGAAGCGCGCTTCATCGGGGAAAAAATCCGCACCACCCTGGCCTCCGACTATCCCGCCGATCGACTGCAACTCATCGTGGTGTCGGACGGGTCCACCGACGAGACCGACGCCATCGCCGCGGTTTTCGACGACCCGCGTCTGTGTCTGCTGCGCACCGGGCGCCGCGGCGGCAAGGCGGCGGCGCTCAACCTGGCACGTCCCCAGGCGCGCGGAGAAATCCTCGTTTATTCCGACGCCAACGTGTTGTTCCGTCCCGATGCCATCGCACGGCTGGTGGAAAACTTCGCCGACCCACGCTGCGGCCTGGTGAGCGGTCGCGTGGAACTGCAATCCATGGACAGCGAAGAACCGCTCGGCGAAGGCGCCTACATGCGCTACGAGCGTTTCATCTGTGCGAAAGAGAGCGCGCTGCATTCCATGATCGGCACCGACGGCGGGATGTTCGCGGTGCGCGCGGCGCTGGTGGACGACGTGCCCGCGCATGTAATCCTCGACGACTTCTACATCGCCATGGGGGTGGCCGATCGGGGCTATCGCCTGCGCTATGAGCCACGGGCGGTGGCGTTCGAAAAGGTACCGGCGCGGGTGAGCCAGGAATTCCGCCGCAAGGTACGCATCGCCGCGGGCGGGTTCCAGGTGCTGGGGCACATGGCGCTGCTGCGCCGTCCCTGGCGCGCGCCGCTGTTCGTGGCCATGTTCATCTCCCACAAGCTGCTGCGCTGGCTGAGCGGCTTCGCTTTGCTGGTTGCGTGGGCAGCCAATTTTGCCCTGCTCGACCACAGCGGTTACGGCGCCTTGCTGTTGCTCCAACTGGGCGCTTACGGCGCAGCGCTGGGTGCGCTGCTTGCGAAGCCGTTGCGCAGGAACCGATTTTTCTACCCGTTCTACTATTTCGGCGCCATCAACCTGGCCTGCGTGGTGGGCTTTTTCCGCTTCCTGCGTCAGCGCCAGCCCGCCGCCTGGCAGCGCGTGGATCGCTGACATGGAGACGGAGCGTCCACGCGTGCTGGCACTCATCGCCACCCCCATTCTCGGCGGGCCGGGTAAGGGTTTGTTGCAGTTGGCGCGCCACCTCGATAGCCACCACACCGAGTTGCTGCTGGCCACCTTCTCCTATCGCGGGCGACGCAGCGAACTGTGGCGCCGGGCCCGGGAACAGAACACGGCGATCGCACTGCTGAACCAGCGCTTCCGGATCGATCCCCTGCCTGCGATACAGGCGCTGCGCCTGGTGGAAGAGCGCGGCATCAACCTGTTGCAGAGCCATGGTTACAAGAGCCATCTGGTGGCCTGGTGGGTGGCGGCGCGGACCGGGCTGCCGTGGCTGGCCTTCGCCCACGGTTGGACCGCCGAGAGCCGCAAGGCGCGCCTCTATAACCGCATCGAACAAGCCCTGCTGCGGCGTGCCACCCTGGCGGTGGCCGTGTCGCGGCCCCTGCACGAAACGCTCACGCACCTGCGCGGGTCACGGCGTCCGACCGAGTTGCTGTTGAACGCCGTGGATCCACAGGAGTTGCGTCGCGAGGCGGGCGGCGCCGCGCTGCGTGCCCGGTTGGGTATGGCGCCGCAACACCTGGCCATCGGTTGTTTCGGCCGTCTCAGCCGTGAGAAAGGTCATGTCCACCTGCTGCAAGCGCTGGCGGCATTGGGCACGACAGCGGCACGGTTCAAGCTGGTGGTGGTGGGTGACGGGCCGGAACGGGCGCACTTGCAGACACTCAGTGAACGGCTCGGCCTCGCCCGCTGCGTGCACTTCGAGGGTTATCGCGAGAACATGGGGGACTATTTCGATGCGGTGGATATGGTGGTGCTCCCCTCGATCTCCGAAGGCACCCCCAATGTGGTCCTGGAGGCCTTGGCACTTGGCCGCCCGGTGCTCGCGAGCCGCGTCGGCGGCATCGGGGATCTGATTATCCCCGGCGTGAACGGTTGGCTGGTGACGCCCGGGCGCAGTGATGAACTCGCCGCCACGTTGCAACACATCGCTGCACAGCCCGAGGACGTGGCCGAACTCGGCGCCCGCGCCGCAGGTTCGCTTCAGGCCTGCTATCAGCCCGCCTTTCGTGCGCAACGACTGCAGGAACTCTACTGCAAGCTGTTGGCCGGGTTGCCTGCCGCACATGCCGGTCAGACCAACGGAGGCATGGCGTGATGCGCCTGATGGAGGTGGTAAGTACCTTCAGGATGGGCGGTTCCGAGCGACTTGCCGTGCTGCTCGCCGAGCGCCTGCGCGAGCAGGGCCTCCATACCAGCCTGTGCACCACATCCGGCGGCCGCGGCCCCATCAGCGACCTGCTGGAACAGAAAGGCATTCCCTGGTTCGCACCGCTGGCCGATGCCAACAATCCTCTCAGCCGTCGTTTGTATCTCGCACAACTGTTCCGGCGTGAGCGGGTGGAGATTCTCCACCTCCATCACATGTCCAACCTTGCGCTGTGCTATTGGCCGGCGCGCCTCGCGGGCGTACGGCGCCTGGTGGTGACGGAGCACACCGACTTCGAATTACGCAACACGCCACGGGTGTGGCGACGCGCGAAACACTTCGGCCCCAAGGCGGATGCCGTGACAGTGATTCACGGTGCGCTGGAGCGCATGCTCGCGGAAGCCGGTGTTGCGACGGATCGGCTGTGGCGGATCGAGAATGGCGTGGATGTCGCCTCCTTCGTCAAACGCCGTACACCGCGCAAGGTGCGCCCGCCCGTGGTCGGCTGGGTGGGACGCATGCATCCGGACAAAGATATCGAAACCTGGTTGCAGGCAGCCGCGAAAGTGGCCGCGCGCGCCCGCGCTCCAGTGCGCTTCAGCCTGGTGGGAGACGGCCCCGAGGCAGACAAGGCCAAGCGATTGGCGCAGCGACTTGGCATCGCGCAGCGGGTGGATTTCCACGGCGAGCAACAGGATGTGGCGGCCTATTTGCGCGACATGGATGTGTTCGTGCTGTCCTCCCGCACCGAGGGCGTCCCCATGGTGCTGCTGGAAGCCATGGCGTCGGGCGTTCCCTGTGTCTCGACGGCGGTTGGGGGCATCCCGGAGCTGATTGAACCGGCCTGGGGCCGTCTGGTCCCTCCGGGCGATCCCGAACAGCTGGCGGAGACTGTGCTGTCTTTATTAGACGCGGAGCCGCTACGCCGCACGCTGGGCAAAGCCGCGCGCAAGGTCGTAGAGGAAAAATTCAACCTGGAGCGGATGCTTGAAAAATACACCCGGGTGTTGGCGCCTCCGGTTTCCGTGACCTGAGGCCCGTCGGACACTGCCTGCCATGGAGGGTACGGCAATGAAGAAAACGGCCAAACGCGTGGTGGAAGTTGCGGCCTGGCTACTCATGGCACCGCTGGCCTATGCAGTGAAATGGTCGGCCGCCATGGATACCCGGCATCGCTTTTTTCAGTTCGGCAGCCAACTCGTCAGCCTGCTGCCCGGATTACCGGGTGTGCTGCTGCGACGGGCCTACTATCGCACGGTGCTGAGTCTGGGCCGGCGGAATTTCACCATCGATTTCGCCACCGTGCTCGCCCAGCGCGGCATCGAAATCGGCGACAACGCCTATATCGGCCCCTTTTGCAATATCGGGCTTTCCATCATCGGTCGCAACGTGTTGATCGGCAGTGGCGTACACATCGTCAGCGGCTCGCGGGTTCACAACATCGACAGACTCGACCTTCCCATCAAGGACCAAGGCGGTTACCTGCGCCAGGTCATCATCGGCAACGGTGCATGGCTCGGCAATGGTTGCATCGTGATGAGCGACATCGGTGATCACGTGGTGGTCGGGGCCGGCTCGGTGGTGACCCGTCACTGCAACGATTACGGTGTGTACGCCGGCAACCCGGCGCGGAAACTGCGCGACCGCCGCGGCGCCATCGTCGCCACCAACGGACCCGGCAGCACCGGGGCCCCGCGCGATAGCAACGCCCGGGCAGACGCCTACACTGAACCCCAGAAACACTCGGGCGGGCCCGCGACGACTTAAGACCCATCCTTAACGCGAGGAAATTCACGGATGAAAGTTCTTGTGACAGGCGCTGCCGGTTTTATCGGTTCCACACTGTCGTTGCGCTTGCTGGCGCGCGGCGACACCGTCATCGGGCTCGACAACTTCAATGATTATTACGACGTGAATCTCAAGAAGGCGCGGTTCGAGCGTTGTTGCCGTCACGACACGTTCATCCCGGCCGTATTGGACCTGGCGGATCGCGATGGCATGGCGCGTCTTTTCCAGCAGCAACGTCCGGACCGCGTGGTGAATCTCGCCGCTCAGGCGGGCGTGCGCTACTCGCTGACCAATCCCCATGCCTACGTCGAAAGCAATCTGGTAGGTTTTCTCCATGTCCTGGAGGGTTGCCGACATAGCGGCGTCGAGCACCTCGTGTATGCGTCGAGCAGCTCGGTCTATGGCGGCAACACCCGCATGCCTTTTTCCGTGCGCGACAACGTGGATCATCCCCTGAGCCTCTATGCCGCCACGAAGAAGGCCAATGAGCTGATGGCACACACCTACAGTCATCTGTACGACCTGCCCACCACAGGCTTGCGTTTTTTCACCGTCTACGGTCCGTGGGGCCGGCCCGACATGGCCTTGTTCCTGTTCACGCGCAAAATCCTGGCCGGCGAACCCATCGATGTGTTCAACCACGGCAACCACCGGCGTGATTTCACCTACATCGATGACGTGGTCGAAGGCGTGGTGCGCGTGTTGGACCGAACCCCGGAACCGGATCCGGCCTGGTCGGGCGACAGCCCCGATCCCGCCTCAAGCAGGGCGCGCTATCGCATCTACAACATCGGTAACAGCAACCCGGTGAATCTCACGCACTACATCGAAGTGCTGGAAAAGAAGCTGGGACGGAAGGCCGAAAAACGGCTGTTGCCCTTGCAACCCGGTGATGTCCCCGATACCGAGGCCGAGACATCGGAGCTGTTCCGTGACGTGGGCTACTCGCCGTCCACCACGGTGGAGGAAGGCGTGAGCCGGTTCGTGGACTGGTACCTGGAGTACTACGGCGAATCGGGCAAGCAGGATACGCGCAGCATTGCCTGAACACGTGAAGTGGCGCAGGATCAGGGAGCAACGCGGTACGGGGACCGGGCGTGCCGCGTCGTCCCTCCGTGTTCTCCGTAATCGCTGCGCGTCTGTGTGGGTCTGATTCTTCGCTGGTCAAAGGCCGGCCGCCGTATACAAGAACGACGCGTCGCCGAATTCCCAGTGGATGCCCCGCCGCAAAACGTTGAAACGATCGAGCGTCCCCACGTTGGTTCCGCCGTAGGCGGACACGCAACCGGTGTAACCGACCTGCCGCACCCATTCCAGACGTTCGGGCGTGATGTGCTGCCGGCCCCCGTAGGGGTAGGAGAAAATGACCTGATCGAGGTGGAGTTCCCGCGCAAGTGAATCCATGGACTCGTGCAGCTCCCTGCGCACCCGCTGCTCGGATTCCGCCGCACAATCGATGTGGTTCACCGTGTGCGAGCCTATGGTGAATCCCGCCGCGTGCATTTCGCGCAAATGATCCCAGCTCATGAGCGCAATAAGCGGATTGCCGCGCCGGATATCGTGAGCAAATCGGCGGCGCGTCCCGATGAACCCGGTGGACACGAAAAAGGCAGCCGGAATTTGATGGCGTGACAAAATGGGAAAGGCGTTGATGTAGTTGTCCAGATAGCCATCGTCGAAGGTCACGCATACCACCGGGCGCCCGGTTTTGGGAATGGCTGCCTGTGCCAGCAGATCGGGCAGCGCCATCACATGAAAGTACCGCCGCAGCAGGCTCATCTGACGATCGAACTGTTCGATACCCGTGGTCAGGTTGTCGCGCACACTGTCGGTGACGCGGTGATAGAGCAGCACCGTCGCCCGAGGCTGTGCGGCCCACGGTATGGCAGCCATCCCCACCGTGAAGGCACCCTTGCGTATCCAGTGTTTCGCCAGGCGTTTGGCGAGCGCCGGCTGCGGTGGCAGCCGCTGGGCGAGCCGGTGTTCCAGGTGCGCCACCTGCGCCAGGCTCGGGCGGCGGTACACACTACCGCCCGGACGCTGGGCCACGCGCCGCGATTTGCCCGCCGCCAGTTTCACCACCACGTCGCGCACCAGATCGATGCCCACTTCGTCGAGACGGGCCAGGAGGCCCTTCACCGTGGAATATTTTTCCACCGCCAACGACGTGGCCGCGGCGATCGGCCCGGTGTCCAAGCCCTCCTCGATCCAGTGAACCGTGCAACCCACGGACGCTTCGCCGTTCCAGAGTTCCCAGAACACCGGCGGCATGCCACGGTATTCGGGTAGCTTTCCCTTGTGCAAATTCAGGGTACCCAGCCGTGGCAAGGCGTAGAGGCTGGGCTGCAGTATGGGCGCCCCCAGGGAAATTCCCAGGTCCGGCGCAAACGCCGCCACACGCGTGAGCACGGCGTCCGCATGCATATCAGCCACCTCCTGGATCGCCACGTGCTTCAAGCTGCGGAGGTGGCTCGCGGTGGATTCGAAGCCGGGTGCGTCCGCCACGTCCGGCAACGGCGTTCGGGCCGACAGCTGGCGTTGCAGCGCCCCAGCCAGGGCCGGCACCTGCCGCCAGCCATTTCGGCGCAGGCCCCGCCATTGCCTGCGCACCATGTGCGCGGCCCGCCGGGGAGGCGTGTGCACCAGGACCAGCCATGACAAGCCCGGCAGCGCGCGATCGATGGCAATCACGTTCTTGCAGGTCGGGTAGGATAAATCTCCCGCAAACACCACGATCCGAGCGAGCTCACCCATGCCCACCTTCCTCGTTTCCATCCGTCGCTTACCCGTCAGTTGCGCGTCCTCGTCGGCTTTAGCCAACGCCCGTCACCGGCGAGGCGCCACGCCACATAGTCGAAACTCCATCGGTAGTTCTGGTTGAAAATTTTCGCACTGCATTTCAGGCACGCCTGCCGTACCCCGCCCGCGAAGATCGCGTCGGCGCGTTCGCGATGACGAAGCTCCCCGGTTTCGTAGTACAACCAGGCATAGACCGGAGCGATGAGCAGATTGAGATCGGGCGCTGGTCTGCGGCGGCCGACGCCATTGAGGTCGCGATCTACATACGCGAAAGCCTCACCTTCCCACAGGTTGTCCCAAAACCAGTCCGCGGTCTGCGCCAATGCCGGGGGGATCCGCTTGTCGGGCCGCTTCGCCGCTTCGCTTGCCTGGTAATACGCGATGAGCGCCTCACCGGTGAGCCCGAACATGAACGGCTGCCTGAAGCGCCAGCGTTCGTCTCTGACCTCGAAATCACCGGTGCGCCAGATATGCAGATGATGCAACGCCGTGTCCACCAAAGCCTCGAGCCGATGGCGCTGGCGCGGCGCGCCGGTACGCTCTGCCAGGAGCTGGGCATGGATGGCGTAGGCGATCTCCCGGCTGTAACGCGCCTGGCGCCACTTGCGCGCATGATTGCCGACTTCGATGTTTGAAAAGGCCGGCGCGTCGCGCAATCGCTGCACAGAATGTCGCGAGTTTTCGTCACCCGTGCGGCGCCAGTCTTCATAAAGACCATGGGGAAACCGTTGCCATCCCGCCGTTCGGTAGTCGTGACGCGCACAGTAACCGTCTTCGTAAAGCGCTTCGGCGATCTCCGCGTAGTCGTACCAGGGTGAGGTCTCCCCGGTGTAGTCAGCAATCTGATAAAACACCCGCTGGGCGTCGTAGTAGGTCGCCTTGAAGCGTTGCTGATCACTGTTGCGCTCGTCGGCGAGATAGGCGCCCCAATGACGCCCCCAACGCTGCATGCCCTGCTCCCACTCCGCAAGCAACGGGATTCCCCCCGTCCGGGTTTGCGATGCGGCCGCGCAGCCGATCAGCGGTCCGAACGCGAGCACCAGAACGGAAGCAATGGCAGCCCACCGGGCGGAACTAGGCAGCGAGCACATGGCGATGGAATGCGTCGAATAGCAGAATGGACCAGAGCAGATTTCCGTTGTCACGCAGCCCGGCGCGATGCTCCGACGCCATGCGACGAACGAAATCGCCATCGAGCAGCCTTGCCTCGAACAGCGGTGAATCCGCCAACAGTCGATCGGTGTTGGCCGTCAACGGTCCCCGGAACCAGCCCGCAATGGGCACGTCGAAGCCTTTTTTCTTACGGTACAGCACCTCGTGGGGCAGGCGTGACTCCAGGCACTTCTTGAACATATATTTGCCCTCGCCACCTTTGAGCTTCCATCGGGGTGGAAGCCGGGATATCCATTCAACCAGTTCATGATCGAGCAAGGGCACGCGCACCTCCAGTGAATTGGCCATGCTGGCGCGATCCACCTTGGTCAGGATGTCCCCCGGTAAGAAGATTTTCATGTCCAGGTACTGGGTCAGGGACAGGGGATCGCGGGTCGGCGCCTTGGCGGCATGCCGATGAAACACCTCGGCCGCATCGAAGCCGTCCAGTTCACGCAGAAACTGCGCGTGATAAATACGTCTGCGCCGTTCTCTCGGGGTGAACTGGGCAGAATAGGCAAGTGCATCCACCTCATCCAGTCCGAGGGTTTCGAAGGTGGCTTTGGCACGCAGAAACCGGGGCGCCCAGTCCGCCTTCGGATAAAGACGGCCCAAGGTCCGAAACAGCGGACGCCGCACACCCGCCGGGAGCAACGCGCGGATCCGCGATTTCAGAAGTTGTGCAGGATAGCGGCTGTAGCCGGCGAGGTTTTCATCACCACCATCGCCCGACAGCGCCACCGTCACGTGCCGACGCGCCAATTCGCATAGCCGATAAGTGGCGAGCGACGAGCTGTCGGCATAAGGCTCGTCGTAGATCGCGGCCAGGCGATCGATGAGCGACACATCCGCGTGATCAACCTGTTCTACGGCATGGCATGTCCCGAAGCGCTCGGCAACCATGCGAGCGTAGGGCGATTCGTCGTAGGCGGGTTCCGAGAACGCGATCGAACAGGTGTGAACAGGGCTGCTCGAAAGCTCCGCCATGCCGGCCACCACGGCGCTCGAATCGACTCCGCCGGAGAGGAACGCACCGAGCGGCACGTCGGACACCAGGTGACTGGCCACCGCCTCGCGGGTACGCCGATAAAGCTCTTCTCGCGCGGTGTTTTCGTCCAAATCAAGCAGCGGCCCGAACGGGACATCCCAGTACTCGCGCAGGCGCGCACCGCTGCCGCGCCGAAGTAGCAGTGTGTGAGCCGCAGGAAGCTTTGCCACCGACGCCAGGATGGCATGGGGGTCGGGCACATAGCCGTAGGCGAAGAACAGTTCCACGGCACGCGGGCTCAGCTGTCGTCCCAGCAGCGGGTGACACAACAGCGCTTTCAGTTCCGAGCTGAATGCCAGGGTGCCGTCCGGTAACCAGGCATAGTGCAGCGGCTTGATACCCAACCTGTCGCGCGCGAGAAACAGTGTTTCCTGCGCCCGGTCCCACAGCGCAAAGGCGAACATACCGCGAAAACGTTCAACACAGCGCTCACCCCAGGCCTCCCAGCCGTGAACGATCACCTCCGTGTCGCTGTTGGTGGCAAACCGGTGGCCCAGAGCTTCGAGCTCGCGGCGCAGTGCGACAAAGTTGTAAATCTCCCCGTTGAACACGACCACCACGGACTCGTCTTCGTTGTAGAGAGGCTGTTTGCCCGCACTCAAGTCGATGATCGCCAGGCGGCGGTGCCCTAAACCGATCCCCGGCTCGATGTGAATGCCGGCGCCATCGGGTCCACGATGCGCCTGGGCGTCGTTCATGCGCCGAAGCAGCTGCTCGTCGAACCGATGCGTTCGATCATCGGAAAAGAGGCCGACAATACCGCACATGGTGTCCCTTCCTTGGGCGGGCGAGGGGTGTGACCGACCCAAAAGATAGTCAAGCTTGCCCGCGCCCTCCCGATGCGGCTGAGCCACTCACGAAACTGATGAACCAATCTCAATAAAACCGTGACAATCTGACACGGTAGTGCCGACGCTTGCCTCACCGATTTACCTGAGCCTGGCAACAGCGGCGTGTGAACGCATTGGGACGTGCAGCAGCAGCGTAGCGCGGAACGCGTGCGCACACTCGTCACTTTGGCGGCTTGAATCACCGCGCGCGACTGCGTTTAGAGATCCAATTCGGCTGCGTGTGAAGGCTATCACTCAGGTTCCGTGAACCCTTATCAGACGTGTCGTGCACCGGTAGGTAATGTGGCCCCGCCGTTACTCGTTCATTTCAAATTGCGGGGTGGAGTATGAATTCGTCTGCAAAGACAACACGATCGTGGGCGACATCGTTGCTCATGCTTTTCGTGATCGCATTTGCGATCACATTGATGACCGGTTGTGGTGGTGGCGGCTCTGCCTCTGACACGCCGGCAGTACCCGGCGACGTGATCGACGAGCCGAACAAGCCCGACCCTGGGACCGGCACGGGCG
>JAWLCT010000002.1:129480-142499 GCA_041687015.1 Gammaproteobacteria bacterium
CCGGTTGTGGTGGTGGCGGCTCTGCCTCTGACACGCCGGCAGTACCCGGCGACGTGATCGACGAGCCGAACAAGCCCGACCCTGGGACCGGCACGGGCGGCGACGGCACGAACGACGACGGTGACACCGACGACGGAAGTTCAGATACGCCGCTTGGTGTGAGCAGTGTCGCGCCGGCGTCCGATGCCACAGCGGTGGTGGTCAATACGGTCGTGCGCTTTACCGCGGATTCCGCGCTCGACCCCGCCAGCGTGACCACCGACAGCTTCCGCCTGCTTGACGCCAAAGGCACACCCATCGCCGGCACCGTCACAGTGGAAGGTGCCACGGCTTCGTTTACACCGGCCCAACCGCTCGCGAGCATCAGCGCTTACACGGCAGTGATTGGCACGGCCGTGAAAACAGCCGATGGTGCATCGCTTGCCCAGGCCTATTCATGGACGTTTGAAACGGCCCCGACAACCATCGAAAAAGCCGAGTTGCCGGAGGAATTGGCAGAGTGGGAAGCAAACATGATCACCTACGGCAAGAAGTGGGGAGACTTCATCGGCAACTCCAGCAAGACCACCTCGGAGCGCCGGCAGGCCACCTACTACGATGCCCAGTGGGTGTTCCAGCAGATTGCGGAGTACACCGGCCAGTCCGCGCCATGGCTGGGTTATGCCCAGACGGCCGAGAAGGTCTATCGCGATGGCTACCTGGCGCCGAACGATTTCAAGGTACCGGGTTACTGGCGCTTCCCGCACGGGCTCGGTGGTGACTACGCGAGCAAGGGTGATACGACGCTCGCGCAGATCCGGAAAATTCGTGACAACCCGGCCTTCAGCAACCCGGACACCAACTCGTATTCCTGGAAGTG
This sequence comes from Gammaproteobacteria bacterium, assembly GCA_041687015.1. Classification (GTDB taxonomy): domain Bacteria; phylum Pseudomonadota; class Gammaproteobacteria; order Thiohalomonadales; family Thiohalomonadaceae; genus JALOAT01. Next base: position 130,340 of record JAWLCT010000002.1, read on the forward strand.
GTACCACGCCATGTATGCCCGCGAGGTGGCCTATGCCCTCCAGTCGCAGATTGTGGCAGAAAAGGCCGGTGAACCACGCCGTGAAACCCGCGTGCAGATGTTCACTGCCATGGCCGCCAATCACCTGAAGCAGTGGCGCAGCGGCTATTACGGTGACATCAGCTTCAGTGACAGCAACGATTATCTGCAGCCCTTCATGTTTGCACTGACGTCCCATGCACTCATCGAGTTCTATGAATGGGAAAAAGCAAACGGTCGCAATCCTGACGCGTATTTCGCCGACATCCCCGGCAAGCTGGCCTCGTTCGCCCAGTGGATGTACACACAAGCCAAGGTACGCACGGGCGGCAGCGCCGGTAAGCCCCTGTGGGTGGCGGATATCGGCGGCCGCGCTCCCGACTGGAACGACAAGGGCGGCACCGGCTATGGCGCGTTTCTCTACAACGACATCAACACGCCCAACCTCACCCCGGATCTGAACCTGCTCATCGCACCGGTCTATGCCTGGACCTACAAGATGACCGGTGATCCGGCCCTGCGCGCTGCGGCGGACAAGATCTTCGCTTCAGGTGCCGCATTGGCAGAGGTGAATTGGAACGCGAAGATCTTCAACCAGAACTACCGCTGGAGCATGAACTACGTGAAGTGGCGTGTCGAAGCGGACCAAAAGTGGGCCAAGTAATCTCCGTGCCCTGAACAAAGGCCCCGCGTTACACGCGGGGCCTTTTTTTTGAAATCCCCAGTGTTCGCGGGCGGGTTCGCAAGTGCAGTGCGACCGATTCGTCAGAAACCGCGTTAACAAGAAAAAGCAACGACGTTTCGTGACCCCGTAGTGCACGTGTATACCCGCGCCTCCGTAGATTGCCCCCGCTCATTTGTTTTGATACGGGGGTACCGTTGGTATGAAATCATTGCTTTGCACGCGCTCATCCGGGAACGGGGTCAAGCGCAGAATCAACACGTGCGCTGCGCTGGCCGTCGCCATGGTCGTGGGACTCGCCGGCGGATGCGGCGGCGGGGGAGGCGGTGGTGGTGGCGATGCGAGCGCGTCGCCGGACATCGACACCTACGACCCGTCCACCAGCAAACCACCGACCTTCGTTGAGAAGGCGGCCCTGCCTGCGGAGTTGGCGAAGTGGGAAGCCAATATGATCACCTACGGCAAGAAGTGGGGTAACTTCATCGGCGACGCCGGCAATACCAGTTCGCAACGACGCCAAGCGACGTACTACGACGCGCAATGGGTGTTCCAGCAGATTGCAGATTACACCGGACAGTCCCAGCCCTGGCTGGGCTATGCGCAGGCCGCAGAGAAAGTCTATCGGGACGGGTATCTGGTGCCCAACAATTTCAAGGTGCCCGGTTACTGGCGTTTTTCCCATGGTCTGGGTGGCGACCTGGCCCGCAACAGCGACACGACGCTCGCACACATCCGCAAGATCCGTGACAACCCGGCGTTCAGCGATGCCGACACGAGCTCCTTCTCCTGGAAGTGGTACCACGCCATGTACGCCCGCGAGGTGGCCTATGCACTGCAGGCACAAATCGTGGCAGAGAAGGCCGGTGAGCCGCGCAGTGAAACACGCGTGCAAATGCTGACCGCAATGGCGAACAATCATCTGAAGCAGTGGCGCAACGGCAGTTACGGTGATGTCAGCTTCAGCGGCAGCAACAATTATCTGCAGCCGTTCATGTTTGCGCTGACGTCGCATGCGCTGATCGAATTCTATGAATGGGAGAAGGCGAACGGCCGCGACCCGGATGGTTACATCGCCGACATTCCCGGCAAACTGGCGTCGTTCGCCCAGTGGATGTATACGAAGGCGAAGGTACGCACGGGCGGCAGCGCCGGCAAGCCCCTTTGGGTGGCCGATATCGGCGGACGTGCCGGCTCCTGGAACGACAAAGGCGGCACCGGTTATGGCGCGTTTCTCTACAACGACATCAACACGCCCAACCTCACCCCGGATCTGAATCTGCTCATCGCGCCGGTCTATGCCTGGACCTACAAAATGACCGGCGATCCGGCTCTGCGGGCTGCGGCGGACAAGATCTTCGCTTCCGGTGCCGCATTGGCGGAGGTGGACTGGAATGCCAAGATCTTCAACCAGAACTACCGCTGGAGCATGAGCTACGTGAAGTGGCGCGTGGAAGGCGATCGCAAGTGGGCTAAATGAAGCCTGCGCGTCGGTAGAGCACACCTGACAGGTCCCGCATGCGCAGCATGCGGGGCCCATCGGGCTGGATTCCATGGATACGGGATCATCGTTTGCTTGCGGTCCCGGGGCTGACGACTACGCTGGAACTGCACCATTGGCAAACGGCTCGTCCGCCGGTTTGTCCCTCATCATCCTATCGGCGCAGGGAAGCGGGCATGATAAGCAGGCGACTTCGGGCGATTCCCAGAGCGGCGTTCGATCGCCTGGTTATGCAACCGGCGGTGCAGCGCCTGTTGCTTCCCTTCGGCCATGACCTGGTCCCTGCGCGCTGGATCTTCGTGGTCGGCTGTTATAACTCCGGCACCACCTTGCTCGCCAGTATTCTGCGCCGCCATCCGGACATGGCCGGCCTCCCCAATGAAGGCGGATTTCTCACCGATGCGCTGCCCTATCCGGAGCAATTCGGCTGGCCGCGCATGTGGTGCCGGTGTCTGGACAAGGTCCGGCTCGAACCGCACATGGAAGGCGCGGCACGTGCATCGCGTATAAAGCGCCACTGGTCGCTATGGTATCCGCACGGCGCACAGAACCTCATCGAAAAATCCATCGCCAACGCAGCGCGCATGCCGTTTCTCGAGGCCCATTTTCAGCCGGCCCATTTCATCTACATCGTGCGTAACGGCTATGCGGTCGCGGGGGGTATCCGCGACAAGGCCAATTTGAAACGCTGGCGGAGCCCCTACGCGGGATCCGGTTACCCCATCGAGCTGTGTGCGGAGCAGTGGCGGGTGACCGACGACGTTGTGCAGCAGGATCGGCAGAGGGTTGGTCGTTTCCTGCAGGTCTATTATGAAGACCTGACGGAACGCCCCGCCGACGTGTTGCGCACGATCACCGATTTCCTGCAGCTGCCGCCCGTACCCGACCAGGTGGTGCGAAAGCGTTGGCACGTACACGAGGCCAGCGCTGCCATTCGCAACATGAATGGTGCGAGGCTCGCCGCGCTCACGGAGGCGGATTGCGAACGCATCGAAGCCGTGGCGGGCGCGAGGCTTGAAGCCCACGGTTATCGGCGCGGCTTCGCAGAGAGGGTTACGCCGTCAGAAGCAACTCACCGTGCCAGTGGATAGACCTCGGCAGGCGGGGCTTCCTGGGTGTGGAAATAGACGACATTATCGCGCAGGCCACGGGCATTGATGAAATAGCGGTGAACCATGCCGTAGGGACGTAACCCGATGCGCTGGGCCCAACGGTGCGCCGCGATGTTACCCACGTGAATGTGCGTACGTATTTCGTTCAGGCCCAAACGCCGCACCTCGTGCAAGACGGCCAGGGTGAAAGGCGTCGCGGCGCCGCCGCGACGACGCAATGCGCGCCGGAAGGTATACAGTCCCTCCGTGACACCCACCCCCGCGGGCAGCGCCGGATACATCCCCGCCCAGATATCGAGCTGGCGGCGCTCGACATCATCGAGCGAGTTCATGACCCACATGATGCACAACGGATCGGACTGCTCCATCCATGCATACCCCCGTGCGAAACCACCTCGCCAGAACCGCCACGCCGAGCGCAGTTGGGGTTCATTGCGCTCGGGATGATCACGCAGCCGTTCCATCAGCCCGGCGTCAACGGGCTTGAGCGCGACGGGCTCGGGCAGCGGGGGAAGTTCGTTTAAGGCACGGTGGTAGCGCACCCAGCTGTCACAGCGCAGCCGATGCAAGCCGGCGCGGCGGAGGGTTTGCATTACGCCCTTGAGGCGTCGGGCGGTGGACGCAGAAACGGAAACACAGCGGCTGTTTGTGCAAAGCCAGGAAGCATGCATGTCCGGGGCGCGAAGGGAGGTCGAAAGTCCTCCCAAGCATAGTCGACAGGGTCCGCGCCCCGGCGCGGTGAGATGTTTCAGTCCGCGGAAAGGCGCGCCCGTGCGCGGGTGGCGGCGGCGCGGACCTGGGCAGGGGCGGTGCCGCCGAGGTGGTTGCGGGCGGCCACGGAGCCTTCCAGGGTGAGGACCTGAAACACGTCTTCTTCGATGACGTTGGAAAAGGCGTGCAATTCAGGCAGCGTCATGTCCGACAGGTCCTTGCCGCTCTCGACACCATAGCGCACGGCCTTGCCGACGATCTCGTGGGCATCGCGGAAGGCCACGCCCTTGCGCACCAGGTAGTCGGCGAGATCCGTCGCCGTGGAGAAACCGCGGCGTGCCGCCTCGACCATGTTCTCCCGTAGCGGGCGCATGTTGGGGATCATGTCGGCGTAGACCTTGAGCGAGCCCTTCACCGTGTCGATGGTGTCGAACAGCGGCTCCTTGTCTTCCTGATTGTCCTTGTTATACGCCAGCGGCTGCGCCTTCATGAGGGTGAGCAGGCTGATGAGATGGCCGTTCACGCGGCCGGTCTTGCCGCGCACCAGTTCAGGCACGTCCGGGTTCTTCTTCTGCGGCATGATGGACGAGCCGGTGCAGAAGCTGTCGGACAGTTCCACGAAGCGGAACTGGGCCGAGCTCCACAGAATGATTTCCTCGGAAAAGCGCGACAGATGCGTCATGAGCAGCGCCGCAGCGGCGGTGAACTCGATGGCGAAATCGCGATCGGACACCGCGTCCAGGGAGTTCTCGCACACGCGTGCGAAGCCCAGTTCGCGGGCGGTGAATTCGCGATCGATGGGATAGCTGGTGCCCGCCAGCGCGGCAGCGCCGAGCGGCAGGGAATCCACGCGCTTGCGGCAATCGAGGAAACGCTCGCGATCGCGCTGCAGCATCTCGAACCAGGCCAGCAGGTGATGACCGAAGCTCACCGGCTGCGCAGTCTGCAGATGGGTGAAGCCGGGCATGATGGTGTCGGCCTCACGCTCGGCGGTGTCCACGATGGCCGTCTGCAGGCGCACCAGCTCGCTCACGATGGCGTCGATCTCGTCGCGCAGGTACAGGCGCACGTCGGTGGCCACCTGGTCGTTGCGCGAGCGGCCGGTGTGCAGCTTTTTGCCGGCGATGCCGATGCGGTCGGTGAGCCGCGACTCGATGTTCATATGCACGTCTTCGAGACGGATGGACCAGGGCAGCTCGCCGCGGTCGGCCTCCTCGCGAATGGCGGTGAGGCCGGCCTCGATGGCCTCGCGCTCGGCCTCGGTGAGCACGCCCACGTGGGCCAGCATGCGCGCATGGGCGATGGAGCCCGCGATGTCGTGGCGGTACAGGCGCTGGTCGAATTCCACGGAGGCGGTGAAGGCCTCCACGAAGGCGTCGGTGGGCTCGGTGAACCGTCCGGTCCAGGGCTTTTCGGGCGCGGAGTGCTTGTCGCTCATGGCAATGCGGGGGCAAGAAAGGGAAGGCGCGCAGTATAGACGATCGGGCCCGGGAGAGGGTTATCATGGCCGCGCCATGGATGCCCGCAAGGACAGTTTCTTTCTCCCGGACTTCTGCGCACTGCCGGTTGCCACGGCGGTGGTGCTGTTGTCGGAGCTGTTCGCCTTCATCATCGCGCTCGCACCCCTCGGGCGGGGCAATGACTTCTGGACCGACCTGGCGCTGGTTTCCCTGTTCGTGCAGTGGGTGACGCTGGTGGGTGCGGCCCTGCTGTGTTTTTCGCGCCCGCTGCTGGCCCGGTTGGACAACCGTGCTGCGGCGCTCATCGCCTGGCTGCTGGTAGTCTTGCTGGTGACCGGTTTCAGCGTGCTGACCACCCGCCTGGCGGCGGAATTCGTGCTCGCGCTGGCCACCGGACCCGCCGAATTCGTGTTGCGCAACATGGCCATCGGCGCCATCGTGAGCGCCATCACGCTTCGCTACTTCTATTTGCAGCATCAATGGCAACAACGCCTGAAGGCCGAGAGCGAGGCGCGCATCGAGGCCCTGCAGGCACGCATCCGGCCCCATTTCCTGTTCAACAGCATGAACACCATCGCGAGCCTGACGCGCAGTGACCCGGACGCGGCCGAAACCGCTCTGGAAGACCTGTCAGATCTGTTCCGTGCGAGCCTCTCCGACGCACGCCGGCTCATTCGTCTGGATGAGGAACTCGCCCTGTGCGCGCGCTACCTGCACATGGAAGGCCTGCGCATGGGCGCCCGCCTGCAGGTGGCGTGGGAGACGGATACCCTGCCGCCGGACGCGCAGGTGCCGGCGCTGACCCTGCAGCCACTGGTGGAAAACGCCGTCTACCACGGTATCGAGCCCCTGCCCGAGGGCGGCACCATCCATATCGGCGGCAACTGCGAAGACAACCGGCTCGTGCTGCACATCCGCAACCCGGTGGGGCCGTCCGCCGCCGCCCACGCCCGCGGTCATCGCATCGCCATGGATAACGTGCGCGCCCGGCTCGCTGCCCATTTCGGTGCCGCCGCGCGGCTGGAAAGTCGTCAGGCCGACGGCAGCTACAGCGTGGAACTCATCCTGCCTTACCGGAAGGAAACACCATGAGAGTGCTGGTGGTGGACGACGAGGCCCTCGCGCGCGAACGCCTGTGCCGCCTGCTCGCCGGCATCGACGGCGTGGAGGTGGTCGGTGAAGCAGACACCGGCCGCGAGGCCCTGGAGCGCAGCGCAGCGCTCGCCCCGGACGTGGTGATGCTCGACATCCGCATGCCCGGGATGGACGGCATCGAGGCCGCCCGCCACATGGCCACGCTGCCCCATCCGCCGGCGGTGGTGTTCACCACCGCCTACGGCGATTTCGCCCTGCAGGCCTTCGAGGCCCAGGCGGTCGATTACCTGCTCAAACCCATTCGTGCCGAGCGCCTGGCCCAGGCGTTGGAAAAGGCCCGGCGTCTGACCAGTGCCGAGGCCGCGGCCCTGGCGCCCGCGCAAGGCCACGCCCGCACTCATTTGTCCGCCACCGTGCACGGCAGCTTGCAGCTCATTCCGGTGAACGAGGTGATCTACTTCCAGGCCGACCAGAAATACGTCACCGTGCGCCACCGCAGCGGCGAGGTGCTCGTCGAGGATTCCCTGAAGGCCCTGGAAGAGGAATTCGGCGAGGCGTTCGTACGGATCCACCGCAACGCCCTGGTGGCACGCCATGCGCTGCGCGGACTGGAAGGGGGCGACGGCCATAGCCGCGTACGGCTGGCGGGCGTGGACGAGACCCTGGAGGTCAGCCGCCGTCACGCCGCCGAGCTGCGCCGACTGCTGCGCAGCGGCGTGCTCTGACGGGAATCAGGCAGGTCGGATCAGCAGGCCACCGACGGCGCGCAGGCGCCCGGGTGGGCGGCCAGGGCCGGTTCGCCACGCAGCCGCGTCAGGGACGTGTCGATGGCGGCGTCCAGATAGCCGCCGAAGAAATCGGGCGTGGAAAGGCCGACCATTTTTTCCGTGAGCTGGTGGCCAGACGCATCCAGGAACACCAGGGTGGGCGTCACGAACACCTGATAGCGCTCGGCCAGCTGCTGGATGGTGACCGTCTGGCCATCGAAATCGCGCACCATGTCGTAACCCAGCTTCACCTTGCGGATGAGCACCTTGTCCTCGTAGTCGCCGCTCTTGATCATGGGCTCGAGAAACTCGTCTTCCATGCGCATGCAGAAGGTGCAGTGATCGGCCGAGAACATGAGCAGCATCGGTACCCGGCGGGCACCCGCAAGGGCAGCCTCTTCGCGCAGATCGGTCACCTGCGGCACAGTCACTTCACCGGCCGTCACCACGCCGATCCAGCAGGCCAGACAGGCCGTCATCACTTGCAGCAGGCGCACGCTTTACTTCCCCCTTCGCGAATTACGTCACTTCGGGCTAGCTTAGGTAGCCCTTCACGGTGCGGCAATATGCCCTATGGGGGTATGATCCGCGCTTTGATTACAGAGCACGCCTTATGTCCCGCCTCGTCCGTATCGCCACCCGTCAAAGCCTCCTCGCCCTCTGGCAGGCCGATTTCGTCGCCGATGCCCTGCGTAGCGCCCATCCCGGTCTGCAGGTCGAACTGGTCAAGATGGTCTCCCGGGGCGACAAAATCCTCGACGCGCCTCTGGCCAAGATCGGCGGCAAGGGTCTGTTCGTGAAGGAGCTGGAGGAAGGCCTGCTGCGCGGTGACGCAGACATCGCGGTGCACTCCATGAAGGACGTGCCCATGGAATTCCCGGAAGGCCTGTGTCTGGCCGTGGTGTGCGAGCGCGAAGACCCGCGCGATGCCTTCGTCTCCAACCACTACGCCGACCTCGACGCCCTGCCGCAGGGCGCGCGGGTGGGCACCTCCAGCCTGCGCCGCCAGTGCCAGGTGCTGGCCCACCGCCCCGACCTGGAAATCACCTTCCTGCGGGGCAACGTGCAAACCCGCCTGGGCAAGCTCGATGCCGGCGAATACGACGCCATCATCCTCGCCAGCGCCGGCCTCAAGCGCCTGGGCCTCGAGGCCCGCATCACCCAGCTGCTGGAACCGGAACTGAGCCTGCCCGCCGTGGGCCAGGGCGCCGTGGGCGTGGAATGCCGCTGCGACGATGCCGAGATGCGCGCGTTGCTTGCCCCTCTCAACGACCCGGACACCTGGACCCGCGTGGCCGCCGAGCGGGCCATGAATTTCCGCCTGCAGGGCGGCTGCCAGGCGCCCATCGCCGGGTTTGCCACCCTCGACGGCGACGAGCTGCGCCTGCGCGGCCTGGTGGGCTGGCCCGACGGCACCCGCCGGGTGTTCGTGGACAAGACCGCCCCGCGCAGCGGGGCCGAAGCCCTGGGCACCGCCGTGGCCGATGCCCTGCTCGCCGACGGCGCCGACGCGATCCTGAAGGAACTCTATGACGGGCAGTGAACTGGCGGGCGTGGCGGTACTGATCACCCGTCCCGCCCATCAGGCGCAAGGGCTGGCCGGGCGCATCGCCGCGCTCGGCGGCACGCCCGTTCTCTGGCCCGCGCTGGACATCGTCCCGCCCCGTGAAACCGCCCCGGCCGACGCCCTGCTGCAGCGCATCGCCGAATTCGACCTGGTGGTGTTCGTCAGCGCCAATGCGGTGACCCACGGCCTGGCGCGTCTGGGCGGGCCGCTACCGGATACGGTGCAACTGGCGGTGGTCGGCGAGGGCACGGCGCGTGCCCTGGAGGAACACGCCGGCCGCAAGCCGGATCTGCGCCCCGCAGCGCATTACGACAGCGAAGGTCTGCTTGCCCTGCCCGCGCTGCTGGACATGCGCGGACGGCGCGTACTCATCGTAAGAGGTGAAGGCGGTCGCGAGTTGCTGGCGCGCAGCTTGCGCGAGCGCGGGGCCGCAGTGGAATATGCCGAGGTCTACCGCCGCGGCATGCCCGCGGCGCCGGCCGAGGCACTCGACGCACTGCGCGCCGGCCGCCTACAGGTGGTGACCGCCACCAGCAGTGAAGGCCTGCGCAACTTGGTGACCATGGCGGACACGCTCGCCCCACGGCTGCTGTCACTGCCGCTGGTCGTCGCGGCGGAGCGTCAGCGCCAGACGGCGACCGAACTCGGATTTCATGGCCCCATCCTGGTGGCCGACAAGACGGATGATGGGTCCATCGCAGCTGCCGTGGTGCGCTGGAGGACGGTTGGGGGAAGAGAGGGGATGAAACAAGACAACGAAACGCCGCAGGCCGCGGCACCGGATCAGCCTGAAGGCGGTGCACTGGTCAAGCTCGAAGCGCCGCAGGGGGAAACCCGCCGGGGCGGGCGGCTGCTGGGCGCCACGGCCCTGGTGCTCGCGCTGGCCGCCGCGGGCGCCGCTGGCTGGCTGTGGACCGAATTGGAGCGTACCCGTGCCAGCGCGGGTGCCACCGAGGCCGCCCTGTCCGAGCAAATCGGAAACCTGCAGACCACCGCCTCGCGCCAGGCAGCCGAATTGGAAAGTGCCTTGCAGGACACCCAACAGGCCCTGGTCCAGCGCCAGGCCCTGAAGGCCGCAGTGGACGACCTGCGTATGCGCCTGGCGCGGGACCGCAGCGACTGGATGCTGGCTGAGGTGGACTACCTGCTGACTATCGCCAACCGCCGCCTGCGTTTCGAGCGCGACATCCCGGCGGCCGTGGCCGCCCTGGAAGAGGCCGACGCACGCCTGCGCTCCCTGCAGGACCCGGCGTTGGTTCCGGTGCGTGAAACCATCGCGAACGAACTTGAGCGGCTGCGGGCAGTCCCCCCGGTGGACCGCAGCGGCCTTGCCTTGCAGATCACTGCACTCATGCGCAGCGTGCCCGAGCTACCCCTGACCGCCGAGCTGGACCAGCGCCCGGCCGGCGAGGCCGCCCCCGCGCAGCCGGACACCGCCGCCCCCGTCACGGGCTGGCGGGAACTGGTCGCCGCCATGTGGGAGGACATCAAGGGCCTGGTGACGGTGCGCCGGCGCGACGGGGCGGTGCAGCCGCTGCTGCCGCCTGAACAGCGCTATTACCTGCAGCAGAACCTGGCGCTCAAACTCGAGACCGCCCGCCTGGCGCTGTTGCAGCGTGATGAGGCGGTCTACCGCACCACGCTCGAGGAAGCCGAACGCTGGACCCGTGAATACTTCAACGCCGGCAGCGCGCAGGGCGAAGCCTTCCTGCAGGGCCTTGCGCGCCTGCAACAGGCCGAAATCGCCCCCGAGCTGCCGGACATCGGCGGTTCGCTGCGGGCGCTGCGGCGTACGGTGCGCGAACTGACGCCGCCGGCGGCGGAGGGCTGAGCATGAGGCTGCTGTTCACGGTCCTTGCCGTTCTGATCGCCTCGGTGGCCGTGGCGCTGCTGGCCGCGCGCGATCCCGGTTATGTGCTGATCACCCGCGGCCCGTGGGTGCTGGAGACCTCACTGGGCTTCGCCCTCGCCGCCCTGGTGTTGGGTTTCGCGGCGACCTACGCCATCCTGCGCCTCGCCGTGAACACCTGGGGCATGCCCCAACGCCTCGGCGCCTGGCGCGGCGAACGCCGGGCCGCACGGGCGCGGCGCCAGACCCAGCGTGGTCTGATTCAGCTGGCCGAAGGCAATTGGAAACGCGCCGAGCGCGACCTGGTGCGCGCGGCGGACGACAGCGAAGCGCCGGTCATCAACTACCTGGCCGCGGCGCGCGCCGCCCAGCAGCAGGACGCCAGCGAACGCCGCGATCACTATCTCACCCTCGCCCATCGCGCGATGCCCGATGCGGAGTTGGCCGTGGGTCTGACCCAGGCCGAGGTGCGCATGGCCCAGGGCCAGTGGGAACAGGCATTGGCCACGCTGGAACACCTGCGCTCCGTCGCACCCAAACACCGACAGGTGCTATCGCTGTTGCGTCGGGTGTACGAACAACTGGGCAGCTGGCGCGAGCTCACGTCGCTGGTGCCCGACCTGCGCCGCCACGCCGTCCTCGCACCGGAGGAACTGCTCGCCGTGGAACGCCTGGCCCATGCACGCCTGCTCGACATGGCCGGCAAGAGCGGCCAGGTGGCCCGGTTGCGCCAGGCCTGGGAGGCGGTACCGCGCCCGCTCCACGACGATGCCTACGTGGCAGGGGCCTTCGCGCGCAACCTGGCCTGTCTGGGCCAGGGTCCGGAATCCGAGGAACTGCTGCGCGACGCCCTCAAGCGCCAGTGGGACCCGGAACTGGTGCGCCTGTACGGCCTGGTGCGCGGCAAGGACCTGAACCAGCAGCTCGCCACGGCGGAAGGCTGGCTGAAGCGCCACGAGCGCAGCGCGCTGCTGCTGCTCACCGTGGGCCGCATCTGTCTGCAAAACCGCCTGTGGGGCAAGGCGCGCACCTACATGGAAGCCAGCCTCAGCATGGAGCCGCGCGCCGAGACCTACCGCGAACTCGGCGTCCTCCTGTTCCAGTTCAAGGAACACGAAAAGGCAACGGACTACTTCCGCAAAGGCCTGGAACTGGCCGTGGGCAACGAAGCCTGCACCAGCTTCAAAGTGGAAGAGACCACTACAGCGCGCGCAAAGGCCTGATCGTTTTTCAATGGGGTCAGAGTCAATTGCGTTTTTCAATGGGGTCAGAGTCAATTGAAAGGCATCAGCGTTGCACCCACGTTTTTCAATGGGGTCAGAGTCAATTGAAAGGCATCAGCGTTGCACCCAGACGTGCGTTTCAAACCGCTGACCCCGCTGGTCCGTTTTTCAATTTACT
>JAWLCT010000003.1:0-125762 GCA_041687015.1 Gammaproteobacteria bacterium
GCGGATGTTCGCAGGCTCCTGTTACGACCGATTCAGCAGTTGGAAATAGGCTTGGGACAGGCACCGCGCCGCCCTGGCGATGTCTTCGTCGGTGGTCATCATCCCCACCGAAAGCCGCACGGCACCGGCCGCTTGTTCCCGGGCAATGCCCATAAAGCCGAGCACACCGCTTGGCGCTGCCTCATCGGCGTGGCAGGCGGAGCCGGTGGAAGCGGCCACGTCATTGGCGACGACATCGAGCAGCGCCTTGCCGCTGACGCCGGGGAACGACACATTGAGGGTGTTGGGGAGGCGTTCCACGGGATGTCCGTTGAGTCGAAGCTCAGGGATCGCACGCAGCAGTGCGTTGTGCAGATCATCGCGGAGACTTTGCAAGCGCGTGGCCGTCGAGGTATAGCGCTCCCGCGCCAGGCGTGCAGCCTCGCCCAGGCCGACGATGTGCGAAACGTTTTCCGTGCCCGGCCGCAAGCCCCGCTCATGGCCGGCACCGTTCATGAGCGGCGCAATGGCCGTGCCGGGCCGCACGTAGAGGGCGCCAATTCCTTTCGGTGCGTAGAACTTGTGGCCCGCCAGGGTGAGCAGGTCCACATCGAGCGCGTCGACGTCGACCGGGATCTTGCCTGCCGATTGCGCGGCATCGGTGTGGAACAGCGCGCCATGGCGGTGCGCGAGACGCGCAAGTTCTGCGATGGACTGGACCGTCCCGACCTCGTTATTGGCTTGCATGATCGACACCAGCACCGTATCGGCACGCAGCGCCCGGGCCAAATCGTCCACGCGAACCCTGCCGGTGCCGTCGACCGGCAGGACGGTGACATCCCAGCCTTCCGCGGCAAGCTGCGCGAAGGGCTGGGCCACGGAAGGATGTTCGATGGCACTGGTGATGAGATGCCGACCCTGCGTGCGCGCCGAACGCGCGGCGCCGACGATGGCAAGGTTGTTCGCTTCCGTCGCGCAGCCGGTGAAAACGATGTCATCACTGCGTGCACCGATGAGCGCGGCCACCGCATTGCGCGCCTGCGCCACCCGAGCCGCCGCCGCTTGCCCGTAGGCGTGCGCCGAGGAGGGGTTTCCGAACTGGTGGTAAAGCGTCGGCAGCATGGCTTCAGCCACAGCCGGGTCTACCGGGGTGGTCGCGTTGTAGTCGAGATAAATCGGCAAATGGGCGTTGCCAGTGTTCATCTTGCGCATCACGGGTGCGTGGCCGGGCGGATCGGATGGCGACCGCGGGTATCAGCCAACCGATCGTTTGGTGTTATTATTCAAGGCGTTGGTTGAATAGTTGAAGGAAACCGGCGGCATGTCAAGTGGCTTCAAACATGAGTTGTTCGAACAGTTTGCGCGCGTGGCCAAAGCGCTTGGCAACGGCAATCGTCTCGAACTGCTCGAATTCCTTGCCCAAGGGGAACGCAGTGTGGAAGCGCTTGCCAAGGTGTCCGGGCTTTCCGTGGCGAATACGTCGCAGCACTTACAGACCCTGCGCCACGCCGGATTGGTGCGCAGCCGCAAGGAAGGACAACAGGTCCGTTACAGCCTCTCGGGCGATGATGTCGTGCAGTTGCTCGGATGTCTGCGCCGGGTGGCTGAGACCCATGTGGCCGAAGTGGAGCGCCTCGTCTCCACCTACCTCACCGTGAAGGACGATCTCGAGCCCGTCCCGGCAAAGGAACTCCTCGAACGCGCCCGTGACGGGCTGGTCACGGTGCTCGATGTGCGGCCGCCGGAAGAATATTCGGCAGGCCACATCCCGGGCGCCATCAACGTGCCGCTGGCGAATCTGGAAAAGCGCCTGCTCGAGCTGCCAAAAAACGCGGAAATCGTCGCGTACTGCCGCGGACCCTATTGCGTGCTCGCTTTTGAAGCGGTGGAACGCTTACGGAAAAAAGGCTACAACGCGCGCCGTTTCGAGGAAGGTTATCCGGAATGGAAGAACGCCGGCATGCCGGTGGTCGCAGGCACGCTGCCTGGGGATGTTGTGGGACGGAAAAGGAAAAAGTAGAAAGGTTCTCTGCTAACCCATGAAGGAACGTCCGCGCCGGCGATAGCGCATCGGCAGCTACGAAGATGGGTGAAATCTACGCATCGATTCCTTGGCGTACTTGGCGTCTTCGCGAGAGAAAACCCCGCCTTTATGCCGCCATCGGCAAAGATGTCCTTGAAAACAGCAACACGCGTTCTCTTCATGCCGATGTTTTGCTGGTCAGCGCGGGATCCGTTGTCCGAAGGCCCGCGCGCCTGAGTTGCATGCGCCCGATTTCCAGCGCCTCGCGGAGCAGGTAGAGCACCATTTTGGCTTCACGGTCGTTTGCCTGTTCGCACTCGGCGACAAGGTGCTCGAGTTTCGCGATATGGTCCTGCAAACCCTTTTTGTCCCCGTCTTGCGCCATGCCTGGCCTCCCTGTGCTTAGGAACCCTAAGTATCTGCCCGCAGGAAAATACTAAGAATCCCTAAGTCAGTCAACCGACGGCTGAGGGCCAATGGAAAACAAGACGCCGATTCCGAAACGGCTGAGAGAAGCGCGGAGCAGGGCCGAACTGTCGCAGAAGACGCTGGGCATCCGTGCGGGCATCGATCAGTTCTCCGCCAGCGCGCGCATCAACCATTACGAGAGGGGCCGGCATTTGCCGGACTACACGCTGGTCGAGCGGCTGGCGGCGATCCTGGATGTGCCGGTGCCTTATTTTTACACGGCGGACGATGAGCTGGCCGCGCTGATCCTGCGCTGGGGACGGATGGGCAAAAAGGATCGCCAGGCGATGCTGGAGCATGCGAAAGACCTGGCTTCGTGAAAGGCCTCGCCCCGTCTTTCGAACCCACCAGACGACATGCCATGTCAGGTAAAGTCCGGTCTTGAAATGTCTCTTGCCCCCTCATCAGGGAATGTTTCTAATGGTGAGGTGTACTACCAGAAAATGGGTAGGACACGTGGGTAAACCACCACCCAGGAACAAACAAAAAAACAAGGGAGAGAGAATAGTGTCTGAAACCGCGATCGCATCGACGGCCTCTACTGAGGGAACGGCCAAGCTCGTTTACATCCTGTATCTCGCAGGGATTGTTCTCGGCATCACCGGCATCATTGGCGTGGTCATGGCCTACATCAACCGTGACGAAGCACCGGAGTGGTTGAAGAGCCATTATCAGTTTCAGATCCGCACGTTTTGGATCGGCTTTTTGTACATGTTTGTGGGGGCGCTGCTGTCGATCTTCTTGATCGGCTACTTCGTACTTCTGTTTTGGTTGGTGTGGCTGATCGTGCGCTGTGTCAAAGGCATGCAGCTGTTGGATCGCAAAGAGGCACACCCGAACCCCACGGGTTGGATGTTCTCCTAAGCGATTCCATCAGTAGGACGATAAACAACGGGGCATCCTCTTTAAGGGTGCCCCGTTTGTTTTATTCAGCCGCCAGACGTGGCATTGGCCTGGGGTGCAATGCACTCCGGCCCGTCATAGTCGGCCCGGTTCACGCGGTCGCTGACCCGGTAGGCCTCCAGCTCGCCATCGGGGCAGGGTGTGGTGAGGGCGTTGAGGGTGTCGGCGGGCGTGTGCGGGTCGAGCCAGCGGTCGGCCTGATCCACGGGGATGATGACCGGCATGCGGTCGTGGAGTGGGGCGACCAGGGCGTTGGGCGGCCCCACCAGTAGGGTGCAGGTTGGGGTGCGGTCCGGGCCCCAGGTGTCCCACAGGGCGGCCAGCAGCAGGGGCGCCCCGTTGTGCCGATGAATGAACCAGGGCTGTTTCCTGCCGTTCTCCTGTCGCCACTCGTAAAAACCGTCCGCGGGCACCAGTCCGCGCTGTCCACGCCGCCAGGCGTCGCGGAACATGGGCTTGTCGGCGACGGTCTCGATGCGGGCGTTGACCGGGCGGGTCTTCAGGCCCTGCGGGTCGCGGGCCCAGTGGGGAACGAAACCCCAGGTGCACCAGTCGATGTGTTTGGTTCCCCGGGCGGGGGTGTCGGCACGGCGGGTGACGACGGCGATGGCCAGGGAAGGGGCGACGTTGAATCGGCCCGGGCGGTCCTCGGTGGGTGGGTCGATGCCCAGATAGTCGGCATAGTCGCCGGCGGGGCGGGATTGGGAGAAACGGCCGCACATAATCTACCTCTCGGCTGCGGGGGCGCCTTCATGCTCAGGCCGCGCTTGGTGGCAAGCGGCCTTCCGCTCCTGCATGACTGAACGCATTGGTGATGAGTCACAGTTTGACTCACTGGCGGAATACGGGTTCTTTGGGTGCCCCGTTCGGCCGCCGAATCGGTGCGCGGGCGCCGTTTGTCTTTCGACATGCCTGCGAGCTGCTCCTTTTTTCAATGACTTATCGTCGTTCAATCGCGCGCCGAGGGGCACGCTGCGGGCCGGGCATGTGTTCGTAACCACGTGTCCTGTTGGGCTTTTTGCCGGCTGCAGACCCTTCCGCCGGAACGCCGGAACCTTTATGATGCGCCGTTTCCAACCAGGCGAGGCGGAGACGGGGGCGGCAGGGCAGTTTGCCGGCACCTCACAAGGGGAGCCGGTGTGTTTGTCCCGGGCAAGGGAACAGGCCTGCCCTGATTGAGCGTTTACTCATTGAACATGGCGCAGCTCCAACCGCCGGCGTACCCGCAGGTGTCGCCTGGAGGTGGTGCCCTCTCATGCCAAAATCGTTGCCCAGCGCCCCGCCGTTGCAGCCGTTAAGAATCCAACAGCCTTTTTGCGAGGAATTCAGATGCAGGTTTCAGTCGAATCGACCGGGAGTCTCGAGCGCCGCATGACCGTGCAGGTCCCGGAAGAGCGCGTCAACACGGAAGTGCAGAACCGTCTCGCGCGTCTGGCGCGTACCACCCGCGTGAAGGGCTTCCGCCCCGGCAAGGTGCCGATGAAGGTCATCGAGCAGCAGTACGGCACCCAGGTGCGTGAAGAAGTGATCGGCGACGTGGTGCAGTCCACCTGGTACGAGGCCGTCACCAAGGAAAACCTGCGTCCTGCCGGTATGCCCACCATCGAGCCCAAGAACGTCGCTCCGGGTGCCGCCCTGGAGTACGTGGCCACCTTCGAGGTGTTCCCGGAAATCAAGCTCGCCCCCGTGGAAGATGCCAAGGCCGAGCGTGTCAGCGCGCAGGTGACCGACGAGGACGTGGAACGCGTCATCGAGAACCTGCGCAAGCAGCGCACCCAGTGGGAAACCGTCGAGCGCGCCGCCGCCTCCGGCGACCGCGTGACCATCGATTTCACCGGCACCATCGACGGCCAGCCGTTCAAGGGCAACGAGGGCAAGAACGTGCCCGTGGTGCTCGGCAGCGGTTCCATGATTCCGGGCTTCGAGGAAGGGCTGACCGGCGCCAAGGCCGGTGACGAGCGCACCATCGACGTGACGTTCCCCGAGAATTACGGCTATAAAGAAATTGCCGGCAAGGCGGCCCAGTTCGCCATCAAGGTGCACCAGGTGGAAGAAGCCCATCTGCCCGAGGTCGATGACGAGTTCGCCAAGGGCTTCGGTATCGCCGAAGGCGGCCCCGACGCGCTGCGCGCCGAAGTGCGCAAGAACATGGAGCGCGAGCTGGAGCAGGCCCTGAAGGCCGCCAACAAGCAGGCGGTGATGGACAAGCTGGTGGAGATCAACCCGGTGGATGTGCCCAAGGCGCTGGTGGAGAGCGAATCCCGCGCCCTCGTGGACCAGATGCGCCAGAACATGCACGTGCCCAAGGGCAAGAGCATGGATCTCGACCCGGCCATGTTCGAACCCCAGGCCCGCCGCCGGGTCACGCTCGGCCTGATCCTGTCCGAACTCATCAAGAGCAACGACATCAAAGCCACACCGGAAGCGGTGCGCGGCCAGGTGGAAAAGCTGGCGGCCTCCTACGAGCACCCTGAAGAAGTAATCAATTGGTACTACTCTGATAAGCGTCGCTTGTCGGAAGTGGAGTCGCTTGTGCTCGAAGACCAGGTCGTCGAGTGGGTGCTCGAGAAATCCGGTGCGAGTACGGTGGAGCGGAGCTTTGACGAGGTGATGAACCACGCCAACGCAGGCCGCGTCTAAAGGACAAGCCTTCAATCAGCGGAAACAAATGCCATGAGCCGCACGCACGAGATCAACAACCTGGGGCTCGTCCCTATGGTGGTCGAGCAGACCGCCAGGGGCGAACGGGCGTACGACATCTACTCACGTCTCCTTAAAGAACGTGTGGTTTTTGTGGTCGGTCCTGTGGAAGACCACATGGCCAACCTGATCGTCGCCCAGCTCCTGTTCCTTGAATCGGAGAACCCGGACAAGGACATTCACCTTTACATCAACTCGCCGGGCGGTTCGGTCAGCGCAGGTCTGTCCATCTACGACACCATGCAGTTCATCAAGCCGCAGGTGTCCACCATGTGCCTTGGTCAGGCGGCCAGCATGGGTGCCGTGTTGCTCGCCGGCGGCGCCCAGGGCAAGCGGTATTGCCTGCCGCACTCCCGGGTCATGATTCACCAGCCCTGGGGCGGTTTCCAGGGGCAGGCCACGGACGTGGAAATCCATGCCCGTGAAATGCTCTATACCCGTGAGCGCCTGAACCAGATTCTGGCCAGGCACACCGGCCAGCCCCTTGAGAAGATTCGCATCGATACGGAGCGCGACAACTTCATGGGCGGGGAGCAGGCGGTGGAATACGGGCTGGTGGACTCCGTACTGGATCGCCGTAGCGGAAAAGTCGCGGAATAAGCTAAAAGCCTGATCCCCGTGGGGAAAAAATGCCCGCGGCGATTCGCTGCGGGCGCTTGAAAAATCGGGCGATCCGCTGCATGTTGTAACCAAGGGCAGCATTCGCGAGGAAGGTCATGAGCGACGATACGAAAGGAACGGGTGGCGAGAGCGGGAAACTGCTCTACTGCTCGTTCTGTGGCAAGAGCCAGCACGAAGTGCGCAAGCTGATCGCGGGGCCTTCCGTGTTCATCTGCGATGAGTGCGTGGAGCTCTGCAACGACATCATCCGCGAGGAGGTGCAGGAAGAATCGGCGGCGACGTCGCGCAGCAAACTGCCCACTCCGCGTGAGATCAAGAACATTCTCGACGAGTACGTCATCGATCAGGAGCGCGCCAAGAAGGTGCTCTCCGTGGCGGTGTACAACCACTACAAGCGCCTTGAAACGGGCAACCGCAAAGGTGACGACGTCGAGCTTTCCAAGAGCAACATCCTGCTCATTGGGCCTACCGGCAGCGGCAAGACGCTGCTGGCCGAGACGCTCGCCCGGCTGCTGAATGTGCCGTTCACCATCGCCGACGCCACCACGCTGACCGAAGCCGGTTACGTGGGCGAGGACGTGGAGAACATCATTCAGAAACTGCTGCAGAAGTGCGATTACGACGTCGAGAAGGCGCAAACAGGCATCGTGTACATCGACGAGATTGACAAGATCTCGCGCAAGTCCGACAACCCGTCCATCACCCGCGACGTCTCCGGTGAAGGCGTGCAGCAGGCGCTGCTCAAGCTCATCGAAGGTACGATTGCTTCGGTGCCGCCCCAGGGTGGGCGCAAGCATCCTCAGCAGGAGTTCCTGCAGGTGGACACCACGAACATCCTGTTCATCTGCGGCGGCGCGTTCGCCGGGCTGGACCGGGTGGTGCGTGACCGTACCGAAAAGAGCGGCATCGGCTTCTCCGCCGAGGTGCGCAGCAAGGACGACAAGCGCAGTGTGGGCCAGATCCTCCAGTCGGTGGAGCCCGAGGATCTCATCAGGTTCGGCCTCATCCCCGAGTTCGTGGGCCGTTTGCCCGTGGTGGCAACCCTCGGCGAGCTGGACGAAGCCGCGCTCATGCAGATCCTCACGCAACCGCGTAACGCCCTGACCAAGCAGTACCAGAAACTCTTCGACATGGAAGGGGTCGAACTGGAGTTCCGTGAGGATGCACTCAAGGCGGTGGCCCTCCGTGCCATGGAGCGCAAGACCGGCGCCCGTGGTCTGCGGTCCATCCTTGAGGGCACCTTGCTGGATGTGATGTACGACCTGCCTTCCCTGAAAGAGGTGTCCAAGGTCGTGATTGACGACGGCGTCATCAACGGTGAATCCAAGCCCTTGATGATCTACGACGGATCGGACACCCCCGCAGTCGCGACTGAATGATGAATTGCGTGCCCGGTGACGCCGGGCACGCCCTTTTCCTGCCGCGTGGCTTATGCTGGCGGCGCATCCTTCCTTGAAAGCGTCCACGGCTGGCCTCATAGTAGGAAACCATGGCGCGTTAGTAGGTTTTCTCCACGCGGCCCGGCCGCCAGTGAGGTAACTCCAAGATGGAGCAGCAAGACAAAACGTCCGAAGTGAGCCAGCAGTTGCAGGCTATTCCCGTGCTCCCGTTGCGGGACGTGGTGGTTTATCCCCACATGGTCATCCCGCTCTTCGTCGGCCGCGACAAGTCGATCCACGCGCTGGAGGCGGCCATGGCCGCCGACAAGCAGATCCTGCTGGTGGCGCAGAAGAGCGCGAGCGAGGACGACCCCAAGCCCGAGGACGTCTACCGTATCGGCACCCTGTCCACCATCCTCCAGCTGCTGAAGCTGCCGGACGGCACGGTGAAGGTGTTGGTGGAAGGTGCCCAGCGGGCCCGCATCGTGCACTTCCTCCCCAATCCCTCGTACTTCTCTGCGCAGGTGAACGTGCTCGATCTGCCATTTATCGACGAACGCGAGTCGGAAGTGCTCGCCCGTTCGGTGGTGAACCAGTTCGATCAGTACGTGAAACTGAACAAGAAGGTGCCGCCCGAGGTGCTGAGCTCTCTTTCCGGCATCGACGACGCCAACCGCCTGGTGGATACCGTGGCGGCGCACATGGCGCTGAAGATCGAAGAGAAGCAGAAGATTCTGGAGATCATCGATCTGCGCGAGCGGTTCGAACATCTCATGGCCCTGCTCGAAAGCGAAATTGACCTGTTGCAGGTGGAAAAGCGCATCCGTGGTCGCGTGAAGCGCCAGATGGAGAAGAGCCAGCGCGAGTACTATCTCAACGAACAGATGAAGGCGATCCAGAAGGAACTGGGCGAGCTGGAGGATCATCCCAACGAGCTTGAGGAGCTCGAGAAGAAGATCGAAAAGGCCGGCATGAGCAAGGAGGCCAAGGCCAAGGCCTCGGCCGAGCTCGCCAAGCTGAAGATGATGTCCCCGATGTCCGCGGAAGCCACAGTGGTGCGCAACTACGTGGATTGGCTGGTGAGCGTGCCCTGGAAGAAGCGCACCAAGGTGAGCATCGATCTGGCGCGCGCCGAAGAGATTCTCGAAGCCGATCACTACGGCCTCGAAAAGGTGAAGGAGCGCATCCTCGAATACCTCGCCGTGCAGCAGCGCGTGCAGCAGCTCAAGGGGCCCATCCTCTGCCTGGTGGGACCGCCGGGCGTCGGCAAGACCTCGCTGGGTCAGTCCATCGCGCGTGCCACCAACCGCAAGTTCGTGCGCATGTCCCTGGGCGGTGTACGTGACGAGGCCGAGATCCGCGGCCATCGCCGCACCTACATCGGTTCCATGCCCGGCAAGATCATCCAGAACCTGTCGAAGGTGAAGGTGCGCAATCCGTTGTTCCTGCTGGACGAGATCGACAAAATGGCCATGGACTTCCGTGGCGATCCGGCTTCAGCACTGCTGGAAGTGCTCGACCCCGAGCAGAACAACACCTTCAGCGACCACTACCTGGAAGTGGATTACGACCTCTCCGACGTGATGTTCGTCGCGACGGCCAACTCCATGAACATTCCGGGTCCGCTGCTCGACCGCATGGAAGTAATCCGCATCGCCGGTTACACCGAGGACGAGAAGCTCAACATCGCCAAGCGCTACCTGGTACCCAAGGAAGTGAAGGCGAATGGCCTGAAGGAAGAGGAGATCGAGATCACCGACGAGGCGATCCGTGGCATCATCCGCTTCTACACCCGTGAGGCGGGCGTACGTAACCTGCAACGCGAGATTGCCAAGATCTGCCGCAAGGTGGTCAAGGATGTGCTGCTGACGCCGCCCTCGGAAAAGGTGGTGGTGAAGGACGAAACGCTCGAAAAATACCTGGGCGTGCGCCGCTTCCGCTACGGCCTGGCCGAGGAGAAGGATCAGGTGGGCCAGGTCACCGGCCTGGCCTGGACCGAGGTGGGTGGCGAGCTGCTGAGCATCGAGACCGTGGTGGTGCCCGGCAAGGGCAAGCACACGGTGACCGGTCAGCTGGGCGACGTCATGAAGGAGTCCATCCAGGCGGCCATGAGCGTGGTGCGCAGCCGTGCCAAGGTGCTGGGCATAAAGCCGGACTTCTACGAGAACCATGACATCCACGTGCACGTGCCCGAGGGTGCCATTCCCAAGGACGGCCCCAGTGCCGGTATCGGTATGTGCACGGCCATCGTGTCCGCACTTACCGGCATTCCGGTGCGCGCCGACGTTGCCATGACCGGCGAGATCACCCTGCGCGGCGAAGTACTGCCCATTGGCGGTCTCAAGGAAAAGTTGCTTGCAGCGCACCGCGGTGGCATCAAACGGGTCATCATCCCCGAGGAAAATCGCCGCAACCTCGAGGAAGTACCTGACAACATCAAGAAAGACCTGGAGATTCGTGCGGTGAAGTGGATTGACGAAGTGCTCCAGGTGGCGCTCACTCACGCACCGACGCCCTTGCCGGAATCGGTCGAAGGCGTGGAGGTGAAGGAGAAGGGCGCCAAGGAAAGTGCGACGGTGCACACGCATTGAGCAATGTGCAAAGCGGCCGGTCCGCTGGCCGCTTTGCCTTGACACTGTGAGAACCCAGTTGGTATAAAACGCACCCACAACCCGGCCGCCTGTAACACGCAGGCGGTGTTTTTTTTTAAAAGAACCAAGGGGATTCATAAGTGAATAAATCGGAATTGGTTGACGTAGTAGCGGAAGGTGCCGACATTTCCAAGGCCGCGGCTGCTCGTGCAGTGGATGCAGTGGTTGAAGCGATTGCAGGTGCCCTGAAGAAGGGCGACCAGGTAAGCCTGGTGGGCTTTGGTACCTTCCTGGTACGCGAGCGTGCCGCACGTTCGGGCCGCAACCCCAAGACTGGCGAAACCATCGAGATCGCCGCCAGCAAGGTTCCCACCTTCAAGGCTGGTAAAGGCCTGAAGGATGCCGTAAACTAATCGGCCTTGTTTTTCGGGTGCTTAGCTCAGTTGGTAGAGCGTCGCCCTTACAAGGCGAGGGTCGGGGGTTCAAGTCCCTCAGCACCCACCATCGTTAAGTCAGGAGTGGTAGTTCAGTCGGTTAGAATACCGGCCTGTCACGCCGGGGGTCGCGGGTTCGAGTCCCGTCCACTCCGCCATTAAGAAGAAGGGTGCACTCGCTGCGCCCTTTTTTTTTTACCGACACTGGAAAGTCTATGCTTCAGTACATCCGCGAACGTGCTCAGGGCCTCATTGCCTGGATCATCGTCGGTTTCATCGCGCTTACCTTCGCACTCTGGGGTGTCCAGGAGTACCTGGGCGGCGGCAAGGACGTACCCGTGGCGGAAGTAAACGATGCAGCCATTTCCGCCCAACGACTGCAAGCCGCCGTGCAGCAGCAGCGCCAACGCCTGCAGGAAATGTTAGGCCCCAACTTCCGTCCCGAGATGTTTGCCGAAGCGCCCATGCGCGAGGCCATTCTGCAAAGCCTCATCGAGCGCGAGGTGTTGGTGCAGGCTGCCGTGGATGCCGGCCTGCGCGTCTCGGATGCACAGCTTGCCGCCATCATCCGATCCATACCCGCTTTTCAGGGTGAGGATGGTCAGTTCTCCACGGCGGCCTACGAGCGTGCCTTGCGCCTGCAGGGTTACACCACCCAGGGCTTCGAGGCCGAATTGCGCCGCGATCTCCTGGTGGCGCAGCTTCAGTCCGCACTGAGTGCGACGGCGTTCGCCACCCCGGCCGAGGTGGAGCGTTTTCAGCGTCTGCAAAACCAGACTCGCGATTTGGGCTACATGCTGATCCCCGTCGCGCGTTTTACCGACAAGGTGCAGGTGAGCGACGAAGAGGTGAAGGCCCATTATGACGCCAATCCCGCTGCCTATACCCAGCCGGAACGCGTGAAGCTGGCCTACGTGGAACTGTCCGTGGACGATCTGGCGCGCACTGTCCAGGTGAGCGATCAAGAGGTGGCGGCCTACTACGACGCGCATCCCGAGGAATTCAGCACGGCCCAGGAGCGTCGGGCGCGCCATATCCTGTTCCGGGTCGCCCCGGATGCGGACCAGCAGGCGATTGAAGAGGCCCGCGCCAAGGCCGAGGCGGCCCTGGCTGACATCCGTGCCGGCAAGGACTTCGCCGCCATCGCCCGCGCCCAGTCCGAAGACCCCGGCTCTGCCAAGCAGGGCGGCGATCTCGGTTACTTCGGCCGCGGCGTGATGGACCCCGCCTTCGAGCAGGCGGTTTTCGCACTGGAAGAGGGCGGGGTGTCGGAACCGGTGCGCAGCGCCTTTGGCTTCCACGTCATCAAGCTGGAAAACGTACGCGGGGGTGAGGTCAAGCCGCTGGCCGAGGTACGTGACGCGATTCGTGCGCGGCTGCGTGAGGAGCAGGCACGGGAGCGTTTCTACGAAATGGCTGACCAGTTCGCCAACCTGGCCTACGAGCACCCGGACGAACTGCAAACCGTGTCCGAGGCGCTGGATCTTCCCATCCAGCACAGCGGCTACATCTCGCGCAGCAGCGGCACCGGACTGTTTGCCGATGCGAAGCTGAGGGAAGCCGCATTCAGCGATGACGTTCTCGAGGGCGGGAACAACAGTGATCCGGTGGAGCTTTCCACGGACCACCTGGTTGTGCTGCGAGTCGAGGATCGCCAACCCTCCGCGGTGCGGCCGCTGTCTGAGGTGCGTGATCAGATTGTCGCCACCCTGCGCCAGGAAAAGGCCCGCGAGGCCGCTGCCCAGGCGGCCGAGGAAGCGGCGGAGCAGATCGCTGCAGCACAGGCCGACCCGTCCGCCTACGCGAAGCGCAATGGCTTCGAGTGGAAGCGCCAGGAAGCGACACGCAACGAGCAGCAGATCCCCGCGCCCGTGCTCCAGCTTGCCTTCCGCATGGCGCGCCCGCAGGATGCCGCCACGACGGTCGACCGCGTTTCACTGCCGAGTGGCGATCGGGCAGTGGTGGTGGTGTATGGCGTCAAGGAAGGCACTGTTGCGGCTGATGCCAGTGCGCCGCTGGTCGAGCGGGCCGATGCAGAGGCTGCCTACCAGGGGGTGCTCGATACCCTGCGCGCACAGAGCAAAATTCGTGTGAATCGCGATCAGCTCTGACACGCTCAGCGTAAAAAAAAGAGACGCCGGCTTTTGCCGGCGTTTTTTTTTGAAGTGCGGTGATTGTAAGCGCTGTCAGGCGTCAGGAACTGCCATGGCCGTGACGTGATAGCCGGCGTCCACGTACAGCACCTGGCCCGAGACGCCCGAAGCCAGGTCCGAGCACAGAAAGGCGGCCGCGTTGCCGACGTCCTCGATGGTGACGTTGCGGCGCAGGGGTGAATTCTTCTCGGCGTAGTCGAGCAGCTTGTTGAAGTCGCTGATGCCCTTGGCGGCGAGGGTCTTGATGGGACCGGCGGAGATGGCATTCACACGGATGTCGCGTGGGCCGAGGTTGGCGGCCAGATAACGCACGCCAGCTTCCAGACTGGCCTTTGCCAGCCCCATGACGTTGTAATGAGGCACTGCGCGTACCGCGCCCAGGTAGCTCATGGTGACCAGGCTGCCGCCCGCGCGCAGCATGGCGCGCGAGGCCTTGGCGAGCGCCACGAAGCTATAGGCGCTCACATCGTGGGCGATGCGAAAACCCTCACGGGTGACGTCATCGAGGAAATCGCCGTCCAGCTGTCCGGCGGGGGCAAAGGCGGCCGAGTGGACGATGATATCGATCTGCTCCCATCCGTTGGCACGCAGGTACTCGAACACCCCGTCAATCTGCTCGTCGGCAGTCAGGTCGCAGCGGACAGTGAGGCGGGAACCCAGCTCGGCAGCCATTTTTTTCACACGTTCGCGCAGCTTCTCCCCCTGATAGGTGAAAGCCAGCTCTGCACCCTCACGACGGAGAGCCGTTGCGACACCCCAGGCGATGGACCGGTTGCTGGCCAGCCCCACGATAAGCGCGCGCTTGCCCTGCAAGAAACCCATGGTCCTCTCCTGTTGTCCTATGATTCGTGTAGTATGCGGCGGCGAGCTTCGGTCTGTGTTTAGGTATAGCCACCGTCTCTTGGTCGGGGCCGCAATGATACTTCCGCCACCATTAGGCGACTAGAAGGCTTTACAAGAACTAACGGCTCTCTTGATGGTGTAACAGCTTCATTCCGCGCTTCTTCGCGCACACGGTAATGGCATGGGTCGACGTAACAAAGGCGCTCTGATGTTTCGCGCCATCCTATCGCTGGCTGTCTCCGCCCTGGGGTTCATCGCTGCGGCACCGGCGTTTGCCGCGCCATCGCAGGCGCTCGGTTACGAGCCCGGCTATCCTGCCGACTTCACGCACTTCGATTATGTCAATCCCGATGCGCCGCGAGGCGGCGAATTCGTGTTGTCCGCACCGGGCAGTTTCGACAGCCTGAATCCCTTCACACTGCGCGGGACGTCAGCCACCGGTCTCTCGCTGCTGGTGTTTGAAACCCTGATGCAGCCCAGTTGGGACGAACCGTTTTCCCAGTATGGTTTGCTGGCCGAAGACGTACAGCTTGCAGGCGACGGGTTGTCGGTGACCTATCGTTTGCGACCGGAGGCGCGCTTCGCCGACGGCACCCCGGTGACCGCCGCTGACGTGAAGTTCTCCTTCGATGCCCTGAAGAGCAAGGAGGCGCATCCTCAGTACCGGTTTTACTGGGCTGACATCGTGAGTGCCGACGTGCTCGGCGAACGCACGGTGCGTTTCAATTTCGCCCGCCAGAATCCCGAATTGCACATGATCGCCGGGCAAATCCCGGTGTTTGCCAGGCACTGGGTGAAAGAGCGCCCGTTCGACAGGATCGCACTGGAGCTACCCATCGGCAGCGGTCCATACCGCGTGGAACGGTTTGAACTTGGCAAGTTCATCACCTATGCGCGCAACCCCGATTACTGGGCCAACGACCTGAACGTACGCCGGGGCATGTTCAATTTCGAACGCGTCACCTTCAAGTACTACCGGGACGACACGGTGCAGCTGGAGGCCTTCAAGGCCGGCGAGTTCGAGTTTTCCTTCGAGAACAATTCGAAACAGTGGGCGCGCGACTATCAGGGACCGAAATTCGCGGACGGGATGATCGTCAAGCAGGAGTTCCGGCACCGCAATAACGCAGGTATGCAGGGTTTCGTGTTCAACCTGCGGCGCCCCCTGTTTTCCGACCAGCGCGTAAGGCGTGCCATCGCCCTGGCCATGGACTTCGAGTGGGCCAACCGCAAGCTGTTCTATGATCAGTACACCCGTTGCGACAGCTATTTCTCGAATTCCGAGCTGGCCGCTACGGGCTTGCCGACGGGGGCCGAACGGGCGTTGCTCGAGCGTTTTCGTGATCAGATCCCCGCGACGGTATTCAACGAGGAGTGGAAGCCGGCAAGCACCGTTCCGCCCCACAGCCTGCGCGAGAACCTCAAAGAGGCAAAGACGCTGCTCGGAGAAGCCGGTTGGCGTTATCGCGACGGCGCGCTACGCAACCAGCACGGCCAGCCCTTCGTGTTCGAGATTACGTTGGTGCAGAAGGCCTTCGAGCGTATCGTCGCGCCGTTTGCCCGCAACCTCGAGCGCCTGGGCATCGACGTGCATTACCGCACGGTGGATCCGGCAATCTACCAACGCAAGGTTGAGACCTTCGATTTCGACATGGTCGTGCATGTCTATCCCCAATCCCAATCGCCGGGCAACGAGCTGATGAGCATGTTCCATTCGCTCGCCGCGGACCAGGAAGGCTCCAACAATGTGGCCGGTATCAAAAATCTGGTGGTGGATGAACTCGTGAAGGAAGTGGTTTATGCGGGTGATCGCGAGCAGTTGATCACCGCGGTGCACGCCCTCGATCGGGTGCTGCTGCACAATGAGTATCTGGTGCCTAACTGGTACATCGCGAGTCATCGCGTGGCCTATTGGGATCGCTTCAGCTATCCCGAAACCCTGCCGCTGTACTATGACCCTGTCACCTGGGCGATCAGCACCTGGTGGAAGCAATAGGTGAACTGAAGGCATGGCGACTTACATACTGAAACGTCTCCTGCTCATGATTCCGACGCTGGTCGGCATCATGCTGGTCACCTTTGCCGTCACCCAGTTCGTGCCGGGTGGTCCGGTGGAACAGCTGATCCATCAGATTCAGCAGGGCAGGGCCGGCATGGGCGGCGAAGTCAGTGCCGGCGTGGAAGGTCTGTACCGCGGTGCATCCGGACTGGACGAACAGCGCGTGCAGGAGTTGCGTGAACTCTTCGGCTTCGACAAACCCGCACCGCAGCGCTTTGTGGAGATGATGGGGAATTATCTCACCTTCGATCTCGGCACCAGCTATTTCCACCATCAGTCGGTCATCGACCTCATCATTTCCAAGCTGCCGGTTTCCATCAGCCTGGGGATGTGGACCTTCTTTCTCACCTATCTCACCTGCATTCCGCTGGGCATTGCCAAGGCGGTGCGGGACGGCACCACCTTCGACGTGGTGTCCAGTACCATCGTCCTGGTGGGCTATGCCATACCGGGCTTCGTGCTCGGCATCGTGCTGCTGGTGCTGTTCGGCGGCGGCAGCTTCCTGGACATCTTCCCCTTGCGTGGACTGGTGTCCGACAACTGGTCGGAACTGCCGTGGTACGGCAAGGTGCTCGACTACCTGTGGCACATGGTGTTGCCCGTGACGGCCGCCGTGGTGGGCAGCTTCGCGGTCATGACCATGCTCACCAAGAACAGCTTCATGGAAGAGATCCGCAAGCAATATGTGCTCACCGCCCGCGCCAAGGGGCTGGCGGAGAACACGATTCTTTACAAGCACGTGTTCCGCAATGCGGTCATACCGCTGGTGACCAATTTTCCCGCCGCGTTTCTGGGCGCGTTCTTCACCGGCAGCCTGCTCATCGAAACCATTTTCTCCCTCGATGGTCTGGGGTTGTTGTCCTACGAATCGGTGATCAAGCGCGACTATCCGGTGGTGCTCGGCACCCTGTATCTGTTCACGCTGCTTGGCCTCATCGCCAAGCTGCTCACTGACATCTGTTACGTCTTCATCGATCCACGTATCCAGTTCGAGTCCCTAGACCGATGAGTGATCTGCAGCCTGGCGACACCTTTTACGAGACCCGCACGCGGCCCACACCGGGCTATGCCGCGCGGGCCTGGCTGCGGTTCAAGGCCAATCGCCGCGGTTATTGGAGCCTGCGGATTTTTCTGGTGCTGTTCGGGCTGAGCCTGTTCGCCGGTGTGCTCAGCAACGACAAGCCGTTGGTGGTCAACTATGAGGGCTCGCTTTACTTTCCCATCGTGAAGGAATATCCGGAGACCACCTTCGGCGGCGATTTCGATACCGAAGCGGATTATCTCGACCCGTACATCCGCACGCGCCTCACCGCGGGAGACAACTGGGCCGTTTATCCCCCGAACCCCTATCGCTTCGACACCATCACCTATTTCTCCGAGGCGCCCAATCCGGCACCGCCCTCCGCGGAAAATTTCCTCGGCACGGATGATCGTGGTCGTGACGTTCTGGCACGACTGATTTACGGCTTCCGGCTGTCGGTGCTGTTCGCATTGGCACTTACGGCGGTGGGTACGCTCATCGGCGTGCTGGCGGGTGCGGTGCAGGGCTATTTCGGCGGGCGGCTGGACTTGTTCACCCAGCGCTTCATCGAAATCTGGAGCTCCATGCCGGAGCTCTACCTGCTCATTATTTTCGCCTCCATCTTCAACCCGAGCATTTTGCTGCTGGTGGTGCTGCTGTCCATGTTCGGTTGGATGGGGCTGGCGGACTATGTGCGCGCAGAATTCCTGCGTGGGCGTAACATGGATTACGTGAAAGCGGCGCGTGCAATGGGCGTCGGGCATGGGGGCATCATTTTCCGCCACTTGCTGCCCAATGCCATGACGCCGGTGATCACGTTTTTACCCTTCCGCATCAGCGGCGCCATCCTGGCGCTCACCAGCCTGGATTTTCTCGGCCTTGGCGTGCCGCCCACGACACCGAGTCTGGGTGAGCTGCTCGCCCAGGGCAAGGACAACATCGAGGCCTGGTGGCTTTCCATGACCACGTTCGGCGTGCTGGTCGGCACGCTGGTTCTGCTCATTTTCATCGGCGAGGGCCTGCGTGAAGCCCTTGACCCGCGGCGAGGCTGATATGACGGAATTGCTTCGCATCGAGGATCTCAGCGTGGCCTTCGGTCCCGAAGGCAAGCGCAAGCGCGTCATCGAAGGTGTGGGTTTCTCGGTGGGCGCGGGAGAAAAAGTGGCGCTGGTGGGCGAGTCGGGCTCTGGCAAGTCAGTGACGGCGCTTTCGGTGCTGCGACTTCATGACGCCCACATGACAGCCTACAGCGGGCGCATTCACCTGGGCGGACGTGATCTGCTGCAGTTGAGTGAGCGCGAGTTGCGCCGCGTGCGTGGTCATGACGTGGCGATGGTGTTCCAGGAGCCCATGACGTCCCTCAACCCCGTCTATCCCATCAGCGAACAGCTGCTGGAGCCGCTGATGCTGCATGTGGGTCTGGACCGCGCCGCAGCCCGCCGACGGGCCATCGAGCTGCTGTCCCGGGTCGGGCTGCCGGACCCCGAGCAGCGCATCGACGCCTTTCCGCACATGCTTTCCGGTGGTCAGCGTCAACGCGTGATGATCGCGATGGCGCTGGCGTGCAATCCGAAACTCCTCATCGCCGACGAGCCCACCACGGCACTGGATGTGACCATTCAGAAGCAGATCCTGGACCTGCTCGATGAATTGCAGCGAGAGTTCAACATGGCGGTGCTGTTCATCACCCATGACCTGAACGTGGTGCGGCGCTTCGCCGATCGCGTTTGTGTGATGCAGCAGGGGAGTCTGGTGGAGCAGGCACCGGTCAAACAGCTGTTTTCAGCACCCCAACACCCGTACACCCGTCACTTGCTGGCGAGCGAACCCGAACCGCTCACGGGTGATGCGCCTGCGGCGAATTCCGCACCCGTGTTGGAGGGGGAGGGGATACGCTGTTACTTCCCCATCCGTGCAGGATTCTTCCGCCGTACGGTCGGCGAGGTGAAGGCGGTGGACGACGTGAGCCTCACCATCCGCCCGGGCGAAACCGTGGGTATCGTCGGTGAGTCCGGCTCGGGCAAATCCACCTTGGGAATGTGCTTGCTGCGCCTGCAGTCGTGTGAAGGCGCCATCCGCTTCGACGGCAGCGATCTGGTGAAAGCACACGGCCAGGCACTGCGTGACCTGCGCCGCCATGTGCAGGTGGTGTTTCAGGATCCTTATTCCTCATTGTCGCCGCGCATGACCGTGGAACAAATCGTGGGCGAAGGATTGAGCGTGCATTTCCCGCAGCTTTCCCGCAGTCAGCGGCGCGAGCGCGTGCGTTCGGTGCTTGAGGAGGTGGGGCTACAGGCGGACATGATGTCCCGCTATCCGCACGAGTTTTCCGGCGGACAGCGCCAGCGCATCGCCATCGCACGCGCCGTGGTGCTGGAGCCCAAACTGATTCTGCTCGACGAGCCCACCAGTGCGCTGGACGTCTCGGTACAAAAACAGGTGCTTAGCCTTTTGCGCAATCTACAAAAGCGTCATGGCATGAGCTATTTGTTCATCTCGCATGACCTGAAAGTCATCCGCGCCATTTGCCATCGTGTGTTGGTGATGCGGCAGGGGCAGGCGGTGGAGAGTGGTGAGACGGAGCAGATCTTTACCCACCCGCGGCACGAATATACGCGGCTTTTGTTGCAGGCGTCGTTGCTTCGTCAGACTGCGTAGATCGGTGGTTGTATTCGGCCTGGTTATCTAAGGAAGGAGCACTGCAAACGTCCGGGTCCCGCTCCGCTGTCCCCTGCCGACGGATGCCACGCAACCGTCGGTCACCACGGCGGCTTAGATATTCCCCGACTGCCGCGTCACATCCACATAAACCGTCAGCCGCTGCCCCGGCCGCAACAACGTATTGCGCAACCCGTTCCAGCGCTTCAGATCGGCCACGGTCACCTGAAACTTCTTGGAGATGATCGCCAGTGAGTCGCCGTTGCGTACCGTATAGCCGATACGCTGGCGCAGCGAATCGCTGTGGGGATGTTTGAAATTGCCCGGGCTCAGGCTGACCCGCGCCATGGCGGGTTCTTCCTGTTCCTGGCCCCAAATCACCAGGCGGCGACCGGGATGCAGCGGATCGCGCGGGGCCATGCCGTTCCAGCGGGCCAGCTGTTCCACGGAAACGCCGTGGGCCTGGGCGATGCTCCAGAAGCTGTCGCCTTCCTGGACCACGTAATCGATCTTCACACCGGTGCGCGGGGTTTCCTGGATGCTCGCCAGGCGCTGCTCGGCGCTCAGGCTGTAACGGGCCAGGTCCTTGCGCGCCACGGGGATCACCAGGGAATTGCCTGCGCGGATTTGGTGCCCGCGCAACCCGTTCACCTTCTTGATCAGCGACACGGTGGTCTTGTAGCGCATCGCGATGGTGCCCAGCGTATCGCCGCTGCGAATGCGGTGGCGCACCCACTGGATGCGATCCGCTTTGGGTAGCGCGGCGAGCTGGGTGCGGAATGTCTCGGCCTTTTCTACCGGCACCAACAGGCTGTGCGGACCGTCCGGATCGGTGGCCCAGCGGTTGAAGGCGGGATTGAAGCGGTACATGTCGTCCAGGGAAATGCCCGCCAACTCGGCGGCCAGGTCCAGATCGATCTGCGAGCCGACGTCCACTTCCGCCAGGAACGGCTCGTTGGCAATCGGCTTCAGGGCGATGCCGTGGGCCGCCGGATCGCTGACGATGGCCGAAATGGCGAGCAGCTTGGGCACATAGCCGCGCGTTTCACGCGGCAGGTTAAGGGACCAGAAATCCGTGGCCTTGCCCTTGCGGCGGTTGGCGCGCTGGGCCCGCAGCACGGTGCCTTCGCCGGAGTTGTAGGCGGCCAGGGCCAGCAGCCAGTCTCCATCGAATTCCTTGTTGAGGAATTGCAGGTAGTCGAGTGCGGCATGGGTCGCGCGGGCGATGTCGCGGCGTCCGTCGTACCACCAGGTCTGCTTCAGGCCGAAGCGGCGGCCCGTGCCCGGTACGAACTGCCAGATGCCGGCGGCGCGGCCATGGGAATAGGCAAACGGCTGAAAGGCGCTTTCCACCACCGGCAGCAAGGCCAGTTCGGTGGGCATGCCGCGGCGCTCCACCTCTTCCACGATGAGATGCATATACGGTTGAGCGCGATCGGCAACGCGATCCAGGTAGGCCTGGTGGCGCGCGAACCAGGCCAAATCGTTGGCAATACCCGGGTGATCGCGACCTTCGAGCGTCATGCCACGGCGGATGCGTGCCCAGATGTCGCTGTCCTCGATGGCGACGAGTTCCGGTTCCTCCTCGTCCTCCATGGTGATGGCGAGTTCGAGGTCTTCGCTTCCGGCGCTGTCCACGCCTTCGGTAACCGGCGCTTCGGCGGCCTCTGCGGTCGGGGAGGGTTCGACCGGCTCGTCGGCAGGACGGGCCTGCTGAAGCAGGCAGCCGGAGAGCGTGAGCGCGGCGGCGAGTGGCAGGGCGGCGAGTAGCGGAGTCGTGATCTTGTTCATAGCCGGGGAATGGTAGGCGCGACGCGGTGCCCGGTTCAACCGATCCTTGATCAGGTGGGGCATGAATAGTGACGGGTTTTTCGCTGGGACGCGCAGCGGCTTGTCACACTTCCAGAGCCGCTACGGGCGGCCGCGCAGTGGAAGCTCGCGTTCAATCCAGCGAATCTTTCCAGCGTCGCACCGTGCCGAACACCTCGGCGGTGTCGGCAAGGGCGTGGCCGGCAAAAGCCTCGGCGGCGTTGCGCAGCGCAGGGACATGGCTGCGCAGAAACGGATTGGTCTGTTTTTCCAGCCCGAGGGTGCTGGGCACGGTGGGACGACTGGCGGCGCGGGCTGTCTGGGCATCCACCTGCCGCTGCCGGGTGGCGCTGTTGTCGGGCTCGGCGACGCGGGCGAACGTGAGATTGGCCAGCGTGTATTCGTGGGCACAGTAAACCAGGGTGTCGTCGGGCAGGGCGCGCAGTTTTTCCAGCGACGCATGCATCTGGGCGGGTGTACCCTCAAACAGGCGCCCGCAGCCGCCGGTGAACAGCGTGTCACCGCAAAACAGCGCCCCGGCGCCCACGTAGCACACGTGGTCGCGGGTATGTCCGGGGGTGTCCAGCACGCGCAGGCGCAGCCCGCCGCCCAGCACCACGTCGTCGCCCTCACGCACCGGGCGGTTGAGTTCGCCGAAGGCCTTGCGGGCCGGCCCATAAACGGGCACCGGCCAGCGGGCGACCAACTCGGCCACGCCGCCGGTATGGTCACCATGGTGATGGGTGATTAAGATGGCTTCCGGTGTGAGCCCGGCGGTTTGCAGGTGATCGATGACCGGATCGGCATCGCCCGGGTCCACCAGGGCGACCTGCCCGGGGGCCGTGTGCAATACCCACACGTAATTGTCATCAAAGGCGGGGACGCAATCGATCTTCAACATGGCTGGGCATACTGACAGGCGAGGGGGACAGGGTCAATGAGCCGCGGCGACCGCAGGGACTCGCGCTGGAAGCGCCTGTTGCGTGCCTACCGCTGCGCCGATCCCGCGCTGGCACGCGGCGGCCTGCGCGAATGGTATCAGCGTAGCCTGGGCCAGGAGCTGCTTGCCGCCGAGCGGGAGCAGCTCGACGACGTGCTGCCCAACCTGTTCGGCTATCACCTGTTGCAGGTGGGGGTGCCCGCGCACGTCGACCTGGTCGGCGCCTCGCGGGTGTCCCACTGCATG
Organism: Gammaproteobacteria bacterium; assembly: GCA_041687015.1. Classification (GTDB taxonomy): domain Bacteria; phylum Pseudomonadota; class Gammaproteobacteria; order Thiohalomonadales; family Thiohalomonadaceae; genus JALOAT01. Next base: position 22,828 of record JAWLCT010000003.1, read on the forward strand.
GTGCTCGACGATTTGCCTGCCGAGGCGCCTGCCGCCGGCGAGCACTGCCTGTTCGGCGAAGCGGCCGCGCTGCCCTTCGCTGCGGACAGTCTCGACGTGTTGCTGCTGCCGCACACCCTGGAATTCGAGCCCAATCCGCATCAGGTTCTGCGCGAGGCCGACCGCACGCTGATACCGGAAGGCCATGTGGTGATCCTGTGTTTCAACCCCTGGAGCCTGTGGGGGCTCTGGCGGCTGCTGGCGGGCTGGCGCAATCAGCCGCCCTGGTGCGGCCGCTTTTTCACGCCCTCACGCCTCAAGGACTGGCTCGCACTGCTTGGCTTTGACACCATCCTGACGCGCAGTTATTTTTTTCGCCCCCCCGTGGAGCACCCCGGCCTTATGCAACGGCTGACGCTGCTGGAGCGCACCGGCCAACGCTGGTGGGCCTTTCTCGGAGGCGGATTCATGCTGGTGGCGAGAAAACGCGTGACCACCCTCACGCCCATTCGTCCGCGCTGGCGTTCCTCACGCACCCGGCTCCTGCCGGGCCGCATATCGCAGGCGGGCCTGCGCCGAAATAAAACATGAACGAAAGCAGTGATGTGGTCGAGATGTTCACCGACGGGGCGTGCCGCGGCAATCCGGGACCTGGCGGGTGGGGCGTGGTGCTGCGCTACAAAGGCCGGGAAAAGACCCTGCATGGCGGCGAAGCACACACCACCAACAACCGCATGGAGCTCACCGCCGTCATCCGCGGTCTGGAAGCTCTCAATCGTGCGTGTGCCGTGAAACTCACCACCGATTCCAAATACGTCATGGACGGCGTGACCAAATGGCTGCCCGCCTGGAAAAAACGCGACTGGAAAACCGCTGACAAAAAACCGGTGAAAAACATCGACCTGTGGCAACAGCTCGATAGCGCCATCGCACGCCACCGGGTCGACTGGCAATGGGTGCGCGGCCACACCGGGCATCCCGAGAACGAATTGGCCGATGCCCTGGCAAACCGTGGCATCGATGAATTGGGCAGGGCGTGACGCGTGAGGCGTTAACCACGTTTTGCGTTACGGTATTGTCCGCTGTATCGGCGCGTTTCCTCTCACGCGCCATCGCTAACGAAGAAAAGGAACCCTGATGCGTCAGATTGTGCTCGATACGGAGACCACCGGTCTCGAACCCTCCGAGGGGCATCGCATCATTGAAATCGGTTGTGTGGAGTTGCTCAACCGCCGTCTGACCGGTCGGACCTTTCATCGTTACCTGAACCCCGACCGGGAGATCGACGAAGGCGCCATCGAGGTGCACGGCATCACCAACGAAATGGTGGCCGACAAGCCGCGCTTTGCGGACGTGGTGGCGGAATTCGTCGAGTTCGTCGAAGGTGCCGAACTCATCATTCATAACGCCCCGTTCGACGTGGGCTTCCTCAATCATGAGCTCAAGCTGTGTGGCCACGACAGCCGTATCGAGGCCATGTGTGGCGTGCTCGACACGCTGAAACTGGCCCGCGAGATGCACCCGGGGCAGAAGAACAACCTGGATGCCCTGTGCCGGCGCTACGACGTCGACAACACCCACCGCGCGCTGCACGGTGCCCTGCTCGACGCGGAGATCCTGGCCGATGTGTATCTGGCCATGACCGGCGGTCAGACCAGCCTGTCCCTGGGCGGCACCGCATCCGCCGCAGCACAGGCGCTGGCGACGGGAGTACGGCGTCTGGATGCCGGGCGCCAGCCGCTGAAAGTGGTACGCGCGGGTCCCCAGGAGCTTGCCGCCCACGAAGCGCGTCTGGCGGCCATCGACAAGGCCAGCGGGGGAGAGTGTGTTTGGAGAAAACTCGAGCCCAAAGTCGCAGGTGAGAGCTGAGGCGGCTCCTAGTCGAGCACAAGCAGCAGTACAAGGACCGCCACGACGATTCCGGCATAGTGGAACAGGGCCATCGGCATAATGCGTGCTCCGTTGCGCATTTCTGCAAAGCCTAGAACGTTCTGTGAACCCGATAGAACGCCCTCTTTATAAGGCTTTTTCTGACCCAGGGGCGGGAGTACACTGCGCCCGGTGAGTTCGAATAATGAGATTGGGGGAGTGACATGAACAAGGCAGTAATTGGCGCCGCCGTTGCAGGCGCCATGATGGCGAGCGCGGTGGCCCAGGCTGACGTGGGCATGGGCGTGAAGGGCGGCACCCTGGGCGGCGGCATGGAAATCACCACCGGGCTTACCGAAAGCATCAACGCGCGCGTGGGATTCAACACCTACAGCTACAGCACCAGCGGTACCGAGAGCGACATCGATTACGACGTCGACTTCAATCTGCAGACCACCTCGGCCATTCTCGACTGGCACCCGTTCAAGGGCACGTTCCGCTTGAGTGCGGGTTACGTGTTCAACAACAACACCATCGAAATGACGGGCAAGCCGACCAACGGCATCGACTATGAAATCGGTGGCACAGAATACAGTCTGGATAGCCTTGACGGCGAGGTCGAGTTCACCAGCGGTGCTTACGTCGGCATGGGTTGGGGCAACGCCGGCCGCGGCAAGGGTTTCGGTATGAACTTCGAAATCGGCGCGTTCTATCAAGGCTCCCCGGATCTAACGCTGACGGCCAAAGGTTCCAGTTCGGTTGTGGACGATCCCGACTTCAAGCGCGATCTCGCGCGCGAAGAAGCCGACGCACAGGACGACATCGCCGAGTATGAGTGGTACCCGGTCATCTCCCTGGGTATGTCCTATACCTTCTGACAATCTCACCTGCGCCCGCCGGTCGTGAGGCCGGCGGGCTTTTTATTGCATGAAACTGCTCGCCATCGAAACCGCCACCGAAGCCTGTTCCGCCGCGCTATACATCGACGGCAAGGTGCTTTCGCGCCATCGTGTCGCGCCACGCGGCCACGCCGATCTGATCCTCTCCATGTGCGATGAGCTATTGGCCGAGGCCGGGATGGCCAAGTCGGCGCTCGATGCGGTGGCCTTCGGCCGTGGCCCCGGCAGTTTCACCGGCGTGCGCATCGCTACGGGCGTTGCCCAGGGACTGGGCTTCGCCCTGGACGTGCCGCTGGTGCCGGTGTCCACCCTGGCGGTGCTCGCCCAGGGCGCCGTGCGCGAGCGCGGGTGGCCGCGGGTGCTCGCAGCCATCGATGCGCGCATGGGCGAGGTGTATTGGGCGCCCTACGTGGCCGATGCCGAAGGCCTGGTGGAATTGGCGGGCACAGAAAAGGTCTCGCCGCCCGAAGCGGTGGTCTTGCCCGATGCGGAAACCTGGTACGGCGCCGGCACCGGCTGGGACGCCTACGGCGCGCGTTTGCCCGCCCAGGTGGTCGAGCGCGACGGCGACCGCCTCCCCCAGGCCCACGACCTCGCCCTGCTCGCCGCCGCTGCCTACCCGCGCGGCGAATCCGTCCCCGCCGCAGCGGCCGTGCCTATATACCTCCGCGACGATGTAACGCATAAGAAGTGAAGAAAACCACGGAGGCCACGGAGGGGATAAAGGGCAGTTTTTCCTAATTCGCAGCCTTGCGTGCGCAGGAAAGAATTTTGAGCCATCTGTTGAGTTCACCAGACGTCGGAAGTACGAACCCCCCCGTTCTTCCTCCGTGGCCCTCTGTGGCCTCCGTGGTTAATCTTCTTCTTCCCCTCCCTGCTGCTGCGCTACCCAAGCAGCCGATCGAGGATGGTTTCGTAGATGGTGGAGAGGGTGTCCAGGTCTTGCACGGAGACATGCTCGTCCACTTTGTGAATGGTGGCGTTGAGCGGTCCCAGCTCCAATACCTGCGCGCCGGTGGGGGCGATGAAGCGGCCGTCGGAGGTGCCGCCGGCCGTGTTCACGTCGGTATCGATGCCGGTATGGTGGGCGATGGCTGCGCGCGTGGCTTCGAGCAGTTCGCCGGTGGCGGTGAGGAAGGGCTCGCCCGACAGACTCCACTCCAGGGTGTAGTCGAGGCCGTGTTTGTCGAGCACCTCCGTGACTCGCCTTTGCAGTCCATCGGCGGTCGACTCGGTGGAGTAGCGGAAATTGAACACCGCTTCCAACTCGCCCGGTATCACGTTGGTGGCGCCGGTGCCGGCGCGGAGGTTGGAGAACTGGAAGGATGTGGGCGGGAAGAAGGCGTTGCCCTCATCCCACTGAATGGCGCACAGGTCGGCAAGCGCCGGTGCCAGCAGATGAATGGGGTTGGCGGCCAAGTGCGGATAGGCGATATGGCCCTGCACCCCGCGCACGATCAGACGCCCGTTCAGTGAGCCGCGGCGCCCGTTTTTGACGCCATCGCCCACCTGCTTGATGCTGGTAGGTTCCCCCACCAGGCACCACGTCATTTTCTCGTTGCGTGCCTCCAGGTGTTCGATCACCTTCACGGTGCCATCCACCGCCACGCCTTCTTCGTCGCTGGTGATCAGGAAGGCCACGGCACCGCGGTGATCGGGGCGGCGCGCGATGAAGCGCTCGACGGCCGTGACCATGGCCGCGATGGAACCTTTCATGTCCGCCGCACCGCGGCCGTAGAGCATGCCCTCGTGCACCGTGGGTTGAAACGGCGGGAAGGTCCAGCGCTCCGCGGGGCCGGAGGGGACCACATCGGTGTGACCGGCAAAGGCGAACAACGGACCGTCGTCGCCGCGTCTCGCCCACAGGTTGTCCACGTCACCGAAGCGCAGGCGTTCGATGCGAAAGCCGAGTTTTTCCAGGCGCTCGGCGATGAGTTCCTGGCACCCTGCGTCCTCGGGGGTGACGGACGGGCGGGCGATGAGTTCGCGGGCTAGATCAAAAGTGGCGGACATGGTTCAGGTTTCGTTTGCAATCTCTATGAGATTTCCGTCGGGATCACGTATATAAACCGACAGCAGTGGACCGCGCGATCCGGTGCGGGCTACCGGACCTTCTTCGATGCTGACGCCGAGGGCTTTCAGGCACTCGATCAGCTGCATGAGCGGTTGCCCGACCACGAAGCAGAGATCGGCCGAGCCTGGCTGGGGTTGCCTGGCGTGAGGCAGAAATTCATTCCCTGCCTGATGCAGATTGATCTTGCCCCCGTCGAACCTCAGTGCCACGCGTCCCTCGCCGAAGCTGACACGTTCGAACCCCAGCACTTTGCAGTACCACAGCGCCGTCGTTTCCGGGTCGGCGACTGTCAGCACGAGGTGATCCAGGCGGGCTTTCAAGGGCTGACGAGAGCGGTGTACGCGCCGACATCGAAGCCGACCAGCACGGTTTTGCCCTTGGTCAGCACCGGTCGTTTGATCAACGCAGGCTGAGCCAGCATCAGCGCCACGGCGCCGCGTTCATCCACCGCCTCTTTTTCAGCTTCGGGCAATTTGCGCCAGGTCGTTCCGCGGCGATTCAACAGCATTTCCCAACCTACCGTGCCGCACCAGGCGCGCAAGGTTGTTTCATCCAGTCCGTCCGCGCGCAGGTCGTGAAATCGGTAGGCCACGCCGCGCTCATCGAGCCAGCGGCGCGCCTTCTTCACGGTGTCGCAGTTCTTGATGCCGTAAACGGTAATCATCGAAGCCGGAGAACACGGAAGGCAAAGCTCCGTGTACTCCGTATCTCCCGTGTTTGCTTCGTGTCAGATATCGCGCAGCAGCTCGTTGATGCCGACCTTACTGCGGGTCTTGGCGTCCACCTTCTTGACGATGACTGCGCAGTACAGGCTGTACTTGCCATCCTTGGACGGCAAATTGCCCGACACCACCACGGAGCCGGCGGGCACGCGGCCGTAGGTGACTTCACCGGTTTCGCGGTCGTAGATCTTGGTGGACTGGCCGATGTACACGCCCATGGAGATCACCGAGCCTTCTTCCACGATCACGCCTTCCACCACTTCCGAGCGTGCGCCGATGAAGCAGTTGTCCTCGATGATGGTGGGCGCGGCCTGCAGCGGTTCCAGCACGCCGCCGATCCCCACGCCGCCGGATAGATGCACGTTCTTGCCGATCTGGGCGCAGGAACCCACGGTGGCCCAGGTGTCCACCATGGTGCCGGAATCCACGTAGGCACCGATGTTCACGTAGGAGGGCATGAGCACCGCACCGGGCGCGATGTAGCTGCCGCGGCGGGCGGTGGCGGGCGGCACCACACGTACGCCGCCTTCACGGAAGTCGCGCGAGTTGTAGTCGGCGTACTTGGAGGGCACCTTGTCGAAGTAATTGGTGAAACCACCCTTCATGAACTGGTTGTCCTCGATGCGGAAGGACAGCAGCACGGCCTTCTTCAGCCACTCGTTCACTACCCACTGACCCACCCCCTTGCGATCGGCCACGCGCAGCTCGCCCTTGTCGAGCAGGCGGATGGCCTCGGCGACGGCTTCCTTCACATGGGTTTCCACATTGCGCGGCGTAATATCCGCCCGGCGCTCGAAGGCTTCTTCAATGACTGCTTTGATATCGTTCATGCTGTTTTCTCCGATTCAGTGATTCAACGCGGAGGACGCGGAGGCGCGGAGTTCGCGGAGGAAACCATGCCCATCGTCCACCAGTGTTCTTTAACAGGATCGCACCCTTCCCGGGTGCCTTCGATTTCTCTGCGGCCTCCGCGTCTCCGCGTCCTCCGCGTTCAACCCTCAGGATGACTCCACGAAGGCGCGGATGCGCTCGGCCGCTTCCACGCATTCGTCCAGTTCGGCCACCAGGGCCATGCGTACGTAGCCGGTGCCGGGATTGAGGCCGTGGGCGTCGCGTGACAAATAGCTGCCGGGCAGCACGGTGACGTTGTGCTCGGCGTACAGCCGGCGCGCGAATTCCTGTTCATCGATGGGGGTGCGTGCCCAGAGATAAAAACCGGCATCGGGGCGCTGCACGTCCATGAGCGGCGACAGAATCGCGAGCACCGCATCGAACTTGGCGCGGTACAGGGCGCGGTTCTGGCGCACGTGTTCCTCGTCTTTCCAGGCGACAAGGCTGGCGGCCTGGGTGGGCGGCGGCATGGCACAGCCGTGATAGGTGCGGTAGAGCAGGAATTTCTTCAGCACCTCCGCATCGCCCGCAACGAAGCCGGAGCGCAAGCCCGGCACGTTGGAGCGTTTGGACAGGCTGTGGAACACCACACAGCGCGCGTAGTCGTCGCGGCCCATTTCCGCTGCGGCCTGAAGCAGTCCGGGCGGAGGCTCCGATTCGTCGAAATAGAGTTCCGAGTAGCACTCGTCCGCGGCGATGATGAAGTCGTGTTCGTCAGCCAGGCGGATGAGTTTTTGCAGGGTGGGGATGTCCACGACCGCGCCCGTGGGATTGCCCGGGCTGCACAGATAAATGAGCTGGGTGCGGCGCCAGATCGCCGCCGGCACGGCGTCCAGGTCGGGCTGAAAGCCGTTTTCCGCCGTTGTGTTGAGGAACCAGGGCTCGGCGCCGGCGAGTAACGCCGCGCCTTCGTAGATCTGGTAGAAGGGATTGGGCGAGACCACCAGCGGCTGGCCGCTGCGATCCACCACGGCCTGGGCGAAGGCGAACAGCGCCTCGCGGGTGCCGTTGACCGGCAGCACGTGGCGTTCCGGGTCGATGCTGTCCAGCGGCAACTGGAAGCGCTCGGTGAGCCAGCCGGCGATGGCCTCGCGCAGGTCCAGCCGTCCCTTGGTCAGCGGATAATTGCCCAAGCCGTGGAGGTGCGTGAGCAGCGCCTCGCCGATGAAGGCGGGCGGGCGATGGGCCGGTTCGCCGATGGACAGCGCGATGTGCGGCTTGTCGGCAGGCGGCACCGCCCCGGCCTTCAGCCGGTTCAGCTTCTCGAAAGGGTAGGGCTGCAGGCGCTCGAGGTCCGAATTCATGCAGGATAAGCTCTTGAAAAGAGCGGGCTAGTATAGAGCAACGTCCAAGTGCAGCAAACCAAGGCCGGATTCATGATCACACGCATTCACCACGTCAGCCTGCTGGTCGCCGACACCGGGCGGGCGTTGGCTTTCTACAAGGATATCCTCGGGCTGGAGATGGCGTCGCGGCCCGATCTGGGCTTCCCCGGCGCCTGGCTGCAGGTGGGCGCGCAGCAGATCCACCTGCTGGAACTGACCAATCCCGATCCGGTGGCGGGACGCCCCGAACACGGCGGCCGCGATCGCCACGTGGCCTTCGCCGTGGACGATCTCGCCGCTCTCAACCAACGCCTGGACACCGCCGGCATCCCCTACACCCGCAGCCGCTCCGGCCGCCCCGCCATCTTCTGCCGCGACCCGGACGGCAATGCGGTTGAACTGGTCGCAGTGGAATAAAGAAGAATAACCACGGGGGACACGGGGGAACACGGGGAATTCAAAGGTCGAATCGCGGTTCTGCCCCGGCCCCCAACATTGGAGCAGCTTTTTGAATCTTCTTTCTGAAAGCGGCGGGCGTTGATACATCCGGCGTCATCGCAGGTTGAGCCGCAGTACCTGCAAGACCTCTTGATCCCCATGTTCCCCGTGGTTATGGCTTTTTCTTCATCCCTTGCCTTCGAGCATTTCGATGATGCGGGTGCGCAGGCATTCCATTTGGGCGGGGTCGGTGAGGGGTTCGTTATCCGGGTCGGTGATGAAGAAGACGTCCTCCACGCGCGCGCCGAGGGTGGCGATCTTGGCGTTTTGCAGGCGCACGCCGCAGAGCATGAGCGCCTGGCCGATTTTGGAAAGGATGCCGGGCCGGTCGGAGGTAACCACTTCCATGATGGTGCGGCCGTTGTTGCTGTCGTCCTCGAAGGCGACCTGGGGCGGAATGGTGAAGTGCTTGAGCTGCCGCTGCATGTGACGCTGCACGGTCAGGTTGGCCGCGTCAGGATCGCGGATGAGGCGTGACAGCCGGGCCTGGATGTCACGGATGCGCCGCGGATCGGTGATGGGTGTTCCGTTCTCTTCCAGGACGATATAGGTATCCAGCGTGTAGCCGTCGCTGGATGGCATGATGCGGGCATCGACGATGTTCAGGCGCATCTGGTCGAGCGCCGTGGTGACGATGGCGAAGAGCAGATCGTTCACCTGTGTGTAGATGAAGATCTCGGTGCCGCCGCGCTGGGTCTCCTGGCGGATGAGAATGAGCGGCACCTGATCACCTTCGGTGCATACGGCCTGCGTATGCCAGGCTATTTCATCGGCGGAATAGCGGCCGAAGTAGTCGGCACCGAGACGCGACCAGAACGCATCCACGCTTGCCGGATCCACGGCCGCATCATGCAGGAGACGACGTACCTCTTCTTCGGTTTTTCGCCGCAATTCTGCTTCGTCCATGGGATTGGACAGCCCCCGGCGCAACGCATGCCGGGTGGTTTCGTACAGGTCGGCGAGCAGTGCATCCTTCCACGAGTTCCACAAGGTCGGGCTGGTGGCCCGGATATCCGCCACCGTGAGCACATACAAGTGATCGAGGTAAGCGAGGCTGCCGACGGCCGCGGCGAACCGGTTCACCACATCCGGGTCGCTGATGTCCTTGCGCTGCGCCGTGATTGACATGAGCAGGTGGTTGCGCACCAGCCATTCCGCCAGGGCAGTGTCATACGTGCCGATCTGGTGGTCGGCACAGAACTGCAGTACGTCCACCGCACCCAGTTCGGAGTGATCGCCGCCGCGCCCCTTGGCCACGTCGTGGAACAGGGCGGCGATGAACAGCACCTCCTGTTTGGGGATGATCTGCATGATGCGCGTGCAGCGGGGGAATTCGTGTGAATGCTCGGGCTTGATGAAGCGTCGCAGATTCTGCACCGAAAAAAGGGTGTGCTGGTCGACTGTGTAGACGTGGAAAAGGTCGTGCTGCAACTGACCGACGACGCGCCCGAACACCGGCAGATAGGCTCCCAGTACGCCGTAACGGTTCATGGCGCGCAGGGCAGTGGTGACGCCGTGGGGCTGACGCAGGATCTCCATGAACAGGCTGCGACAACGCAGGTCGCTGCGGAACGCGTCATCGATGAGGGCCGTGTGATGGCGGATCAGGCGTATGGTGTTGGCGCGCACGCCCTTGAGTTCGGGGTGTTCGGCGAGCAGCAGGAATATTTCGAGCAGCGCAAAGGGATTGCGGGCGAAAACCTTGGCGTTGCGCGCTTCCACGAAGCCCTTGTGACACCGGAAGCGGTTGTTGATGGGGCGAATTTCCGCCGGTTCGTCGGCGAACAGGATTTCCTCCTGGAACAGCTGCAGGAGCAGTTCGTTCAATTGCCCGAGCTCCATGACGGTGCGGTAATAGTCCTTCATGAAATGCTCGACCTGAAGACGAATGCCGTCATCCTGGTAGCCGAACATGCGTGCAAGCGAGCGCTGGTGATCGAAGACCAGGCGGTCTTCGCGGCGGCCGGCGAGAATGTGCAGGCCGAAGCGCACTTTCCAGAGGAAGTTCTGCCCGGCGATCAATCGCTCGTATTCGCCATGGGTGAGGAATCCGTGGGCAATCAGGTCCTCGAGGGTGCGGGCGCCGAAGTGGCGCTTGGTCACCCAGCCGATCATCTGGATGTCACGCAGCCCGCCCGGGCCTTCCTTGACGTTGGGTTCCAGGTTGTAGGCGGTGTCGTGGAACTTGCGGTGGCGCTCAATCTGCTCCTGCCACTTGGCCTCGAAGAACTCCCGGCTCGACCACAACTGGTCGGCGCCGGTGGCGGCACGCATGGCCAGGTAGAGCGATTCGGTGCCGGCGAGCAGGCGTGACTCCATGAGATTGGTTGCGACCGTGAGATCCTTGGCCGCCTGCTGCACACATTCTTCGACCGTCCTGACGCTGTGGCCGATCTCAAGGCCGAGGTCCCACAGGAACAGGACGAAGCGTTCCAGCGGTTCACGCAATTCCCTGAGGGCATCCGCGGCCACCAGCAGCAGTACGTCGATGTCCGAATGGGGGTGTAGTTCGCCTCGGCCATAACCGCCCACGGCCGCCAGGGCGAGTTGTCCCGACTGGGGGAAATGCAGACGGAAGGCGCGCTTGAGCAGATGATCGAGCAACTCGGCGCGGCCGGTCACCAGATCCTCCACCGGGGCACCGGCCGTGAATTCGGCCTTCAGGTATTCAGTGGCCTCGCGCAGCGCCTCGCGAAACAGGGGCAGGGGCGCCGCCTGGGCGGCCAACCCGCTTTCGAAGCGGGTGACGTCGAACAGCTGCGTGGCGTTCAGTTCAGATTTCCTCGCCGGTGCGCAGGGTCAGGATCTCCACGCCGATGTCGGTGACCAGCACCGTGTGCTCCCACTGGGCCGACAGGGAGCGGTCTTTGGTGACCACCGTCCATTGGTCGGGGAGCAGCTTCACCTGGCGCTTGCCCAGGTTGATCATGGGCTCGATGGTGAAGGTCATGCCAGGTTCCAGGGTGACGCCGGTGTCTGGCTGGCCGTAGTGCAGCACCTGCGGGTCCTCGTGGAAGCCGCGGCCGATGCCATGGCCGCAGTATTCCCGCACCACCGAACAGCCGTTTTGCTCGGCATGGCGCTGGATGGCGTAGCCGAGGTCCCCGAGCCGGACCCCGGGGCGCACCATGCGGATGCCGATGAGCAGGCATTCGTGGGCGATCTGCACCACCCGGCGGGCCTTGATGGAGGGCTCGCCCACGTAGAACATCATGCTGGTGTCGCCGTGGAAACCGTCCTTGATGACGGTGATGTCCAGATTGATGATGTCGCCGTCCTTGAGCGGCTTGTCCGCCGGGATGCCGTGGCACACCACCTGGTTCACCGAGGTGCAGATGGACTTGGGGAAGCCATGATAGTTGAGGGGGGCCGGGACGGCGTGCTGCACGTTCACGATGTGGTCATGGCAGAGGCGGTCCAGTTCATTGGTGGTGACCCCCGGCTGCACGTGGGGCGCGATCATCTCCAGCACCTCGGCGGCAAGCCGGCCGGCCACACGCATTTTTTCGATGTCTTCGGGGGTCTTGATGATGATGCTCATTGGGCGGTTCCTGGACGCGGTGGTGGGCGGTGTGCCGTTTGTGGCGCGAGGGCTCTTATGGTATAAAGGCCGGCTTCAACAGGCAAACTGTTGAAAGCGGGGCAATTCCCACCTGAAATGAGACAGGGGGAAACCCTTGATGAGCGGGGGAAACCCCAAAAATCCACACATGCGCCGGCACGACCGTCGGGGTGCCCGGGAGACCGGGTCGATGGCCGGGGCGCATGGCGGTCCAACCCCATAGAGGAAAAAGCAATGTCCAACGTGACCATGCGTCAGATGCTGGAGGCCGGTGTTCATTTCGGCCACCAGACCCGTTACTGGAACCCCAAGATGGCCCCGTTCATCTTCGGTGATCGTAACAAGATTCATATCGTCAATCTGGAAAAGACCCTGCCGCTGTTCAATGACGCCATGAACTTCATGGGCAAGCTGGCAGCCAACAAGGGCAACATCCTGTTCGTCGGCACCAAGCGCCAGGCCCGCGAGATCATCAAGACCGAGGCCGAGCGCTGCGGCATGCCCTACGTGAATCACCGTTGGCTGGGCGGCATGCTCACCAACTTCAAGACCGTCAAGCAGTCCATCAAGCGCCTGCGCGACATCGAGGCCATGGAACAGGACGGCTCTATCAACCGTCTGACCAAGAAGGAAGGCCTCATGATGCGCCGCGAACTGGAAAAGCTCCAGCGTTCGCTGGGCGGCATCAAGGACATGAACACTTTGCCCGATGCCATCTTCATCATCGACGTGGGTCACGAAAAGAATGCCGTGGGTGAAGCCAAGAACCTGGGCATTCCGGTGGTTGGCGTGGTGGACACCAACAACAACCCCATGAATATCGACTACGTGATTCCGGGCAATGACGACGCCCTGCGTGCCATCCAGCTGTACGTGGAAGCAGCGGCCGATGCGGTGCTCGAAGGCAAGGCCTCCTCGCCCCACATCCAGGGTGCGAAGGACGAGTTCGTCGAGGTCGAGGAAGCGCGCTGAGCGACTGCGCTCACGCATTGAAGAAAAAGGGGGCCATGCCCCCTTTTTCGAATCCATAGACAGGGCGGCGCAGTGGCGGCGCCCGACAAGCTTCAGGGGACAACTGACATGGCAGAAATCACCGCACAACTGGTCAAGGAACTGCGCGAGCGCACCGGCGCCGGCATGATGGAATGCAAGAAGGCGCTGACGGAAACGGGCGGCGACATCGAAGCGGCCATCGAGCACATGCGCAAGAGCGGCATGGCCAAGGCCGACAAGAAGGCCGGTCGTACCGCCGCTGAAGGCGTCATCGCCATTCAGGGCGATGCCAAGCGCCTGGCCATGGTGGAAGTGAACTGCGAAACCGATTTTGTGGCCAAGGGCGACGACTTCCAGGGTATGGCCAACGCCATCGCCCAGCGCGTGCTGGCCGACAAGCCCGCCGACGTGGATGCCCTGATGGCGCTGCCGCTGGACGGCGGCGTGTCCGTGGCCGACACGCTGAAGGAAAAGATTGCCAAGATCGGCGAGAACATGACCGTGCGCCGTTTCGCCCTGTTCGAAACCACCAACGGTTTCCTGGAGTTCTATCGCCACGGCACCCGCATCGGCGTGGTGGTGGAGATGGAAGGCGGCGACGCCCAGCTGGCCAAGGACATCGCCATGCACGTGGCGGCGAGCCGTCCCATTTGCGTTTCCGCCGAGCAGGTGTCTGCCGAGACCATCGAGAAGGAACGTGAAATCTACACGGCCCAGGCCGCCGAGAGCGGCAAGCCGGCCGACATCGTCGCCAAGATGGTGGAAGGCCGCGTGCAGAAGTTCCTGAAGGAAGTGACCCTGCTGGGCCAGCCCTTCGTCAAGAACCCCGATGAGACGGTGGAAAAGCTGCTGAAGAACGCCGGTGCCAAGGTCGTGACTTTCGCGCGCTTCGAAGTGGGCGAGGGCATCGAGAAGAAGAAGGTGGACTTCGCCGAAGAGGTTATGGCGACTGCTCGCGGAAGCTGAGCCATGACCGACAGCTCCAAGCCGGTCTACAAACGCGTCCTCATCAAATTCAGCGGTGAGGCACTCATGGGCGATCAGCAGTTCGGTATCGCCCCGGACGTCGTAAAACGTGTGGCGGCCGACATCGCCGACCTGGTGCGCTCCGGCGTCCAGGTCGGTGTGGTGCTCGGTGGCGGAAACATTTTCCGTGGCGTGAGTCTTGCGTCGGCCGGCATGGAGCGCGCCACTGCCGATCAGATCGGTATGCTGGCCACGGTCATCAACTCGCTGTCGCTGCAGGACGCCCTCGAGCACGAGAGCATCAAATGCCGGGTGATGTCCGCGCTGCCCATCCATCAGGTCTGTGAGGACTACATCCGCCGCCGTGCCATTCGCCACCTGGAAAAGGGGCGGGTGGTGGTGTTCGCCGCTGGTACGGGCAATCCGTTCTTCACCACGGATTCCGCGGCGAGCCTGCGCGGCATCGAAATCAATGCGGAGCTGGTGCTCAAGGCCACCAAGGTGGACGGCATTTATTCCGCAGACCCGAAAAAAGATCCGCTCGCCAAGCGTTACGAGCGCCTCACCTATGATGAGGCCCTGGAACGCAAGCTCGGCGTGATGGATGCCACCGCGATCGTCCTTTGCCGTGAGCAGAACCTGCCGCTGCGCGTGTACGACATGAACAAGCCCGGTGCCTTGCGACGCATCATCATGGGCGAGAATGAAGGCACGCTGGTGGAACGTGGAGACTGATGCATGATCAACGACACGAAAAAGAATGCCGAATCCCGCATGCAGAAGAGCCTGGAGACGCTCAAGCATGAGCTCGCCAAGCTGCGTACCGGCCGTGCCCACCCGAGCCTGCTCGAGCACATCACGGTCGATTACTACGGTTCCCAGGTGCCCATCAACCAGGTCGCCAACGTGACCGCCGAAGATGCGCGAACCCTGGCCGTTTCCCCGTGGGAAAAGACCATGGTCGGCCCCATCGAAAAGGCCATCATGACTTCCGACCTGGGCTTGAACCCGGCCACCACCGGCACGCTCATCCGCGTGCCCATGCCGCCCCTCACCGAAGAACGCCGCCGCGAGATGACCAAGGTGGTGAAGCATGAGGGCGAGAATGCCAAGGTGGCTATTCGCAATATCCGCCGCGATGCCAATGCGGAAGTGAAGGCCTTGCTCAAGGACAAGCAGATCAGCCAGGACGACGAACGCCGCGCCGAGGAGGAGATCCAGAAGCTGACGGATCGCTACATCGTCGAAGTGGACAAGCTCGTTGCGGCGAAAGAAAAGGACATGATGGAAGTCTGATCGGATGTGCGGCCGGCGCCTTGCGGCGGCCGCATGCCGATGAACCCCATGGCCGATAAGGATCTGCATCCCGCTGACCGCCTGCCCCGGCACGTCGCCATGATCATGGATGGCAACGGACGCTGGGCGCGCAAGCGTTTTCTGCCCCGCTTTGCCGGCCACAAGGCCGGCATGGAAACCGTACGCGCGATGGTCAAGGCGTGTCTGGAAAAGGGCATCGGCACGCTCACCCTGTTCGCGTTCAGCAGCGAAAACTGGCGGCGGCCCGCGGAAGAGGTGGGCTTGCTCATGAAGCTTTTCATGACCGCGCTGGAACGCGAGGTCAGCAAGCTGCACGAGCACGGTGTGCGCCTGCGCATCATCGGCGATCGCAGCGCCTTTCCCCAGGAGCTGCAGCGCCGCATCGCCGAGGCCGAGCAACTCACGGCCGACAATCACGCGCTCAACCTGGTGATCGCCGCCAATTACGGCGGGCGCTGGGATATCGCCGAGGCGGCCCGCAAACTGGCGGAGGCCGCCCGCGCCGGCCAGCTCGATCCCGCCGAGATCACGCCGGATCGCATTGCCGCCGAACTCAGTCTGGCCGACCTGCCGGAGCCCGACCTGTTCGTGCGCACCGGTGGCGAGCAGCGCGTGAGCAATTTTCTGTTGTGGCAGCTGGCCTATGCCGAGCTGTATTTCACCCCCATTCTTTGGCCGGACTTCGACACCGCGGCGTTCGAGGATGCCCTGGCGTCCTTCGCCACGCGCCAGCGGCGCTTTGGACGAACCGGCGAGCAAGTGGAGCAATCGACCGGTGCTTAAACAGCGTGTGCTCACGGCGCTCATCCTGGCGCCCATTGTCATCGCCCTCACGCTTTACCTGCCGACGCCCGTGTTTGCGGTCATCGTTGCGGTGGTGTTCGCGGCCGGCGCCTGGGAATGGGCTGGACTGAGCGCATTGGAAGGCACGCCCCGGTATTCCTATACCGCGAGCGTGTTGCTGATCCTCGGGCTGCTCAATCGCGTGCTGCCCGAGGAGCCGTGGATCGCCCTGGCCATTCTTAGTGTCGGCATCATCTGGTGGGCCGCCGCCTTCCTGTTCGTGCTGGCCTTTCCGCTGGGCAGCGGCTTTTTCAACTCCCATGCCGTGCGTGCGCTGACCGGCGTACTGGTATTGCTGCCCGCCCATGCCGGGTTGGTGCTGCTGCACCAGGGTGATCCGCGCGCGGCGCTGCTGGTCATCCTGCTGGTGTCCTTCGCGGACATCGGCGCCTATTTCGCCGGGCGTGCCTTCGGACGCCGCAAACTGGCGCCGCGTGTGAGCCCGGGCAAGACCTGGGAAGGCCTGGCCGGGGCGCTGCTGATGGTGCTGGCCATCGGCTATGGGGCGACGCGCGTGCTCGGCATCCCTGACAGTGTGGTGTTCGGCTTTCTGATCCTGTGCGTGGTGACGGTACTCGCTTCGGTGGTTGGTGACCTTACCGAAAGCATGTTCAAGCGCCTGTCCGGCGCGAAGGACAGCGGTCGGCTGCTCCCGGGCCACGGTGGGGTGCTGGACCGCATCGACAGCATGACCGCCGCCGCACCGGTGTTCGCTCTCGGTCTCATCTGGCTGAAGGTCACCGCATGAAAGGCGTCACCATCCTGGGCTCCACCGGGTCCATCGGCGTCAGTACGCTGGAGGTGATCGCGCGCCACCCGGGACGCTACCGGGTCGTGGCCCTTACCGCCAACGCCCAGGTGGAACGCATGACGGCACAATGCCTGGCGGTGCGACCGGAGTTTGCCGTCATGGCGGACGCCGACGCGGCCTCGCGCCTTGCCGAGGCACTGCGCCACCAGGCCCCTGATATCAAGGTGCTGGCAGGCGTCGAAGGCCTGGAGCAGGTGGCCTCGTTGGACGGGGTGGATTACGTGATGGCCGCCATCGTCGGCGCGGCCGGCCTCAAGCCGACCCTGGCGGCGGCGCGCGCCGGCAAGCGGGTGCTCCTGGCCAACAAGGAGGCCCTGGTGATGTCCGGGCGGATCTTCATGGACGAGGTGCGTGCAAGCGGCGCCGAGCTGCTGCCTATCGACAGCGAACACAATGCCGTGTTTCAGTGCATGCCGGCCGATTTCAACCGCGGCCTGGCCAACGTGGGTGTGCGCCGCATCCTGCTGACCGCGTCGGGCGGCCCGTTCCGCGACACCCCGCTGGAGGCGCTGGCCGGTGTGACGCCCGAGCAGGCGGTGGCCCATCCCAACTGGAGCATGGGCCGCAAGATCTCCGTGGATTCCGCCACCATGATGAACAAGGGCCTGGAAGTCATCGAGGCCTGCTGGCTGTTCGACACCCGCCCCGCGGACATCCAGGTGGTACTGCATCCGCAGAGCGTGATTCATTCCATGGTGGAATACGTGGACGGTTCGGTGCTCGCGCAATTGGGCAATCCCGACATGCGCACGCCCATCGCGCATGCCCTCGCCTGGCCCGAACGCATTGAATCGGGCGTGGCCGGTCTGGATTTCTTCAAGCTGGCGCGCCTGGACTTCCGCGCCCCGGACGTGCTGCGCTTCCCGTGTCTGCGCCTGGCGGTGGAGGCGATGGAGGCCGGCGGCACGGCGCCGGCCGTGCTCAACGCCGCCAACGAGGTGGCCGTGCAGGCATTTCTCGATCATCGCGTGCGCTTCACGGCCATTCCTGCGATCATCGAGGCGACGCTTGCGGCGGTCAGCCGCCGCGAAGCCGACACCCTCGAGCAAGTCCTCGCCGCCGACACCGCTGCGCGTGAAGCGGCGGCGCAGCAGGTCAGAGAGGCCGCCTGATGTTCAATGTGCTCACCAGCGTTCTGGCATTCGTGCTTGCATTGTCGGTGCTGATCGCCGTGCACGAGTTCGGTCACTTCTGGGTGGCCCGGCGCCTGGGCGTGAAGGTGCTGCGTTTCTCCATCGGCTTCGGCAAGCCCCTGTGGAGCGTGCGCCGGGGCGCCGACCAGACGGAATACGCCCTCGCGGCCGTGCCCTTGGGCGGTTACGTGAAAATGCTCGACGAGCGCGAGGGCGAGGTGGCTCCCGAAGAACTGCACCGCGCTTTCAACCGGCAACCGGTAGGCCGCCGGTTCGCCATCGTCGCCGCCGGACCGGCCTTCAACCTGATGTTCGCGGTGCTGGCCTACTGGCTGATGTTCGTCACCGGCGTGCCTGGGCTCAAGCCGTTGATCGGCGAGATCGAGGCAGAATCCGTGGCTGCCCGCTCGGGCCTGGCACCCGGCATGGAAATCGTGGCAGTGGCCAACGAAAGCACGCCCACCTGGGGTGCAGTGCTGGAAGCGGTGCTGCCCTACGCATTGCGTCAGCAGCCGGTGGAACTGACCGCACGTGACGATGGCCGGGAACAGGTTTACACCCTGTCCCTCGACCAACTGCCGCGCGACGTGAGCGCCGAGGCACTGCCCACGGCCATCGGTCTGTTGCCTTACCGGCCGCCGCTTGCGCCGGTCATCGGCGAGGTACTGAAGGGCTCGGTGGCGGAGCGCGCGGGTCTGGCCCCGGGTGATCGCATCACCGCCATTGAGGGCAAACCCGTGGACGACTGGGAAGATCTGGTCCTGGTAGTGCGCGACAGTCCGGGCAAGCCGCTGACCATGACCCTGGAACGGGACGGTGCGGAGCGCCAGGTACAGGTTCGGCCGGAACGCTTCGATACCGAAGACGGCCCGGTGGGCCGCATCGGCGCCGGTGTGCGCGTGGACCCGACGGCGATGGAAGGTCTGCGTGCGATGCAAAAATACGGGCCGTTGACGGCCATCAGCGCCGCGGCGGAACGCACCTGGGAGATGTCCACGCTCACGCTCCGCATGCTGGGTGAGATGCTGGTGGGCCGTGCCTCCGTGGAAAACCTCAGTGGTCCCATCACCATCGCGCGCTACGCCGGCGCGACTGCCAGTGCCGGGTTGGCCCAGTTCCTGGGATTTCTGGCGGTGGTGAGTGTCAGCCTGGGCGTATTGAACCTGTTGCCCATCCCGGTGCTTGATGGCGGGCACCTGATGTTTTACGCAGTGGAAGCGGTGCGGCGTCGGCCCGCATCGGAACAGGCCGAAATGCTGGCACAGAAGGTCGGCCTGACCGTGATTCTCATGCTGATGCTCATAGCTTTCTACAACGATTTGGTGCGCCTCGCCGGATGAGCCGTTATCTCGCTACTTTAATGGGGTTCATGCTCGCGCTGCCGGCATGGGCATTCGAAGCCTTCGTGGTCGACGACATCCGCGTCGAGGGGTTGCAGCGTATTGCGGCGGGCACCGTATTCAACTACCTGCCGGTGAAGCGCGGCGATCGCATCGATGATCGGCTTTCCTCACAGGCCGTGCGCGCGCTGTTCAAGACCGGATTCTTCAAGGACGTAGTGCTCGAAAGGGAAGGGAACACCCTGGTGGTGTTCGTGGCCGAGCGTCCCGCCATCGCGAGCATCGAGGTGGAAGGCAACCAGGCCATTCAGACCGAGCAACTGCTGGAAAGCCTCAAGCAGGTGGGTCTGGCCGAGGGGCTGGTCTTCGACCGTTCCCTGCTGGATCGCATCGAGCAGGAACTCAAGCGCCAATACCTGCTGCTAGGCTATTACGCCGCCCGTGTGGAGACCTCCGCCGAGCCCCGCGAACGCAACCGCGTGGCGGTGAAGATTGATGTCGCCGAGGGCGAAATCGCCACCATCCGCAGTATCAACCTGGTCGGTACGAGCGCCTTCGAGGAACAAGACCTGCTGCGCCGTTTGGAATCGGGTGTGAAGCCGCCTATCGCGCCCTTCTTCAGTGGCGACCAGTATTCGCGGCCCAAACTCGCCGGTGATCTCGAGACCCTGCGCTCGTTCTACCTGGATCGCGGTTACATCAATTTCAACATTGAATCCACACAGGTTTCCATTTCGCCGGACAAGCGCGACATCTACATCACCGTAAACCTCGCCGAAGGCGAGCAGTACCGCATTGCAGGCGTGAAAGTTGCCGGTGAAACCATCCTCCCCGAAGCGGAACTGCGCAAGCTCATCAGCCTCGACAAGGGTGATATTTTTTCACGCCGGCAACTCACCGAAAGCGCCACGCGGATCAGCGATCGCCTGGGTGAGGTCGGCTATGCGTTTGCCAACGTGAATCCCATTCCGGAGGTGAACGAGGAGACCCGCGAGGTGAGCCTCACGTTCTTCGTGGATCCGGGCCGGCGCGTGTATGTACGACGCGTAAACATCACCGGCAACCTGCGCACCCGCGATGAAGTCTTGCGGCGGGAGATGCGTCAAATGGAAGGCGCACCGTTGGAAACCGCACTGGTTAACCGTTCGCGGACCCGCCTCAACCGACTGGGTTTCTTTGACGTGGTAAACGTGGAAACCGTGCCGGTGCCGGGCCATCCCGACCAGGTGGATGTGAACTTCGACGTGGTGGAACGGGAAACCTTCGGCAGCCTCAACGCGGGCATCGGCTACGGCGACACCAGCGGTTTCCTGGTCAATGTGAGCGTGACCCAGGAAAACTTCATGGGCACCGGCAATCGCTTCGTGCTGGCCATGAACAACAGCCAGGTGACGGACGAATACAGTTTCAGTTTCACCAATCCTTACTACACCCTGGATGGTATAAGCCGGAGCTTCGACCTCTATTACCGGTCCACGGACCCGGAAGAGGCCAATATCACCACCGGTTACACCACCGATTCCTACGGTGCAGGCATTGGGTTCGGCGTGCCGCTGTCGGAATTCAACACCTTCCGCTACCGCTTGAGCGCGGAACATACGCGCATCAACACGCGTAGCTCGACCTCACAGTCGATCGTCGATTTCTGTGCGGACAGCGCCACCGTGGAAGATTGCGAATTCAACGCACTGAAGACCGACTTGAGCTGGTCATTCGATAGCCGCGACCGCGCACTGTTTCCCACTGACGGCCGAGTCAATACCCTCGGTTCCGAGATCGCCTTCCCGGTGGGCGATGACAGCGTCAACTTCTACAAGGTCTATTACCGGACCAAGAACTACCAGCCCATTCTGGGCGGGCGTTTCATCGTGCAGTACGGCGGTGAACTGGCCTACGGTGACGGTTACGGCGATACGTCGGCGTTGCCGCCCTTCGAGCGTTATTACGGCGGCGGCGTGCGCACCGTGCGTGGTTACAAGGCCAACAGCCTGGGACCCAAGGACGAACACGGGGATTCGCTGGGCGGCAATGCCCGGGCGCTGCTGAACGCGGAGTTGATTTTGCCGAATCCGTTTTCGGAAAATAGCAGCTCCACCCGACTCAGCGCCTTTGTGGACGGCGGCAACGTCTTCGACACCACGACGGATTTGGGAGACCAGGAAGTGCGCTTCGCTGCGGGTGTCGCTCTCTACTGGTTCACCCCTGTCGGCCCTTTGAGCTTCAGCTACTCGCAGCCGCTCAACGAACAGGCCGGCGACGAAACCGAGGCCTTCCAGTTCAGCCTGGGAGCGCCCTTCTGACGGCCAACCAAAGGGGATGGAGTTCAAGTGAACAGGTTCAAGCAGTTACTGTGGGCGGTGGCCGCGTTTGCCGCATTGAGCACACCCGTCCATGCGCAAGTCAAAATCGCCTTCGTGAATACTGCGCGGGTGCTGGAACAGGCACCGCAAGCCAAGGCGGCGCGTGAGAGGCTGCAACAGGAGTTCTCTCCGCGGGAATCGGGCATTGTGGAGATGCAGCGTACCCTGAAGGGTATTCAGGAGCGGCTCGAACGCGACGGCGCCACGCTGAGCGAAGCGGAACGTTCCAAGCTGGAGCGCGAGATCCTCTCCCAGCAGCGCGAGCTCAAGCGCGCGCAGGGCGAATTCAGCGAAGATTTGAACCTGCGTCGCAATGAAGAATTCGGGCGCCTGCAACAGGTGGCGGCCAATGCCATCGTCAGCATCGCGCGCGAAGACGGTTACGACCTGGTGCTGGAAGCGGGCGTGATATTCGCGAGCGACAAGGTCGATGTCACCCAGAAAGTGATTTCGCGGTTGCAGGACGCGTATACCACCCAGCAGGCCGGCAAAACCAACGGCAAGAAATAACGCACGTGCAGTACTCACTCGGGGAATTGGCGGCCCGCACCGGGGCTCGTGTGGTCGGCGATGAACGCTGCCCGATCAGCGGCGTAGGCACGCTTGGCAACGCCGGGCCTGGTCAGATCACCTTTCTGACCAACCCCCGTTATCGCCGCCAGTTGGCCGAGACGCGCGCGTCAGCGGTCATTGTGGGCGAGGACGCCGCGGCGGATTGTCCCGTCAATGCGCTGGTGTCGCGCAATCCTCATCTCACCTACGCACAGGTCGCGGCTTTGTTCGTGCGGGCATCCGCCGATGTTCGGGGTATGCACACCACTGCCGTGGTGGATGCCCGTGCGCGCATCCATCCCGATGCCAGTATTGGCGCCCATGCCGTGGTCGGTGCGGAGGCCGTCGTAGACGCCGGCGCCGTGATCGGGCCCGGCTGCGTGGTTTTCGAGCGCAGTCATATCGGTGAGGGTGCGCGACTGGTCGCCAACGTGACCGTTTATTCCGACTGCGTCATCGGCAAGCGCGCCCTCGTGCACGCCGGTGCGATTATCGGCAGCGACGGCTTCGGGTTTGCCAATGACGCGGGCCGCTGGGTGAAGGTGCCGCAACTGGGTGGGGTGCGCATCGGCGACGACGTCGAAATTGGCGCCTGCACCACGGTTGATCGCGGCGCTATCGAGGACACTGTGATTGGGGACGGCGTCAAGCTCGACAACCAGATTCAGGTGGCGCATAACGTGCGCATCGGTGAGCATACCGCCATCGCGGGTTGCGTCGGCATTGCCGGCAGCACCACCATCGGACGCCACTGCGCCATCGGTGGCGGTGTGGGCATTGTGGGGCATCTCGACATCGTGGATGGTGTAACGGTGACCGCCACGTCGTTCGTGTCGCAGTCGATCAAGCAGCCCGGCGTGTACTCCTCCGGGGTGCCGCTCGAACCCACCGATCACTGGCACCGGAATTTTGCCCGTTTCAAGCAATTGGACGACATGGCGCGGCGGCTGAAAAGCCTGGAAAAAGAGCTGCAAGAACTTAAACAAAAGGGGTGAATCCTTGAACGCTATGGACATTCAGGCAGTGCTCGAGCACCTGCCGCACCGCTACCCGTTTCTTCTCGTCGACCGGGTGCTCGAATGCCAGCCTGGCGAACGCCTCGTTGCCATCAAGAATGTAACCGTCAATGAACCGTTCTTCACCGGACACTTCCCTGAACGCCCGGTGTTCCCTGGCGTGCTGATTATGGAAGCTCTGGCCCAGGCCACCGGCATCCTGGCGTTCAAGACCCAGGGCACCAAGCCCGATGGCAAGTCGCTGTACTATTTCGCCGGCATCGACCATTGCCGTTTCAAGCAGCCGGTGCTGCCGGGCGATCAGCTGCGTCTGGAAGTGGAAATCATCAAGGCCAAGCGCGGTATCTGGAAGTTCAAGGCGGAAGCGAAGGTGGACGGCAAGCTGGTCGCTGAAGCCGAGCTGATGTGTGCTGAACAGGAGATCGCATGAGCATCCACCCGACCGCCATTGTCGATCCGAAAGCGCGATTGGCTGACGGCGTCTCCGTCGGTGCCTACAGCATCATCGGTGCCGGCGTGGAGATTGGCGCCGACACCTGGATCGGGCCCCACGTGGTCATCCAGGGACCTGCGCGCATTGGTCGTGACAACCGCATTTACCAGTTCGCATCACTGGGCGAAGCACCCCAGGACAAAAAATACCAGGGTGAGCCGACCCGCCTGGAGATCGGCGATCGCAACATCATCCGTGAATACGTCACCATGAATCGCGGTACCCCCACGGGCGGCGGGATCACGCGCATCGGCAGCGACGGACTGTTCATGGCCTACGTCCACGTGGCCCATGACTGCCAAATCGGTGACAAGGTGATCTTCTCGAACAACGCCTCGCTGGCGGGCCATGTACACGTGGAGGACTGGGTCATCCTGTCCGGTTTCACGCTGGTGCACCAGTTCTGTTCCATCGGGGCACACGCGTTCACCGGCATGGGCAGCGCCATTGCCAAGGACGTGCCGCCGTACCTGATGGTCTCCGGCAATCCTGCCGAGCCCCACGGCATCAACAAGGAAGGGTTGAAGCGCCGTGGCTTCTCTCCGGAGCAGATCCGCAATCTGCGCAACGCCTACAAAGTCCTCTATCGTGCGGGCTTGTCGCTGGAAGAGGCCAAGACCGAGCTCCACAAGATGGCCGAGACCTCGCCCGAGATCGCGCCGTTCGCCGCTTTCATGGACAACGCCAAGCGCAGCATCATCCGCTGATTGAATCCCAACGGAGAGGAATACAAGGGGTCGGCATAGCTTATGCCGGCCGTTGGCTCCCTCGCTGAAGATCATCACCCCTGCGTTCTCCGGACCCTGCACCGATCCGTTTCCGGCGCACGGTGCAGGACATTCCTGCTGCGGCCGAAGGGCGTTCCAGCCGGAACCACCGGGGCCTGCGGACCGCGTTGATCCGCATAAGAAAACCTAATCAGCAGCCGCTGGCAGCTCAGATGGGGCCTCCTATACTGAGCTTACCGACCCTACGAATCTCCTTGCGGGCGTATTGGTCCACTTCTCATCGCGGCATTGATGTCTCTGTCTTTTCCTCCCCCTGCGCTTTATGCGCAACCCCTGGCCCTGATCCCCAACAGGGCCTTTTTTTTCGCGAGCTGTTCCCGGAGGTTGTGAGGCAGGCGCAGAATTCGGTGATTTCCTGCCCGACCAGGCCTCTACTTTCGTGGAAAGAAGCCGATATACTGGCCGCAGCCCGCCTTCCAGAGGAGAACCCATGAGCCAATCGGCACAGACCCGAAGCGACCCGGTATCCCGCTGGGTCACCTTCAAGCTCGAGAACGAGACCTACGGAATCGACGTGATGCAGGTCCGTGAGGTGCTGCGCTGCACGGAAATCTCGCCCGTACCCGGCGCGCCGGCCTATGTGCTCGGCATCATCAACCTGCGTGGCAATGTGGTCTCCATCATCGATACCCGCGGCCGTTTCGGGCTCGCCTTCCGGGAACCGGACGACGCCTCACGCATTCTCATCCTCGAAGCCGGGGCGGGACACGTGGTCGGATTCCTGGTCGACAGCGTGCACGAGGTCATGCAGTTGCCGGCCTCCGAGATGGAGTCGGCCCCGGATACGGGCAGTGGCGAATCCGCACGCTTCATCATGGGTCTGGCCAACCGCAAGGACGGCCTGCTGATCCTGGTGGATGCGAGCAAGCTGCTGTCGGATGAAGAACTCGCTGAGCTTTCGACCCTCTAGTGACCACCGTGACGGCCAGTGCACACGCGAGCAGCAGCCGGCATCGCCTGGAGCTGTTGCTGTTTCGGCTGGCGGGCGCCCAGCGTTTTGCCATCAACGTATTGAAGGTCAAGGAAGTCATTCCGGCACCGCGCCTGACCCGTATGCCCCACGCCCATCCGGCCCTGTGCGGCATGGCCCATTTGCGGGGTGAACCGCTCACCATCATCGACCTTTCGCGTGCAGTGGGACGTCCCGGACTCGACCCGGGCGAAGCGGCATCCGTCATCATCACGGAATTCAACCGTTCCATGCAGGGTTTTCTGGTGAGGGGAGTGGATCGCATTGCCGTATGCGACTGGAAGGATGTCCTGCCGCCACCCGCAGGCACGGGGGCGGACAGTTACATCACCGGCATCACGCGCATCGATGACGAGCTGGTGCAGGTACTCGACGTAGAGCGCATCCTCGCCGAAGTGGTAGCCATGCAAATCGATGATGCGGTCTACGGTGAACTGCGGCCGTTGGTCCAGGGTCACACCATTCTGGTAGTGGATGATTCATCCGTGGCACGCCATCAGACCGCCCAGACGCTCGATGCGCTTGGATCCGACTACCTGATGGCGCGTGACGGACGCGAAGCGCTGGTGATGCTGCGCGCGCGCATCGCGCGGGGTGAGGGGCCGGTGGATTTGGTCATCTCCGACATCGAAATGCCGGAAATGGACGGATACACGCTAACCCGTGAGATTCGCGCCGATGCGCAACTGTCCGGGGTTTACGTATTGCTGCATACGTCCATCAACGGTGCGATCAATGCCGAGTTGGCCCACAAAGCCGGTGCCGATGACATCCTCACCAAGTTCGTTCCTGCCGAATTGGCCAAAGCCATCGCCAAGGCCGTCAACCGCTGATTAGGCAACCGCCGTGCACAAACCCGTCGTTTCCCTGGCAACCCTCTTGTTCGTTGCGTTCCTGAGCGCTTGCGGCGCGCGCGACGCCGAACAGGTCTATGAAGATCGCTTTTACGTGTTCGGCACCTTGGCCGACATCACCCTTTATGGTGTGAACGAAACCAAGGGGCGCGCAGCGGTGGCAGAAATCGCCCAGGACTTTCAGGTCTGGCACAGAGAGTGGCACGCGTGGGAGCCCGGCCCCCTGACCGAGGTGAACGCCGCCATCGCCGCGGGCCGGGCGGCTCCGCTCGTTCCCTCCCTGGAGCCGCTGATTTTGCGGTCACAGGACATTGCGGCGCGTAGCGAAGGGCTGTTCAACCCAGGGATTGGCAAGCTGCTGCAACTGTGGGGATTCCAGGGCAGCGTGCGCCCGAGCGGTCCGCCGCCGGCCCGGGATGCCGTGGCTAGACTGGTAGCCGAGGCGCCCGCCCTGGGGGATGTGAAGGTCCGTGACGGACAGTTGGTTTCGAGCAATCCTGCGGTGCAGCTGGATTTGGGAGGAATCGCCAAGGGGTACGCCGTCGACCTGGCGCTGCAGAAATTGCGCGCCATGGGAATAAACAACGCCATCGTCAATGCAGGTGGTGGACTGGGCGTCATTGGTAGCCGCGGCGACCGTCCCTGGCGCGTGGGGATCCGCCATCCCCAAGGGAACGGCGTGCTTGCCTCACTGGAGGTCCGCGACGGAGAAAGCGTGCACACCTCGGGCAACTATGAACGCTTCCGTGAACACGAAGGTGTGCACTATGCCCACATTCTCGACCCGCGCACGGGTTGGCCGGTCGAGGGCATCGTTTCTGCAACGGTCATCGATCCCGACGGTACGCTGGCCGATGCAGCCGCAACCGTTCTGGTGATTGCGGGCGCTGACGACTGGCACCGAATGGCTCGCCGGATGGGCATCAAATTTGCGATGCTGGTAGACGAGGACGGTACCGTGTACATGAATCAGGCGATGGCGGATCGTATCCGGTTTACGGGTGAATCCCCGCGCAACGTCGTTATCACGCCACCTCTATAGCCGTTCAGGCCGGGCGGCGTGACAGTCGAGCCGCACGCCGCCCCGGTTCGTCTCACTGCAGCATCGCGCTGTTCGAAATACCCGAACGACTATGCAGGATCTCGGTAACCCGCGCCTTGCGCCAGGCGCAGGCTTGGCGAAACGCCTCGCGTTTACCCAAGCGGTTTACTGAGAAGTACTTATGCTTCTGCGGTCCACCTTTGGTTGGGCACCATGATGCCACGTAGGCACGGGTGACGGAGTCGCCGCGCTGCTTTTCGACGTAATGCACACCCACCATACCGGACGTGTTGCGCTTGCAGGATGTGAATACGCGCCGCGGTGACTCGGCGCTATCGCCGAACAGTTTCTGGCGGATCTCATCACGGTATTCACGTGCTGCATCCATCGCACGCCGCTTACCGCCGTATTGTCCGTCGGAAAAGAGTTTCTGGTAGAGCTTGCCATCCTTCACTACCCGCACCCAGTAGCCGCGCACCTTTTCGTGATCCATACGTGTGATGTTGCGATTCCTCGGATTGCGTCTGCTCAGTCTCATGGCGTTAGTGTCGCTCTGTTGACGCTAGGTTGGATTGAGTTATAGGAAGAAATTTCCGCCTTTGCAAAGTTCGACCGAAGGGGAAAAACAGAGTTCCTAACAAGTAAAAATACGCATAAGGCGAGACCGGTTATGTGACCATTCTCATGAATAAGCGGGGCCTCTGCGCGGCGTCGCGGGGGCCGCCGCGCAATGCTAAGCAATGTCGTGATGATGTTTCATCGATTCCTTTATAGAAGGAATGTCATCGTGCCTGGATCCCGCCGCGCTACTCCACCGTGACCGACTTGGCGAGATTTCTCGGCTGATCCACATCGGCGCCCTTGAGCACCGCGGTGTGGTAGGCAAGTAGCTGCAGGGGCAAGGTGAAAACCAGGGGCGCAACAGGTTCTGCGACCGGGCCTATCCGGACCACGTGGCTGTCATCGCCGAGATTGTCCGCGATACGGTTGTCGGCGAAGACCACCGTGCGCCCACCCCGTGCCTGCACTTCCCGCAGGTTGGAAACTGTCTTTGCCTGCAGGTGATCGCCCGGCAGGGTGAATATCACCGGCATTTCGTCGTCCACGAGGGCGAGTGGTCCATGCTTCAACTCGCCGGCCGGATAGGCTTCAGCATGGATGTAGGAAATCTCCTTGAGCTTGAGCGCACCTTCCATCGCCACCGGATACTGGACACCGCGGCCGAGAAACAGCGCGTGGTTATGGCGCGACAGCGTGGCAGCCAGACCATCGAGGCCCAGGTCACACTGAAGCAGGATCTGTAAACGTTCCGGCAGCTGCAGGAGAGCGTCCAGCCACTGGATTTCGACCTGTTGCGGCAGCCCACGCCCGCGGGACAGTGCCAGCGCGAGAATGGAAAGAGCAACCAGTTGGCCCGTAAACGCCTTGGTCGAGGCGACACCGATTTCAGGACCGGCGCGTGTCAGCATCGCAAGATCGGATTCACGAACCAGCGAGCTGCTGGCAACGTTACACACCGCAAGGCTCGCCAGATAGCCCTTGCCGGTTGCCTCCCGCAACGCAGCCAGCGTGTCGGCGGTTTCTCCCGACTGGGATATCGTGAGCAGCAACGTGCCGGGCGGTATCACTTGTTTCCGATAACGGTATTCACTGGCGACTTCGACGTGGCAGGGCAGGCCCAGGGCCTCGAGCCAGTAACGCGCGATCAGTCCGGCGTGAAAGCTCGTCCCGCATGCAACGATGTGCACGTTATGCACCTGAGGCAACAGTGTGCGCGCCTGCGGTGCGAGCCGCTCCAGATTCAGGGCGCCGCCTTCGAGCCAGGATTCGAGCGTGCGGGCGACGACCGTCGGTTGCTCATGAATTTCCTTGAGCATGTAATGCCGATAGCCGCCCTTGTCTGATATGCCAGTACTGGATTGGACTTCGCTGACGGCCCGTTCAACCTGATGTCCATGGGTATCGTGGATACGAAAACCGGCACAGCCAATCTCCACGACGTCGCCCTCTTCCAGATAAACGAACCGCTGAGCGACCGGCAGGAGCGCATAAGTATCAGAGGCAATGAAACACCCGTCGTCGCCAACACCGATGACCAGTGGGCTGCCTTGTCGGGCGGCGACGAGCCTGATGGGGTCGGTGACTGCGATAGCGGCGAAGGTGAACGCACCTTCAAGACGACGCACCGCCTCCGCAACCGCGACGCGTAAATCCCCGTGCGCACGCAGCTCACGTTCGACAAGGTGCGCGATAACCTCAGTATCCGTTTCGCTTGCGAACGCATAACCCTCAGCGGCGAGCTCGGCGCGTAATTGCTCGTGATTTTCCACAATGCCGTTATGCACCACCGCAACGGCATCCCGGCTGACATGCGGGTGCGCATTACCGGTAAGAGGGCGACCGTGTGTCGCCCAACGGGTGTGTGCGATACCAATCCGGCCCCGTAGCGGATCTTCCTGAAGAAGGTTGGCCAGAGTGGAAACCTTGCCTACGGCGCGACGGCGAGCCAGGTGTCCACTTTCGTCAAGCACCGCGAGTCCGGCCGAATCGTAGCCCCGATATTCGAGCCGGCGCAGGCCATCGATGAGCACGTGCGTGAGTTCCTTCGGACTCACGCCGCCTATGATCCCGCACATGACGAGACCTCCCTGTCAGAGTCGGCCGTGGCTGGCAGTAGCGGGCAATATACCCTTGACGTCGAATATGACGTGTTCAGGTTTGCAGAAGGAGACGAGTCCCTCCGTCCCGAGCTCGATGAATTGGCGGTGCGCCACGGCGATCACGGCGCCATCATACGCCCCCACCGCTGGCGTATTTATGGTCGCGATTCCGCACTCCCGCGCTGCGTCATCGGGGTCCACCCAGGGGTCGAAGACATCTACCGTGATGCCATAGGTCTGCAAGGTTTGCACGATATCCACGCAGCGCGTATTGCGAAGATCCGGGCAGTTCTCCTTGAACGTCAGGCCCAGTACGAGGACACGTGCGCCGACGCTTGCGATGTGCTTGCCTGCCATGAGCTGTACCATGCGTTCGGCCACATGGATGCCCATTCCTTCGTTAATGAGGCGACTGGCCGGGATCAGCGTGGGTTGGTAGCCGGTTTCCTGCGCTTTGTGGGTCAGGTAGTACGGGTCTACCCCGATACAATGTCCGCCCACCAATCCCGGTCGGAAAGGCAGAAAGTTCCATTTGCTGCCGGCGGCTTGTAGCACCTCCTGCGTATCGATACCCAGACGACTGAAGATGTGGGACAGCTCGTTCATCAGCGCAATATTGACGTCACGCTGCGTATTTTCGATCACCTTGGCGGCCTCCGCGACGCGGATGCTGCCAGCCTTGAAGGTTCCAGCCTCGATGATGCTGGCATAGAGCGCGTCGACGAACGCTGCTACCTCGGGTGTGGATCCCGAGGTGATCTTGCGAATCGTCGTCAGGGTGTGTTCGCGGTCACCGGGGTTGATCCGTTCCGGGCTGTAACCCACGAAAAAGTCCCGGTTGAAGGTGAGTCCGGAAACGGCCGCGAGTACAGGAACGCATACCTCCTCGGTAGCACCCGGATAAACCGTGGATTCGTAAACCACCACGTCACCCTGCTTGAGGACCTTCCCGACGGTGCGGGAGGCGGCCTCGAGTGGGCGCAAGTCCGGCCATTTATGGCGGTTGACGGGCGTCGGAACACTGACGATGAAGACATTGCACCGCGCCAGATCGTCGACGCAGTGCGAGTAGTTGAGATAGCGCGCCTTTGCGAGTCCATCGCCGTCCATTTCCAGGGTGCTGTCATAGCCGGCGCGTAACTCCGCAATCCTTTCTTCGCGAATATCGAAACCGACGGTCGGGAACCGTCGGCCGAACTCGACAGCCAGAGGCAAGCCAACGTATCCAAGACCAATGACACCGATGCGGCAGTCATCGACGTTGAGCATGGGACTATCCTTGGTCACCTGTGAATTCAAGTGTTTTCGGCATCATGCCGGGTGGGGCAAGTATAGAGCGCCGACGTGCCCGTGAAAGATGGGCTGCGGAGCAAACTCAAGAAACACGCGACTGACACCGGGCAGGAAGCTTCTATCCTCTTTGCCATTATGCGAGACGCGACAAGGGACTGCACATGAGAACACTCCGCGTGCTTGGTCATCGCGTGAGTATTCCCCTGATATTGCTGTCGATAATTGAGGCGGTCGCGGTGGCAGGCGCCGTTTATGCCGGGTTGGCGTTTGATGCCTTTGGCAGCCTGGACGGATCGTCTTCGCTCTCTGTGCCTGCATTTGCGGCCATCGCCATGCTGGTCTTGATGTCCGCTTTAGGGCTTTATCAACTCAATCTGCGCACAAACTTCACGGGAATCGTTATACGCACGGCCATCGCATTTCTCATCGCGTTTCCCGTGGTTGTTGCCGTCTTTCTCCTGTTCCCCCATCAAGCGCCAAGTGTGGGCGCGATCGGCACATCCGCGGCGGCGGCGTTTGTTACCGTCACCTTTCTTCACGCGGTGTTCTTTGCATGCGCGGATGCCGGTTTGTTCAAAAGGCGCATTCTTGTGCTGGGCGGGGGGCAAGGCGCACAAGCGATCGCCGCGTTGCGAAGACGTGCGGATCGAAGGGGATTTGACGTGGTGGGTTACATTCCGACGCAGGGCGAAACCGTTCCCGTGCCACCCGTGCCGTGGCAGGGTACGTTGAGCGACACTGCACAGGCCGTCGGTGCAGAGGAAATCGTGGTGTCCATGGCAGAGAGACGCAACGCACTTCCCATCGACGCACTCATGGATTGTCGCTACGCAGGAATAGGCGTCAGCGAAGTGATCGATTTCATTGAGCGCGAAGCGGGCAAGGTGCGCATTGATCTTCTACGTCCTGGCTGGATGCTGTTCAACACCACCGAAACCAGTCAGCTGTCGAAGTCGACGAAGCGTGCGCTGGACATCACCGCTTCCGTGGCGTTGTTGATGTTGGCCTGGCCGGTGATGGTTGCGACGATTGTGGCGATCAAGCTAGAGGACGGCTGGCGTGCGCCCGCGTTCTACAGGCAACGCCGGGTGGGGCAGGGGGGCGCCGTTTTCGAATTGGTGAAATTCCGCAGCATGGGTGTCGACGCTGAAGCGGACGGAAAACCGCGATTCGCCAGTGCAGAAGACGCGCGTATTACTCGCGTCGGTCGCATCATCAGGAAGACACGTATCGATGAATTGCCGCAGCTGTTCAATGTCCTGCGGGGCGACATGAGCTTGGTCGGTCCGCGGCCGGAAAGACCGGAATTCGTTGAGGAGTTGGAGTGCTCGATTCCTTTCTATCGTGAGCGCCATCGTCTCAAGCCGGGCATCACCGGCTGGGCCCAACTGCTTTATCCTTATGGGGCAAGCACCAACGATATGATCGAAAAGCTTCAGTACGATCTCTATTACCTCAAAAACCGCACGCTCGTGCTCGATCTCATCATTCTTTTGCAAACCGTCGAAGTGGTCTTGTTCGGCAAAGGGGCAAGATAGTAGTCCACGCTCTGTCAGTCTTGACAGAGGGGGGGGGTGAACTAGAGTTCGAACAGCATTTTTCAGTGTTTTCTGCGCGCGACACAACAGGGAGCGATTGCAATGGAAGCACGAATCACAGCCGCCATTCTCGCGGTAGCCTTGGTCGTCTCCGGTTGTGCCGCTGGCGGCGACAATCGCCCGAGCGATTCAACAGCGCAAGCTGCACCCAACAATGTTAAGGAATACCGTATAGGCGTCGATGATCTCGTTTCGGTCAATGTCTGGCGGGATGAGGAGTTGTCCGTCAGCATGCCGGTGCGTCCCGACGGCAAAATAACCGTACCGCTGGTGGGGGACGTGCAGGCCGGGGGGCGAACCCCACAGGAAGTCGCCAAAGAAATTCGCCAGCGTTTGTCTGCATACATCCGAAATCCGGATGTCACTGTCATATTGACTGAACTACGCTCCCACGAGTTCCTCTCGCGGATCCGGGTGACCGGTGCCGTGGAGGCGCCCATGTCCATGCCGTACCGCCAGGGCATGACCGCGCTTGATGCCGTACTCGAGGCCGGCGGTATCAACGTATACGCTGCACCAGACCGGACAAAAGTCTTTAGACGCAAGGGCTCCGGAGAGACCGAGGTGCTCAACATACACCTCGGGCGCATTCTCACCCAGGGCGATCTGACGACCAATATCGATCTCCAGCCCGGAGACGTAATCACCATTCCAGAGCGTCTCTTCTGAGGGAGGCATTATGCCGACGAATCTCTCCGAGAGTCTTCGCCTCTTGCTGCTTGAGGCGTATTCACGGCGCTACATGATGGTCGGTGCGTTCATTGCAGTCGCCATAATAACTACCTTCATCGGCATCACCTGGCCACGCACCTACAGTTCGTACAGCACGGTGTACGTGGAGGACCGAAGTGTCATCGGCCCATTGATGGAAGGCGCAGCGGTCCAGTCGCCCCTCGCAGATCGGGCACTGATCGCAAGCGAAGTGATTTACGGTCGCAAGCTGCTCAACCAGATTATTCACAGTGCGGGGTTCATTGCCGAAGACGAGCCGCTCGATCCCACTGAACTGGACGCCCTTGTAGAGGACATCAAGGCGCGTACCCAGGTCACCAACGTGGGCGAAAACCTGGTTCGTATCGAATACACGGACACCAATGCCGAACGTACACAGTTCGTGGCTCAGAAGATGGCCGAGTTGTTCATCACGGAATCATTAGCGACCAAGTCACGGGAAAGCGAGACTGCCTATTCCTTCATCGATCAGCAGGTGAAGGAGTACCAGGGGAAGCTCAAGGCCCTGGACGAGGATCTCAAGGAGTTTCGTAACGCGAATGTGGAGGCCCGACCGGGTGCCGACGTGGATTCGGCGCACCGACTCACCACCCTCAAAGACCGGCTGGCCGAACTCGACCAGGAGCTGCGCGAGGCGGAAATCAGGCGGGATTCGCTGGATAGCCAGCTCACTGGTGAGGCGCAGTCGGCAAATGTCATGTCCCGTGCGGAACAATACCGGGGGCGCATCGCCGAGCTTCGCGTACAACTGGATACCTTGCTGCTCACGTATCACGAGAATTATCCGGACGTGGTGCGACTCAAGGATCAAATCGCGGAACTGGAGCGGGTGGCGGCGAAGGTGGAAAGTGGCGACCAGGTGCCCTCGCAGGCCGGGGTGCTCATGTCGAACCCGCTCTATCAAGAGCTGCGCGGGGGCCTCTATGAAGCGAACACGGTGGTGCAGACCATCAGGTCGCGCATCAAGGAGACCCAGCGGCAGCTGGCTCAGGAAGAGGAGCGCAACCGGCGCATCCAGGAGGCCGCAGCAGAACTGGCAGACCGTACCCGCGACTACGAGGTCACGACGCAGATCTACCAGGACCTGCTGCGGCGCCGCGAGGCGGCGCGCGTCTCGATGAACCTCGATCGGACGCAAGAGGGCGTAACAATGCGCGTGGAAGAGCCGGCGTTCCTTCCTCACCAGGCCGAAGCGCCGCCCTTGTCCTATTTCGCATCGGGCGGGATCCTGCTTGGCCTTGCGCTTCCCTTCGGGATTCTGTTCGGGATTCAACACGCGGATCCGCGTATTCGTCACCCCTCTGTTATCAACGAGCGGCTCGGTCTGGCCACTCTCGGTGTGGTTCGTCATCTGCACACGCCCCGGGAAACCGCCATGGAGGCGCGTGGCATCGCCACGCTTGGGTTTGCGACCATCGGCACCCTGGTTCTCATTGGGGCGCTCAGCGTGATGAGTATCACGGGAGCCATCTGACATGAGCAAA
Source organism: Gammaproteobacteria bacterium (assembly GCA_041687015.1). GTDB lineage: Bacteria > Pseudomonadota > Gammaproteobacteria > Thiohalomonadales > Thiohalomonadaceae > JALOAT01. The sequence goes on from JAWLCT010000003.1 coordinate 57,892, forward strand.
ATCGAGGACGCACTAAAGAAGGCCAAGGAACTCCAGGTCACGTCAGGAACGCAACCGACCACGGCAGACGCGATCGGTGATACGACCGCTTCGGACGAGATCGCGCGTATGGCGGAGCCGGTGCGGCGTAGCGAGACGGATCTGGCGATGCGTCGTGTCATCTATCCGTCCATGCGTGAAACGGCGATTCGCGACACCTTCCGTGACCTGCGCACCTCGGTTTTGCAGCGTGCCGGAAACGGCAATGCCGTGGTTCTGGTCACGTCCACCACTGAGGATGGAGGCGGTAGTTTCGTGGCCAGGAATCTGGCGGCGGCCATTGCCTTCGACGAGAACCGCACTGCCTTGCTGGTGGACTGCAATCTGCGGGAACCGAGTCATGACGATCTGGTCATCGCGGACCAGCCGTTGGGGTTGACGGACTTTCTTCGCGACCAAAATGTCGCCGTCACCGAAATCATCCATCCGACCGGCATACCACGTTTCCGATTGATACCGATAGGTCGCAATAAGGACCCGGGCTCGGAATACTTTGCGCTACTCAAGATGCAACGCCTGTTTCGCGAGCTCAAGCAACGCTACCGGGAACGCTACATCATCGTCGATGCGCCGGCCGTCGCCGTATCCGCCGATGTACGCATGCTCGCAGAGTTGGCCGATCTCGCCATCCTGGTCGTCCCCTATGCAGGCAGCACGGACACCCAGATCGAAGCGGCGGTCAACGCCATTGGCGAACAGCGTTTGCTGGGTACCCTGCTCAATGACGAGCCAAGCAGTGCTGTGCTGGGCCGTTGGATATAAACCGTGGCGCATTCACGACTGCGGCGCCGGGCCGCCATTTTCCTGCTCGCCCTTGTTGGCCCGGTGTGCCCGGCCACCGCATGGGAGACCGCGAGTTCGTTCGGACTGTCCGCTTTGTACAGTGACAACATCGGGCTGGTCCCCGAAGACGGTGAGGAAGCGTGGGTGGGGGTGGGATCGGCGACCTTGCAAGTCCGGGAACGAACGGCCAATGTCGACGCCTATGCCATTGGCATGCTCGAGTACCGGGATTATCAAACGGACCTGTTCGACGATGAATTCGTGTTCTACCTGGACGGAAGTGCTCTTTGGACGCTGACGCCGGAACGTTACTTCTGGAGTTTCGAGGATTACTTCCGGCAGGCGGCGACCGATGTCCTGGCGTCACCCACCCCTTCGAATCGGCAGGACACCAATCTGTTCTTCACCGGCCCTGAAGGCCGCTGGCACCTCTCACGGGCCAGTAACCTGATTGCCGGGGCGCGTTATGGCCATTTCTGGTTCGAAGAGACAGAGCTGGATAGTCACCGCCTGGTTGCTTACGGGCGACTTCAACATGCGTGGCGCCCGCGAACGCAGCTTTCGTTGAATGGCGAATTCATGAATACCCGTTATCTTGCCGACCGCTTTGAAGACTACGACCGCGGTGACGGCTTCGTGCGCATCGAGCACACGTTATCGCGGTCAACGATGGATCTGGATCTGGGCGCAACGGTCGTGCGGCGCGATCGCGAAGATGACCTGGACGGTTTTCTCGCACGCTTTGGCTGGCATTTTCCGGTGAATTCCTATTCGTCACTCGATCTTCGCCTGCTGTCGGAGTACACGGACCCCGGCGCCGACATGCTCGCGATGTCGTCGAGAGATGGCGCTTTGGCCGACATCGACCAACAGATGATTGGTGATGTGTATTACAACCGGCATGCAGAGCTTGCCTACCATTGGGGCGGGATCCGGACGTCGTGGCGCTTTGTGGGTGTCGCTCGTGAAGAGGACTACGAGACGGTCGCGCGCGACAGGACTTATGGGGAGGGTAACGTACGTTTTGCGTATGAATTCGGCCCGACGCTGCGGGCGACCCTTGGCGGAACCTATCGGCGGGCAGATTACCGCGAAGAGGACCTGGTGGTCACGGACAGGCACGGATACTTTGGCCTTCATTACCAAATCAATTCACGGCTTTGGACAGGACTTGAGTTCGGCAATATCGACAGGGAAAGCGACGATCCGACTGAGGAATACAGCGAGAACACCGCCCTGCTCAGTCTAACCTACGAACGCTCGGCGTTCATGGAGTGACGCCATGTACCTGGAGTACTTCGGACTGAAGGATCATCCCTTCCGGGTGACACCGGATTCGCGCTACCTCTACCTCGGTACGGCACATGCGAGGGCCATGGCCTACATGGAGTACACGGTCTGGAACCGTGACAGCTTTGTGGTAATCACCGGCGAGATCGGATCAGGCAAGACCACGCTAATCCAGAAATTGCTGAGTGCCCTGGATGACCGGGTGGTGGTTGCCCGAATTTATCACACCCAGCTGGACGAGACGGAGTTTCTGCAGGCGTTTCTGGTCGACCTTGGCCTGGAACCGTTCGGACTGTCGAAGGTGCAGATGCTGGGTAAATTGAACGAGTATTTTCTCGACCAATACGCTGCCGGCAAGCGCATCGTCCTGGTCGTTGACGAGGCGCAGAACCTCAGCAGGCGGGTGCTGGAGGAAATTCGTCTGCTTTCCGGATTGGAGACCTACCAGGAAAAGATCCTCAACGTGATACTGGTCGGCCAGCCGGAACTGAACGAGGTCCTTGATTCGCCCGGCATGGAGCAACTGGTCCAGCGTGTGCGGCTACGCTTCCACATTCGACCTTTCGAACCGAATGAGACGCGGGCCTATGTGGAGCATCGCCTGACTGTGGCCGGGTGTCCGCGGAACGATATTTTCACGGCGGATGCCTTTGACCCGTTGTACCTCTACACAGGCGGAACGCCGCGGCTGGTCAACAGTCTTTGCGACACCGCCTTGATTTGTGCGTATGCGGATGGCCTGAAGCAGGTGGATGCGGCGGTGGTCCGCATGGCAGTGGAAGAGCTTCAATGGCCCACCTACGACGAGCGAATGGAGCGCAATCGGGGCGCGGCAAGCAAGCCGCTCGATGCGGGGCTGAACACGCCTGCAGTCACCCCCGGCCAGCCCGTGCAAGGTGGTGATGTGTTCCGACTTCTCAGCGAAGAGATCAGCCGATTGGAGGAACGGCTGAATCGCATTGCCGGGTCCCTGGACCCGCGTCTGTGAGCCGGGCAAGCGCCAGCGTAGCGACTTCGCGTCGGCAATCGCGTGCCTGGGGGCACGGGCTGAACATGCAAGGGAGGGAATATGGACGTTCCCGCCGCACCGAACGCCTTGAGCGTGGATGTGGAGGATTATTACCAGGTATCCGCCTTTGCACACCGAGTGCGCCCGGATGACTGGCCGGGTTTCGAGCCCAGGGTGGCACGCAACACGTTCCGCTTGCTCGCGTTGTTTGAAAGCGCCGGGGTGCGCGCGACCTTCTTCGTGCTCGGCTGGGTGGCGGAACGAAACCCGGGGTTGATCAGGGAGATCGCGGCGGCCGGCCATGAGGTGGCCTGCCATGGATACAGCCACGAGCTCATCTACCGTCAGACGCGGCGTCAGTTTCGTGGAGAGACGTTCCGGGCGAAGCAGGTGCTGGAGGACCAGGTTCAGGCACCGGTCATCGGTTACCGGGCAGCAAGCTATTCCATCGTCGGAAACACACGCTGGGCGCTGGACGTCCTCCACGAAGCGGGTTTTCTCTACGACTCGAGCATTTTCCCGGTACGTCACGATCGGTACGGCATTCCCGACGCGCCGATAGCACCTCACCAGTTACAAACGCCGTTAGGGGCTCAGCTGGTCGAGTTTCCACCCACTGCGGTGGATCGCTTCGGTGTGCGTTTCCCGATCGGCGGTGGCTATTTCCGCCTCTACCCGTATTCATGGACACGTCACCTGCTGAGTGCCATTGGGAATGAACGCCCGTTCATGTTCTATCTGCATCCGTGGGAAATCGATCCGGAACAGCCCCGTATTCGTTCCGGCCCGGTGACCCGTGTGCGTCACTATCTGAATCTGCACCGGTGCGAAGGGCGCCTGCAACACTTGCTGCGCGACTTCAGACTGTCACCCGCACGGGACGTCCTGGAGCACCTGTCCCTGCTGCCGCAACAGGCACCGGGGGAACATCGCGCCTATGGCTGACCGTCTGCTCGCCGCAGTGGTTTTCAGTGCCCTGGGCGCTGCAATCGCAGGCAGCATGGGAGCGGACATCGCCGCAGACGAGGGTATGGGCTTGTGGCGGGCGGCGGTGATCCCGATTTACGCGGTGCTGGTGATGCTGTCTGCGGCGCTGTTGCGTAATGAACCCAACGGGATTCTGGTGAGTGTCTTGATCGTGTCCCTGCTGGGGATGGCGGTCGAGATCGGGCAGCCCTTGCTGGGACGCTCCGCTACCTTCATGGGCTACCTTTCCAACGAGGTGGGTGTTGGGGTGGGCGCCGTGATCGTGCAATGGCGGCGCCATGCATTGTCCAGCGCACGGGAGGAAGGCCGATGAGCACGCTGGCGGCACAGTTGTCGTTGGTGCCCAGTATCGACGTGGCGGCAGGTGCCGAGCATGCGGAAGAACTCAACACGTTCGTGCGCGCTCACCCCGGCGGTTCGATTTACCACCTCAGTGCCTGGCGTCAACTCGCCTCGCGACTGTTCGGGCACGAGGCGATATGCCTCTTGGCGCGCAATATGGCAGGCGAGGTCACGGGGATGTTGCCGCTGGTGCGTCTGAAGAGCTGGCTGTTCGGTGACTACATGGTATCGATGCCCTACGTGAACTACGGTGGTGCATTGGCCCATGAGCCGGTGGTCGAGGAGACGCTGATGTGTGCGGCTGCAGAATTGGCGGCCCGCAGGGGCTGCAGTCACGTGGAGTTCCGCGACACGTTTCCACGTGGCCCGGAATGGGCGTTGCGCACCGACAAGGTCGCCATGGTCAAACCGCTGCCGGGCACGGAACGCGCGCTTTGGAAGGATATCGGTGCGAAATGCCGGGCACAGGTGCGCCGGCCCATGCGGGAGGGGGCCAGTGTCGTGCGTGGCGGGGCGGAACTGCTCGGCGAGTTTCACGCGGTTTTTGCCCGCAACATGCGCGATCTGGGAACGCCCGTCTACCCCCTGGCATTCTTCCGGGAAATTATGGCGGCGATGGGAAACGCGGCCTCCCTCACGGTGGTCCGCCTGGCCGGTCGGGCCGTCGCCGCCGGGCTGGTGTTACGCGATCGCAGCCGCATGGAGGTTCCATGGGCATCCTCGTTGCGTGAAACCAACGGTTTGGGAACCAACATGCTGCTCTACTGGTCGTTGCTCGAGCAGGCGGTCGAGGACGGCTGCGAGGAATTCGACTTCGGGCGTTCAAGCGTCGGGAGCGGAACGTGGCGCTTCAAGAAACAGTGGGGAGCGGAGGAACGGCAGTTATATTGGCATTACTGGCTGGCGCCGGGAAAACCGGTGCCTGCGCTGACCCCGGGCAATCCGCGCTACGCACTGTTCATCCGCATGTGGAAACACTTGCCTTTGGTTTTCGCCAACCGATTGGGCCCTTACATCGTCAAGAGCCTGCCCTGACATGTGCGCCATCGCCGGTGTTCTGAATCTGCTGGGCGAGTCGGTTTCACCGCCGCGACTGATGGACATGATTGCGGCGGTACGTCACCGAGGGCCGGACGGCACCGGCATCCACGTGCAAGGGCCGATGGGGCTCGTTCATGCCCGCCTGAGCATCATCGATCTGGCCGGGGGCGCACAGCCGATCCATAACGAGGATCGCTCCATCTGGGTGATTCTCAATGGCGAGATCTTCAACTACCTGGAATTGCGCGCGGAACTCGAAACGAAAGGTCATCGTTTCTACACGCGCTCCGACACCGAGGTGCTGGTGCATCTCTACGAGGAGCACGGCCGGGACTTCATCCATCGCCTGAACGGCCAGTTCGCCATTGCACTATGGGATGACAGCGCGCGAAAACTCCTCTTGGTGCGGGACCGGATCGGCATCACACCCTTGTACTATCACAGGAGTTCCTCGGAACTGGTATTCGGTTCGGAAATCAAGGCATTGCTGGCCGGCGGCGTGCCGGCGCGCCCAAACCTGAGGGGCATCGATCAGGTCTTCTCCTGGTGGGCGCCCTTGGCGCCCGATACGGTGTTTGAAGACATTCAGGAACTTCCGCCGGGCGAATGGTTGGAGGCGGATCAGCGAGGTGTACGTGGCGGCAGGTATTGGGATTTCGATTTTCCTGAACCCGGTGATTTTACCGTTGCCCCGGAATCACAGCTCGCTGAAGAGCTACGCGGCCTGCTTCATGAAGCCGTGCGCATACGTCTGCGTGCCGATGTCCCGGTGGGTGCCTATCTCTCCGGCGGGCTCGACTCTTCCATCATCGCCTGTCTTGTGCATCAGCACGCCGACGTGCGCCTGTGTACATTTTCGATCGGATTTGAAACCGAACATCTGGACGAAGCCCCTTATCAACAAGCGGTGGTCCATGATCTTGGAACCCGGCACGCTCGTATCGAGTGCGCCGGCGGGACTATCGCAGATGCACTGGCCGATACCATCTGGCATACCGAAGCCCCGGTGCTGCGTACGGCACCTGCGCCCATGCGCCTGTTGTCGGGGTTCGCCAGGTCCAACGGTTTCAAGGTGGTGTTGACCGGTGAAGGGGCCGACGAAGTGTTCGGGGGCTACGACCTGTTCAAGGAAGACAAGGTGCGTCGCTTCTGGGCGACCCGCCCGGATTCGGCATTCCGCCCACTGTTGCTCCGGCGGCTCTATCCCTACCTGGACATCAACGCGCAGGGGCAATCCTATCTGCAGGCATTTTTCGGCCAGGGGCTCGACGCGCCGGACTCACCCTGGTTTTCCCACCTGCCGCGTTGGAGTACCACGTCCCAGTGCAAACAGTTTTTCTCAGAAGACGTCAGCCAGGCCCTCGCCAGTGAGCCGCCCGCTGAGGAACGTCTGCTCCAGCGGTTGCCGAATTCCTTCGCCCGTTGGCATCCGCTCAACCGCGCTCAATACCTGGAATCCAAGCTGTTGTTGCCGGGCTATCTGTTGTCCTCACAGGGCGACCGTATGCTCATGGCAAATGCGGTGGAAGGCCGCTTCCCGTACCTTGACCACCACGTGATCAATTTTGCCGCACAGCTCCCACCGCGGCTGAAACTGCGTGTCCTGACCGAGAAATATCTGCTGAAACGTGCACTGCAGGGACGTCTCCCGAAGCCCGTGCTTTCGCGACACAAGCAACCTTATCGGGCGCCGGACATTGCAGCCTTCGTGAAAGCGAATCCAGAATGTCTTGAGCTCATGGCACCTGCGTTGGTGCGCGACTATGGTTATTTCGATGCCAGGAAAGTCGAACATCTGATGCGCAAGGCAATGACGGGAAAGGCCGTAGGGCACCGTGACAACATGGCCTTCATCGGCATTCTCACTACCCAGATCTGGCACCGCAGGTTCATTGCAACGCCGGCGCACAAGCAGATGCTTGGTGATTCCGACCACGTAACGAAGGAAACGCGACATGTCGGCTGAACCACTCGTACGCCAGTTCCTGCTCAACAATTACCTGTTCACTGATCGGGAAGACGCATTGGGCAATGACGATTCGTTGTTGCAAAAAGGCATTGTCGATTCGACGGGCATGATGGAACTCATCGCTTTTCTGGAAGATCAGTTCGGCATTCGCATCGATGACGCGGAAATGGTCCCGGAGAATCTTGATTCGGTCAACAATATCGTCGCGTTTCTGAACAGAAAGCAAACTGACCGCAACGTACAGACGGCAGGCTGACATGTCATTGCTCGCCAGGTTGGGTCGGCGCGTACGGCAGCAACCGTCTGCCGAGGCGCTCGTGCATGGCAACACACGTTGGAGCTATGCGAACCTGTGGTCGGCGATCGGCGTCGCCTGTGAATTGCTCCAGGCCCGCGCCCTGCAAGCGGGCGCACGCATCGGGCTCCTGTTGGATAATTCACCGCACTACGTCGCCTGGTATTACGGTATCCATGCCGCTGGTGCTGTCGTGGTGCCGATCAACCCTGCAGCGCGTGCGGGGGAAATCCTCAATCATCTGCGCCACTGTGACGCTGCGGCACTGATCACCGCGGCGACCCACCCCGAATTGAGTGCGCTACGCGAGGCGATGCCGGCACTGGACGTGGTCACAGCGGATCTGCAGAGCGTGGGGGACGCCCGCATGGCGGTGTTTCCTGACCCGTCACCAGATTCGCCCGCAACCATCATCTACACCTCCGGAACGACCGGTCGGCCCAAGGGTGTCACCCTCAGTCACCGCAATCTGGACATCAACGTCCGTTCCGTCCTGTCTTATCTGTGCCTGGAGGCACATGACACCATTGTCAATGTGCTGCCGTTTTATTATTCCTACGGTAACTCGGTTCTCCACACGCATCTCGCTGTGGGCGGAAAACTGGTACTGGACCGCAGCATGATTTATCCCCACGGGGTGCTGCAGGCGATGGAGGCGGAACGCGCCAGCGGGTTTTCCGGGGTGCCATCGACCTACGCAGTGCTGCTTTCGCGCACGCGACTGGCGGATCATGACCTCAGTGCATTGCGTTACCTGACCCAGGCGGGGGGCGCCATGGCACCGGACCTGACGCGGCGCATCAGGAATGCTTTACCCAAGACCCGGCTTTTCATCATGTATGGGCAAACCGAGGCAACGGCACGCCTTGCCTATCTGCCGCCAGAACGTCTCGATGACAAGCCGGCATCGGTAGGTATTCCCATCCCTGGCGTCGAAATCGATATCCGCGACGAGCGAGGCAACCCGGTGGCGCAGGGAGTGACCGGCGAGATATGGGCCCGTGGTGAAAATATCATGCTGGGTTACTGGAATGACCCCGATGCATCTCGCGAGGTGTTGGAGCGTGGCTGGCTGAAAACAGGTGATCTTGCCCATCGTGATCACGATGGCTATATCTACATCGACGGGCGCCGCACGGAGATGATCAAGTCCGGCGCACACCGCATCAGTCCGCTGGAAGTGGAGGAGGTCATTGCGGAAATCGAAGGCGTGGAGGAGGTGGCCTGTGCGGGGATTGCGGACGAAATGCTCGGACAGGTGATCAAAGCGGTGATTGTACCGCGCAGCGGCACCCGTCTGACGGCGAGAGATGTGCAGCGGCACTGCCATGAACGGCTACCGCCCCACAAGATTCCGCGTCAGGTGGCATTTGCAAAGGAACTGCCGCGTACCGCCTCTGGCAAGGTGAAACGGTTTCTGCTTGGCGATTGCGACTACCCGAAGGGAGAAAAGGATGTCTCCACAGGAACAGAGTACGCTCGCCGGTAAACTGCTCGACCTCGATTACGAAGCCGAAGTCGAGCGCATCGCCAACCAATTGCGAGGCATTCTGCGCGACGATCTGCATCGCCGCGGCTTCGTCGTCGCCATGTCCGGCGGTATCGACAGCTCGGTGTGTGCGGCGCTTGCGGTGCGGGCGGTCGGTGCCGACAGAGTGTTCGGTGTGATGATGCCGGAACAGGACTCGTCCGCGGAAAGTGAGCTTCGGGCGACCAATCTGGCGCAACTGCTCGGGATCGATTACGAGGTGCAGGATATCGCGCCTTCACTGGAGGCGATCGGCTGCTACCGGTGGCGCGATGCCGCGATTCGCAGGCTTTTCCCCGACTATGGCCCCGGATGGAAGAGCAAAATTGCCATACGCGGCGGCGGAACGCACCGATTCAGCTATTTCGCCCTGGTGGTGGCAAATCCTCAGGGTGATATGGAGGAACGGCGTCTCGATCTACGTGAATACCTGCAAATCGTGGCTGCGACCAATTACAAGCAGCGTGTGCGCAAGAGCATCGAGTATTTTCACGCGGACCGTTTGAATTACGCCGTCGTAGGCACGCCGAACCGGTTGGAGTACGACCAGGGCTTTTTCGTGAAGAACGGCGACGGCTCCGCCGACGTCAAACCCATTGCGCATTTGTACAAGACCCAGGTGTATGCATTGGCCAGGCACATGAACCTGCCGCAAGACGTGTGTGATTCCGTACCGACCACGGATACCTACAGCCTGAGCCAGGGTCAGGATGAGTTCTATTTCTCGTTGCCCTATCAGCAGATGGATGTGGCGCTTGTGCTTTTGAACAGTGGGGCCTCCGCAGAGGCGCTGGCCGAGGCGATTGGTGTCCCAGTGGAACGCGCCCGTCAGATCTTCGCGGATATCCGGCGCAAGCGACAAACAACGGCATATCTTCACCGACGCCCTGTGCTGGTGGGGAGTCCCGAAGTGACGCCGGTGGCACCGGTGGTGACCTTGCCTTCTTCAGAAGGCGAGCCGGAAACGTCCGACGCGGCGCGAACCGGCAACATCGCGGCCAGTACCAAGTGAAACCACGGGGTCCGTACGCCCGGGCCTGCACGCCGGCGTGCGGGACGAACCGCCTTGCCTTGGTATGACCTGAACTATGGAACAGACCGGCCTCTACAGGCGTGTGCTCACGGGCTTCGCCTGGCAGGGCGCCAGTAAGATCGTGGTTCAGTCGGTTTCATGGGTGGGCACCATCGTCGTGGCCCGTTTGCTCGAGCCCGCGGATTACGGCGTGGTCGCGGTCGCCGGCGTGTTCATCGTGATGCTCAACATGGTGATGGAGATGGGCCTGTCGCAGGGCCTGGTGCAGAAGACCGAGGTGTCGCAGGAAGAGGAGGACGCAGTATTCTGGCTGGGCATGTTGCTTGGCATCAGCCTGTACGGTCTGTTGTTCCTGTGTGCCCCGGCGATTTCCCGCTTTTATGAAATGCCCCTGCTCGCCTCGGTGCTGCGGGTAGGCGGTTTGATTTTGATTATCGGCAGCATCAAGGCCGTGCCCATGGCCATGGTGATGCGGCGCCTCGACTTTCGTTTTCGCGCCCTGCGCGAGATGTCCGCCAGTCTGGCCGGGAGTATTGCCGTGATTGCCCTGGCCTTCGGCGGCGCGGGTGTTTGGAGCCTGGTCATGGGCAGCCTGGTGCAAACAGCCGTGCTGGTGATGGGTTATCTGCCCGTGATGCGACGAATGCCGCGCCCCACCTGGCGCTTCGGGCACATTGCGGACATCGTCCGTTACGGTTTGCACCTCATGTTCAGCAATCTGGCCTTTGTGGTCTCCAACCGGGCGGATATTTTCATCGTTGGAAAGTTTCTTGGGGAAAAAATGACCGGCTACTACAGCATGGCGTTTCAATTCGCCACCATGCCGCTCGACAAGATCGGGACAATTTTCAATCACGTCGCGTTTTCGTCCCTGTCGCGTACCAAGGACGACGTTGAGAAATGCCGCGCATTGTTTATGGAACTGCACAGGCAGTTGCTGTTCGTGACCTATCCCTTGCTGATCGGCGTGGCACTGGTGGCGAAAGATGCCGTGGTGGTACTCCTGACAGAGAAATGGCTCCCCATCGTCCCCGTGGTCCAGGTGCTTACCCTGGTCAGCGCGGTGAGAGTCAGCGGGATGCTCATGACGCCATTGCTGAACAGCCGTGGGCGGACCCGTTGGACACTCAACTACAGCCTGATGGGTATGGTGCTTCTGCCGTTGTCCTTTCTCGCCGGCGTGCGGTATGGCCTCACCGGCATCGCACTGGCCTGGATTGCGGCCTATCCATTGCTCTATGCCATGCTGCTCCACTATGTGCACAGGGATTTGGGGATTCTGTTTTCCGAACTGTTCAGTGCCGGGCGCTCGACCTTGACCGCCGTGGCCTGTATGGCCATGTCGGTGATGGCCGTGCAGCACTGGGCGATGGACTTCAGTGCGGGGCTTCGCCTGGCCTTCAGCATCACCGTGGGGATCGCGACTTACGCAGGCACATTCCTGGTGTTCTATGAAGATCAGGTGGCGCGTATGCGTGAAGCGTTCCGGTTGTTACGCACACGCGCATGACGATAACCGGACATTACCCTATGCCAAGACAGCTTCAGTTCGAGTGGTACGACATAGAACGGGATCCCGAAGGCTGGGATGAGAGCGTGTCAGACATGGGCCAGAACGTGTTTCACCGTTCAGCCACGCTGGCAGCCGAGCAGTCGGGGCTGTCCGTTCGGCGCGGCGTGGTGGTGAAGCGTTTCGGGGCGCGGGTGTGCCTGGTCGGTGGGCTGATCACGCCCCAGGGTACGGGTGGCAGTTTTCGGGCCCTGTCATTCCCGCAAGCCAGTGAACGTAGTCTGCCGGATCTGCCGGACAAACTCAGCGACTGGTTGCTGTATCAGGGCATCACGCATATCAGCATCGGGTCCTTCGACGGGGGGGTGGAGGGGTATCGGCGGGATAGCCGCCAGGGGCGCGCCAGCGAACGTCTGGAATTCATCTATGACCTGTCGCTCAGTGACGATCAGCGCTTGCGTACCGCCAGTGCGAATCATCGGCGCCAACTCAAGAAATCCGAAACCGAATCGATGGTGCTGCGACGCATCGATCACCATCAGGCATGGATTATGTCTCGCCTGAACGCCGCCTGGGCCAAACGTCGCGGAGACCGTTTCAATCTGCGGCGATTCCTGCAGAAATACCGGTACTATCGCCGACTCACCAATCGACTCGGCAATGATCGCAGCGCACAGCTTTATGGGCTCTACGGTGCGCATGGAGGGATCCTGTCCATGGCTTACATGCTGGAGCGGGCCGGTGCGAGCTTTTACATGATTGGCGCCAGCTCGGAAGAAGGCTACAAGCGCGGCGCTTCGGTGCGGCTGTTTTTCGAACTGGCCAGGCACTATCCGAGCGTCGGCATCCGCACCATGAATTTCGGCGGCGTACCCATCGAAGCGCGTGATTCCCGCCATGTAGAGTTCGGTGTCTATCGCTTCAAAACGGGCTTCGGCATCGATCCCACGCTACGGCGTTCGCTGACCATCGAGGTGTGAGTCATGCAAGCATTGGCGGAGAGCTTTCGTGATTTCGTGGGGCAGCGAAGGCGAGTGGAGGATGCGCGTCGCCATCTGGAAGCCACCATGATGTGGCTCTGCCGGGCGCAAGACGCGACCGAGGACGGCGGCGTGGCGCGCATGTACCACCTGAAACGCGGCTGGGGCGCGTCCTATCCGGAAACGACGGGGTACATCATACCCACGTTCCTGAGTTATGCCCGTTGGTCCGGCCAGGGCGAATTCCGGGACCGCGCACTGCGCATGGCGGACTGGGAGTGCGACGTACAAATGGCCGACGGGGCGGTGCAGGGCGGTACCATCGATCAGCCGCCCAGCCCCGCAGTCTTCAATACCGGCCAGGTGCTGTTCGGGTGGTGTGCGGCCTACCGTGACAGTGGTGAAGTGCGATTTCTGGACAGCGCCCGCCGCGCTGCGAATTGGTTATGCGACAACCAGGATCCGGATGGCCTCTGGCGGAGGCACCTGAGCCGTTTCTGCAGCGCTGACACGGACACCTATGCCTACAACGCGCGCAGCGCCTGGGCGCTGCTCGAGTATGCGTCGCTTGCGGATGATCGGCGCGCCCGTCAGTGTGCCGAACGCAACGTCCAGGTGGTGTCTGCCTTGGCCAAGCGCAACGGCTGGGTGGCGAAGAACTGTCTTGATGATCCCCTGCATCCACTGTTGCACACCATCGCCTATACCCAGCAGGGATTGCTGGAGGTGGGCCTGCGTGTGGGGGACGAGCACGCATTGCAAGTGGTCCTGACAGGCAGTGACCAGTTGCGGCGAGCGTTCGAGCGACAGGGTGTGCTGGCCGGTCGTTACGATGAGACATGGCGTCCGTCGGTACGTTGGCGCTGTCTGACCGGTGAAGCCCAGACAGCCATCGTCTGGCAGCGTATAGCCGATTGGCGCGGTGATGCAGGATGGCGCGATGCCGCCGAGAAACTGACCGCCGGTGTTTGCGCCACGCAGCGTCTGGACGGGCCGCCGGAAGTGGCGGGAGGCGTGAAAGGATCTTATCCCGTGTACGGTCAGTACGGGCAATACCAATACCTCAACTGGGCAGCAAAGTTTCTCGCCGATGCGCTGCTGCTGCAGCTGGGCGAGCGCAGCGCAGGCACGGCCGGATGAGCCGGGGAAACCACCGTGTGAGAATCTATACTCATGCAGCACGGCAAGACGCCGTGAGCGGGCAACCCGCATTCCCGCACAGGACGCGGGTCAACATGGCCGTTTTGAGGAACGGCGCGCCAGGGAACGGTTGACGCGCCTCAATGCGCCACGCGTGCGCAACAGGGAGCCGGACATGGCGCTCATTGCTCACTTCATCGACAACGCCGGCATCGGCGGTGCGGAACGGGCGGCCCTGGATCTTTGCGCGGGTCTGTCTCGCCGGGGGCACCGCATCCTGGTGCTGCATCTGGGCAACCCACGTCTGGAAGCGGCCTGCGCAGCGCGGGGCATCGCGTGCGAACGCCTGCGCGGACACGCGTGGTATGGATCCCGATGGGGCAGGGGGCTGTTCGCGGCGCGTCTCGGAGCGGAGTTACGAAACCGCCATATCGACCTGGTGCACAGCCATCGGTTCCGTAGTGTCACTGTGTCGGCCGCCGCTTCCGCGGTGGCAGGCATACCCCATGTAGCATCGCTCTACGCCGCTGGCCTGGATGAGGGGCCGAGTGGATTGCGACGGCTGCGGTTTTCGGCGGCGTCAGGTTCCACGCTGGTGACCAGCGGCGAGGTGATGAACGCAGGAGATGCTCAAGCCGGTGTCTGCCCGGGATCTCTACGCATCGATAACGGCATCGACGCACAGGCATTCCGGGTGCCGGTGGAACGCCCTGGACCCTTCACGCTGATTGCAACCGGACAGCTGTGCCGGGCGAAGTGCCATGATGTGCTCATCGATGCGCTGGCCCGCGTCACCCGCCCGGTGCGCCTGCGTCTGGTCGGCGACGGGCCGCTTCAGACGGAACTGATGGCGCGGGCAAAGGCACAGGGCGTCGCCAGTCGCGTGGAGTTTCTCGGTTTCCGGGAAGATGTTCCGGCATTGCTTGGGGCGGCACATGTTTTCCTGCGTGCATCACGTACCGGCGCCATCGCCCGCGGTCTGATGGAGGCCATGGCCGCAGGGCTGCCGGCCGTCGTCAGCGATCTGCCCGGCCATGACGAACTGGTCGAGCATGGTGTGACGGGGTTGCGGGTCGCGACGGGCAACGCCGAGGCGTTCGCGCAGGCCATTGACGCCCTGGCCGCCGAACCGGAACGCGCGTCGGCCATGGGCCGCGCCGCACGCTTGCGGGTCGAGCAGCATTATTCCCTTGAAACCATGGTCCACCGCTACGCAGAGCTTTACGCCAGCCTGCTGCCGTTGCGCGCCGCCTCATGAGCCACGGCCAAGGGGTGTGCCGGCTCAGAGGTAGCAGACATCCAGTGCGCCATGGCGGGACGCACCCAGGGAACGATACAGGCTCACATAGCGATCGGCGACGCGCGCGATGTCATGAGCGCGCGTGGCGTATTCCGCAGCGGCTTTGGACCGATGCGCGGCTTGCACGGGGTTGGCTGCGATGCCCGCCAGCGCGTCGGCATAAGCCTGAGGCCAATGTTGATTCACCAATGTGCCGTAGGTACCAAAGCCGAGCAACTCCGGCACGCCACCCACTGCGTGCGCGACCACCGGCACACCCAGCACCATGGCTTCGATCACGCGTGACGGTACTGTGTCCGTGTCCGGGCACCACAGCAGCGCGTTCATGCGGGCGAGCCAGGGTGCGAGCGGTGATGGCAGTGCGTGAAACCGGATGCAGCAGGTCAGGCGATGCCGTTCCACGAACGGTGCATACGTGACGAGACTTTGTTCGTCAGTGAAGGCATGAAAGCAAAAACGACCGGGATGGTCGCGCGCCAGGGTATACGCCGTAGCGAGGGCCATATCGAGTCGGCGCGGCGGGTCGAATGGGCCGACCAGCGCCACGTGGAACTGATCGCCGGACATGGGTTCGGTGACGGGCCGGCAGGCCTGCTCGCGCAGGGTCTTCACCTCCACGCCCGGTGCGATGACCGACACGCACAGTTCGCGGTGCCTGCGGGCGAGCTGCGCCCCCAGGCGCGGCGATGCGCACACCACGTTTCGATGCGCACGTCCGCAGAAAGGGTCGACGCTACGCAACAGACCACCGCGCCAGCCCGCGGGATGGGCAGAGTCATCTTCGACCGTCCGCAACATGGCACCTCGCGCCCGGAACGCAATCCAGGCGCCCAACAGGCTTTCGCGACAACCATGGGCATGAACGATATGCGGCGGCGTCGGCAGCGCACATTGTTCCACTGCGCGCAGGCGGCGGGGCAGCGAGCGTTTATCGGGGATCAGGGTGAGACGTGCTTCATGTGTCTGCGGGACGTCATCCCGACCGGTGAGCACGATCACGTCGCTGTGGACGTCGCTTCTCGCTTGCAGCGTGCGAAGCAGCGCCGGCAGGCTCGCATCGTCGGCGCGCCAACGCTCAGCGGAAACGAGATGCAGAACGCGCAAGGATGCCCTGTCCATGGTGGCCTCGCGTGACATGGAAGCGAAGAGGTGTCGTGACTATAGTTCCTGAACCTCAAGACCGGGTGTGACGGCGTACGCATGGATGCGATCTTCTGCGTGGCACCAGCAGCATCGCGACGCCTGTCGGCGCATTCGCGCCTGCTGTGCACCGCAGGGCAGGCGGTCGACCTGCTCGCACACCGAATGCTTTTGGATGCTCGCCTAAGTATCGTGCCGAGCTGCGGTGCGTCAACCTGTATGGCGCGCGCTGCACGCCGGCAGACGATGGCCCGCGCGTCGTATGACAGATGGCGGGGTTGGTCATGGGTATGACATGGCTCCGTTTGCCGCCGGTAGGAGACGGTATTCGCCTCGAACCGGGACCACGCAATGCCGTGCGCGGTCTGTTTGCACCCTGGCACGTGGCATTGCTCGGGTCGGGAACCCAGGCCCTTGCAGCCACCCTCCTGGCGTTGAAGGCCGCTTCTCCCGACCGTGATGAAGTGGTGTTTGCCGCCTACAACTGTCCGGCGCTGGTGAGCGCCACCGTGTACGCCGGGTGTCGTCCGGTGCTGGTGGACTACACAGCGGCGCGGCCCTGGTTGGATCTGAATCAACTCGCCAGCCGGTTGTCGACACGGACACTGGCCGTGATCGCGGTGGACTTCCTGGGCATTCCTGAACGCTATGCGGCGCTGCGTACGCTTTGCGGGCGGGTCGGCTGCAGCCTGGTGCAGGACAGTGCGCAAGCCTTCCCGTCGCGCGCAGGCGAGCGCATGTGGCAGGGCGACGCCGTGGTGTTGAGTTTCGGGCGCGGCAAACCGGTGAGCCTGCTCACCGGGGGCGCAGTGTTGAGCCGCGAACGCGATCTTTGTGAACGGATTGCGCGCTCGGCCGATGTGGCCCGTGGCACCTTCCCGCGGCTCCGGTGGCAGGTGGCCGCCTACAACCTGTTGCGCCAACCCTGGCTGTACGGGTTGCCCGCAGCACTTCCCTGGTTACACCTGGGCGAAACGCGCTTCGTGCCACTGCAGACTATCCACACCATGCCTGCGGACCTGCAATCCTTTCTCGTTGCCGCGGTGAGGGCGTTTCGTCGTGCGCGTCATCCGCAACGGCTGTATCCGTCCTTTCTGACCGGTCACCGGTTGTTGGATCTTCCCGCGGCCTGTGGACACCGGCACGACGAACGGCTTTCACGTTATCCGGTGCTTGCCGCCGATGCCGCGATGGCCGGACGTCTGGTTCGGGATCTTGCTGATTTGGGGGCATCCGGCCTGTACGGCGTCCCGCTGCCCGAGGTTGCCGGTGTGGCCGTTCATCTCGACGGACAAGACACCTTCCCAAGGGCCGCCGATTTCGCAGCACGTCTGGTGACCTTTCCCAACCACGACGGTGTCCGACCCCATCACCTGGCACACATGGCCGCGCGCTTGCGCGCGGAAGAGCAGGAGCGATCACTTGCGGAGGTGAGAGTGTGAAGATTCTTCATGTCGTCGGAGCGCGCCCCAACTTCATGAAGGTCGCTCCCGTAATGG
The DNA here is from genome assembly GCA_041687015.1 of Gammaproteobacteria bacterium. Lineage (GTDB taxonomy): Bacteria > Pseudomonadota > Gammaproteobacteria > Thiohalomonadales > Thiohalomonadaceae > JALOAT01. The sequence continues at coordinate 75,777 of JAWLCT010000003.1, forward strand.
CGGCATTTGCGCGGCTGCGCGAACCGGACGTCGAACTCGCTCAACGTCTGGTGCACACCGGGCAGCACTATGACCGCCGCATGTCTGCCCTGTTTTTCGACGAGTTGGGGCTGCCGCGCCCCGACATCAATCTGGACGTCGGGTCCGCGAGCCACGGTGCCCAGACCGGGCGCATCATGGAAAGGTTCGAAGGCATTCTGCAGCAGGAGCGTCCGGATTTGGTGATGGTCGCCGGTGACGTGAATTCCACCCTGGCGTGTGCAGTCGATGCCAAAAAACTCGGCATTGCAGTGGCGCACGTGGAGGCGGGGCTGCGTAGCGGGGACATCCACATGCCCGAAGAGATCAACCGCATCGTCACGGATGCCATTGCCGATCTGTTGTTCACCACGGAGCGCGGTGCTAATGGAAACTGTCACGCGGGCGAGGTTCATTTCGTCGGCAACGTGATGATCGACACCTTGCTCGCCCACCGCGAGCGGGCGTTGGCGCGGCCGACCCTGTACGAACTGGGGTTGATGGACGGCGACGGATCGCCGCGCGCCTATGCGGTGCTTACCCTTCATCGACCGTCCAACGTGGAGACACGCCAGCGACTCGCCGGTCTCGGTGAGGCCATCGCCACACTGGGCCGCCACATGCCGGTGGTGTTTCCCGTGCACCCGCGTACCCAGTCGCGCATCGCCCAGTTTGGTCTCGACGGCCTGTTCGGTGCCGGCCATGGCTACCGTTGCATCGAACCGCTCGGTTACCTGGATTTCCTGAACCTCATGGCCAACGCCCGGGTGGTGCTGACCGACAGCGGCGGTGTTCAGGAGGAGACCACCATTCTGGGTGTCCCATGCCTTACCTTGCGTGACAATACCGAGCGACCGGTGACGGTGGAGCAGGGGACTAACCGTTTGGTGGGCGCCTCACCCGGTAAGGTGCGCGCGGGCATCGAAGCGTATCTGTCTGGCATGGCGCTGGCCGGGCGCGAACCCCCGCGCGTTCCCGAACTATGGGATGGCCACGCGGCTGAACGCATCGCGCGCATTGTGGTGGACTGGTGGCGCGAACGCGGGCCGTCGGGGTTCAGCCCTGAGCACTGAGGCGGCGTTGCTGCGTGGCAGCGAGGTGCCTTTCCCAAGCCAGGGCCGTGGCGACGATGAGGTCCAGATCGTCGTGGCGTGGCTGCCAACCCAACACATCACGAATGCGATCGGCCACTGCGATCAGTGCCGGCGGATCGCCCGCACGGCGCGGGCGTTCACGCACGTCGAGTGAGCATGCGGCCGCGCGCTCCACGGCAGACAGGACTTCGCGCACGCTGTAGCCGCGGCCGTAGCCGCAGTTCAGCGCCGTGGATACCCCCCCGTTGCGCAAGTAATCGAGCGCACGCAGGTGGGCATCAGCCAAATCCTCCACGTGGATATAATCGCGAATGCCCGTGCCGTCCGGGGTCGGGTAGTCGATCCCGAAGATGTCCACGTGACTGCGTATTCCCACCGCGGCCTCGCAGGCCACTTTCACGAGAAGTGTGGCGTTGGGGGTGGATTGGCCGATGCGGCCCGCCGGATCGGAACCGGCCACATTGAAATAGCGCAATGCCACATAACGCAGCGATGTTGCCGCGGCGAGATCTCGCAGCATCCACTCGGTCATCAGCTTCGAGGTGCCGTACGGGTTGATGGGTTGCAAGGGCGTGTCTTCGGCAGCGGCTCCGTCGGCCGGGATGCCGTAAACGGCCGCTGTGGAAGAGAATACGAAGTGCTTTACGCCGGCCGCCTGGCAGCACTCCAGCAGATTGCGGCTGTTTGCCGTGTTGTTGCGATAGTACTTGAGTGGATCGGAGACCGATTCGGGCACCACGGTATGTGCAGCGAAGTGCATGACCGTGTCGACGTCGTATTGGGCGAGCAGGGTGCGTACCAGCGCCTGGTCACCCACGTCGCCCACGGCAAGCGTGCCATGCATGACGGCGTCGGCGAATCCGGTGGACAGGTCATCAAGGACCACGATGCGTTCGCCGCGTTCACCCAGCTGGCGCACCACATGACTACCGATGTAACCCGCACCACCCGTAATCAGAATTCCCTTTCCCATGCGTCATCCCGGCGGCGTCGATACAGGCAAAGATAGAACAGCCTGGGTCGTACTCAGCCGGGCGGCCGGTCGCGCAGCAGATCTTCGGGATAATCCACATCGATGAGAACGCCCGGATCGTCGACATTCACCAGTGTCAACCGGTCGCGATGCACCGCCAGCAGGTCGCGCGCACCGTGTTCGCCGCGCAGGCGGCGCAGGGCGGGAAACCATTCGGCCGCAAAACCCACGGGATGACCTCGTGAACCGCGGTACATGGGTGCGACCAGGCTCGCACCCTCCGCGAGCGAAGCCGCCGTTCGGCGCACCGTCGCCGTGCGCACATAGGGCATGTCCGCCAGGGCGACCAGGCAGCCAGTGACGCGTGCGTCCAGCGCACCGACCGCACAGGCCAGGCTGGTACCCATTCCGGGCCAGGCCTCCGGGCTCAGCGCGATATGCGCGCCGGCATCACGCAAGTACCCTGCGAGCTCGGCATCGCGTGGGCGCACCACCGCGATCACCTGTTCGAGGACGCTGCGTAACGGGTGCAGGGCAGCGACTGCCATGGGGGTGCCGTCGGTGAACGCATGCAGGCGCTTGTCGCTGCCGAAACGCAACGAACAGCCGGCGGCGAGCAGAATGCCGGCTATCATGTCACACCGCCCGCGGGGCGCCGTGTCGCACGGCAATCAGATGCGCCAATATGGCGACGGCGATTTCCGCGGCACTGCGACTGCCGATAGCCAGTCCCACCGGGGCATGCAGGCGGGCCAGTGCTGCCTCGGTAATCCCCAGAGAGGCCAGACGTTCACGCCGCGACGCGCTTGCCTTTTGCGAGCCCATCGCACCCACGTAAAACGCGGGGGACGCAAGCGCAGCTTCGATGCCGAGATCGTCCAGGCGCGGATCATGGCTGAGTGCAAGGACGGCTGTGCGTGCGTCTGCCAAGGCCACGACGGCATCGTCAGGCATGCGTGGATCGATGCGGGTGCCCGGTACATGCCACGCCGCGCGCAGTGCGGCGCGCGGCTCGCACAGCCAAACCCGATAACCCAGTGCCGGCGCGGATCGCGCCAGGTGATAGGCCACGTCGCCTGCGCCGATGAGTAACAGGCGCAGGGGCGGACCAAAGCGGCGCAACAGCACACGCCCATCGAAGGCGAAGTCGGGACCCTCATCGTGCAGACCGACGTGTCCGGATTCCACGTCGAGATGACGCACCGGGGATTCACCCCGTGTCAACGCCGCGACCACGGCGCGCAACCCGTCACCGGCTCGCAGGGACTCCACCACCAGCTCCACGAAGCCGCCGCAGGGCAGGGCGAGTCGCCCGCGTCTGGCACCGAAGCACAGGCGCGTGGGGCGCACGAAATCACCGGCAGCGAGGCGCTGCACGAGCGCATCTTCGGCGCAGCCGCTGGTAATGGAACCCAGCCGATGCCCGCCTGCGGTAAACGCAAACAGGCTGCCCAGCACGCGACGCTTGCTGTCGCTGCCCGCCGCCAGTGTCGCCAGGGCGGTGACGCGACCGCGATCATGCCAGTCGAGGGCATGGGCGAGGATCTCTGCGTCGGTCACGTTGCGTCTCCCAGACGAATGGGCAGACGACGCACGGGACGCCCCGTGGCGGCAAACACCGCATTGGCAACAGCGGGGGCAAGGGGCGGCACACCCGGTTCTCCGACGCCGCCGGGCGGGTCGGCGCTCTGGACCAAATGAACTTCCACGTCGGGCATCTCGTCCATGGCGAGCAAGGGATAATCGTGGAAGTTGCGCTGAGCGATGCCACCGTTTTGCAAACGGATCGCACCTTTGAGGGCGGCGGTCAGCCCCCACACCACGGAGCCCTCCATTTGGGCGATGACAGTGTCGGGATTGACGATGAAGCCGCAGTCCACTGCGCAAACCACCCGCAACACACGCACCGTGTCGCCCTCCACCACGACCTCGGCCACCTGGGCGACGTAGCTGTGAAACGATTCGGCGGCCGCGATGCCGCGGCCGTGCTGCTCGGGAAGCGGTGTGCCCCAGTCACCGCGCGACGCGGCCAGATCGAGCACCCGTCGCAAGCGCGGTTTCCCGACGAGCAGTTCGTGGCGCAGGGTGTAGGGGTCGCGTCCCGCAGCGGCGGCCAGTTCGTCGAGAAAGCATTCCGCAGCGAAGACGTTCTGGGAATGACCCACCGAGCGCCAGAAACCCACGGGCACACCCAGATCGACCATGGCGTAACCCACTTCCACGTTGGGGATCGCGTAAGGCAGCGTGACCGCACCTTCCACCGAACTCTTGTCGCGACCGTCCTTGACCGCCGTGGGATTGCGGCGTGCGACGATGGAAGGGCTGGCGATGTGGTGACGCCAGGCCACGGGTGCGCCGCGCGCATCCAGCCCGGCACTCATTCGGTGGACGCTCGCGGGCCGATAAAAGTCGTGTTGCAGATCGTCCTCACGCGTCCATAGCAATTTCACCGGGACCCGCACCGCCTTGGCAATGTGCACCGCTTCGCTGACGAAATCGTGCTCCAGGCGGCGCCCGAAACCACCGCCAAGAAATGGCGTGTGCACGCGTATGCGCTGCACCGGCAGCCCCGTGATCTCCGCGGCCAGGCGCCGCACCTGTTCCGGAACCTGGGTCGGCGCCCACAACTCGCAGCCGTCGTCATGCAGATGGACCGTGCAGGCGGGCGGTTCCATGCAGGCGTGTGCCTGGAACGGTATCTCGTAAGCGGCGCTGATGGTTTTCGCGGAGCGGGTGAGGGCGGCTGCGGTGTTCCCGTCGTTGCGCATCGACACCGTTGTGTCGAGCGCGGCGTGCAAACGTTTCCACGCGGTGTGCTCGTCGGGCGCCGGGCGCCGCGCGGGTTGCCAGTCGATGCGCAGCCGCGCACGACCGGCCAGGGCCGCCTCGAAGCCGTCTGCGACCACCGCCACACCGTGCTCCAACGGCACGATGTGGCGGACGCCCGGGATCTGTCGCGCCGCCTGCGCATCGAAGCGCAGTACGCTTTCACCAAAACGCGAACTGCGTTCGACCGAAGCGATGAGCATGCCGGGCAGTTGCACGTCCTGACCGAACAAGGCGCGCCCGCTGACTTTGGGTGGGCTGTCAAGGCGCGGCGCACCGCGCCCGAGCAGTTGCAATTCGTCGGGTGATTTCAATAGGACCTGGGTCGGCAGGGACAGACGTGCGGCATCGGCGGTGAGCACGCCGAAGGGCACGCGCCTGTCGCTGTTGACGTGCACCACCGCACCCTTCTCCGCGCGGCACTCAGCCATTGGGACCTGGAGGCGGGCGGCCCCGGCCCTCACCAGCAAGTCACGGGCGGTCGCACCGGCCTCGCGCAGGGAGGTGAAAAAGCCGCGCACCGAAGCGCTGCCACCCGTGGCCTGGGTATTGCGCGCCGGATTGGCGTAGGCCGGATGCGCGGGCGCGTGTTCGGCACGCACGCGGGTCCAGTCGGCACCCATTTCCTCGGCGACCAGCATCGCGAGCGAGGTGAACACCCCCTGGCCCATTTCAGCGCTGGGGATCATCACGAGCACACTGCCGTCGGTATCCACACGCAGAAAGGCATTCGGTGCCAATGCGTCGCCAGGCAGGTCACGCAGCAACGGCACCGGCTCGGCCATGGCCTCGTTGCCGCGGCCACAGCCCGGCAATACCAAGCCGAGCACCAGCGCGCCGCCGGCACCGGCGGAGGTCTTGAGAAAAGTGCGTCTATTTACGCGCAGCACGGCTTGGCTCCACCATCCATTCTGCGGCCCGGCGCACGGCACGCCGAATGCGCGGGTAGGTACCGCAGCGGCAAAGGTGGCCCCGGAAGGCATGATTGATTTCCCGTTCACCCGGGCGGGGATTTTTCTCCAGCAGCGCCACCGCGGCGAGCACCTGGCCCGCCTGGCAGAATCCGCACTGAGGTACTTCTTCGGCGACCCAGGCCAGCTGTACCGGATGATCGCCGCCCAGGCCCTCGATGGTGACGATGCGGCGGCCTTCGACCGCACCCACTGGGGTCACGCAGGCACGGATCGGCTCGCCCTCCAGCAGTACGGTGCATGCACCGCAAGCGGCAATGCCACAGCCGTATTTCGCGCCATTGAGCTGAAGTCGCTCGCGCAGCACCCACAAAAGGTTCGCGTCGGCAGACACGTCGAGCGTGTGCCGGCGACCGTTCACCAGCAGGTCGACCATGGGGGCAACTTCCTTGCTGTTGACGGGAGGCCAAAAAGAGCAAGGAAAGATAGCTCACGTCCGCAGCAAATGCCGTGTACCAAAACATTCCTGATGCAAACTGCGCAAACGCTCAACAGTCGTTGAAAGAACCGTTCCCGAGGAGACGACGGCGGAAGCACCCGGATCTTCGGCCACCGGTTCTGGCGCCGGTATACGGGTGAGATCGAAGGGGGGATACTGGGGCTCGTTTGGCTCGGGTTGCTCCGACCGCGGGTCTCCGGGTTATACCCCCGCCCCATTGGATTTACCCGGTTGACAGGAACCCGGGACACGGACGTAGACCGATGAACGACACTGCATTCCTTCCCGTCCCTTCCCAAGGCGACGCTGCCTTTTTGGTGCCAACCGCGGCACATTGGCTTCCCTGCCCAAAGCCATTCCCAGATCGGTGCGAGTACGCGCGCTAGGCGTCCGCCAAAAAAAAGGAACCATCAGGAACATTCCCCACCATTCCGGCACGATTAAGGAGCGACCATGCCAGAAGTCCTTTTCCCCTCACGCAACCTGTCCGCGAAAGAACTCTTCGGAAGTGAACGAGTGGACAACCTCGCCCACTACAACATTTTGGGCTGCAGCGCCTTCACGGCGAACATGCCCTACTGCCTGGAAGAACATCCCGAAGGGCGCCTCATCACCGGCACCTTCGCCCGCCTGCCCCCGGCAACCCGCGAACGCTTGATGTGCACGGTGGACACCTTCGGAGACTTCACGAGTGCACTGGCGGGCTTCTAGGACAAACATCTGGCCGGGTTGACGCTACAGGACGGTGCCGGCCTGGTCGGTGCGGGCGCGACCGTCGCCGAAGCCCGGCTCACCGGGTTGCAGAACGCACTGCTCGACTATCAAAAGGCCCTGCTCGAACTGAGGAAACTTAGAGGTAGCGGACAGACTGCGAATGTCGCGAGGGCGAAGCACGCTGTCCAAGTGAAATTCAAACTGCTGCAGATGCGCTACCGCGCCGAGGTAAACAACTTCGTCAACCCGGCGGACATCGGAAAGAACCGTGGCGGCCCGCTCACCAGCGCCGACGCGCCGACGCGCAGACCGCCGCGTGTATGTTTCCAATAGTGCCCAGGCGACAAAGCTTGCCCAACTCGCCACCGCCACCCGCTACGCCGGTAATGGCTTGATTGTGATCGATGCCGGGCTACGCGTGCAGAAGGTGCGCGGCTTGTATGAGAGCGGAGAGGATTGGCAGCGGGAGGCGGTGTTGGCAGTCACCTGGATCTCGCTACGCCGGCTCGGTGTTTCAATAACCCGCGGGCTTACGCGAGGCGCGGACGCGAATGCCGCCTGACGACCGTATCAGGTTTCGGGATCACCAGCCGGATACGCGAAAAAATCTGCGTCGCGTGCGCGTGCGTGAACTGGCCGGTGCACGATGACAGCGCGTGCGCTCCACAACACGGTGAGTAGCAAGAGCGCGGCGCCGGTTGTATGCGCGACTGCCATCGGCAGCGGCAGGCCGAGCAGGACATTGCCGAGCCCCAGCGAGAACTGAAGCAGCAAGACCGTGGCGAGTGCCACGCCCATCACCCGCAGTGCCCCACCCGCGCGCACCAGTGCCGCCGCGAACACACCCACCACCAGCAACGTGGTCAGCGCTCCCAGACGATGGACGAGGTGGATGGCCGTACGTCCCTCACCCGTGTGTCCCCCGCCTTCCCAGCTGCCGTTCACCGCAGCGGGCAGGGAGAAGCCTTCGGCGACATCCATGTCGGGCCACCAGGCACCCTGACAGGTGGGCAGGTCCGGGCAGGCGATGGCCGCGTAGTTGGCACTGGTCCAGCCGCCCAGCGCGATCTGCAGCACCACTGCGAGGAGGGCGGCCACCGCATACGGCCGCAGGCGGGGGAGCGGCCGCGGCGCGGTGTCCGCGAGACGCCACAGCCAGAGTAACGACAGCAACCCGAGGCCACCGAGCAGGTGACCCATGACGATGAGCGGTTGCAGGCGCAGGGTGACCGTCCACATGCCCAGCAGTGCCTGGAACACCACCAGGGCGGCAGCCGCAGCGGCGATCATGCGTCGGTGACGGTGATGCCAGGCGAGCACCGTGAGGGCCGCAATGCATACGCCCAGGAAACCGGCTGCGTAGCGATGGACCATTTCAATCCAGGCGCGCGCATGCGCCTCGGCACCCGCCGCGCGCAGATCGGCCGGTACCATCAGCCTGCCGTAGCAGCCGGGCCAATCGGGGCAGCCGAGGCCGGCATTGGAAAGCCGCACATAGGAACCCAGGGTGATGACGCCCAAGGTCAGCAGCAGGACCACGGAAAGCAAGGTTCTTTGGGACATGGTCATGGATTTGGTGAGGGAACCCCTAACTAATAGACTGTTTCTCCTGAGTCTGCGAGCCGCCGCGCATGGCCGGAATGTCGCCGTTGACACCTTAGTCGCATCAGTCTTAACGTTCATCCAGGGAGCCAAATGGCCACGCGAAGACTCACCACTGGAGAACTTGGGCGGTACAGCGGCGTTCGTTTCCGCAGGGTGCCGCGCTGCATCGACGCCGGCAAACGGAAGGCCCATTGCTTGCCCGGCCAGCTGCGCACGCCCGATCGGATCCCGGTTCTCCGCAATCACCCGCTGCCTCCTCCTCCGCACCCGCGGAGGATCCGGTGCATGCGACAGCATGCGGCGGTTTCCCATGACGTGCACCCTTCTTCCGATGATGCGGTTCGGGTCGGCACAATCGCTGCACTTGGCTGGGCGTCGCCGTGAGTTTGGGAGAGAAGGCAGGAAGCATTTTGCTGGTGGATGATGAGGAGAACATCCTGCGCGCACTGACACGCCTGCTGAGGCGCGACGGCTACCGCATCCACACTGCATACAGCGCGACCGAGGGCCTGCGTGTGCTTGGTGAGCAACCCGATATCGGTGTGGTGATTTCGGATCAACGCATGCCGGGCATGCTGGGTTCGGAATTCCTCGGCATCGTCAAACAGCGCTTCCCCCGCACGATTCGCATCATGCTGAGCGGCTACACCGAGCTCGAGTCTGTGACCCAGGCGATGTGCGAAGGCGCCATTTACAAATTCCTCACCAAGCCCTGGGACGACGATGCCTTGCGCGCCGAAGTCAAGGCGGCGTTCACCGAGCATAGGGCTGGCGATGACCCCGCGAAACCAGGGGCGGAAGGCGTGCGACGGCGTGAGGGCATCCCGACGGGTGGGCCTGCCGGCGCACCGCCGAATGCGTCGGCAGCGGAAGACCAAGCACTCGCGCGCGCCGTGCTTGCGCATCTTCCCGTCGCCGTCCTCGGCATGGCGAACGATGGCGCCATTACCATCGCCAACGAGCGTGCCCATCAGTTGCTTGGGGTCGTCGGAAGGCTGCCCGGCCGACGTATCGCCGAGGTCCTGCCCGCCGAGTGGCTGGTGCTGCTTGCCCGTATCGATACGGGGGGACAGCACGTGCAACGTGGCATGCGCTTGAACGGGCGGCGGATCACCGTCCACTGTGGCCGACTCGGTGACCGCGCGGATGGCCGTCTCTTGGTACTCGCGCCGGAGGAGGAGCCCTAAGGCGCACCTTGGCACTGGCAGGATTACTGTCGATTGGAGGGAGACATGCCACTCAGCGGAGAGTGCAGATTCGTCGAACAACTCGCCATGCACATGGCGGAAGGTGTCGTGGCAGTGGAACCCGATGGCCGCGTGGCGTTCATGAACCCCGGAGCACAACGTCTGCTTGGTTGGTCATTCAGCGAACTCCAGGGCCGCCGGCTGCAGGAACTGATGAAGTGCGAGCGCGATTTGGGGACGGCAGGCCACTGTCTCGATGCTGCCGCAAACAGCGATGGACCACGCCAGTGCCACGGACATGCCTTTCGCCGTCGTGACGGCAGCCTGTTGCCGGTTGCGTGCGTTGTCGCCCCGGTGATCGATGACGGCCGGTTGACCGGGCGGGTGATGGTGTTTCGTGACCTGGAGGGGCAGGCCGGCCATGGCAGGGACGTGCTGATGCAGCGCCTGCGGGAGGCGCAGCAGCAACTGATGCAATCGGAGAAAATGGCCTCCATCGGTCAACTCGCCGCCGGCATCGCGCACGAGATCAACAATCCCGTTGGCTATGTCAGCTCCAACCTGGCGACGCTCTCCCAATACGTCGACAACCTCCTGGAAGTGATTGCCGCCTATCGTGCCCTTGAGAGCCAAGTCCCGGCAGATTTACCTGCCGTCATGTCGCTACGTGAACTCACCGAACGCGTCGAACTCGATTACATCGCCCAGGACGCGCGTGACCTGCTGCGCGAATCGCAAGAGGGTGTGGCGCGGGTGCGCAAAATTGTCCAGGACCTCAAGGAGTTCTCGCACATCGACGCGGGCGACTGGAAACCCGTGGACTTGCACCTGGGACTGGACAGCACCCTCAATATCCTGCACCACGAGACCAAGTACACGGCCGAGGTGGTGCGGGAATACGGAGACCTCCCGCCCGTGGAGTGCATTGGCACTCAGATCAACCAGGTCTTTCTCAACATTTTGATCAACGCCGCGCAAGCCATCGAGCGGCACGGGACCATCACGGTACGCACGCAATCGCTCGATCCGGAACATGTCTGCATCAGCATCAGTGATGATGGCGTGGGCATGACGCCCGAGGTGAAGCAGCGCGTGTTCGAATCGTTTTACACCACCAAACCCGTGGGCAAAGGCACCGGCCTTGGACTGACCATCTCCCTGAGCATAGTAAAGAAACACCGCGGTCGCATCGAGGTCGAGAGCGCGCCCGGCAAGGGCACAACGTTTCGCATCATCTTGCCGGTGCACCGTAGTGAGAATCAGGCACACCAATGAATCCTGAGGAAACGTCCTCGCTCGCGACGCTGCTGTTCGTGGATGACGAGCCTAATATCGTGGCGGCTTTGCGCCGCCTTTTCCGCACGGGCAGCTATCGAATCCTCACGGCAAGCAACGGCGCGGAGGGACTTTCCGTAATGGCGCAGGAAGGCGTCGATCTGGTGATTTCGGATATGCGAATGCCCGGCATGAGCGGTGCGGAATTTCTGGCCGAAGTCGCGGAGCGCTGGCCCGCCACCATCAGAATGCTGCTCACAGGCTACGCCGATCTGGATTCGACCATCGACGCCATCAACCGTGGTCATATCTATCGTTATGTGAGCAAACCCTGGGAAGACACCGATCTGCGTCTGTCGGTGCAAAATGCGTTGGCGCAGCAGGCCCTTCGCAGGGAACGTGAGCGTTTGCTGGAACAAATCGAACGGCAGAACCAGGAACTGCGAGACCTCAATGCGACCCTCGAGGCCAGGGTCCGGGCGCGCACCGAGGAAATCCAGCAGACCGCCGATATGCTGGACCTGGCCTATCAGGAACTCAAGCGCTCCTATGTGGAAACCATTCCCATCGTCGCGCACCTGCTGGAGATGCGTGAGGGCGAGGGGGTGGGCCATGGGCGGCGCGTCGGCGAGAGCGCCCGGGGGGTCGCCCAGGATCTCGGCGCTTCCGAGCAGGAGGCCGAACAAATCTACTTCGCCGGCTTGCTGCACAACATCGGAAAACTCGGGCTCGCGGACGAACTGGTTTTCCAACCGTATGCCGAACTCGGCCCGAAACAACGCCGGGAGTTCATGCGCCATCCCGTCATCGGCCAGGCGGCGCTGATGGGTCTCGACGCGCTACAGCCCACCGCTTTGCTGATACGCCACCAGCACGAACGTTTCGACGGGAACGGGTTTCCGGACCGTCTCGAGGGGCATGATATTCCGCTTGGTGCCCGCATTCTCGCCGTGGCCAATGACTACGACGCGCTGCAACTGGGCAGGCTGGTCAAGGGCGAACTCTCCAGTGAGGAGGCGCAAGTCTTCCTTACCACCAATGCAGGCGCGCGCTATGACCCGGTGGTCGTGGAGGCATTCATCAGGTGGCTCGAAGCCAATCCGACCTTTGGCCAGAACGGTAACGATGTGCGCCTCACCTCCGCGGACATCTGCCCGGGCATGGTGCTCGCCCGTGATCTTGTGACGGCAGACGGCCTGCTGTTGCTCGCCCATGATCGTGTCATCGACGAGCGGGTGATCGCACGCATTCAATCCTTCGAAATAGAGAACGACAGCGGTTTCACCATTTACGTAAAAAGGGAAGAGGACCATGGCGCACCGGATCATGATCGTCGATGACGAGCCCAACATTCTCCGTGCCTTGCAGCGCGTGCTGAGTGCAGATGACATGGAGGTGGAAACCTACGCGAGTGCCGAAGACGCGTTGCGTCGCGCGCAGGTGACCGCTTTCGACCTGTTCATGATCGACTATCACATGCCCCACATGGACGGCATCGCGCTGCTGCAGGCACTCAAATCGTTGCAACCGGAAGCCGTACGCATGATGGTATCCGGCATGGCCGATTTCGAGATGATGGTGAAAGCGGTCAACGAAACAGGCATTCATCACTTCGTGACCAAGCCGTGGCAGGACTACGAATTGCGGTTGTCCGTGCGCTCGGCATTGGACAGGCGGCGCCTGGAAATGGAAAACCGCCGCCTGGCCGACGAACTGCGGGAAAGTGAGGCCACCTGTCGCCGGCAGCGGGCGGAATTGGAAAGACTGGAACGGGAAAACCCCGGTCTCACCCGCGTGGATTGGGGGGCCGACGGGCGTATTTCGTTGCGTGAGGAATGATGGGGCCATGACCACTGATGTGGAAATACGCTGGCAGGGGAATCTGCAGCGATTCGTGGAGAGTCGTCACGGCAGCCAGTTGATCGCGGGGGTGGAAACGTTGTCGGGGCTATCCCTACGGTTGCTTGACGAGCGCGAGAGAGTGATTTACGGCAATGCGGAACACGGGTTGCCCAATCGCATATCCGTTCGTGTTCATCTGGACCCCATTGGCTATATCGAGAGCGACGGTCCCGCCGAACGCGCGGCTGCGGCGGCGCGCATTATCGAGCACTTGTTGCGCAGTGACGCCCAATACCGCATGGCGTCACAGCTGCATTTGCACGCGGTGCGCAGCGATTATGAACAGTTGAAAGAAAAGCATGAGGCGCTGCTTGCTTCAGAAGCCCGTTACCGCGACCTTGCCGCGCAGCTGGATGAGCGGGTGAAGGAGCAGATCAGGACCATCGAGGCGACCCAGCGCCAGTTGTACCAGAGCGAGAAAATGGCCGCGGTAGGTCAGTTGGCGGCCGGTATCGCTCACGAAATCAATACCCCCATCGGCTTTATACGCAGTAATCTCCACACAGCGCTGGATTACCGTGAACAACTGGCCGACGCGTTGCGGGGCGCAGGCTGCGCGGACGGTGCCGATTTGGCGTTCGTCTTGGACGATCTTCGTGATTTGCTCAAGGAGAGCATCGAAGGTACGGATCGGGTGGGTCGGATCGTAGCTGCGCTCAAGGATTTTTCGCACGTCGATCGGGCGGCCATGGCACCCACCGATTTGAACGAGATTATTCGCAGCGTTCGGGAAGTACTTGCTCCGGAGGTCGCCGGCCGGGTGGATATCGCGCTGGAGCTGGACCCACTGCCGGCGGTTCGCTGCCACGTTGCCAACATGGGGCAGGTTTTCTACAACCTGCTGCTCAATGCGGTTCAGGCAGTGGAGGAGACCGGTGTCGTGCGCGTGCGCTCGACCGTCCGGAACGACTGCGTAATGGTAACCATCGAAGATGATGGTGTGGGCATCGCACCGGAGCACTTGGCCCGCGTGCACGAACCGTTTTTTACCACCCGGGAAGTCGGTAAAGGAACCGGCCTCGGGATAACGGTCAGCGATGACATCGTCCAGGCCCATGGTGGTGATATCCGTATCGACAGCACCCTGGGACGGGGCACCTGCGTAACCGTGAAGCTGCCCCTGGGAAATACATCCCAGCTATCTTGAAAACGCCTCCGAATTGTTCGCCCGCGGAACGCCGCCGCGCCTCATCAAAACCACGACCTACGGCTTGACTGGCTGCGTCCGTCAACCATGTTTGTTCGCATCCCCGAACCGGCCCACGTGCATGGCAAAAGAGAAAGTGGTCTCGCCGATGCCGTTCCCGCACGATCGACCGGCCTGCATCGTTGTCCCTGCAGGCGGGGAGCCGTGGTTGCAGATGTTCATCGTCCAGGTGCCGGGCGGCATTTCCCGCGTCAGTGAATCTGCTTACCTCAATTTTCTTGCCGAACGGGTCGCGTGGATGTTGAGGCGCTCGTCGGACGAAAACGCCGCCATGGACTTGCTGAAGGAATCATTGACCGAGACCAGGCTGCTGAAGAAACAGCCACGCACCAGCACCCCGGGGCTGTTCTGCATTGATTGCATAGCGACAAATGCCATTTTTCTCTCACGGATCCGCACCACATTGCATCAATTCCCCATTGAGACGCAGCGGGGTGACAATACTGCGGTAACCGTTCTGCTACGCACCACCATTGATGAATGGGTGGCGGCCATGCGTGCCTGGGCAGCGGAACACCCGGCGCGGAAATCCCGTTCCCAGTAGCCACCTCGCTGAAGCGGCATGTGGGATCGCCTGAAGAACCTGCGGGAAATCCTCCACACCAGCCTGTGGTTGCTGCCGATGCTGATTACCGGCAGCGGGATTTTGCTGGCCATAGCGCTGCTCGCCGCCGATCGCCGGATGACGTCGCGAGCCATCGGGCTGTGGCTGTTTCCCGGCGGACCTGAAGCGGCCAGGGAAGTGGTGGGGGTGATTGCCGGGTCCGTCATAGGGGTCGGCGGGGTTGCCTTTTCCATCACCGTGGTGGCCCTCTCGCTAGCGGGATCCCAGTACGGCTCTCTGCAATTGGTGAGCTATTTGCGCGATCGACTGAATCAGTTCGTGCTCGGCACCTTCGTCGGCACCTTCGTCTACTGCCTCATCGTGCTCGGCAACATCGGCGCTGCGAGCAAAGCGAATGAACAGGTGCCGGAATTCGCCGTGACCATGGCATTGCTGCTGGCGATCGGCAGCCTGGGTGCATTTATCGCCTTCATTCATCACCTCAGCCAGTCGCTGCAGGCAGAACAACTGGCGGCACGGGTCGGCAAGGGGCTGATGGCAACCTTTTGTGCGATGTATCCCGAATGGAATGAGCGCACTGCGGATCGCGATGACGCCATAGCGTTTCCCGATGCCGCCGAGCCATGGCAGCCCATCAAGGCGCCCCGCACCGGTTATTTGCAGGCGGTCGAACATGATCGCGCACTGGCCATTGCCACTGAAAATGATTTGCTCGTGCTGTTCTCACAGCGGGCCGGTGATTTCGTCACGGAGGGGCGTGTGATCGGGCGGTTCTATCCGGCGAATCACGCCAAGGCCCAGGCGCTGGCACAGGCGCTCGCGGGTTGTCATCTGGTGGGAAACGTTCGCACGCCGACCCAGGACCCGGAGTATTCCGTGCATCAATTGGCACAGATTGCAGTGCGCGCGCTTTCACCGGGAATCAACGATCCCTATACGGCCTTGATCTGCGTGGATTGGCTCGAGGCCGCCCTGTTGCTGCTGGCCGGGCGCGGCATGCGCCCGGGGGCTCGTCGGGATGCCCAGGGCCAGGTTCGCTTGGTCGCGCCGCCGTCGGGCTTCGATCTGGTTGCAGATGCGGTATTCAACAAAATCCGGGCCGCGTCCCGCAGCCAGCGCGCCCTGATGTTGCGATTGGCGGACGTGATCGAACACGTCGCGCGCGAGGTGCGGCACGAGGATGACCGTGCCGTGTTGCACCGCCACTTGCACTGGCTCGCGGAGGATGCGGCGCAAGGCCTGGTCGTCGAGCGGGAACGGACGGAGTTGCAGGTGCGCTGCACGGAAGTCGAGGCGGTACTTCGGGAAACCGCTCGCGGAAAAGCCTCCGGGGCGTGATCCATTGCCGATTGCCTAGGCTGAAGGCAGAGACGCACGACAGGAGGCACGCCATGGGTCAGCAGGTGGCCGATTTCATGCTGCACCGGCTGTCGGAGTGGGGGATTCGACGGATTTTCGGTTACCCGGGGGATGGGATCAACGGGCTTCTGGGTGCCCTGGGCCGGGCGGAGGAACGCTTCGAGTTCATCCAGGTGCGGCACGAGGAGACCGCCGCATTCATGGCCTGCGCCCATGCCAAGTTCACCGGTAAGGTGGGCGTCTGTCTTGCCACCTCCGGGCCCGGCGCCATTCATCTGCTGAATGGGCTCTATGATGCACGCCTCGATCATCAGCCGGTCGTGGCTATCGTCGGCCAGGCCAAGCGCTTGTCCCTGGGGGGGGATTTCCAGCAGGAGGTCGACCTGCCGAATCTGTTCAAGGATGTTGCAAGCCATTACGTGCAGACCATCACCACACCGGCGCAGGCCCGGCATGTCATCGATCGTGCCTTCCGCATCGCCATCGCTGAGCGGACCGTCACCTGCATCATCGTTCCCAATGACGTGCAGGAGCTGCCGTCGGTCATTTCGCCGCCGCGTATGCATGGTGCGGTGATGACCGGGGTGGGGTTTAGCGCTCCCAGAGTGGTCCCACAGCCGCTTGATCTCCAGCGTGCTGCCGAAATCCTCAATGCCGGAAAACGGGTCGCCATGTTGGTGGGCGCCGGGGCACTGGGCGCGACGGAGGAGGTGATCAAGACAGCCGAGACATTGCAGGCGGGTGTCGCCAAGGCGCTGCTCGGAAAGGCGGTGCTGCCGGATCATCTGCCGTTTGTCACAGGTGCCATCGGCCTGCTGGGGACCAAGCCCAGCTACGACATGATGATGGGTTGCGACACCTTGTTCATGATCGGTTCAAGTTTTCCCTATTCAGAATTCCTGCCGCCGGAAGGGCAAGCGCGCGGCGTGCAGATCGATATCAATCCGCGCAAGGTTTCCTTGCGTTATCCCATGGACGTGAGCCTCATCGGCGATACGGCGGAAACGCTGCGCGCCTTGCTTCCCCTGCTCAAGCCGCGCAAGGACCGCGGGAGCATCGCCTGGCGGCGCGGCATCGAGAAGGACGTGACGAGCTGGTGGTCACTGCTCGAGGCCCGCGCCATGAACAAGGGGGATCCCATCAACCCGCAGCGGATGTTCTGGGAGCTGTCGCCACGGCTTCCCGACCAGTGCATCATCACCGCGGACTCGGGATCTGCCGCCAACTGGTACGCCCGCGACCTCAAGATCCGCCCGGG
Source organism: Gammaproteobacteria bacterium (assembly GCA_041687015.1). GTDB lineage: Bacteria > Pseudomonadota > Gammaproteobacteria > Thiohalomonadales > Thiohalomonadaceae > JALOAT01. Next base: position 93,170 of record JAWLCT010000003.1, read on the forward strand.
CATGAAGGCGTCGATTTCGGGCGGACTGGCGACCATGGGGTGCGGAGTGCCCTACGCGATTGCCGCCAAGTTCGCGCATCCCGAGCGAACGGTGCTCGCGCTGGTCGGCGACGGTGCCATGCAGATGAACGGCAACAGCGAGCTGGTGACCGTCGCGAAATACTGGAAGCGTTGGAGCAACCCGAAATTGATTATCGGCGTGCTCAATAACCGGGATCTGAACCAGGTCACCTGGGAACAACGCGTGCTGGCGGGCGATCCGAAATTCCAAGCCAGCCAGGACGTGCCGGACTTCCCCTATGCCCGTTATGCGGAACTGCTGGGGCTCAAAGGGCTCTGCGCGGACAAGCCCGAGCACGTCGGTCCCTGTTGGGACAAAGCACTGGCCGCGGACAGACCGACGGTGGTGGATATCTACGTGGACCCGAACATTCCGCCGCTGCCGCCACACATCAGCTTCAAGCAGGCGCGCAACTACATGAGCGCGTTGTGGCGCGGCGATCCCGACACCACTGACGTGTTGCGCCGTTCTGCCGCAGAGTTTCTCGACGCGCTGATTCCAAGACGCTGAGCCATGGCGCGCACACGCATCGACGAGGTGTGCGCCTCGGCGTACATGGTACCCACGGACATGCCGGAATCGGACGGCACCCTGGCCTGGGACGCAACCACCCTGGTGCTGGCCGAGGTGCGTGCCGGGACGGTGACCGGCATCGGCTACAGCTATACGCACGCCAGCGCCGCGCACCTGATAAACGACGAACTGCGCGCCTGTGTGCTCGGTCGGGATGCGATGTCGCCTGCCCGGCACTGGCATGCCATGCAGGCGACCGTACGTAACCTGGGCCGCGCCGGTATCGCCGCGACCGCCATCAGCGCCGTCGATACCGCGCTGTGGGATCTCAAGGCGCGCCTGCTCGGCATCCCGCTCGCGTTGTTGTTCGGGCCCGTGCGGGAATCGATTCCGATCTATGGCAGCGGTGGCTTCACGTCCTATTCCATTGCGCAACTGAGTGGGCAACTGGTCGCTTGGCGCGATGCCGGACTGCCCGCGGTCAAGATCAAGGTGGGTCGTGAGCCGGGCGAGGACCGAGCACGCGTGCGCGCCGCCCGCGAAGCGCTCGGCAGCGGTCCCGCCCTGTTCGTGGACGCCAACGGTGCCTATGCGCCACGTCAGGCGCTTGAAAAGGCGGTGGCATTCGCCGAAGCGGACGTGCGCTGGTTCGAAGAGCCGGTGTCCTCCGATGATCTCGACGGCCTGCGCTTCGTGCGTGAGCGCGTGCCTGCGGGTATGGTGGTGAGCGCGGGGGAATATGCCTACAGCGCCGACGATTTTCACCGTCTGTTGCGCGCCGGTGCGGTGGATGTATTGCAGGCCGACGTGACGCGTTGCGGCGGTTATACCGGTTTTCTCATGGCAGCCGCACTGGCCGAGGCCTACCACGTGCCCTTGTCGACGCACACCGCGCCGGCCCTGCACCTGCCGGTCGCCAGTGCGGTGCGCGGCCTGCAACACATGGAATGGTTCCATGATCACGTACGCATCGAGGCCTTGTGCTTCGAGGGGGGCCCGGCACCCAGGGACGGTGCATTGCCTATCGATCTTTCCCGCCCCGGCAACGGACTCGAATTCCGACGCAAGGAGGCGAACCGGTATGCGGTCTAGTGCGTTGCCACTACGCAGGCCGCCCCCGGGAGGCAAGCCGTGAATCGTGGTCCGCAGGCCGAAGTCACGACGCCGATCCGCGTTTCGCGCGCCGCGATGGCGGCCCTGGCATCCGAACTGCGTGCGGCACTGCAGGGCCCGGTGCGGTTCGACGACGGAAGCCGCGCGCTGTATGCCACCGATGCCTCCAATTACCGCCAGGTCCCCCTGGGCGTGGTGATGCCCAGGGATGCCAGCGAGGTGGAGGCGACGCTGGCCGCGTGCAGGCGCCACCACGTACCGGTGCTTGCGCGTGGCGCGGGCACCAGCCTCGCCGGCCAATGCTGCAATGTGGCCGTGGTGATGGATTTCTCCCGTCACATGAACCGGATCCTCGCACTCGATCCGGCGCGGAAAATCGCGCGCGTGCAACCGGGCGTCATCCTGGACGATCTGCGCCGGGAGGCGGAACGTGTTCACCTCACCTTTGCGCCCGATCCTGCCACGCACACCCATAACACCCTGGGCGGCATGATCGGCAACAACTCCTGCGGCGTGCATTCGGTGATGGGTGGACGCACGTCCGACAACCTGCTGACCATGGAGGTGGTGACCTACGACGGCACACGCCTGCAGGTGGGCGAGACCTCGGAGGCGACGCTGGAGACGATCCGCCGCCAGGGTGGTCGCCGGGGTGAGATCTACGCCGCACTGCTGCGGCTGCGCGATGACCATGCAGAGGCGATTCGGCGGCGTTTTCCCGACATCCCGCGCCGCGTATCCGGTTACAACCTGCCGGACCTGCTGCCCGAGAAAGGATTCCACGTGGCCCGCGCCTTGGTCGGCAGCGAAGGCACCTGCGTGAGCGTGCTCGAGGCGACGGTGCGGCTGGTGGACAGCCCACCGGCGCGGGTACTGCTGGTGCTGGGTTATCCGGACGTCTATCACGCGGCGGATCACGTGCCGGAGGTCATGGCGCTCGGCCCGGTCGGCCTCGAAGGCATCGACGACCGCCTCATCGCCGACATGAAGGCCTCCGGTATCCAGCCAAAGAATGCCGAGCTGCTGCCCGATGGAGGCGGCTGGCTGCTGGTCGAATTCGGTGGCGCCACGGTTCGGGATGCCGAGGAAAACGCCCGTCGCGCCATGCGCGTTCTGGAGGGCACATCGTCACCGCCGAGGCAGCGCCTGTACACAGAACCCGAGGCGCAGGAACAGATTTGGACGCTGCGTGAGTCGGGGTTGGGTGCAACCGCCCACGTTCCGGGGCAGGCGCTGACCTGGCCCGGCTGGGAGGATTCGGCGGTCCCGCCGGAGCGACTTGGCACGTACCTGCGCCGGTTGCGCGCCTTGCTCACCAAGTACAGCTACGGCTGTGACCTGTACGGGCATTTCGGCCAGGGCTGCGTGCATACGCGTATCGACTTCGATCTGGAGACCGCGGGTGGTATTCGCCGTTACCGCGCCTTCATCGATGAGGCGGCGGAGCTGGTGGTCTCGCTGGGCGGCTCTTTCTCGGGCGAGCACGGCGATGGTCAGGCGCGGGGTGAACTGCTCGAGAAGATGTACGGCGCGGAGCTGCTGGACGCGTTCCGCCACTTCAAAGCCATCTGGGATCCGGACGGGCGCATGAATCCGGGCAAGGTGATCGATGCACGTCATGCCGACCAAAACCTGCGCCTGGGCACCGCCTTCAACCCGCGCCGTGTGGATACGGTGTTCCATTATCCCGACGATCGCGGTGATTTCGCACGTGCCGCCCTGCGCTGCGTCGGCGTGGGCAAGTGCCGGCGCGAACACAGCGGCACCATGTGCCCGAGCTACATGGTGACGCGCGAGGAACAGCACTGCACGCGCGGCCGCGCCCACCTGTTGTTCGAAATGCTGCAAGGGGACGTCATTACCGACGGCTGGCGCAACGAGGCGGTGAAGGATGCGCTGGATCTCTGCCTGTCCTGTAAGGGTTGCCGTGGCGAGTGCCCGGTGAACGTGGACATCGCGACCTACAAGGCGGAGTTTCTGTATCACTATCACCGGCATCACCGCCGCCCGAGACAGGCCTGGTTCTTCGGCCATGTGGACCGGCTGGCAAGACTCGCTGCCCATGCGCCGGGCCTGGCCAACCTGCTCACGCAACGCGCGCCGTTTGCCGCGTTGGCCAAGTGGGTCGCTAACGTCGCGCCGGCACGCCAGCTGCCTGTCTTTCCCGAGGAATCCTTCAAGGACTGGTTTGGTCGGCGTGGCCAACGGCATGGCGGCCCGCCGGTGATCCTGTGGGCCGACACCTTCAACAACCATTTCCTCCCCGCCACGGCGAAAGCCGCGGTGGCGGTACTCGAGCACGCAGGATTCAGCGTCCAGGTGCCCATGCAACCACTCTGCTGCGGCCGCCCGCTCTACGAATACGGCTTTCTTGACCGGGCGCGCCGCTACTTGCAGGACGTACTGGACGCTCTCGCCGGGCCCATTCGCGACGGCGTGCCCATGGTGGTGCTGGAACCGGCCTGTGCCTCGGTGTTCCAGGTGGAGCTGAGCGAGCTGTTTCCGCACGACCGGCAGGCCATGCGGCTGGCACGGCAAACGTTTCTGCTGGCCGATTTCCTGCAACAGAAGGCGCCACATTGGGACGTTCCCACACTGACGACGCAAGCCCTCGTGCACCTGCACTGTAACCACAAGGCCGTGATGCCCGTGGAACCGGACAGGGCGCTGCTGCGTGCCATGGGCATCGAATTCGACATGCCGGATACCGGCTGCTGCGGTATGGCCGGGGCGTTCGGCATGGAAAAGCCCAAGTACGACGTATCCGTCGCCGCCGGTGAGCGGGTGTTGTTGCCTGCGGTGCGCGCGAGCAACACCGACGCACTTGTCATCGCCGATGGCTACAGCTGCCGGGAACAGATCCGCCAGTGCACCGGGCGTCTGGCCATGCACCCGGCCGAGGTCGTCGCCCTCGGGCTGAGGGGGCACGAAGAACTGCCGAAGCGTGCTTTCACCGGGCACCGGGTTGACTCACGCGGGACGCAACAGGAGAAACCATGAACGGAAGCATGGGCAGACACCGCTGGGCCATCGCCGAGGGCTATATCCCCTCCCGCAGTCACGGGCCCGACCCGCAGCTGACCAGTCATGAAACCGTTTGTCTGCTGAACACGGGCGATGCCGAGGCACACGTGCGCATCACCGTTTATTTCAGCGATCGGGAACCCGCCGGGCCTTACGAGATCACCGTGCCGCCGCGGCGGACCCTGCACGTACGGTTCAACGATCTGACACAGCCCGAGTCTATCCCGCGTGACACTGATTACGCGAGCCTGATCGAATCTGACGTACCGATTGTGGTCCAGCACACGCGCCTGGATTCGCGTCAGGCACAACTGGCGCTGCTGAGCACGGTGGCCTACGGCGATTGAGCAGGGCTGGACCTGCGTCCACTATTTTCGGTTATGCTCTGGGCTGGACCACGAGCAAGGGATCTTCATGGCTTCCATAGGGACTGCAGGAGATCGGTCACGTGCCAGCGTGCCGGCCTGTCAGGAATCGGGTGCGGCTATGCTGGACGTGCTGTTCGCCAACAGCCGCCTGCCCATTGCAGTGATCAATCGTGACTTCACCGTTTTGGAGGTGAATGCGGCCTACTGTACTGCAGAAGGCCGTTCGTCCGACGAGCTGCTCGGTCGCAATCATTTCGAACTTCAGCCCGACGCGGAAATCGAGCGCATTTTCCGTACGGTGATGGACACCGGTAGACCCTTCACTCTGGTGGCGAAGCCATTGCGCCGCGCGCTGCGGCCGGAGCACGGGATGACTTACTGGGACTGGACCGTGGCGCCGCTGCAGGCGCCGGATGGTAGCGTCGATGGCGTCGTTGTCACTCTCGTGGATGTCACGGAGCAGGAGCGCGTCCGGCAGGCATCGGAGCACACGCGGGTCATCCTCGAGCAACAGGTGCGCGACCGTACCACGGCCCTGGAGGATGCAGTACGTGAACTCGAATCCTTCTCGTATTGCGTTTCCCACGACTTGAGCGCACCCCTGCGCGCCATCAACGGTTACGCGAGTCTACTGAGCGAGGAGTTCGCCGCACAGCTGCCGGAGAACGCAGCGGGTTACCTGGAGCGTATCCGCGAAGCCAGTGCGCGTATGGACCAGCTCATGATGGGGTTGCTCCAACTCAACCGCGTCTCGCGCAGCGAGTTGGACCGGCAGCCAGTGGATTTCGCAACACTGGCCCGGGAGATCATTCTGGATCTGCGTACTGGCCAGCCTGAGCGCAGCGTGAATTTCGCTTGCACACAGCCTCTACCGGCCTGCATCGACCGGGACATGGCCCACATTCTGCTGGTGAACCTGCTCGGTAATGCGTGGAAGTTCACGGCGCCACGGCGGTGTGCCGAAATTGAACTCGGCTTGAAGACATGTTGCGGCGAACGTATCTACTACGTACGTGACAACGGCGTGGGGTTCGACATGCAGTTTGCCGACAAGCTCTACGATGCCTTCGAGCGGCTGCATGGCAGAGAGTTTCCGGGGGCCGGCATTGGTCTTGCCACCGTAGCGCGCATGGTTCGTTCCCACGGTGGGCGCATTTGGGCGCACGCCGAAGAAGACGAAGGGGCGACGTTCTGTTTCACTTTGGGCGATGCCGACAGTGCCGCACACAAGGGAATATCGTGCTGTCCTTGAGCGGGCTTGTCTTCATTCTTTGGTGCGTCTTCCATACCAGCGTGTAAACGGGCTGGCGGTAACACCGTGCAGGACCAGCGATGTGAAAACCACCAGGCTGCCGATGTTCCAGACCAGCGCGTCGCCCGTGGTGTGCAGCGCAAGCAAAGCGTAGAGCAGGGCGGCTGCACCCACTGGGCCAAACCAGCCCAGGAACAGGGCATCGGCGCGATGGCGGAGCGCGGGCGTAAACTGGCGCGCCATCAAAACGAACGGCAGACGCCGCAGCAGCAAGACCGAGACGGCAAAGGCGACCCCAAGCCAGCCCAGTTGCCACCACGCCTGCCATGGCAGCATCAGGCCGAACAGGGCGAAAATGGGCAGTGTGAAAAACTGGTTGACCGCCTCCTGTACCTTCTCTTCCCGGTTGCGTTCACCGCCGGCCACCACGTGGTCGTAGGCGATGCCGGTGGCGAATACCGCCAGGATGCCGTTGGTACCGAGGAGTTCCGCAGCGCCCAGGCTCAGTAACGAAACCGCCACCGTATAGGCGAGAAAGGACGGCGCCTCGATGTAGTGCCGGCTCTCCGCCCAGCGCAGCAAACGGCCCATGGCCACGCCGAGCAAACCACCGAACACCAACGCACCCCCGTTCTTCCACAGCACGATATCGCCAAGCCAGTGGCTCCACGGATCATCGCTCGGACGGCTGAGCAACAGAATGGGTAGCAGGACCAGCGGCAAGGCGAGGCCGTCGTTGCTGCCCGCCTCGGCGGAAATGATGTGACGCAGGCGTGGGGGAAGGTTTTTCTCCGCCACCTGGCCGGTCACAATGGCGGTGGAGACGATGGGGTCGGTGGGCGAGATCACGGCGCCGATCAACAGCCCCAGCAGCAGCGGGACCTCCAACAGCCAATGCGCCAGCAGGCCGCCTGCCAGGGCGGTCAGAGGCATGATCACGGCAAGCAGCACCACCAGCGTGCGGGCATGGTGCCACATGAAGCCGCGTGGCAGACGCAGTGCCACGCCCATCAAACCGATGGCCAGGGTAATCCGCGCCGCATGTTCAAGAATGCGATCCGGCGGACCCCAATGGTCGGGATCGAGCCAGTCGAGTACCACCGGTCCGAGCACGATGCCGAACACCATGGCAATCAGCGGCGGTGACAAAAAGGTGTTTTTCAAGGGCCGCGACAAAAGCCCCAGCGAGACCACCAGCAGTCCCGTGGCGACCAGTGCGAGATCAAGCTGGCTCATTGCGGCACCGCTCGCGGACAACAGGCCCGGTTATGCATTCACCGACGCGCCTTGCCGTTGCGTGACAGGGTGTAGGCCGCCAACCCGGCGATCAGCGCTGAAGCGCTGAGCTTGCGGCGTGTGAGCCACGCCTGGGTGCTGCGCGGTTTGGCGCACAGATCGAACCGGCCGTGGCTGCCGCGGTCCTCGTCAACCGGGCTGTAGAGATTTTCGGGGCGGCCCGGCAATTCCCGTTCACCGGTCAACTGACTTTCGAAGCCCTGCTGTGCCAGGAAGCGATCGATCCAGCCGGCCGGCAGCCAGCGTGCGGCGACGATGGCTCTTGCCGCCGGATAACCAATCCACATCTCACGCCTTGGATGCTCCGCAAGCCAGGCGATGGCGCGCGCCGCAACCTCCGGTTGATAGACCGGAGGAACCGGCTGGGCACGTTGTGTCATGCAGGAACGCGACCAGTCGAACTGTGGCGTGTTGAACGCGGCAATGTGTGCCGTGCAGTGGCGCACGCAAGATCCCGTGTGCAGCAACTCCGCCTGCAACGCATCGGTGAAACCGCGCAGCGCGAATTTGGCACCACAGTATGCGGCCTGCAGGGGAATGCCCCGGTAGGCGAGGGCGGATCCGACCTGTACGATGACTCCGCGATCACGCGGACCCATGCGATGCAATGCGGCCAAGGTTCCGTGCACGCTGCCCAGGTAGGTGACCTCTGTGGCACGCCGGAAATCGGCGGGATCGATGCGGTCCACCGGACAGAACACCGTCGCCATGGCCGCGTTGACCCACAGATCGATGGGCCCGGCCTCCGCCTCGATGGCATTCGCCGCGCTATCCACCGCCTGCCAGTCAGCCACATCCACGGGATAGATCAGCGCCCGGGCACCGGCCGCTTCGACGTCCCGACGCGCACCTTCCAGGCCTTGCCGACCGCGCGCCAGCAAGGCGACGGTACCACCCCGACGCGCCAGTTCCACGGCAGTGGCCCGGCCGATACCGGCCGACGCACCGGTAACCACCATGACGTTGTCACTCACGCTTTTCTCCTCAATTTCCATAGAAGGTTCCCAGTACCGCGCCGTAGGCGGCGTGGCCGATGAGTGTGGCAATGGGCGTACGCCGCCCGTAATGGAGACCGAGGAATCCCGGTGGTTCCAGATACGCGACCGGTGAGGGACCGCCATAGTCCGACGCCATGCGTGGGTGCACGTAAGGCAGCAGGGGCAGCACGAACACCAACAGGAAGAGCCCGTGCAGCGTTCCCAGCAACATACCGAACCAAAACGTCGCGTAGTCGAGTCGTTCGAAAACGGCGAAGTAGAGAAAGGCAAAGAGCCAACCGCCAATGAAGTACACCACCGCACCGATAACGTTGGCGCGGTAGTGATCCGCCGTGAAAAACGCCCCCACCAGGAAAGGCAACGACAGACGTGTCAGGCCGAGCCCCTGGCTTCCTGACAGGATGATGGTGAGCAGCGCCGTGGCGAGTCCGCCCCACAGAAACAGGCCTTCGATGCTGGCCATCACCTCCATTGCAGCCATGGTGATCTCCCGATAGACGTCAGGTCAGCACTTCGTCCCGGACAGGCGCGGACGGGGGCGCGATGTCCGCCTCCTCCAGGGCGAGGGCGGCCGTGATAACGGCGGCATGAGTGAACGCCTGGGGAAAATTGCCGAGAGCGCGACCGTCCGGGGTGTATTCCTCCGCGAACAGGCCCACGTCGTTGGCAAGTTCCATCAGCCGATCGAAACGTGCACGCGCTTCACCATACCGTCCGGCCCGCGCCAGGTGATCCACGGCCCAGAACGCACACGCGGCGAAAGTGCCCTCGCGCCCGGGAAGGCCATCGCTTCCGGGTGGATAGCGATAGAACAGTGCACCGGTGCCCAGATGCTCCTCGATATAGCGGAAGGTGCTGCGCTGACGGGGATCGGTCGCGGGGGCATAGCCGTAACGGGGCATGAGCAGCAGGCTTGCGTCGGGCCACGCGCTGTCGAGGCGGCCGACGTATGCCTCGATGGTTGGGTCGTAGGCGTGAGCCTCGATGTCGGCACGGATGGCGTCCATCGTGGATTGGAAGCGCTGCGTCGGCACACGCATGTAGCCTTCGCGCTGCATCGCCAGCAGACAGTGCAAGGTGACCCAGCACATGAGCCTGGAATAGGTATGGTGCCGCGGCGGGCCACGGATTTCCCAGATGCCCTGATCGGGTTCGTACCAGCGCCTGCAGACCACTTCGCCGAAGCCACGCAGGATCGCCTGTTCGCTACGGCCGAGGGCGTCACCGGCACGCGCGTAATACCAGGCCGCCTGCACCACTTCGCCATAGACATCCAGCTGCAACTGATCCCACGCCCCATTGCCGATGCGCACCGGCCGCGCGCCGCGATAACCGGCCAAGTGTGGGAGTGCGCTTTCCTTCAGACGTGCCTCACCAAACAGGTCGTAGACCACTTGCAACTCGGGGCGCGTGAGTCGCGTTGCATGCAGTAACCAGCCCATGAATGCATGGGCTTCCTGGTGGTAGCCCATGCTCTCGAAGGCCTGCAAGGTGCGCGAGGCGTCGCGCAACCAGCAGAAGCGGTAGTCCCAGGTACGTTCACCGTCTTCGGTTTCCGGGATGGAGGTGGTCGGGGCGGCGATGACGGCGCCCGACAGGGCATGGGTCAGCAGCTTGAGAGTGATCATGCTGCGGTGCACGAGCGGCGCATGGACGCCCTGATATCGGCAACGATCACTCCAGTCGCGCCACCACTGAAGCGTGCTCTCACAGCGTGCGGCCGCCGCATCGCCCAGTGGCGGCACCGCCAGCGGGTCCATGGATGCATACGCCAGCGAGAGTGTGTGACGATCGCCTGCGCGCACGACCACGCAGCCGTGCACGCGCCGACGGGATTCGTCAAGGTTGAGCTTGATGCCAGTATGCAACACCAGTATGTCGCCGCGAAATTCGCAGAACCAGCCGACGTCGGCGCGCTGCCCCAGAACGAAGTCGCCGCGCCCGTAGTCGGGGCGCGGGACGAACTCCACGTTCAACGCAACTTCACCGCTGATGCCTTCCACCAGACGCAAAAGTTCGCGCTGCGGCTGGAGAGAATGGGGACCGTGGAACAGGGGCATGACATCGCGCACGCGTACACTCCCGCTCCCGGTTTCGAACAGCGTCTCAAGCACCGCCGTACCTTCCACGTAACGCCGCGTGCTGCGAAACGCTGCGGCAGGCGTTACGGCGAAATGCCCGCCCCGTTCAGGATCAAGCAGGGCTGCAAACACGCTCGGGTGGGAAAAATGGGGCAGGCACAACCAGTCCACGGAACCGTCGCGTGACACCAGGGCCGCACTGCGGCAGTCACCGATCAACGCATAGTCGTCAATGGCGGGTAGTTGCCGCATTTTCGTCATGGGTATCGGACCCACTTCCCTATGGCGCGCTGTCGTGGGCAGCGTACGTGCCCGGACGCGCCTTCCTGAACGGTAGCCCCATGCCGCCGGCTTCTCCAATGACAACGGATGGCCGATCAGGCACACAACGACGTGTGCCTGAACGCAACACCTGTTGGAAAGCCATCAACGCCGCATGGGCCCATCCATCTCAAGGTCTTTCTCGGGCACGGGCTTATGCAGTTGCCCTCAACCGCCGGGAATCGTTATGCCAGTCGATGCCAGGTTGTGCGCTTGCGCACATGCGTGGGCAGGAAAAAGACCAAGTGTGCTGCTAGGCTGATTTCCTGCGGAGGTAACGTCATGACCGACAGATCACGCAAGGGAATGGCGCTGGCATTGAAGTGGTTTGGTGCCTGGCTGGTGTTCACGGCCGCGTTGTTGTTGTTCGGTGAGACGGCACCTTCCGTCACCGATCCGAGCCTGTTCGGTACCACCGCCTGTGCGCTGGGCGGGCTCGCCTGTTATCTCGGCGGTTGCCGGTGTGACCGTCAACTGCAATAGGCGCTTGCGAGTCACCATGCGGTGCGGCGAATCAGGAACGTCGGCCTACCACCTTTCACGACCACGAATCTGGTCTATGTTTCAAAAACCAAGCTGAACCTATAACCCTGCCAGGGACCCGCGCGGCTTTCCTGCGCTTTGTTCGAGGGATTAATGATGCGGATCAGCAGCACACGTGCCGTCGCATTCGCGGCGACCTCGCTCCTCGTCACGCTGGAGGTGCACGCCGAACTCGGTGTCAATCTGCCACTCCCTGCCAGTGCCGGCGCGAAGGAGATCTACGACATCCACATGCTCACACTGGGTATCGCCACGGTTCTGATGCTCGTGGTGCTCGCCGCTGTGATCTATTCCGTCGTCACTTTCCGCAAGGACCGTGGCTACATCGCCGATCAGCACTTCCACACCTCACGTTTCGGCACCTGGTCGTGGCTCGCCGTACCGGTGCTGGTGCTCGGCGTCGACCTTGCCATCGCCAGCAACGCCAAGCGCGTGCTGGCGTCGCTGTGGAACGTTCCGGATGAAAAGATGCTGGACGTCAAGGTGACCGGACACCAATGGTGGTGGGAATTCGACTACCTGGACGAAGGCCTCAAGGTAGAGAGCCGTTTCACGCCCAAGGAGAAGGCGGGCGACCTCTACTTGCGTGACGTGGACAATCGATTGGTGCTGCCCACCCATACGCCGATTCGCTTCCTCCATACCTCCGCCGATGTGTTGCATGCCTTCTGGGTGCCGGAACTGGGTTTCAAGAAGGACGCTATCCCGGGCTACGTGACCGAGACCTGGGCCACCATTGAGCGCGAGGGCGTGTTTCGCGGCCAATGTGCCGAACTCTGTGGCACTTGGCACGCCCGCATGCCGCTGGTGGTGGAGGCGGTGAGTCCGGAGCGTTTCGATGCCTGGCTTACCGAGCGCAAGGCGCAGATTGCGGCGCTTTCCGCGCAGGATTCCGCCGACCGCCAATGGGCGCGCGAGGAATTGGTTGCGCGTGGCGAAGCGGAATACAACACCTACTGCGCCGCCTGCCATCAGCCGGGCGGCGAAGGCATGCCGCCCGCGTTTCCTGCGCTCAAAGGCAGTGCCATCGTGAAGGGGCCGTTCGAGGAACATCTGAAACGCGTGCTGCTCGGTGTGCCCGGTACCGCCATGCAGTCTTTCGCTCATCTGAGCGACGCACAGATTGCCTCCATCGTCACGTATGAGCGTGCCGTGTTCAACGAAATGGAAGAAACCGTTCAGCCCGCCACGGTGCGGGCTGCGCGCTAGGGGAGCCCGCCATGAGCACTACCGCCATCGCCCTCGAGCAGGAACACCATCATCACGAACGCCCGCGCGGCTGGCAACGCTGGCTGTTCTCGACCAATCACAAGGACATCGGCACCCTGTACCTGATATTCGCGTTCACCATGCTGTTCCTGGGTGGCGCGAGCGCCATGGTGGTGCGCGCCGAATTGTTCATGCCCGGGCTGCAGCTGGTCGATCCAGACCTCTACAACAACCTCATCACCAACCACGCACTCATCATGATCTTCGGTGCCGTCATGCCGGCGGCAGCGGGCATGGCGAACTGGATGATTCCGCTGATGATCGGTGCGCCGGACATGGCGCTGCCGCGCATGAACAATCTGAGCTTCTGGTTACTGCCGGCCGCCGCGACGCTGATGATCCTGTCCTTCGTGGTGCCGTTCTTCCCCGGCGGCGGCAGCCAGATCAACACCGGTTGGACACTTTACCCACCGTTGTCACTGCAGGTGGGTATGTCCATGGACTTCCTGATCTTCTCTCTGCACCTGTTGGGTATTTCCTCGGTGCTCGCCTCCATCAACATCATCGTCACGCTGCTGAACATGCGTGCGCCCGGTATGACCTTGCTGAAAATGCCGATTTTCTGCTGGGCCTGGCTGGTGACCGCCTTCCTGCTCATCCTGGTGATACCGGTGCTGGCCGGCGGCATCACCATGCTGCTGTTCGATCGTCACTTCGGCACCAGCTTTTTCACGGCAGCCGGCGGCGGCGATCCGGTGCTGTTCCAGCATTTGTTCTGGTTCTTCGGTCATCCCGAGGTGTACATCCTGCTGTTGCCTGCCTTCGGCATCCTGGCGCACATCATTCCAGCTTTCGCGCGCAAACCGCTGTTCGGCTACAAGGTCATCGTCGGCGCCATCCTGGGCATCGCCGCCATCGGCATGCTGGTGTGGGCGCATCACCAATACACCATCGGCATGTCATTGGCCGCGGTCACCTACTTCATGATCGGGACCATCCTGATTTCCATCCCGGTGGGCCTGATCGTGTTCTGCTATATCGCCACCATGTGGCGGGGTTCCATGACTTTCGAGGTACCCATGCTGTTTGCGGTGGCCATTCTGATCATGTTCACCTTCGGCGGTCTGTCGGGAATCATGCTCGCAGTGGTGCCCGCCGACATGCAGTATCACGACAGCATGTTCGTGGTCGCCCATTTCCATTACGTACTGCTGCCCGGCGCCTTGTTCGGGCTGTACGCCGGCGTTTTCTACTGGTTGCCCAAGTGGACCGGGCATAGGTACGACGAACGGCTTGGTCGGTTGTTTTTCTGGTTCAATGTCATCGGCTTCAACGTGACCTTTTTCCCGCAGCATTTTCTCGGCCTGGCGGGCATGCCGCGGCGCATCGCGGACTACAACGCCATGTTTGCGGAATTCAACATGGTATCCAGCGTCGGCGCCTTCGTTTTTGGACTGTCCCACCTGCTGCTGCTGTACATCGTGGTAAAGACAGTGCGCGGTGGCGTGCGTGCGGACGACAAGGCCTGGGACGGGGCTACCGGTCTTGAGTGGCAGTTGCCCTCACCGCCGCCATTCCACAGTTGGACCAAGGCGCCGGAGCTCGCCTGATGGACGAAAACCTGCGTCGACGAAACCGCCGCCTCGCCTGGCTGCTGGGAGCAGTGGCTGTGGTGGTGGCGTTGCTGTCGGCGGGTTTTTGGATGCGCATTGCCGAGGCAATCTCGTGAATGGTCAGCGCATGGCTATCAAGCTGGGGATTACGGCCCTTGCCATGTTCGGTTTTGGCTTCGCGTTGGTGCCCTTGTACGGCTGGGTTTGTGACGTGGCCGGCCTCCAGCGCGCCGGTGTGGTGCAGACCGCCATCGGCGCACCAGGCACGATCTCCGATCGCACGGTGACCGTCCGCTTCGATGCTACCGTGCAGGCCAACCTGCCCTGGGCGTTCGAGCCGGTGCAGCCAATGCGGCGCGTGCGGCTTGGTGAAACCACCGAAGTGAGCTACCGCGCCCGGAATCTCACCAGCAAAGCCATCACGGCGCAGGCCGTGCCCAGCGTGACGCCCTGGCAGGCGACCGAGCACTTTTCAAAGATCGCGTGTTTTTGCTTCGACCGGCAAACGTTGCAAGGTGGTGAGGAACGCGAGATGCCGTTGCGCTTCGTGGTGGATCCCAATCTGCCCGAAGGCATCGATTCACTCACAATCTCATACGCCTTCATGGGCTTGCCCCAATGAAAGAGGATGACGCCATGAGCCATGCAAAGGACGGCTACTTCATCCCGGAGCCGAGTCATTGGCCGCTGGTTGCCACCACGGCCGTGTTCGGCATCCTGGCCGGGACGGCGTTGGGGATCAACCAGATCCCGGCCGGTTTCTATTTCGTCGCCGCGGGTCTGCTGCTTTTCGCGGTGCTTCTGTACGGTTGGTTCGGGGACGTGGTGCGGGAGAGCCTGTCCGGTTATTACAACCCGCGCGTGGATCGATCGTTCCGTCAGGGCATGTTCTGGTTCATCGCTTCGGAGGTGTTTTTCTTCCTGGCGTTCTTCGGCTCGCTGTATTACCTGCGCAACATTTCTCTGGACTGGTTGAGCGGCGCCGGCTACCTGGGCGTAACGCAGGAACTGCTCTACCCAAGTTATGAAGGTCAGTGGCCGACGTCCGGTCCAGAGGCCGTGGGCGGAAACTTCACCCCCATGGGCGCCATGGGTATACCCGCGTTGAACACACTCATTCTGCTCAGCAGTGGCGCCACCATCACCTGGGCCCACTGGGGACTCAAGCTGGACAGACGACCTCACCTGGTTGCGGGCTTGTTGGCCACCGTAGCCCTGGGACTCACGTTCGTGGTGCTGCAGGCATGGGAGTATCACGAAGCTTACCAACACCTGAATCTCACGCTGCGTTCCGGCGTCTATGGTTCCACCTTCTACATCCTTACCGGCTTCCACGGCTTCCACGTGACCATGGGGGCGATCATGCTCCTGGCCATACTCGGGCGCAGCCTGCGTGGTCACTTCACACCCAAGAACCACTTCGCGTTTGAAGCCGTGGCCTGGTACTGGCACTTCGTGGACGTGGTCTGGCTTGGTTTGTTCGTCTTCGTCTACTGGCTCTAGGGCGAAGATGGCGTCGGATGTGAACAACGCCAGCTGCGGTGCAATCCGGCCAAAGGGGCGGGTTGCACATCGTTGACCTGCAGGCGCCGAGATCCCCCGACCATACCCAGCTTGGCCTTTCGCCTTATCGATTGCGGACTATTCTGAACAGCAGGGCATTCAACCCGGTTCGAGCAGGCCGATGCCGGCACCGGCCATGAGCAAGGCGAAAAGGAAGAGGGAAAGGGCGATACGTGCGGTTAGGGCCTTGGCGACGCGTCGGCGCTCCACGCGGCCGCTGTCGCGCGCGAGGTACCACATGGCTTCGGCCAGTGAGAGCACGATCAGGCCGAGTACCACCATGAGCAGGATACGGAAAGCTGCTTCCACACAGAACTCCAGGGTATGACCACGGGTAAAAGAATCATAGGCGACCGTCGACGCTTCGCCGCGTTGCT
Source organism: Gammaproteobacteria bacterium (assembly GCA_041687015.1). Classification (GTDB taxonomy): domain Bacteria; phylum Pseudomonadota; class Gammaproteobacteria; order Thiohalomonadales; family Thiohalomonadaceae; genus JALOAT01. Next base: position 109,502 of record JAWLCT010000003.1, read on the forward strand.
CACCCTGCTCCCGGCAGCGGTGGTGTTCTGCGCCCTGGGTATGTGGCAGCTGGCGCGCGCCGATCAACAGGATGCACGTGTCGCGGCTGCCCGCTTTGCGCTGGCTGCCGCGCCGCTCGACCTGCAACGCGATGCGGTGGCACCGACCCATGCCTGGCGTCGCGCCGTGGCCCAAGGCCGTTATTTGCCCGACCAGTATTTCCTGCAAGGACGTAGCGAATCGGGGCGCGTAGGCTACGGCGCGGTGGCTGTGTTGCACACGGGTGATCACTACGTTCTGGTCGACCGCGGTTACGCGCCCAAGCCGGAGGGGACTGCCCCGGCCGGCATGGTACGCGTGGAAGGTGTTCTGATCCCTGCGCAGCAACCGCCCTTGCGTTTGGGTGAACCGAGCGGCCCGATCCGCCCGTTCCTGGATCCCCGCGCCATCGGCCGTGACCTGGGCATCGAGCTGGCTCCGCTGGTGCTGCATGCCAAGCCGCCGCCGCTTCCGCCGCTGAAAGGTGCCATGCACATCGGGTATGCCATTCAGTGGTTCGTTTTTGCCGCCGTGGCTGTGCTGGCTGCCATGGCCCTGTTGCGGAACCGCTGACATGCGCCACGCGCCCCTGGTTTGGCTGTTGATCGTTTTTGCGCTGCCCATCGGGGCGGCCTGGACGCTGGCGCTGCAACCCGACTGGCGTCCGCCCACCGGCAACCATGGCGAGTTGATCGAGCCGCCGGTGCCCGTGGGGGCAGGCCGCGGCTGGGTGCTCGCGGTGCCGGCGGCGGAGCGCTGCGTGGACCGCTGCGAGCACACCTTGCAGTTGTTGCACCGGGTTCAGCGTGCCCTCGGGGTGGAAGGCCGGCGGGTGCACCCGGTGCCGTGCCCGTCGTCAGTGGAGGAGGGCCCGTGCAGGGGGCTGGCTGCGGTACTCACCGCGAAGACGGCCCTGGTGGTGGTCGACCCCATGGGCAACGCTGTATTGCGCTATGCACAGGACTTTTCGCCTTTCGACTTGCTGGACGACCTGGAGCGGTTGCTGCGGGTTTCGAAAAACTGGAGGACTGATGGCTAGCACCGAGATCGCAGCGGCCGGCGTACGCCCGCATACCTGGCGGCATTACCTGGAACTGGCGAAGCCCCGCGTGGTGGTGCTCATTGCATTCACCGCGCTGGTGGGCATGTTGCTCGCCGTGGGTAACGGACCGATACCCTGGCTGAAACTGTTCGCGGGTTTGCTGGGGATCTCCCTGGCGGCAGGCGCCGGTGCGGTCTTCAACCACGCGGCCGAAGCGCGCACCGATGCGATGATGGAACGCACGCGCCGACGCCCCTTGCCGAGCGGCCGCGTGGAGGCGCCGCAGGCGTTGGCGTTCGGTGTCGTCCTGGTGTTGCTGGCCATGGCACTGCTGGTGAGCTTCAACGACATGCTCACGGCGCTGCTGACCTTCGCCTCCATGGTGGGCTATGCGGTGGTGTACACCGTCTATCTGAAACGCCGCACGCCCCAAAACATCGTCTGGGGCGGTGCCGCCGGCGCTGCGCCGCCACTGCTCGGCTGGTGCGCCATCACGGGAACCGTCGATGCCGAGCCGCTGTTGCTGTTCCTCGTCGTGTTCACCTGGACCCCGCCGCACTTCTGGGCGCTGGCCATTCATCGGCGCGAGGATTATGCCCGTGCAGGCATGCCCATGCTCCCGGTGACCCACGGCGTTCCATTCACCAAGCAGCAGATCCTCATCTATACGGTCATGCTGTTCGCGGTGACCCTGCTGCCCTTCGCGCTCGATCTGCGCGGCGTCATTTACCTGGCGGGGGCCGTGGTGCTCGGCCTGGGATTCCTGCATCACGCCTGGCGTCTGTGGCGTTCCGAAGGAGACGAACAGGCCATGCCCACCTTTCGTTATTCCATTGTCTACCTCACCGCCTTGTTTATGTTTCTTCTGGCGGACCAATGGATTGGCGACCTGATTTACCGCTAGCGATTCGCTGGAGACCGTTCGGCGAGAGGGGACCGGACAACAACCGGATCCCCCTGCCGAGGCAGAGAAAAGAAGCGAGGCCGTATCGATGTGTCGAACGTGGGCTCAGGAACAAACCTGTTCCAACGGTCCGCCGGAGACGCGCCTTTTCGTGCGGCTGCTAGGCTAAATCAGGAAGCTCACAGGGACGTTGGTATGGAACCCATCAGGATTGCCTTGGTTGGCGTCGGAAACTGCGCGAGTTCCCTGGTGCAGGGTATCCATCATTACCGTGGTCGGGATGCCGATCAGGTCGGGCTTATGCACGCCTCCATTGGGGGGTACGGCCCGGGCGACATCGAGGTGGTCGCGGCTTTCGATATCGATCAGCGCAAGGTCGGGCGTGATGTGGCCGAGGCGATTTTCGCCGCGCCCAACTGCACGCAACGCATCGCCGCCGAGGTGCCGGCCACCGGCGTGATCGTGCACATGGGGCGTGTGCTGGATGGCTTTCCCGAACACATGAGCGATTATCCGGCGGAAGTGGCTTGCTTACCGGCGGCGCAACCGGAGCCCGAAGCCAGCGACGTGGTCGCGCTGCTGCGTGAGACACGCACGGAGGTGGTGCTCAACTATCTCCCGGTGGGCAGTGAGCACGCCACGCATTTCTATGCGGAATGTGCCTTGCGCGCCGGCGCGGCCTTCGTGAACAACATTCCCGTGTTCCTGGCCAGCGACCCTCATTGGGCGCGTCGTTTCCGCGAACGCAATCTTCCTCTCATCGGCGACGACATCAAGTCGCAGGTAGGCGCCACCATCGTGCACCGCGCGCTCGCGGATTTGTTCCGGCAGCGCGGGGCAAGGCTGGATCGCACCTACCAACTCAACACCGGCGGCAATACCGATTTCCTCAACATGCTGGACCGCAGCCGGCTGCGCTCCAAGAAAACCTCCAAAACGGAGGCGGTGCAGGCGGTGGCGGGCGTGCGACTCGCCGACGAATCCATCCACGTGGGACCCAGCGACTGGGTGCCCTGGCAGAAAGACAACAAGGTCTGTTTCATCCGCATGGAAGGGCGTTTGTTCGGGGACGTGGCCGTCACCCTCGACCTGCGGTTATCCGTGGAGGATTCACCCAACTCGGCGGGTGTGGCCATCGATGCGGTGCGCTGCGCCAAACTCGCCCTCGAACGCGGCGAGGGCGGTGTACTCACCGGGCCGTCGGCCTACTTTTGCAAACATCCGCCGCGCCAGTACACGGATCATGACGCACGCCGCTTGCTTGAGGTGTTCCTGGGCGCCGAGGATGACGACGCTGCGGAGGAATAGTCGGTCGTGATCGAGGCCATCAAGTTCTGGAACGAGCCCAACAATCTCTCCCATTGGGATTTCCAGATGGACCCGGACTGGGCCGATTTTGCGGCCATGACCCGCATGGCGGCACAGGTGGTGGGCAGTCGCCGTCCCTGGATCACACGCGTGCTGGGCGGCATTTCACCCATCGACAGCGATTTCATCAAACTGCTCGGTGGTCACGGTGTGCTGGCGGACATCGATGCCGTGGCCGTACATGGTTTTCCTCTCGACTGGAATCATTGGCGCCTCGACGAGTGGCCCGACAAGGTGGCCGAGATCGAGGATGTCTGCGGCCTGCCCGTGTGGGTGACCGAAGTGGGCGTGTCCAGCTTCGGTGCCGACGAGGTGCAGGTATTCGGGCTACAGCGCACCACCGAACTGCTGCTCGGGCGCGTCGATCGCATCTACTGGTACAGCCTGTTTGATCTGCCGCCCACCTGGGAGGCCACCACACGGCACAGGGAAAGTGAAGGCTCGGCCTATTACCGCCATTTCTACATGGGGTTGGTACGAGCGGACGGAACGCCCAAACCGGCACTCGCGCAGTTCGATCCCCGCCTTGGGATTTGCCAGTGGTTCCATTATGAAGATCATCGGCTCGAAAATGCGGTGCACTGGTTGCGTCACCTTGGCGTGAAGCGGTTGCGTACCGGGATCTCCTGGGCGGATTGGCACCGGCCGGACGCGGTGCGCTGGTTCGACAGGCAAATGGCGGCCCTGGAAGAGTTTGACCTCACCATCACCCTCTGCTTCACGCCACCCTCGCGAGGAAAACGTCCCCACCATACCAGTCCGCCCCAGGCGCTGGAGGAATTCGCACAGTTCACGGACGAAGTACTGGAACGTTATGTGCCCGCGCAGGCGGTGCGCGCAGCGGGAGAACGGCCGTGACGACGTTTTATTTGGTTCGCCACGGGGACAACGACAGTGTGGGTCAGGGCATTTCCGGCCGCCGGCCCGGTATTCCGTTGAACGAGCGCGGTCGTGCCCAGGCGCGGGCCGTAGCTGAGCGGCTCGCCCGGCTCCCCATCGCGAGGGTGATCTCCAGTCCGTTGGAGCGGGCCCGTGAGACGGCGGCGCCCATTGCCGAGCGTTTGGGCTTGCCGGTGGATCTCCTCGAAGACATCACTGAAGTGGATTTCGGTGACTGGACGGGCAGGTCATTCGCCCAGCTGGATGCGGACACGCGTTGGCGGCGCTTCAATCGGGTCCGCAGCGTGACGCGCATCCCCGAGGGCGAAATGATGATAGACGTGCAGGCGCGCATGGTCACCGCCATGGAACGACTGCGGCATGCCCATCCAGAGGCGTGCATCGCGCTGGTGAGCCACGGCGATCCCCTTCGCGTGGCGATTGCCTATTACGTCGGACTTCCCATCGACCTCATGCAGAACATCCATGTGGATCTCGGTTCCATCAGTGCCCTGGCCATCGACGATCACGGCGCGCGGGTGCGTTGCCTGAACCATACCGGCGAGCTGCCCACGGGCTGAAGGAGGTGCCATGGAGGACATCCGGCTGGACGACGACATCCGTGCACTGGGGCCCTGGTTTCATAACCTGCACCTGCCCGACGGGCGGCAGACGGCACCGGATCACTTTCTGGGTGATTTTCCTGCCTACAAATGGCAGGAAATCGCACCGCTGCTGCCAGCGCAGATGGACGACTGGCATGTGCTCGATGTGGGCTGCAACGCGGGTTTCTATAGCATCGAACTGGCAAAACGCGGCGCCCGTGTCACCGCCATCGACGTGAACGAACACTATTTGAAACAGGCGCGCTGGTCGGCCACGCAGTTCGGCGTTCTCGATCGCATCGAGCTGCGCCGCATGCAGGTCTATGACCTTGCCCGCTGGCGAACGCGATTCGATCTGGTGTTGTTCCTGGGGGTGTTCTATCACCTGCGCTATCCGATGCTCGGCCTGGATATCGTCACGCGGCTCGTGGGCAGGACCATGGTGTTTCAGACCCTCACCATGCCAGGGACCCGTGTCCATCCCGGCGTCGACGATCTTGCCTTCGAAGCGCGCACGGTAATGACGGAGCAAGGCTGGCCGAAGATGGCCTTCATAGAACAACGTCTGGCCAATGACCCGACCAACTGGTGGGCGCCCAACCATGCGGGCGTGCTGGCCATGCTGCGTTCCTGCGGCATGCGTGTCACCGCCCAGCCGGGTCACGAAGTGTACGTGTGCGAACCCGATCCGGCCAATCCGTCCTGTGTCGACACCTGGAACGCCGAAGAGTATCGCGCCGTGACGGGCCTGCACCCGCGCTCCGCATGAGCGTCGGCATCCCTCGTCTTCTCGCGTATGCCTGCGTTTGAAATCGTCGTCGTCGCCGCGCTGATCCTGCTCAACGGCTTTTTCGCCATGGCGGAACTGGCGGTCATCTCTTCACGGCGTGCCCGGCTACAAAGCATGGCCGACGGGGGCAGCCGCGGCGCGCGGGCCGCGCTGGAGTTGCTGAACGACTCCGGACGTTTTTTGTCTTCGGTTCAGATCGGCATCACGCTGGTTGGCATTCTGGCGGGTGCCTATGGCGGCGCGAGTCTGGCGGCGCCGCTGGGCGAGGTGCTCGCCGGCGTACCGTATCTCGGTCCACACGCCCATGGGATCGCCTTCGCGCTGGTGGTGGCGGTGATCACCTACGGCTCTCTGGTGGTGGGCGAACTGGTTCCCAAGCAGGTGGCACTGGCGTATGCCGAACCCATTGCCGCCTGGGTTGCGTTGCCTATGCGCCTGCTGGCGCGCGTCGCCTCACCGCTGGTTCATGTGCTCGATGTGTCGTCGCGGGGCGTCTTGCGGCTGTTCGGCCGCGTGCAAAAGATGCCGACCGTCACAGAAGAAGAAATCAAGATGCTCATCGCCGAAGCCACTGAAGCCGGCGTCGTGGAACACGCCGAGCGGCAAATGATCGCCGGCGTGATGCGTCTGGGCGAGATGTCGGTACAGGCCATCATGACACCGCGGCCCGACATCGTGTGGGTGGATCTGGATGATGACGTGGAGACCAGTCTGAAGCGGATACGGGAAAGCGGTCACGCGGAGTTCCCGGCCGCCCGGGGCGACCTCGACGAGCTGATGGGTACGGTGCTCGCCAAGGATGTGCTGCATGCGCGCCTGGCCGGTGGCGACACGCAAGTGGCCTCGGTGGTGCGTGACCCGCTCATCGTTCCCGAGAGTGCCGATGTGCTGCAACTGGTGGATTTGCTGAAACGCTCTCCCATCCACATGGCGATCGTCATCGATGAATACGGTACCGTGCAGGGGCTCGTGACGGCCACGGATGTGCTCGAGGCCATCGTCGGGACTCTGGCAGAGGAGGGGGCCGCGGGCGAACCGGAAATCGTTCAGCGCGAAGACGGCTCCTGGCTCATGGATGGCGGTGTCGCCATCGAAGAGGTGAAGGACATTCTTGCCCTGAAGACGCTGCCCGACGAAGGTGACTTTCACACACTGGCCGGTTTTCTGTTGAGCAGAATGGCCCATGTGCCCGGGGCCGGTGAGCACGCAGACTGGGCCGGCTTCCGTTTCGAGGTGGTGGACATGGACGGCAATCGCATCGACAAGGTGTTGATCATTCCGCCTGCGGCTTCGCCTCAACCCCGTCATCCGGATGCGTGAAATCCGGGAGCTTCGTCAGGCCGAGTCCGCGGATTCCGCACACCTCCCGGACCACGGTTCCGTCGCGCACCCATTGGCACGGGGCGCCTTGCCCGGGTGCTCCGGTGCATCTAGCGTTAACGCGCGAGGTGCCCATTGAGACTGGAAACCGCAACCAACATCCTGCTGTGCCTGCGCTATGGCATCGGCGATCTGGTGATGGAATTGCCGGTGCTCATGAGTCTGCGCGCCGCGTTGCCGGCGGCGCGTATCACCGGGCTTGGTGCACTTCCGGCCCTGGAGTTGTTGGAAGGCGAGCCCTGGTTGGATACCCGGGTACCCGTTCAGTCCTTCGGCTATCGTGAATGGGCGGACGGCGGTGATGCATGGCGCAACGCCAGGTTCAGCGAGTGGTTTCGCGCACAGGGGTTCGACACCGTGCTCGATCCCTCCCATGCGGTGTTTGGCGTCGGCGCCACGCTCTGGCACGAAGGTGCGGTGCAGATGTTCGATGTCTCCCGCGAACTGCTGGGTCACTGTCTGGCCCGCGGGTTGGACGGTTATGCCGCGGTGCGGCAATCCATACGCGAGGGCTGGGGTCTGCAGTTCGCCGAGCCAGCGCACCCAAGTCTCACCCTTGCGCCACACGAGCGTGCCGCCGCTATGGCGTTGCTCGCCGACGCGCCGCCAGGGGATCGGCCATTGGCCGCCGTGGCGAGCGCGGCTTCGTCACATCTCAAGCGCTGGCCGCTGGAGCGCTTTGCGGCCGTGGCCGAGTATCTGGGCAACGCGGGTTACAGCGTGATCGCCATCGGCGCACCGGAGGAGACCGACGCCGAGCGCGCCGTGCTCGCCAGCTGCGCCACCTATGTTCAGCCGCAACATCTGCGCGTTACGGCGGCATTGCTGGAGGGCTGTCGTCTTGTCGTTTGCAACGACACCGGCCTCATGCACCTGGCCGCAGCCGTCGGCTGCGCCGTCGTGCCGGTGTTCGGTCCCACCAGCCCGTCCATTTACGCGCCCCCGGGCGCTATCGCAGTCGGGCTTGCCGCACCGCCGCCCTGTCGGAGGGAAACGGAATTTGGTCCGCCCGAATGCGTGGTGCAGGGCATGTGCCGCCAGGGCGAGCCGCCCTGCATCGCCCAGATCGGTCCCGAGCCGGTGTTCGCAGCCATTGATCGCATCACACGCGGAGAACGCGCATGGCAGCCCCCAACCGTGTCCTGAACCTGGCGGAAATCGCATCGCCTGCTTTCCAGCAGGTGCTGGCCCCGATGGAAGCGCTGCTCGCCCGGGAATCGGTTTCCTACCTGCACCCCAGTAAATATTGGGAATATCCGTGGGCGCTGGAGCGTGCACAGCTGGCACCCGGCGCACGTGTGCTCGATGCCGGCTGCGGCGCGTCGATATTCCCCATTTATCTTGCTGCCCAGGGGTATCAGGTGAGCGCCATCGATCTGGCACCGCCGATCGGCCTGGACGCACAGCACGGCTTGCATGTTGACTACCGGCAGGGGGATATCACCGCACTCCCGTGGCCCGACGTCTATTTCGATGCCGTGTTCTGCATATCCGTGATTGAGCACCTGGGCCACGAACGGGTCAAGACGGCGCTGGCCGAACTGCGCCGTGTGCTCAGGCCGGGCGGTCGCCTGTTGCTTACCACCGATTACTATGAGCGGGCCGATGCCCGCCTGTGGTACGAGGGTCCTGGCCAACGTTTTCCGGTGGACTGGGGTTTCTTCGATGAATCGCTGCTCAAGGCTTTTTTTCTGAACGCGGATGGCTTCCGGGTGGACGGTGAAGTGGACCTGAACGTGGACTGGTCCCGCACCCGGGACGTCATGCGTCGCTTCCACGGATATCCTTACACCAGCGTGGGTATCACCCTGCAGCGGGAAGATCGCTAAACCAAGGCGAATGTCCTCACCGGTCATTGTGGGCGTGCGTGCCCCCACATTCCCAACTTTCGTCTATACATAGTGTGACGGACCTAACGGTGTGCATTTGACAGATCGCTGCAGGCCGTCTAACAAGCCGTGCCGCTCGCAGGGAAATGCCAGGGAGTTCAAGCAGGGAGCAGTGGTCGTCACATCGCGCGGTGTCCTCGCGGCTCCGAGCGGCCGGTGTCTTCCGTTCCCCTGAAACCTGAAACGTTGTGCGGATGAAAACCATCAGGCGCGCTGCCTGATGATGCTCATCGCCTGAACCTGTCAGGCAAAACAGTCCGGAAGACGGAAAGGAGTACCGGAATGAGCATTTATTTCCTGTGGGGCCTTGGCGGTGTGCCGCCGGATGATGTCATCCGGTTGGGGCATTTTCTGCAGGGGAAACAGCCATGACGCATGAAGCCGTGCCTCTGTTTTCTGCCAATGAACGACGCCACTCGATGACACGGGGCGTTCTTCAACGCCTGGCAAACCGCATGGCGGCCGCGCGGGTTTATCCGGTGAAGCGTCTGACCCTTGGTCCGTGTGCCGGCGGCTGTTTCGACGGCGAAAACCTGTTCCGCTGCGACTGCAGTGAAAGCCGAAAAATATTTGCCCTCAGCGCGGAGGCGGAAGGCACCCGTTTCGACGTGGTGTCATGGCGGGATGCCGAGGGTTACTGGATGTGCGGCCGTCGCGCCAATGAGCGGCGGGCCTATCCCCATTTGCTGTTTCAGCGTCACCTCGTGGATGCGCCGTTCGTGCCGGACGATGGCGAACACCTGTTGCGCATCCTGCCCGAAACTCTGGATATCCTCGCCTCGAGCGAAGAGTTGAGCCTGCTGCGCAACAAAATGATCCATATCGGTGAGGTGTTCGAAAGGCTGCCACTACCGTTGATTCTCATCGACGAGCAATTACGCATCCTGGCGGCCAACGCCATGGGTGTGCAGCTCCTGGAGCGGGATGACGGACTGGGTCTACGCCATGGCATGCTGAAGGTAACACGCGCCGTGGCCAGTCAACTGGCGGCCGCTGTCGAAGGCGGCGACCACTTGCACCTGGACGTGGTACGGCCCTCGGGTGCCACGCCCTACGTGTTGCGGCTGTTGAGCACGGGTGGTAGCGATACCGGACAGCCGCTTGCGGCGCTGGTGGTGCGCGACGCGGACGCCATGCCCAAACAGCCGTGTCCCGTGGTAGGCAAGGTGTTCGGGCTGACGCGCGCCGAGTCGCGACTGGCCCACCAACTGGTTCGCGGCAACAACCTGCTCTCGGCCGCTGGCGAATTGGGTATCACCCAGAATACGGCACGCACGCACATGAAGCGCATCTACGCCAAGACCGGCGTGCGCCGCCAGGCAGACCTGGTGCGGTTGCTCAGCGGCATGATGACGGAGGTCTGAGCATGGGTCGTCGATCGCCTTGCGGAATATCCGTCTTCGGTGGCCGGTCCACGTGAGCGTCTCTTTTCCGGTCGCGGCGCTGCTTGCGGCGTCGGCGTTCATCGTGTCCGCCGCGTACGCCGGCGACAGCGCTGAGGAGGATGCCGATGCGTTGTTTCGCCGGATCTTCAAGCGTGAGCCGCCGCCTTTGCCCGCGGCGGTGTACCCGATCGTCATCGACGGAAAAGAGCGCGGCGAGACACGAGTGCAGCTGAAATCGCCTGCCGACAACGTGGAGGTCGAGCCGGACGGGCTCATGGCCGCCTTGGCGCCCATGGTTCGGCCAGAGGTGCTCGGAGGTCTGCGTGGTGCGGCCCACGACGGTGCGCTTACCCTGGCGGAATTACGACAGGCGGGGCTCGGTGTGCGTTTCGATCGCCAGTTGCTGGTGCTGCGGGTGGAGCTCCCGCTGTCCTTAAGGGCAGTGCAAACAGTGCGCGCTCGCAGTCGACGGCTGCCGCGCGAACCCGCCGAACTGCAGCCGCCCGCGCCGCTGAGCGCGCTGCTGAACGTGCGCACCGCGGCCACGTACGTACATGAATCCGACGTCGACGAGCAGGGCTGGCGCCATGCGGTGGCCGGATTGAGTGGGGCGGTGCGTTACGCCGATGTGGTTTTCGAGGCCGGTGCCACCTACGACCCCGGGCTGGCGCAAGGGCCGTGGCGACGGGAGGAAACGCGCTTCACCGTCGACGATCCGACGCGCGCGGTGCGTTATCAGCTGGGGGATGTGCGCAGTTCTTCCGCCGGGTTTCAGAGCCCGCTGGAACTGGGCGGCCTGCGCATCGGCCGCGAATTTCGGCTCCAGCCTTATGTGGATTTCCGTCCCACCGAACAGCGCGACTTCGAGCTGGTGCGACCCAGTCGTGTCGGCGTGCTGGTCAACGGTGTGCTGGTGCGGGAATTTTTCCTTCAGCCTGGTCGTTACAACCTGGAGGACATTCCGGTGGTGGCGGAAGCGACCAACAACGTTCAGTTGCGCATTGTCGATGACCTGGGCGAAATCCGCCTCATCGATTTCACCTTGTTCAGCGACCTGGAATTGCTGGCCGTGGGCGAGCACGAGTTCGCCTACAGCCTGGGCGCGGCGCGCGAGATCACCCCGGACGGTTTCGATTACGATACCGAGCGTCCGCTGTTCGCCGCCTTCCACAACCTGGGTTTGTTGGAAGACCTGACGGTGGGGGCCAACCTGCAGTGGGCGGAGGACCAGCACCTGTTCGGTGTGCATACGGTGTGGGCCAGCCCGGTCGGCTCCTTCCTTCTGGATGCGGCGGTAAGCGATACCGAGGCGGAGAGCGAAGGTAATGCGTGGCGTGTGGGTTACCGTTGGGCGGAGGTGCCTGGCACGCTTCTTCAGCGCGAGATGGACATCACCGCCAGCTACACCAGCCGCGGGTTCGCCTCCTTGGGCGATACCACAGCCGACAATGCCACCGCTTACAGCACCCTGGTGCGCTACGGGCAACACCTGGGACCGGCGATGCGTGTGCAGTTGGGCGCGCAATACCGCAGCGCTCGCGCCCCCACGGATGACAGCTACACGATTACCGCATTCCTGACCCGTCGCATCGGCATGGCATCCGTCTCCCTCGGCTTGCAGCATGATCGGCGCGAAGGAGAGGAGGACAACAGTGTCAACCTGTCCTTGCTCATGCCACTGCAAGGCGGTGCGCTGGGGATTCAGTACGACAGCCGCTTCAACAGCAAACGCCTCGGCTATAGCCGCTTCGAGGGGCACGGCATCGGCAGCACCGGTATCAACGGCGGCGTGACGCTGGGGGAAAGCGGCGACGAGGCCACCGGCGCGCTGACCTATATAGGCAATCGCTACACCGCTGGCATCGACCACCGCGCCGACGGTGAAGCGGGCGATACATCGGAATCGCGCACTTCACTGCAGTTCGGCACGGCCCTGGTCTTTGCGGGAGGCGCGACAGCGCTTGCCCGTCCGGTGGTGGACAGTTTCGCCATCATCGAGCCGCATCCCGCACTGGCCGACGTGAAGCTGGCCGCCGATCCCATTCGACGGCCCCTGAGCACCGAGGTGTCCTACAACGCAATCGGCGATGCACTCGGGCCGCCGGTGGTGACCGATCTTCGCAGTTATCTGTACCGCTCTCTTGCCATCGAGGCACCGGATGCGCCCACGGGCATTTCCGCAGCCGGTCAGGTGATCAGCCTGAAACCGGGTTATCGCAGCGGTTACCGCGTGGTGGTGGGCAGCGCCAACAACGTGAGCGTCACCGGCCGGTTGTTCGACAGTCTCGGCGAGCCGGTGGTGCTGGGTGTGGGCGAAGTGGTTGGCGATGACGGCGGGACGATTACCTTCTTCACCAATCGCAGCGGACGCTTTTACATCGATCAGCTCGCCGGCGGCGAACGCTACCGGCTGCGCGTGAGCGGTGAACAGGCAGGCGAAGCGGAGCTTGCGTTGCCGGGCGATGCCATCGGTCTGCAGCGCATTGATGCAGTCCGGCTTCACTAGTGGTGCTTCACGCTTGGCGGGCTCTGAAGGCACATCCAAGCGTGAGGCGCGTCATGAGGAGAGGAAGACATGCGATACAAACTCGGTGTCCCGGTAGTGTGTCTGGCGCTGGCCCCGGGCTTGTCGTCCGCCTGTGCCCTGAGCCTGGAGCTGCCGGGCACCTTGCACTGGCGAGGCGAACTGAGCCGCGGTTATGACGCCTTCGCCAGCGCGCGCCATCTGGAGCCGTTACCTGTCACGGTGCAGCATCGCGGCAGTGCCTGCGACTACGCAGTGACCTTTACGGCGGAAGAGATGTCCGCGGCGTTGCGCCAGGGCAGCGCCGAACTCGGCTACCAGGTCTTGAGCGGCCCCTCGGCCGGCCGCTCCCTGGTGCAGATCAACGGCATGGATGCGCAGACGGCCGTGCTGCAAAGCCGCTTTCCGCACCAGAACGAACTGGAACGACCCAATACCGCGGAACACGTGACCTACGTGACAGTTGCGCCCGGGCAGGTCGTACGCGGGGGATGGTACGCCGGGCGTCTCGCCGTGCGCCTGTTCGAACGCAAGTCCAATGGCCATGCCGTACTGAAGGATCAGCGCAGCATCGACCTGAGTGCCTTTGTGGTGCCGCGCATCGATACGGTGGTGGGTGGCGGCGAGTTCGGGACCGGCAGCAGGCACGCCTGGTTGCATCTCGGCAAACTCCAAGCCGATGTGGAGGCTGGCGGCAGTGTGGACTTCCGCGTTCGCAGCAACATGCACTACGGATTCTCGTTGCGCTCGGCCAACCGCGGCCGGCTGCGTCACGAAAAAGGTCTTCAGGGCGTTCCGTACCGGGTGCGCATCAACGGTCACCCGACACGCGTCGAGGACGACATCAACGCCCTGGGCGGGCCCACCGATGTCAACGGCGATGCGTATACGCTGGACGTTTCCGTCTTGCCGCCGCCCCGGGCGCTGCTGGCGGGCACTTATCGTGACGTACTGACGGTCACCTTCACCACGCTGGAATGAGGCACCACATGCGCCAGGCAATGCGCACCCCCTCCCGCGGGGCTGTCTTTTGGTGACATCTGTAGAGAGACAGGGGCCTGGAAAAATGCACGAACAGGCTGCTGCAAATAGATTCGCTTCTTCTCCCTCCGGGAGAAGGACAGGATGAGGGGATCAGGCGATCAAATCGATCCCCTCACACCAGCTCTCGGTAACTGCTCCATGCCTTGCTCACCTCGCGCTTCCATGCGCTCGTCTCCCGGAGGGAGAGGGGGCAAGAAGGGCCGGCTACAACGGCGAATTGTGACCAAGAGACAGCCCTCCGGGCGAGGGTAGGGGGAAAAACACCTGCAGGCGAATAGATTCAGTCGCTCAGCCCCAGGTAACGGGTGCGCAGGTTGGCAGCGACAGGGGGGGTCTTGAGTTCCTCAGGCCAGGGCAGGTTCACCAGCCGCGTGCCGCCGGGAAAGATATTTTGCCCCGCGAGAGGAGCGACCTGTTCGCCGGCCAGCAGCAGGCTCGCCCCATCGCCACGCTGCAGTTCCAGTTCGGGCTGCTCCAGGATGCCACGCTGTCGGCCATGATTGCGCAACGTCACCTGCAGTTGCCTGCCGGTTTCGCTTTCCTGCACGGCCAATGCTTCGACCTGCACGTCGGGTCTGGCGCCCGGCGGCGTCACATACAGGCTGATCTCGTAGTTGTAGTTCACCTCGATCATGGCGCCTTCCGAGTCCTTGTCGAGGTTCACCGGCACTTGCGTGGCGAGCAGTCGGAACGCCGCTTCGTGGGCCAAGTCAGGGTCACCCAGCCATTGCACCCGTACGGTCTGACTCTGGTTGGGCATCAGGATGAGTTGGGGTGGCACGATGAGGAAGTTGTCGGGCTCGGGCGCGCGGTGTTCCTTCCCGTGGGCATCCAGGCTGCGCTGGACGATCTCCAGTTCCAGCGCCACCGGCGTGGCGTGGGGGTTGGTGGCGGTAAAGCTGACGCTGGAGCCGGGGCCCATCGGGGTCAGCTGGGCATGGATGGGCGTGAACTGATAGGCGCCTACCGGGCCACTGATGAACAGGCCGACAGTCAGGGTGGCAAGTATCCGTCTGAACATCTCTCGTTCCTTCTCCAGTGTGTGAAATCCGCGGCGACCAGACGACGAAAGGCCGCCACCCGGGAAAGGTGGCGGCCGATGCGTTTGCGGTGTCTTGTTTACAGATTAGACGCCAGCGTGACCGTGACGGTCTCTTCATAGGTACCGGCCACCACGTCATTGGTGCCCGGGACGGCCAGTTCCAGGGCGCCGGTGCCGGTCTTGGTGTTGCCGATCAGCGAGGCGTAATCGGTCACCGTGTCCAGATTGACGTCGCGGCTGGACGGGTTGATGCCCAGATCGGTGCCGTTGAATCGCAGCACGTAACCGATGCCGATGCTGTTGTCGGCGCTATGCTGCAGTTGCCCGTTGAGTGCCGAGAGGCTCAGGGTGTAGGGCGCGTTGCAGCCGTAATTGAAGCTGACAGGTCCCGCATTGTAGGTCATGCCCGGGGTGAGGGTGCCGGTGATGGGACCATAGTTCCCCGCGTACTGCAGTTCGCAGATGGCGTCCACGTCCACCGAAGCGCTGACCGTGATCTGCTCCGAATCGTTTTGCGGGGCGGCAAAGGCGCTACCGGCGAGCAACAGGGCGGAGCCAAAGATTCCAAACTTGTTCATGGGTACTCTCCTTGTGGTGATGCGTTGGTTGGAAACAGGTGATCGGCGTGGGTGTCAAAGCCGTGACGACAGGGTGATGATGAACTGCTCTTCATACCTGCCGGCGACAATGTCTTCGGCGCCCGGTGTCGACACCGACACGGAACCGATGTGGGACTGCAGGGGCATCAGCGATTGATAGCTGGATACACTGGTCAGGGTGGCGCGCTTCATATAGTCCAGCGTCACCGGCTGCCCGTCGAAACGCAGGGTGTACTCGATGCCAATGTCCTGCCCGTTGGCCGCCGCCGAAATGTTCTTCAGCTTGCCGAAGGCGGCCAGCACGTTGAGCTCGTAAGGCGCGTTACAGCCGTACTGGAAGTTTTGACTGACCTCATAGGTGCTGCCGCTTGCCAGCGTGCCGCGCACCGTCGGGGCGATACCCTCCGGAATCAGGCTGCAGATGGCGTCCACATCCGCCTCCAGGCTCACCTGGAAGGCGTCGGAGGCGTTCTGCGGCCCGGCAGACAAGGGCAAACTGAACAGCATGGGGAGCCCGAAGGCGAGATAGCGTTTCATATGACGTTCCCTGTCGCGTAACCGGTCTTGGTTGTCGTGTGCTGAGGAGTCTAGAAACGCCAAACAAGGCGCGCCTCACCCGAAAGGGTGACAAATGCATGTGGTTGGGCGCGAGGGCAATGCAGGCGCACGGTACGCAGTACCGGTCTGGCGCTTGGAGGGACCTACAACGAAAAAAGGGTTACCGAACCGGTAACCCTTTAAGATGGTGGGCGCGACAGGGATTGAACCTGTGACCCCATCCGTGTGAAGGA
>JAWLCT010000004.1:0-38504 GCA_041687015.1 Gammaproteobacteria bacterium
TTCCAGGGTCTCGTCCACGATGCGGCCGAGGGTGTTTACCGCCACCTTGAACACTTCGTTGCCGCGCATTTCGATGAACCGACGCCCGTCCTGGGACGTGCCGCCAGGAACGTTGAGCAGTTCATTGTATTGCCCGTCCGCGTGCAAATGGGTGGACAGGATGCCGGGCTCGTCGCTCGCTTCGATGACCACCGCGCCCGCGCCGTCGCCGAACAGCACGCAGGTACCGCGGTCGGTCCAGTCAACGATACGCGAGAGGGTCTCGGCGCCCACCACCAGCGCGCGGCGTGCCGCACCGGTGCGGATGAACTTGTCGGCCACGCCGAGCGCGTAGACGAAGCCGGTGCATACGGCCTGAATGTCGAAGGCCGCGCCGCCGTGGATGTCCAGACGGTCCTGGAGCAGACAGGCGGTGCTGGGGAAGACGCGGTCGGGGGTGGTGGTGGCGACGATGATCAGATCGATCTCCGACGGGCCGACACCCGCCGCATCCATGGCTTTCCTGGCGGCCTGCTCAGCCAGGTCACAGGTGGTCTCGCCATCGGCGGCGATGTGCCGCTCCTCGATGCCGGTGCGCTCACGGATCCACTGATCCGTGGTGTCCACTATGTGCTCGAGATCCTGATTGGTCAGTACCTTCTCGGGCAGATAACCGCCGGTGCCGATGATGCGCGAATATTTCAAACCGCGTGCCTCTCTTGCAGTAGCGCCCCCAGTTGTTCGCTGATGCGCTCCGGGACGTTCTTCCTGGTTTCGATTACGGCTTCCTTGATGGCCTGGCTGAAGGCGAAGGCGTCGGCACCACCGTGGCTCTTGATGACGATGCCACGCAGCCCGACCAGGCTCGCACCGTTGTAGGCGCGCGGGTCGATGCGCGACCGGAAGGCCTTGAGTACGGGCAGGGCGACAAGACCCGCAAGGCGCGTCAGCAGATTCCTCTTGAACTCCGCCTTCATGTAGTGGCTTATCATCTTTGCGACGCCTTCAATAGTCTTGAGCGCCACATTGCCGACGAAGCCATCACAGACCACCACGTCAACGGTGCCCTTGTTGATGTCGTCACCTTCCACGAACCCCACGTAATTGAGCTTGCCGCTCGCCAGCAGACGGGCGGCTTCCTTCACCTGCTCGTTGCCCTTGATCTCCTCCTCGCCGATGTTGAGGAGACCGACCGTGGGGCGCTCTATGTTGTCGACGGCACTGCACAACACCGCGCCCATTACCGCGAATTCGTACAGGTTGTCCGCGCTGGAGTCCACGTTCGCGCCCAGGTCCAGCACGTAGGAGTGTCCGCGGATGGTAGGAATGGCATGGATGATGGCGGGCCTGTCGATGCCCGGCAGGGTCTTGAGCACGAATCTGGCCATGGCCATGAGTGCGCCCGTGTTGCCGGCGCTCACGCATGCCTTGGCCGCGCCCTCCTTGACCAGGTTGATGGCCACGCGCATGGACGAGTCCTTCTTGCCGCGCAAGGCCTGCGATGGTGCCTCGTCCATACCGACCACCTGCGAGGCATGCTGTATGGACAGGCGCTCACCAGGTTCCAAACCATGCTTGACCAGCTCGGCCATAAGCAAGGCCTGGTCACCCACCAGGATGAGCTTGATGTGCGGATGTTCGGCGAGGGCGCGTTTGGCTGCTGGGATGGTCACGCGGGGGCCGTGATCGCCCCCCATGGCATCGAGCGCGATGGGAGTCAGGGATGTCATGAATGTCTACCGAGCTCTGGCGGTTGTAGTCGCGGTGCCGGCGGGCCAACAAGCAACGGGCCGGCACCTGCTCGGTCCGGCCCGCTGTCAGCGCCCCGCATGGCGACCGTCAAGACGGTCCTCCGGGAGCAACGGTCTGGGACTACTCGCCTTTGGTGTTCAGGACCTTGCGGCCACGGTAGAAACCGTCCGGGCTCACGTGATGGCGGAGATGGGTCTCGCCCGTGGTGGATTCGGTGGAGAGCGCGTGCGCCGTGAGGGCGTCGTGGGAGCGACGCATGCCACGCTTGGACGGCGTCTTGCGGTTCTGCTGTACGGCCATTGCTATTCCTCGTCAGGTGCTTTCTTCGTTTTCAAACTCTTGAGGGCCGCAAACGGGTTTTCCCGCCGCTCCTCGCTCTTCTGTACTTCGTCTCCGCCCTTGCCGGCGGGGCACTGCCCTTCCGGGTGCTTCGGCACGATGGGCAGCGATAATATCAATTCGTCCTCTACGATGTCGCGGAGGAAAATGGGGTTTTCCCCCACCACCAGCGGTTCGTAGTGCTCCGGGAGACGTTCAGCCAGGGATTCGTGGGACACGATCCCGAGCGCGAACTCCGCGTGCAGCGGCAGCCGGAAGTTTTCCAGGCAGCGCTGGCACTCCATGGTTACGTCGGCCGTTACCGTGCCGCGCAGAAACCGCACACCTTCCTGGTCCACCCCGCAGGTGATGTCCACCCGGGCCGTGCCGCTGTCGTCGGTGAGCAGCGCCGTCAGGCGGGGCATGGCGGCCACGGGCAACTCGCCCTGGAGCACGCGGCGCCCTTCAGCCAGGCGTACCGGGTCAATTTTGTCGGGCAAGCGGCCGTCTAACATAACCGGCGCATGATACGCATGCGCCTTATTTCTGTCAAAATACCCCGCTGCCCAAACCACGAAAACGCGTCAACCGGGTTGACACTGTAGGGGATTTCCGGGGATAGTCGTGGCGGTCGGCGATGGGTGTAGCACCCTTCGCTTTTTTTATTGGTTTCCTCATCACAGCGCTCAGGAATTCCTTGCGTGATCAAGAAAATCCTCATCGCTAATCGCGGCGAAATTGCTGTCCGCATCGTGCGTGCTTGCGCTGAAATGGGCATCCGTTCCGTAGCGGTTTACGCGGAAGCAGATCGCCATGCCCTGCACGTCAAGAAGGCGGACGAGGCCTACAGCCTCGGACCGGATACAGTCGCAGGCTACCTGAATGCCCACCGCCTGGTGAACCTGGCGGTCGCCACCGGTTGCGATGCACTGCACCCGGGCTACGGCTTCCTGTCCGAAAACGCCGAGCTGGCGGAGATCTGCGCGCGGCGCGGCATCCGTTTCATCGGCCCCACGCCCGACGTGATTCGTCGCATGGGCGACAAGACCGCAGCCCGTCAGGCCATGATCGCCGCGGGCGTGCCCGTGACGCCGGGCAGCGACGGCAACGTCTCGGGCCTGGAGGAGGCGTTGGCCGTGGCCGAACGCCTGGGCTACCCGGTCATGCTCAAGGCGACCTCCGGCGGCGGCGGCCGTGGTATTCGCCGCTGCGCCAGTGCCGATGAATTGTCCAAGAACTACGAGCGCGTCATCTCCGAGGCCACCAAGGCCTTCGGCAGCGCCGAGGTGTTCCTGGAGAAGTGCATCGACAACCCGCGTCACATCGAGGTGCAGATCCTGGCCGATCACCACGGCAATGTGATCCACCTCTACGAGCGCGACTGTTCCATTCAGCGCCGCCACCAGAAACTCATCGAAATCGCGCCGTCGCCGCAGCTCACACCGGAGCAGCGCGAGTACGTGGGCAACCTGGGGGTCATGGCCGCGCGCACCGTCGGTTATCGCAATGCGGGTACTGTGGAGTTCCTGCTCGACGATGACGACAACTTCTACTTCATGGAAATGAATACGCGCCTGCAGGTGGAACACCCGGTGACCGAAGAGATCACCGGCGTGGACATCGTCCAGGAGCAGATCCGCATCGCTGCCGATCAGCCCCTGCGCTATTCGCAGGACGACATCCAACCGCGCGGCTTTGCCATGGAATTCCGCATCAATGCGGAAGATCCGAAGAACGGTTTCCTGCCCAGCTTCGGCAAGATCACCCGTTACTTCGCCCCGGGCGGTCCGGGCGTACGCATCGATGGCGCCATTTATACCGGCTACGAAATCCCGCCTTACTACGATTCCATGTGCGCCAAGCTCACTGTGTGGGCCCTGGATTGGGAATCGCTGCTGACCCGCGCCGAACGGGCACTGCGCGATATCGGCGTGTACGGCGTGAAGACGACCATGCCCTATCACCGCGAGATCCTGCGCTCGGCGGAATTCCGCAAAGGAAAGTTCAACACGAGTTTTGTGGAGGCTCATCCGGAGCTGACCGCCTACTCCGTCAGGCGCCCGCCCCGTGAACTCGCTGCTGCCATGGCCGCGGCACTCGCCGCTTCCATGGGCTTCTGACATCTCACTGTTTTCCGGCCAAGGTAATCGACATGCCCAAAGTCCAGATCACCGAAACGGTGCTGCGCGATGCACACCAGTCCCTGATCGCCACGCGTATGCGTACCGAGGACATGTTGCCTATTTGCGAACGCCTCGATCGCGTGGGCTTCTGGTCGCTCGAAGTCTGGGGCGGCGCCACTTTCGACGCCTGCCTGCGTTTCCTGCGGGAAGATCCCTGGGACCGCCTGCGCGCCCTGCGCAAGGCACTGCCGAACACCCGCCTGCAGATGCTGCTGCGCGGCCAGAATCTGCTCGGCTATCGCCACTATTCCGATGACGTGGTGCGCGCCTTCGTGCGCAAAGCCGCCGAGAACGGCATCGACGTGTTCCGCATCTTCGATGCCCTCAACGACACCCGCAACCTGCGCGTCGCCATCGAGAGTGTGAAGGCTGCGGGCAAGCACGCCCAGGGTGCCATTTCCTACACCACCAGCCCGGTGCACGGGGTAGAGCAGTTCGTGGCCATGGCACGGGAGCTGGAATCGCTCGGCTGTGACAGCATCTGCGTCAAGGACATGGCGGGTCTGCTCACCCCCATGGCGACGGCGGATCTGGTGAAGGCACTGCGCGCATCGGTGAAAGTGCCCTTGCACCTGCACACCCACGATACCGCCGGCCTTGCCGCCATGTGTCACCTCAAAGCCATCGAGAATGGTTGTCTGCACATCGACACGGCCATTTCGTCCATGGCGGGCGGCACGTCCCATCCGCCCAGCGAGAGCATGGTGGCGGCTTTGCGCGGCACCGAGTACGACACCGGTCTGGATCTCGAGCTGCTGCAGGAGATTGGCTTTTACTTCCACGAGGTCCGCAAGAAGTATCACCAATTCGAGAGCGACTACACCGGCGTGGACACCCGTGTACAGGTGAACCAGGTTCCGGGCGGTATGATCTCCAACTTGGCGAACCAGTTGCGCGAGCAAGGTGCGCTCAAGAGCATGAACGACGTGCTGGCGGAAGTACCGCGTGTGCGCGAAGACCTGGGCTTCCCTCCCCTGGTCACCCCCACCTCGCAGATCGTCGGCACCCAGGCCGTGCTCAATGTACTCACCGGCGCCCGCTACAAGAACATCACCAACGAGGTGAAGTTCTACCTGCAGGGCCGCTACGGCAAGGCACCGGGCCCGGTGAACTCCTTCGTGCGCCAGCAGGCCATCGGTACCGAGGAAGTGATCACGCGTCGTCCGGCCGATTTGCTGCCGGACGAGCTGGAAAACCTGCGCCACGACATCGGCACCCTCGCACACAGTGAGGAAGATGTGCTCAGCTTCGCCATGTTCCCGGACGTGGCCCGTGAATTCTTCGAGCATCGCGCAGCGGGTACCCTCAAACCCGAGCCGCTGGAGCCGTTGCCCAGCGAAGGCGCCGAGGTGCGTGCCGTGCCTACCGAATTCAATGTGACCCTGCACGGTGAGACCTATCACATCCAGTTCACCGGTGCCGGCCACAAGTCCCGCGACAAGCGTCCGTTCTATGTGACGGTGGACGGCATCCCCGAAGAAATCGACGTGGAAATCCTTCAGGAGATGTTCACGGAGAAACAGGGGGAAGGTTCAGCGGCCGCGAATGGCAAACGCCCCCGTGCCACCAAGCCCGGCCACGTCACCACATCCATGCCCGGCACCATCGTCGATGTGCTGGTCGAGGTGGGTGCAACGGTGAAAGCCGGTGATCCGGTGCTGGTGACCGAAGCCATGAAAATGGAATCGGAAGTCCAGGCGCCGACGTCCGGTACGGTGATCGCGGTGCACGTGCAAAAGGGCGACCGCGTGACCCCGGACGAGGCCCTGGTCGAAATCGAATGAGTACCCCCCCGCTGGTCCTGGCGTCCACCTCGCCGTACCGTCGCGAGCTGCTGGGCAAGCTGGGGCTGGCATTCGATGTGGCGGCGCCAGACGTGGACGAGGGCGCCCGCCCCGGCGAAGCGCCGGAAGCGCTGGTGCGCCGCCTGGCCGAGGCCAAGGCGCGTGCCGTGGCTGCAAACCATCCCGGTGCACTGGTGATTGGTTCGGACCAGGTGGCGGTGCTCGATGGGAAAGTGCTGGGCAAACCCGGCGACCAGGACCGCGCCACGCAACAATTGCGGGCGGCCTCAGGCAAATCCGTGCTGTTTCTTACCGGGTTGTGTCTGCTCGACGGGCGCGACGGCACCGCACAAGTGGATGTGGTGCCCTTCCGCGTTGTGTTCCGCGCACTGAGCGAGGCGCAAATCGAGCGTTATCTCAACCGCGAACGTCCCTATAACTGCGCCGGCAGCTTCAAGTCCGAAGGGTTGGGCATCAGCCTGTTCAAGCGACTGGAGGGCGATGACCCCAACGCCCTGATCGGTCTTCCCCTCATACGCCTGGTGGACATGCTCGCCACCACAGGCGTTCACGTCCCCTGAGGCACACCCGCTTCCTGTGACTATTGGAACCGGGGCGCCGTCTGCGCGGCGAGCATTTTCATCGCGGCCGCCCCGAACCGCTCGAAGAAACGTTCCAGGTAATCGGGTTGCGCCGTATAGTTCACGATCTCCTCGACCCCGATGACCTCCCGAGCCACATAGCCGGCACTGCCCAGCCCGTCGGCCAGTCCCAGCTCAGTACCCTCCTCGCCCGTCCATACGAGCCCGGAAAAAATCGCCGCTTCATCCTTCAGCCGATCACCTCGACCTTGTTTCACAGCGGCGATGAATTGCTGGTGCACGTTGTCCAGCAGCCCGCGAATGTGTTCCACCTGATTCGGCTGCTCGGGACTGAAGGGATCCAGGAAGCCCTTGTTTTCCCCGGCGGTGTACAGGCGTCGCTCCACGCCCAGCTTGTCCAGGGAGCCCACGAAACCGAAGCCGTTCATGAGCACACCGATGGAGCCGATGATGCTGGCACGGTTCACGTAAATGGCGTCGGTTGCGGCTGCAACGTAGTACCCCCCCGAAGCGCAAATATCGCCGACCACCGCGTAAACCGGGGTTTCCGGATTGGCCTCGCGCAGGCGCCGGATTTCGTCATAGATCTCGCCTGACTGCACCGGACTACCGCCGGGGCTGTTGATGCGCAGGATCACACCGGCCACCTGATCGTTGTCAAAAGCGGCGCGGAGACTGCCGACGACTTGATCCGCACTCACACCGCTGACGCCGTCGATGACACCTTCCAATTCCACCAGGGCCGTGTGTCTGCCCTTGGGTGCGCCCTCTTCAAAATCCCCCATGAACATGAACAGCAGGATGAAAAGGTAAAGGAAACCCAGCGATTTGAAGAAGATGCCCCAGCGCCGAGCCCGGCGCTGCTCGTTGACAGCGGCGAATGCCAGGCGGCTCAGGATGTCGCGCTCGTTCAGGTTGGACGTTCCTTGTTCACTCATGATGTTTACTTTCAGTTGGCAGCCCGGCGCACGGAGGCGGCCGAGCGTTCGTCAATCCACGGCACCAGATCACGAATGTCATCGATGTGTCCAAGCGGGCCGTGGGGCAGCAGGCGTTCGAGACGGTGCACGCCATAGCTCACCGCCATGGCGCGAGCGCCTGCGTTGCGCGCAAGTTCCATATCGTACTCGGTATCGCCCACCATCAGGGTTTCGTGCGGTTCGGCGCCGAGAACGTCCATGATCTCCAACAACATCTGCGGGTGGGGCTTGGAAAAGGTCTCGTCCGCACAGCGGGTGGTGTGAAACCACTGTCCCAAGCCGGTGTCGGCCAGCACCCGATCGAGACCGCGCCGTCCCTTGCCCGTGGCCACGGCGAGGAAAAACCCGCGTTCGGCCAGGGAGCGCACGGTCTCCTCGGCCCCTTCGAAAAGGCGCGACGGGGTCGCATCCGCATCCAGGAAGTGATGACGATAGCGCTCGACCAGGGCGTCGTACATGGAGGCAGGCTGTTCCGGGAACAGGGTCTGCAAGGCCTCGGCAAGACCGAGCCCGATGATGTTCTTGTACTGTTCGGTGGTGCGGGGTTCCAGGTTGAGGTCCGTCACCGCCGCCCGCAGGCAGGCGACGATACGGGCCTCGGAATCCATCAGCGTCCCGTCCCAATCGAACACAACCAACTTGAATTCGCTCATGTTTCCAGTTTATCCAGTACAGCAGTCAATTCCGGCGGCAGCGGCGCGGAGATGGCGATCTCGCGCGGGCGCTCCATGGGCAAGGTGAACTGAATGGCGCTGGCGTGCAGGAACAGGCGTTTGAGCCCGAGCGCCCCCATGCGCCGGTTGAATTCCGCATCGCCGTATTTATCGTCGCCCGCCAGAGGATGTCCCGCGTGGGCGGCATGGACACGCACCTGGTGGGTCCGCCCGGTGATCAGGGTGACACGCATCAGGCTGGCATCCCCATAGATGGTGAGCGGCTCGAAAATACTCAAGGCCGGTTTGCCCTCCGGATCCACCCGCACAATGCGCTCGCCCGAGCTGAGCACGTTTTTTCGGAGCGAGGCGCTCACCCGCCGGGTGCCGCCGCCCCAACGCCCCTTGGCGAGCGCCAGGTAGTGCTTTTCCATGCCGTTGGAACGCAGCAAGGCCTGAAAGGCACGCAGCGCACTGCGCTTCTTGGCCACCACCAGGCAACCGGAGGTGTCGCGATCCAGTCGGTGTCCCAACTCCAGGAACGGGGCCTGGGGACGGAGTGCCCGCAGCGCCTCGATGATCCCGTAGCTCAGGCCACTGCCGCCATGTACCGCGATTCCGGCCGGTTTGTTGATAATCAGGAGGGCATCGTCTTCGAAAATGATACTTTCGGCGATGCGCTCGAGCACCCGGGAACCCGGTCGTGCCGGGGGCGGCGTTTCACCCGTGCGCACCGGCGGCACCCGCACCACATCTCCTTCCTGGAGCCGGTAATCGGGTTTGATCCGCCCTTTGTTCACCCGCACCTCACCCTTGCGCAGAATGCGGTAGATGTGGGTCTTGGGGACGCCTTTTAGCTGGGTTATGAGGAAGTTGTCGATGCGCTGGCCGGCCTGGTGCTCACCAATCCTGACCTCCCGGACCACCGGCGGACGCTGTATCTCGTTCATGGGCGTATGATATCAGGAGTCACCTTTGCGTTGATGCGCGGTAACGAGGCTGATAGACTTTTCCTCTGGCGCTCCGTGACTTGCAGAACATTGACTGCGGTCGAGGGGAACCACGCCCCCGTGAAAGGGCCGGCGAGATTCAACGGTAAGGTTTACGGCATCCGTATCGCTCTGCGGTTTGGGTGCCATACAACAAGCGCGCTCCCGCAGTCGATAATGTTCCTGCTGGACAGGGCTGACTGAGTGTGGCCACGGCGGTGCCGACCGGATTTCCTTCCTCGGCCGTCTCGATTTGGGTCCCTCACACAAGCATCTGGCGAACCCGCGTCCGTTCATCGGACTGTGGTCGAGCGCCATAGAGACGGAAAAACATGAAAAGAATGCTGTTTAACGCAACTCAGCCGGAAGAGTTGCGGGTTGCGCTCGTGGACGGGCAAAAGCTGTACGACCTGGATATCGAAAGCACCTCCCGGGCCCAGAAGAAATCCAACATCTACAAGGGCCGCATCACCCGCGTCGAGCCCAGTCTTGAAGCCGCCTTCGTCGATTACGGTGCCCAACGCCACGGCTTTCTGCCACTGAAGGAAATCTCCCGCAGTTACTTCTCGCGCGACGCCGAACCCGGCGGCCGCGTCAACATCCGGGACGTGATCCGCGAGGGTCAGGAAGTCGTCGTCCAGGTGGAGAAGGAGGAACGCGGTAACAAGGGCGCCGCCCTGACCACCTTCATCAGTCTGGCCGGTCGTTATCTGGTGCTGATGCCCAACAACCCGCGCGCCGGCGGGGTCTCGCGCCGCATCGAGGGCGAAGACCGCTCCGAAATGCGCGATACCATGGCCCAGCTGAACATCCCTGCCGATATGGGCCTGATTGTCCGCACCGCCGGTGTGGGCAAGAGTGCAGAAGAACTCCAGTGGGATCTGGACTACCTGCTCCAGGTCTGGCGCGCCATCGAGGAAGCCGCCAAGGCCCAGCAGGCTCCGTTCCTCATCTACCAGGAATCCAGCGTGGTCATCCGCGCCATCCGCGACTACCTGCGTAACGACATCGCGGAAATCCTCATCGACGAGCCCAGCATCTACGAGCAGGCTCGCGAATTCATGAAGCAGGTGATGCCGCAGAATCTGAACAAGGTGAAGCTGTATCAGGACCGCGTTCCCCTCTTCACCCGTTACCAGATCGAAAGCCAGATCGAAACCGCGTTCCAACGCGAAGTGCAGCTGCCCTCCGGCGGCGCCCTGGTCATCGACCACACCGAAGCGCTCATCTCCATCGATATCAACTCGGCCCGTGCAACCAAGGGCGGGGACATCGAAGAGACCGCGCTCAACACCAATCTCGAAGCGGCGGACGAGATCGCCCGCCAACTGCGCCTGCGCGACCTGGGTGGTCTGGTGGTCATCGATTTCATCGACATGACACCCGCCAAGCACCAGCGCGAGGTGGAAAACCGCCTCAAGGAAGCGCTCAAGCAGGACCGTGCCCGCGTCCAGATCGGCCGCATCTCCCGTTTCGGACTGCTGGAAATGTCACGCCAGCGTCTGCGCCCCTCCCTCGGCGAATCCAGCCAGGTGGTCTGCCCGCGCTGCAACGGCCAAGGCACCATCCGCGGCGTGGAATCCCTCGCCCTCTCCATTCTGCGCATCCTCGAGGAGGAGGCCATGAAGGAGAAAACCGGCAAGGTGCTTGCGCGCACCCCGGTAGACGTGGCGTCGTTCCTGCTCAACGAAAAGCGCAATGCCGTGGCGGAAATCGAGGCGCGCCACGGCGTACGCGTGGTGCTGGTACCCAGCCCGAACCTGGAGACGCCCAAATTCGAAGTTCAGCGCGTACGCATCGACGAACTCGAAGACGCCGGCGAGAAGACCAGTTATCAGCTCATCAACCAGCCGGAAGAGGCTCTCGAAAGCCCCGCAGAAGCGCGCAAGGTCGCTGTAGCGGCAGAACAACCTGCCGTAAGGTCGGTGACACCACCCGCCCCTGCGCCGGCACGCCAACCCGCCGAAGAGTCCAAGCCCGCGGGCGGTTTTCTGCGTCGCTTGTTCAGCGGCTTGTTCGGTAAATCCGAAACAGAAGCGCCTGCCCAGCCCACCCCCTCACGACGGGAGGCACGCCGGCCCGCACCGGCGCGCGAGGCAAACGCATCGCGCCGCAGCGAAGGGAACGGACGTCGCCGCGGCGGTGATAACGCCCGAGGCGGCCGCAGCGAAGAAAAGGCCGAGCGTCAGCAGCGCAGTGAACGTCGCGAACGTCCGGAACGTCAGGAGCGCACCGCCCGCGCGGAGCGCCCGGAGCGGGAAGAACGTGCTGCGCGCCAGGAACGCCCGCAACGCCAGGAACGTCCGCAGCGCCAGGAACGTTCGGAACGCGAGGAGCGCCCGGAACGTGAGGCGCGGCAGCCCCGTCAGGAGCGCCCGGAGACATCCTTGCCGGCCGTGGCGGCGGACGCCGAACGCAGCGTGACCGCAACGGAAACGACCGAACTCGAGGCGCCACGTCCCCAGGACACAACCGAAGGCGAACGCAGCAGCGGCAGCCGGCGCGGCCGTCGTGGTGGTCGTCGTCGTCGTCGTGCGCGTGACCAGTACCCGGTGCCCGGTGCGGCAACGGCGGGCGAAGAAACCGGAACACCCGGGATTTCGCTGCTTGAACGCCAGCTCGCCCGGGCTGAAATGCCGGAGCGGACAGAGCCGCTGGGGCACCCGGTGACCATCGAGCCTGCCCCACGCGTGGTGGTTCCCAGCGAACCCCCGGTGAGCGATGTGTTCGCCGCCGCTGCCGAACCGGCAACGGCACAGGACGCATCCGTCCCCGCGCCGACGGCGGCGCAGACTGCACCGGTGCCTGAGCAGATGACAGCCCGGGACGAAGGCATTCCCGTGGCATCCGAGGCTTCCACTGATGCCGAGCCAGCGGTTGGTGAAACCCGCGTCGCGCCGGAGGCGCCCCACGTGGAACCAACGTTTGAGCATCAAGCACGTGAGGTGCAGGAAGACACCGCCAAGGTAAGCAACGAACAAACCACCGCACCGGAGGAAATCCCGGCAGATCGCGCTGGCCAGCCTGTTGCGGCCGAAGACACTGCCGCGGAACCCGCGCAGGCACCGGAAGAGCGTGCTGCAGAGCCCGTGGCAGCGCCGGACACAGCGCCTTCCGAGCCCGCTGCAGCACCGGAAGCAGCGACTTCCGAACCCGTCGAGGCGAACGAAGCAGCGACTGCCGAATCCCCTGCGGCACCGCAAGCGCCGAGCCCCGAACCGGCCGCGGGATCACAGGAGCAAGCTCAAGAAGCTGAGCGGCCTGCCGCCCCGACCGAAGGTACGGCTCAAGACAAGATACGTTAAGCCATCGTAGGGTTTAAAGAAAAAAGGGGGAGCTTCGGCTCCCCCCTTTTCTTTGCAGCTCTATTTCCTCTGATTCACAGGTGAAGGCGACGAATCTCCTCGAGCAGTCCTCGTCCTGCCGCTTCCACCATGTCAAACACCCGATCGAAACCGCTCTGCCCGCCGTAGTACGGATCGGGTACCTCCTGCTCAGGCAGCTCGCTGGCAAATTCGAGAAACAGCCGCACCTTGTGGCGGTGATCGACGGGACACAGGCGTTCCAGTGCCAAAAGGTTCTGGCGATCCATGGCCAGCACATAGTCGAAGCGCTCAAAATCCAGATGCTCCACCTGGCGCGCCCGTTGCCCGCTCAAATCCACCCCACGTTCGAGCGCCGTCGCCTGAGCCCGCCGGTCGGGCGGCTCGCCCACGTGATAGGCATGGGTGCCTGCTGAATCAATCGCGATCACTTCATCAAGTCCGGCCTCCGCCACCAGACGCTCGAACGCGCCCTGCGCGGTGGGGGAGCGACAAATGTTGCCCATGCAAACGAAGAGAACGTGGATGTTTCGTTTCGCCATTGTTCAGTGAACCGGAGTGGAATCAGTGAGTGAGATATCTGCGTGTGTCTGTCGGCAATCCGACTGTCTACGTTGGGCAGTTGCCAGGCCGATAGGTTGCCCGATGCCTTGAATGCCTGCCCTTTCAGAACAACCTGCGGGTTGCATTCACAGCGGGCATGCACGAGAGCATTGTTGCCTTATCTCTCCTGCGGCGGTCCCACGTTGGTCTGCAGCCAATAATTCACAATGAGCTTTACCACGTCCGTGAGCTGACGGTAATCGACGGGCTTGCGGATATAGCTGTTGGCGCCGAGGTCATAGCTCGTCATGACGTCGGTCTTTTCGATGGACGACGTGAACACCACGACCGGGATCATGCGGGTCTTGTTGTCGAGCCGGAGCGCCTGAAGGACTTCCAGACCGCCCATCTTCGGCAGTTTCAGATCGAGTAGCACGAGCCTTGGCGGAGCAGCCGTTCCGAGCAGGTAATCGACGGCTTCTCGACCGTTGCGAGCCACTTCGATGGTGTCCGTGATGCCCGTCTGCTTGAGGGCTCGCAGGATGAGTTGTTCGTCATCCGGGTTGTCCTCGACCAGGAGAACCGTGTTGTTCGGCATGAGATCCTTCCTCCTGTGTATATGTTAGTCGATGCACCGGTCGGGGTCGGCGGGACGATGATACGCGGGCAGCCGGCCTTTGGCGACTCCAGCCCAAATCCCTTTGGCTGCGAGGAGCCTCTCTGTTCGAACGCGCGGGCACCTGGTGCCAGCTGAGCGCGTGCAAAGGGCACACACCGACGGACAGGCCATGGCTTTCGCCCATGAAAAGCAGGTGATCCGGGATGCTGTTGAGAAACAACATACAGTGTTTCCGCTATCGAACACCGCCCCTGGAAATTTTCGTTCCCGAACGCGCGCCCGACAGCTAGAGTTATCGTTGGCGGAGGAACGCACACACATGAGCATCGAACAGCTGCGAGGCATGATAGGCCTGTCCGTGTCCTACCACGGCAGCCTCTGCTGTGTCGTCGAGGTGTTGGAGGACGGCCCGGCTCTGGTGCTGGTGGATCAATCGGACGGCATCAGCCTTCAGACCGATCAATATGGCGATCCGCGCCGGCAGGTGCCGGCGACCTATGTGGTCCCCGTATGGGAGCGCAGCGGTGACGCCCTGCACGAGGAATTCCTTTCTCTGGAGTTGCTGGAAGGCCGCTGTCACTGACAGCGCTTCGGCTTATCCCCGGCGCCGATTGACTAAAAAGTGTCCGCCCGTTCGGGCTGGTTTAGCAGGGCCCGGACCTTGTCGAGGTCCTCGGGCGTATCCACGCCCGGTCCCGGCAATGCGGAGGCTTGCGAGACGTGGATCTTCTCTCCCATCCACAAAACGCGCAGTTGTTCCAGAGACTCGCGCGTCTCCAGCTCGCACGCTGGTGTGCCCACATATCGGGAAAGAAAGCCTGCACGGTAGGCATAGATGCCGAGGTGCCGGTAATGGCGTACGCCAGGGGGCAGTTCTCCCGGCTGTTTCGCCAGGGCATCGCGGTCCCAGGGAATGGGTGCTCGGCTGAAATACAGTGCAAACCCGTTGCCGTCGAACACGACCTTCACCACGTTGGGATCGAACAGTTCCTCCCCGGACGCGATGGGCGTGCACAACGTGGCCATGGGCGCGGTGGGGTGTTCGAGCAACCCAGCGGCAACCTGGCGCAGCAGCACGGGCAGCATTAGCGGTTCGTCCCCCTGCAAGTTGACGATGAGTTCGTCTTCGCCATAACCACGCTGCGTCACCACCTCAGCAAGACGTTCGCTCCCCGAGCGATGGTGCGCCGCGGTCATGCAGACCTGGGCGCCAAAACCTTCGGCGGCGGCGCAGATGCGTTCGTCATCGGTGGCGATCACCACTTCTTTCGCGCCGCTTTCCACGGCCCGTTCGTACACGTGCTGCAACATGGGCTTGCCGCCGATTTCGAGCAGCGGTTTGCCGGGCAGGCGCGTGGACGCGTGGCGCGCAGGAATCACGACGCGAAAATTCACTTCACTTCCTCTTCCGCGCTCAGCTCCCGCGCTTCGTCCTCCAGCATCACGGGAATGTCGTCACGCACCGGATAAGCCAGGCGATCGGCCTTGCAGATGAGTTCCTGCTTGTCGGGACGGTAGACGAGCGGCCCTTTGCAAATGGGACAAACCAGAATTTCCAGCAGTTTCTTGTCCATGCTTACCTCTCGATGAGTTCCAGAATCCGTCGACCGGCCGTCTCGGGCACTTGCGCTTCCACCGGCAGATACCAGTGGTTTTCCCGCGCGAAACGGCCGCACTTTACCGCATCTTTTTCCGTCATGATCACCGGCAGTTCATCACCGAAACCAAGGTCATCGATGCCAAAAGCATAATGATCAGGGAAAGCATGTTCCACGGGGTGCAGGCCGGCCGAAGCGAGACTGAAGAAAAACCGCGTCGGATCGCCGATGGCTGCCACAGCATGCACACGTTGCCCCCTCATCGCCGCCAGGGGAATTCTCCTGCCGTCAGCCAGATTAACCAGCGTGTCGCCGACCAGGTGTACATTGTCCGGACCGTCTCCCCCGTTGGTGAGCACCAGGTCCACGGTTTCAAGTCGTTGCGGACGCTCACGCAAGGGACCCGCCGGCAGGCAGCGTTGGTTGCCCAATCCTCGACGCCCATCCACGACGGCCACTTCCACATTGCGTGCCAGGCGGTAATGCTGCAGGCCATCATCGGAAACGATCACGTCGAGATCGTGGTGATGCAGGAGCAATTCCCCCGCCGCCACCCGGTCCGGCCCCACCGCCATGGGCGCTCCCGTGCGCCGTGCAATGAGCACCGGTTCATCACCTACTTGCGCCGGGTCACTCTGCGCGTCCACCGGTTGCGGCCATTCGCGCGCTGCGCCGCGGTAACCGCGACTGATCACGCCTACCCGCTTGCCGTGTCGGCGCAGGTAATTCACCAACCAGACCACGATGGGCGTCTTGCCGCTGCCGCCCACGGTGATGTTGCCTATCACCACCACCGGGACGCCCAGATGGCCGGCCCGCAACCAGCCGCGCCGATAGGCCGCGCGCCTTAGCACGGCCAGGGCCCGGAAAACCCAGGAAACGGGAAGCAGCAGTCGCGACAGCGTGTTGTCGTCGTACCAGTAATGATCCAGCCGTTTCATCAAAGGGCGGCGGCCGCGGGTGCGTCGGCAAACTGCAGGCGGTAAAGGTTGGCATAGGCCCCGTCGCGTGCCAGCAGTTCGTCATGGCGGCCGGTCTCAAGGATACGTCCCTGTTCCATGACCACGATGCAATCGGCGCGCTCGATAGTGGACAGGCGATGCGCGATGATGAGCGTGGAGCGATTGGCCATGAGTTTTTCCAGGCCTGCCTGGATGTGGCGCTCCGACTCCGTATCCAATGCAGAAGTCGCCTCGTCGAGGATCAATACGGGAGCGTTTTTGAGCAGGGCACGGGCAATGGCCAGCCGCTGGCGCTGACCACCGGAAAGCAGCACGCCGTTTTCGCCAACCATCGTGTCCAAGCCGTCCGGCAGTTGCGAAATGAACTCCATGGCATGGGCCGCCTCTGCAGCCGCGACGATGTCCTCGCGGCTGGCTTCCTTCAGACGCCCGTAAGCGATGTTGTTGGCGATGGTGTCGTTGAACAGGGTGATGTGCTGGCTCACCAGGGCGATCTGATCACGCAGACTCACCAGCTTGATGTCGCGCACATCGGTGCCGTCGAGCAGGATGGCGCCCGATTCGAGCTCATAGAAACGGGGCAACAGATTTACCAGGGTGGATTTTCCGCTGCCCGAGCGTCCTACGAACGCGATGGATTTGCCCGGTTCCAGTGAGAAACTGATGCCTTTCAACACCTCGGGGCCGGAAGGTGTGTAGCGGAAGTGCACGTCACGGTACTCGATGGCGCCGTGGGCACGTGTCAGTTCCAGGGTTCCCGTATCGTTCTCTTCCGGTTCGTCCATGAACGCGAAAATGGTGCCGGCCGCCGCGATGCCCCGCTGCAGTGCAGCATTCATGGAGGTGAGGCGCTTGATAGGCGCAAGCAGCATCATCATCGCCGCAACGAAGGACATGAACGTACCCACGGTCAGGGTGTCGAGCATGTTCAGGGCGGTGTAGATGACCACCGCCGCACCACTGGCGGCCACTAATTGCACCGTGGGAACATTGGCCGCGCTGGTGGCGACCATGCGCATGTTCAGCCGACGGTTGCGCTCGTTGGCTTCCTCGAAGCGGGCGCTTTCGTACGTCTGACCCGAGAAAATCTTCACCACCCGCTGACCTTCGATGGTCTCCTCACCGATGTGTGTCACGTCCGCCATGGAAGCCTGAATACGTGTGCTGTAACGGCGGAAGCGACGGCTGATCTTGCGCGTGATGTGGGCGATGAGCGGACTGCCCACCAGCAGGATGCAGGCCAGCATCCAGTCGATGTAAAACATCCAGGCCAACAGCCCGATGACGGTAAGAGTATCGCGCACGGCCACCGTGATGACCTGCGAACTGGCGTGCGCCACCTGCTCCACGTCGTACACCAGGCGCGACAGCAGTGAACCGGAAGGCGTGCGATCGAAGAAGGCCACCGGCAGGCGCAGAATCTTCTCGAACACCTGCGTGCGCAGGGCCTTGATCACCTGTCTGGCCACCCAGCTCATCCAGTACGTGGAGAGATACGATGCCACGCCCCGGACGAGAAAAATGACGATAAGACCGATGGGCGCGAGGCGGATGATTTCCTTGTCGCGCTCCACGAAGCTGCCGTCCACGAAGGGCTTGATGAGGGCGGCGAACGCGGTTTCGGTAGCGGCAACGAAGACCATGCCGATGGCGGCCAGCACGAACGCCCGCCAGAACGGCAGGATGTAACCCATCAAGCGGCGGTAAATTCGCACGCCGTTCAGGTCAGGAGTGGCAGCGCCCATGGATTTGGCTCTTCAGTGAAGTCGGTGAAATCCCGTTTGCAGGTGGGCCCGCCAGGCAGTGCCGTCTGCAGCCGGAAACATTATTCGTCAGGCTTGGCGGTTGCGATGGTGATGTGCACGTAACCGAGCTGACCGGCGGCATCCATGGCACGCACCACCGCCTCGTGGGGTGTCTTGCGGTCCGCGCTGAGAATGACCTTGGGCTGCGCGTTGTCACCCGCGGCGCCCTGCATAGCGCGCTTCAGCGTTTCCAGCTGGGTGTTCACCACCTCCCGCTTGTTGACGTAATAACGCCCTTCCGCATCGATGGTGATCTCGACCACACTGCCCTCGGCCTCCATCGCAGCACCGCTCGCCTCGGGCAGTTCCACGCTCAACTGCGTCTCGCGTTCGAAGGTGGACGCAACCATGAAAAAGATGAGCAGCAGAAACACCACGTCGATGAGCGACGTGAGATTGAT
Organism: Gammaproteobacteria bacterium; assembly: GCA_041687015.1. Classification (GTDB taxonomy): domain Bacteria; phylum Pseudomonadota; class Gammaproteobacteria; order Thiohalomonadales; family Thiohalomonadaceae; genus JALOAT01. The sequence goes on from JAWLCT010000004.1 coordinate 18,492, forward strand.
TTCGGGCTCGTCGACACGACGACGCTGCAGACGCATCAGGCGGCCTCCGCGTTGTCCCGCTCCCGCTCGCCGTGCAGCACTTCGATGAGCTTGAGGGCCTCCTCTTCCATCTTCAGCACCAGGGTGTCGACACGGGCACGCAGGTAGCGATAGAAGAACAGGGAGGGAATGGCGATGGCGAGACCTGCCGCGGTGGTGATGAGCGCCTCGCTGATGCCACCCGCCAGCACGCCCGGGTTACCGACCCCGGCAGCCGTGATGGCGGTGAAGACCTTGATCATGCCCAACACGGTGCCGAACAGTCCCAACAGCGGGGAAATGGCGGCGATGGTGCCCAGGGCATTGAGGAAACGCTCCAGTTCCGCGACCACTTGACGGCCCACGTCCTCGATCGCTTCCTTCATGACTTCACGGCTGTGGCGTTGATTCAGCAGCCCTGCCGCGAGAACGCGACCGAGGGGCGACGCACTGCGGATGACCGCGATCCGGCGCGCATCCAGTTGTCCGGCCTGATGAACCTGGAGGATCTGGCTGACCAGGTTGGCCGGTGCGATGCGCTCCTGGCGCAGGCTCACGAAACGTTCCACCACGATGGCCATGGCGGCAACAGAGCAGACAATGAGCGGCACCATTACCCAGCCGCCCGCGATGATCATCTCGAACACGCGTCTCTCCTCAAAAAAGCGCCGCACACTTTACCAAACCGTGCCCGGCCGCGCCTAGACAAGCCTTCCAAACCGGCGATCCAGGTACGCTGTTGCCCTCAAACCAGGGCTCCGGGGCGCGTTCACGGCCGCCAGTGGAAGTAGCGCCGTCCCTGCTCGCGCCATGTCTCGCTCGCCACCCGCCCATCGGCACTCAGGCGCACGGTGACGGCACCGTCCCGGGCGCTGTCCATCAGGGTGATGCCCCGCGCCTGGTAGCGCTCCACCACGGCCGGGTACGGCAGGCGGAACCGGTTGCGGTAGCCCACGGGAAACAGCGCGATCTCAGGCCCAACCGCGTCGATGAAGGCCTCGGTCGACGAGGTCTTGCTGCCATGATGCGGAACCACCAGGATGCGCGCGCGCAGCTGCGGTGCATCCGCCAACAGCTCAGCCTCGGTACGCACCTCGATATCGCCGGTGAGCAACAGATTCCCGCCCGTCCCGCTGACCCGCAGTACGCACGAGCCGTCGTTGCCCCCCAACGCCACGGGCGGGTGCAGCACCTCGAAGCGCACCCCATCCCAGAGCCAGGCCTGGCCACGTGCACAAGGCTCGTTCGCCACCCAATCCACCTTCTCCGGCACGCCCGTGAGAAATTGCCCCACGGTCCAGGTGTCGGTGAGTGAACGGGCGCCGCCGATGTGGTCGTTGTCGCCGTGGCTGACCACCAGCACGTCGATGCGTTCGGTTCCGCGCGCTCGCAGAAAAGGGTCGACCACCGCTGCGCCCGTATCGAATTCGGGTCCGAAGCGCGGGCCGGCGTCATAGACGAGCGTGTGGTGCGCGGTTTCCACCACGGTCGCGAGACCCTGGCCCACGTCGAGCAGGGTCAACCAGACCTCACCCGGCGCAGGCCGGGCCGGTGTCCAGAGCACCATGGGTAACAACCAGGCGATGCCCAAGCCACGCGCCGGCCAACCGCGCGGTGCCAACAGCCACGCCAGCCCCACACCGGCCGCCAGCATGCTCCAAAGCGGCGGGCGGGCGAAGTACAGCGGCGGCACCGCTGCCGCTGACCATTCGAGGAACGGCCACAACCAACCCATGAGCGCATCGGCGCCCTGAAGCAGCAACCGTGCAAGATCCGGGAGGATGCCCGACAGCAGGGTCCCTGCCAGCGTGAACGGCACCACCAGGAAACTCACCCAGGGGACGGCGATCAGATTGGCCAAGGGCGAGGCCAATGACGCACTGCCGAACATCAGCACCAGCGGGGGCGTAAGGGCGAGTGCGACCACCACCTGGACATGGCCCCAGCGCCACCAAACGCCAGCGGGTCCCAGGCGCCCCGCCATGGCGTAAAAAATGGCCGCCACAGCCCCAAAGGACAGCCAGAAACCGGGACTCAGCACCGCGAGCGGGTCAAGCAACAGCACCCCAAGCAGCGCCACGGCCAGCCCGCCCGCCGGACGGACCGGTCGGCCCCACAACACGGCGAGCGCCACCACGGCGATCATCACCAGCGCGCGCTGGGTAGGCACGGAGAAGCCTGCGAGCAACGCATAAGATGCCGCGGCCAGCAGCGCAGAACAGGCGGCAAACTTCTGGGCCGGCAGGTACAGCGCGAGTCGGCCGCGCCAGAGTGCACGGCCCAGCATGCCGGCCACCATGGCCACCAGGCCGATGTGCAAACCCGAGATGGCCATGAGGTGATTGGTGCCGGTTGCGGTAAACACGTCCCACTGCGTCCCGGCGATGCCGCTACGGTCACCGATGGAGACGGCGAGCAACACGCCACCGAACGGCGCATCCCCGAGCAGGCTCGTTATCTGCCGCTTGAAATGCGTGCGGGCACGGTCCGCCGGCGCCTCCCACCAGCGCGGCACCGCGAGGCGGTAATTACGTCCCGCGGCCCGCACATAACCGGTGGCACGAATTCCCTGCTGAAACAGCCAGGCCTCGTAGTCGAACGTACCCGGGTTGGCCATGCCGTGGGGGCGCTTCAGCTTCACCGTCAAATGCCAGTGTTCACCCGGCGCAAGTGGCGCCGGTTCCTCGTACCAGGCCAGACGCAGGCGGCCGGAGAACGGCAACACGCGTTCGTTGAGCGTCAGGCGCGAAGGTTCGAACAGGAAACGCAAGCGGCGCTCATCGCGTTCGGGCAGGCCCACCACCCGCCCCTCCACCTGAAGGTCGAGGCCTTCCCATTCCGCAGGGACTGCATCGGCCAGACGCACAGCCGCATGGAGCCAGGCCCAACCAAAGCCGAACGAAAGGAACGTGAACCAGAGCAAGAGACGGTGAAAACGTCCGAGGACGGAACTCAGAAAACTGCCGGCCCAGAGCAGCGGTGCCAAAGCGACAACGCCGAGCCATACGGGCGCAGGCAGCGCCGCGACCTGTTGAAGTGTGATGACCCCGAGCAAAAAGGCGATCGTCCGTGATGCCATATTTTGGTGCCCGCCAAAATAGTGGATAATTCCGGTCCTCTCAGGGACCCGCTTCCATGCCGAAGAAATACATCAAGCGCTTTATGCCGGACCATCATACCGTCCGCAACCATCGCTATTTGCGTGTCTTCGGTACCATTCTCCACGACCCCAACCTGTTTCACCTGAATCGCCGCTCGGCATCCGGTGCATTTGCAGTCGGCATTTTCGTGGCGTTCGTCCCTGTGCCGTTCCAGATGGTACTGGCGGCGGCACTGGCCATTCTGGTCCGTGTGAACCTGCCCATTTCGGTGGCACTGGTGTGGCTCACCAATCCCGTGACCATGCCGCCCATCTATTTCTTTTGTTATAAGGCGGGCACCTGGGTGTTGGGCACACCCACGCGCGAGCTGGCCTTCCAGGTTTCCTATGAGTGGTTCATGCAGGAAATCGGCGCCATCTGGCAGCCCTTCCTGTTGGGTTCGTTCCTTGTGGGCACCGTTGCAGCCATCGGCGGTTATTTCGTCATCCGTGGGTTGTGGCGGCTGCGCATCGTGCGCCATTGGCAGCGCAAGAGGGACGAGCGCAGCAGCCGCGAAACCGGCGGCACCGGCACGGCCGGGATCTGAGGCTACACGTCCGCGCCCGCGCCGGGCTTCTTCTCTTTTTCCACCAGCACGCCGTTCTCGAGCGCCAGCATGCGGTCCATGCGCCTGGCCAGGCTCCAATCGTGAGTCACCACCACAAAGCTGGTGCCCAGTTCCTGGTTGAGTTCCAGCATCAGGGCGTACACCTTCTCCGCCGTTTGCTGGTCCAGGTTGCCGGTGGGTTCGTCGGCCAACACGCAAGCCGGGCGGGATACCAGGGCGCGCGCCACGGCAGCACGCTGGCGTTCACCGCCCGAAAGTTCGCCCGGCTTGTGCATGAGGCGTTCACCGAGCCCCACACGGCCGAGCATGGCGGCGGCACGCTCGCGCGCCTCTGCGGTTCCCACACCGCCGATGAGCAAGGGCATGGCCACGTTTTCCAGCGCCGTGAACTCCGGCAGCAGGTGGTGAAACTGGTAGACGAAACCCAGGCTTCGGTTGCGCACACGACCGCGCTCGGCCTCGTTGAGATCGGCCATGGCCCGACCGGCGACTTCGACGCTGCCGGCGCTGGGCAGATCCAGTCCGCCGAGCAGGTGCAGCAGCGTGCTCTTGCCCGATCCGGAGGCGCCCACGATGGCCACACGCTCGCCGCGCTGCACGGCGAGGTCCACGCCGGTGAGCACGTCCACGGCCAGACCGCCCTCGCGGAAGCTCTTCTTCAGGCCGTGACAGGCCAGTACCACTTCACTCATAACGCAGCGCCTCCGCCGGTTGGGTGCGCGATGCGCGCCAGGCCGGATACAGCGTCGCCACCAGGCTGAGCAGGAAGGCCACGCCGCAGATCCGCGCCACATCCTCCCAGTGCAGTTCGGAAGGCAGGTCGCTGATGTAGTAGACGTCGGCGGGCAGGAACTGGATCCCGAACAGGCGCTCCAGTGCAGGCACGATGGTTTCCACGTTGAGCGCCAGGCTCACACCACCGACCAAGCCGAGCAGCGTGCCGATGATCCCAATGAGCGTGCCCTGCACCATGAACACCATCATGATGCTGCGCGGGCTGGCGCCGAGGGTACGCAGGATGGCGATGTCGCTCTGCTTGTCGGTCACCACCATCACCAGCGTGGAGACGATATTGAACGCCGCCACCGCCACAATGAGGAAGAGAATCACGAACATCACGGTCTTCTCGGTGCGGATGGCACGGAAGAAGTTGGCATGCTGCCAGGTCCAGTCGCTCACCTGATAGAAGCCGGGCAGGGTCTGCGACAGCTCGCGGGCCACGAAGGGCGCGCGGAACAGATCATCGAGCTTCAGCCGTACACCGCTCACACCGTCGCCCAGGCGGAACAGGCGCTGTGCGTCTTCGAGGTGCAGCAGGGCCAGGGCGCTGTCGTATTCGTACATGCCGACTTCGAACACGCCCACCACGGTGAAACGCTTGAGGCGCGGCAGGATACCCGCGGGGCTCACATTGGCCGAGGGCGTCACCAGGGTCACCTTGTCACCCACGGTCACGTTCAACAGACGCGCCAGATCGCGACCCAGCACGATACCGAATTCACCGGCACGCAGATCCGCCAGCCTGCCCACCACCATGCTCTCGCCCACCTCGGATACCTTGGGCTCTTCTGCCGGCAGCACGCCCCGCACGATGCTCCCGCGCACCCGGCTGCCGTAGGTGAGCATGCCTTCGGCCTGGATGTACGGCGCTGCGCCCAGCACCTCCGGGTGCGTCGCGGCCTGCGCTGAAAGCGCGCGCCAATCACCCACCGGATCGCCATAGCCGCCGATGGTGACGTGGGAGGTCATGCCCAGGATGCGGCTGCGCAGCTCCTGTTCGAAGCCGTTCATCACCGAAAGCACCGTGATGAGCGCGGTCACGCCCAGGGCGATGCCCACCATGGAGATCAGTGAAATGAACGAGATGAAATGGTTGCGGCGCTTGGCGCGGGTGTAACGCAGGCCGACGAAGAGTTCGAGAGGTCGAAACATGGGCGCCTATTGAACCACAACCGGGGACGGGAAAGCGCGGGCTTTATGGACACACCACGGGCAGCGGCCGTTCCAGGGCGATGCCTCGGGGTTCGACCCGCGCCACATAGGCCAGCGCCTCCACGCCGCCGGCCAGTGCCGCACGCAAGGCCTGCCCGTAAGCTGTGTCGATTTCGTCGGCGGGCCGCACCGTATGGACGTCGCCGCGCTGCACGCAGAAGAAGATCACCGCCCGCTGCCCTGCCGCCACCATGGCGCCCAATTCCCGCAGGTGCTTGGTGCCGCGGGCGCTCACCGCATCGGGGAACATGGCAAAGCCCGCGGCGTCCCGCGCAGTGACGTTCTTGATTTCCACGTAGCAATCGCGGCCATCCGCCCCCTGCTGCAGCAGCAGGTCGATGCGACTGTTCTCCTGCCCATAGCGCACCTCCTGCCGGATCTGCGCATACCCACCCAGCTCGGCAATCGTGCCGTCTTCGATGGCCTCCGTGACCAGCCGGTTAACGATGCCCGTATTGATGCCCACCGGCACGCCGGGCGTCGCCTCCACCATTTCCCAGCTGTGACGGTACTTGCGCGTGCTGCTGCCCGAATCGCGCAACCACACCCGACTGCCCGGCGTGCAACAGCCCAGCATGGAGCCGGTGTTCGGCGTGTGCACGGTGATTTCACTGCCGTCAGGCAGACGGACATCAGCAAGAAAGCGTTTGTAGCGGCGAAGGAGGATGGCTTCCAAAAGGGGTGGATCGAAATTCATGGCCGGGGATTCTACCTGAAGCAGGCATTGCGCGGGCTGTGACCTGACAGGCCACGTACCCGGAGTTCGCACGTCCTGTAAGACGCACGACCAACGGATGGCGCGAAGCGGAGCCCCGGGTTTGTAGTCTCGTTCCCTTGGGATGAACGATCTTAAACGTGCCGCCTTGCCTCAATCACGTTCGGCAACTGCGTGATCCGGCTCAGCACCCGGCTCAGCTGATCGGTATTGGCAATCTCCAGGGTCAGCTGCATCTTGGCGGTATGTGTCCGCCGTTCCGTACTGCTGGTGGCGGAGATGACATTGATTTTCTCGTTGGCCAACAAGGCACTCACATCGCGTAACAGCCCCTGGCGATCGATCGCCTCGATCTCGATGTCCACCGGATAGGTATTCTGCTCCTGCGAGGCCCATTCCACTTCGATGAGGCGACGGCGCAGATCGGACGGCAGGTTGAGTACATTCGAGCAGTCGCTGCGATGAATGGCCACGCCGCGACCGCGGGTGATGAATCCCACGATGGGATCACCCGGCGCCGGCTTACAGCAGCGCGACAGGTTGGTGAGCAGATTGCCCACGCCGCCGATGTGAATCTCACCGCCCTCGCCCTTCGGCGCATGAGTGGCGATGGTCTTCTCGTCCAGCACAGGCTCAGGTGGCCGGGTCAGTTGATGCAGCGCGGATGCGAGTTGGCTCGTCGTCACGTCGCCGCGCCCCACGGCCACCATGAAGTCATCCACCTGGGTGAAATTGAAATGAGCGGCGATTTTGTCCAACGGCACATCGCTCACGCCCAGGCGTTTGAGTTCGCGCTCCACCAGCTGCCGACCGTCCACCAGGTTCTGATGCTGGTCCTGCTGCTTGAACCAGGCGCGCACCTTGGCGCGCGCGCGCGAGGTCTTGAGGTAACCCAGGTGGGGATTGAGCCAGTCACGGCTGGGTGCCGGATGCTTGCTGGTCAGCACCTCCACCTGTTCGCCGTTCTTGAGCTCGTAGGTGAGCGGCACAATGCGCCCTTCCACCTTGGCGCCGCGGCAGCGATGGCCGATTTCGGTGTGGATGTGATACGCGAAATCCAGCGCGGTCGCCCCTTGGGGGAGATCGATGACCTCGCCGCGCGGAGTGAATACATAGACCCGATCCTGGAACACTTCCGACTTGAAGCGATCGATGAAGTCGCCCGCGTTGCTCTCTTCTTCCTTCCATTCGAGCAATTGGCGCAGCCAGGCAATCTTTTGCTCGAAGCCCCGATCGGACTTGCCGCCTTCCTTGTAGCGCCAGTGCGCCGCCACACCGAGTTCGGCGTGGCGGTCCATGTCCCATGTGCGGATCTGCACTTCCAGGGTCTTGCCTTCCGGACCGACTACAGCGGTGTGTATGGACTGGTAGTTGTTCTCCTTTGGCGTGGCGATGTAGTCGTCGAACTCCTTGGGGATGTGCCGCCAAAGGGTGTGCACCACACCCAGGGCGTGATAACAGTCGGCCACGCTGTCGACCAGAATGCGTACCGCGCGCACGTCATAGACCTGATGAAAGCCCAGCCCCTTGCGCTGCATCTTTTTCCAGATGCTGTAGATATGTTTCGGGCGGCCCTTCACGTCCGCTTGAATGCCGGCGTTGACCATTTCCGTTTCGAGGACCTGCACCACCGCATCGATGTACTGCTGCCGGTCCACACGCCGCTCATCGAGAAACCGGGCGATCTCCTTGTAGGTGGCGGGCTCAAGGTGACGGAACGACAGGTCCTCCAGCTCCCATTTGAGCTGCCAGATACCCAGGCGATTGGCGAGGGGCGCATAGATGTCCAGGGTTTCGCGGGCGATGCGGCGGCGGCGTTCGTCGTCGAGGAAATCCAGCGTGCGCATGTTGTGCAGGCGATCGGCCAGCTTGATGAGCACCACGCGCACATCCTCGGCCATGGCGAGCAGCATCTTACGCAGGCTCTCGGCGCGCGCGCTTTCCTTGCGCCCCTTTGCAGTTTCCTGGTACTCGGCGAACACCTTGAGCTTGGTCACGCCATCCACCAACCGGGCGATGGCCGGACTGCAGCGCTCGGCGATCTCTGCCAGGGAAAGTTCCGAATCCTCCACTGCGTCATGCAACACCGCGGCGGCGACGGTTTCCGTGTCCAGGCGCAGGCGCGCAAGGATCTCCGCAACCGCCATGACGTGGTTGATGTAGGGTTCGCCAGAGGCGCGGATTTGTGCGAGATGGGCCTTTTCGGCGAGTTCGATGGCGCAGCGGATCAGCGCCACGTCCTCTTCCCGGCGACCTTCACCGAGGGATTGAAGCCAAGCGTTCCGCCGGCCCGTTTCATCGAGCGAACTTGGCGGCGCCTGGCTTTCGACGAAAACCATTGATGTCGTTCCGCGGGGTTGCTTATACCCCTTTGTAGCAAGTCTAGACTGCGCGGGTCTTGCCGCGTTTGCGCGTGCCCGCCCTGCTGGTTACACCACCGGTACGCGCGGGCGGTTTGGCGCCAGGCTGCCAGTTGGGAACCAGATGACGCTTGCCGTTGCCGATGAGGTCGGCTCGTCCCATGCGTTTGAGCGCCTCGCGCAACAACGGCCAATTCTGCGCGTCATGATAACGCAGGAAGGCCTTGTGCAGTCGACGCACTTTCAAACCGCGGGGCACCGGCACTTCGCCGCCTTCGCGGTGGACGCGACGTAACGGATTCTTGCCTGTGTGGTACATGGCCGTGGCCAGTGCCATGGGCGACGGCAGGAAGGTTTGGACCTGATCGAGCCGGAAGTCGTTGCGTTTCAGCCACAGGGCGAGTTGCAGCATGTCCTCGTCGGTCGTGCCGGGGTGGGCGGCGATGAAATAGGGGATCAGGTATTGCTCCTTGCCGGCCTCTTTCGAATATTTCTCGAACATCTGCTTGAAGCGGTCGTACACGCCGATGCCCGGCTTCATCATCAGCGCGAGCGGACCGTCTTCCGTGTGTTCCGGCGCGATTTTCAGATAGCCCCCAACGTGATGGCTTACCAGCTCCTTCACGTATTCCGGTGTGCGCACGGCCAGGTCATAACGCAAACCCGAGGCCACGAAGACGCGCTTGACACCGGGCACGGCGCGGGCGCGACGGTACAGGCGCACCAACGGCATCTGGTCCGTGTTCAGGTTCTTGCAGATGTCCGGGAACACGCAGGACAGGCGCCGGCAGACGGACTCGATGTCCTTGCTCTTGCACGCCAGCCGCCACATGTTGGCAGTGGGCCCACCCACGTCCGAAATGATGCCCGTAAATCCGGGCGTGAGATCGCGCACGTTCTCGATTTCACGAATGATGGAATCCTCGGACCGGCTTTGAATGATGCGCCCCTCGTGTTCGGTAATGGAACAGAAGGTGCAGCCGCCGAAGCAGCCGCGCATGATGGCCACCGAGAAGCGGATCATCTCGTAGGCAGGGATGCGCGCGTCACCGTAGGCGGGATGCGGTTTGCGCGTATACGGTAGCTCGTACACCCGATCCAGCTCCTTCGTGCTGAGCGGGATGGGCGGCGGATTCAGCCACAGGTCGCGCTTACCGTGGCGCTGCACCAGGGCACGGGCATTGCCGGGGTTGGTTTCCAGGTGCAGCACGCGCGATGCATGGGCATAGAGCACGGGATCGTCGCGCACCTGCTCGAAGGCCGGCAGCCGAATGGCCGTGCGTTCGCGCGCCGGCCGATGCAGGGTCACCACCTGTGCCGTGGTCGGTGACGGCTTGCCGGGCGCAGCCTCCGCGTACGGATTGGGGTGAGGCATCAACTCACCCGGCCTGTCCACCTGGGTGGAATCGAGTTCCGACCACCCCTCCGGCATACCTTCGCGCAAAAAGCCTGTGCCGCGCACGTCGGTGATGGTGTCGATGGTCTGCCCGGCGGCCAGGCGATGGGCGATCTCCACCACCGCCCGGTCGCCGTTGCCGTAGACCAGCAGGTCGGCCTTGGCATCCACCAGGACCGAGCGGCGCACGTTTTCGGACCAATAATCGAAGTGGGCGATGCGACGCAGGCTGGCCTCGATGCCGCCGAGCACGATGGGCACGTCCTTGTACGCCTCGCGGCAGCGGTGCGCATAGACGATGGCGGCGCGGTCCGGGCGGGTGTTGCCGCGGCCATCCGGTGAATAGGCATCGTCGGAGCGCATCTTCCGGTCAGCGGTGTATCGGTTGACCATGGAGTCCATGTTCCCGGCAGTGATACCGAAGAACAGGTTGGGCCGCCCCAGCGCCCGGAATGCCTCCGGGCTCTGCCAGTCAGGCTGGGCGATGATGCCCACGCGAAATCCCTGCGCCTCGAGCAGCCGGCCCACCAGCGCCATGCCGAAGCTGGGATGGTCCACGTAGGCATCGCCCGTGACCAGAATGATGTCGCAACTGTCCCAGCCCAAGGCCTCCATTTCGGCGCGCGACATGGGCAGCACAGGTGCGGGCAGCAGTCGTGAGGCCCAGAATTTTCGATAGGAGAAAAGCTCGCGCGCGGTTTCCATGAGGCACTCTAAGTGTTCGCGGCAGAAAAGATTTTGCCCGCCGCTGGGGGGTTGAAGTATATTTCGGTGGACCGCTTACAGGGAGTCCAAGTTCATGCGCATCCGAGCCGCCCTCGTCGCCGCCGCGCTGGCCATCCACGGGACGGCATTTGCCGAAACCCTGCAGATCCCGGACAGGCAAGCGCCTGTGATCGACGACGCTCCGGCGCTCGATACGCCCACCCAGGAGGAATTCACGGAACAGGCGCCGCTCGCCGAACCCGACGGGCAGGCGCCGGAACGCGATCTTCCGCTGCGCGGCATGTCCATGCAGTTGGTGGAAGATCGCTTCGGTGAACCTTTGGAAAGGCTTGGACCTGTGGGCGAACCACCCATCACACGTTGGGTGTACGCGGATTATACCGTCTACTTCGAAGGTCGGTACGTCATACACGCCGTGCGTAACCGCGATTGACCCCCTTCTTTCAGCACGTTTTTTTCGAGCTTTTGCGATTATGAATGCCTCCCGAATCCGGCAGGTTCTGCCTGCCGAGTGGGCGCCGCAGAGCGCCGTGATGCTGACCTGGCCGCATCCTCACAGTGACTGGCGAGACATCCTGCACGATGTCGAACCCGTCTATGCGGCCATTGCACGCGAGATCACGCGCCGCGAACGCCTGCTGGTGGTCTGCCATGACGAATTTCACCGCGATCACGTACGCCACCGGCTCGTGAACGCGGGCGTCGACCTGAACCGCACGCACTTGCATCTTGCACCCTCCAATGACACCTGGGCCCGCGATCACGGCCCCATCACAGTGTTGCGCGACGGACGCCCGGTCATCCTCGATTTCCGCTTCAACGGCTGGGGCAACAAGTATCGCCACGACCTGGACAATGCCATCACCCCCCGTCTGCACGGGGCCGGCGCGTTCGGCGACACTCCCCTCGAACAGGTCGATCTGGTGCTCGAAGGCGGCGGCATCGAAAGCGACGGCCTGGGCACGCTCATGACCACCGCCCATTGCCAACTCTCACCGGAGCGCAATCCCCACCTGGACCGAGCCCAACTGGACGCACGCTACGCCAAGCTGTTCGGCACTCCGCGCGTGCTGTGGCTGCAAAACGGTCAACTTGCCGGTGACGATACCGACGGCCACATCGACACCCTGGCCCGCTTCTGCGATGCCGAGACCATCGCCTACGTGAGCTGCGAAAACCCGGCCGACGAACACTATGCGCCGCTGCGCGCCATGGAAGCGGAGTTGCGTCAGTTCCGTACCGCATCAGGCCGGCCCTATCGCCTGGTGCCCCTGCCGCTGCCGAATCCGCATTACGGTGAAGACGGCCGACGCCTCCCCGCTACCCATGCCAATTTCCTGATCATCAACGGCGCCGTGCTGGTGCCCACCTATAACGACGTGGTGGACGCCCTGGTGCTGGAACGCCTGCGCAGTTGTTTCCCGGACCGCGAGGTGATCGGCATCGATTGCAGCCCGCTCATCCGCCAGTACGGCAGTCTGCATTGCATCACCATGCAGATTCCGGCAGGTGTGGTGGCTTGAAACAGACCGTCCAACGCAAGGGCGCAGCGACACGGAAGGGCGGCAAAGGAACTCCTCCGGGTTCTCTGTGTCTGCGTGTCTCTGTGTTGGGCCTTTCGGTTTAGGAGCTCATCAGGGTGAAAGAACGCAAACTCACGGTCGGTCTGGTGCAGCATGCCTGCAGCGAGGATCGGCACGCCAACCTGGACAAGACCATCGCCGGCATCCGCGAGGCCGCGCGCCAGGGCGCGGGTCTGGTGCTGCTGCAGGAACTGCACACGGGCGTGTACTTCTGCCAGTCGGAGGACACGGCACGTTTCGATCAGGCGGAAGTCATCCCGGGTCCCACCACCGAAACATTGGGCGCGGTCGCCAGGGAGCTGGGCGTGGTCATCGTGGCCTCCCTGTTCGAGCGCCGCGCGCCCGGGCTGTACCACAACACGGCCGTGGTGCTGGAACGGGACGGTACCCTCGCGGGCCGCTATCGCAAGATGCACATTCCGGATGATCCCGGCTTTTACGAGAAGTTCTATTTCACCCCGGGTGATCTGGGCTTCACCCCCATCGATACCTCCGTGGGGCGCCTGGGCGTGCTGGTGTGTTGGGACCAATGGTATCCGGAGGCCGCGCGACTGATGGCGTTGGCCGGTGCCGAGTTGCTGCTCTACCCCACGGCCATCGGTTGGGACCCGGCCGACGAGGACGCGGAGAAGACGCGCCAGCGGGACGCCTGGGTGACCATCCAGCGCGCCCATGCGGTCGCCAACGGTCTGCCCGTGTTGTCGTGCAACCGCACCGGTTTCGAGCCCAGTCCGCTCGCGGACGCCGGCGGCATCCAGTTCTGGGGCACCAGCTTCGTGGCCGGACCCCAGGGCGAGCTGCTTGCCGAGGCAAGCGTGGACACCGAACAGGTGCTCATGGCCGAGGTGGATCTCACGCGCAGCGAAAGCGTGCGCCGCATCTGGCCCTTCCTGCGTGACCGGCGCATCGACGACTACGCCGATCTGCTCAAGCGGTATCGCGACCGCTGACGCTTGCGACGAACCTCGTTTCTGGAATAATCGAGGCGCATTCCAAAAGCGAAAGGCCCGCCCATGATCATCATCCTCAAGCCCAACCTCGATCGCAGCAGTGCCGAGTTCGGGGCCATCATGGGCTATCTCGCCAACATTCCGCGCGTCCAGGTGCGCGTGCACGAGGAACACGGCTCGCAGCAGGTTCTCACGGAGCTTTACCTCATCGGCGAGACAAGCCCCCTCAGCACGTCCGACATCGAAGCCCTGGCCGGCGTGGAGCGGGTGGTGCGCGTCTCCGAACCTTATCGCGTGCTGGGCCGCCACAAGAACGATCACCGCGCGACGGGTTTCGAGTACAACGGCGTCCACTTCGGCCACGATAACCTGAACATCTTCGCGGGCCTCTGCGCCGTCGACACACCCGAGCACGTGGAGGCCATGCTGCGCGCCCTGCGCGACCACGGGCAGGTCTGCACGCGCATGGGCGCCTACAAGCCGCGCACCAGTCCCTATGCCTTTCAGGGCCACGGCCAGGCCTGCCTGCCCTATGTGTTTGAACTGGCCGGCAAGTACGGCATGAAGGTGATCGCCATGGAGGTCACCCACGAAAAACACGTGGAGGAGATCGCCGACGCCTTGCACCGGACCGGCAATCCCACCGGGGTCATGCTGCAGATTGGCACACGCAACACCCAGAACTTCGAATTGCTGAAGGCGGTAGGCCGCCAGCGCGAGTTCCCCGTGCTGCTCAAGCGCGGCTTCGGCATCACTTTGGATGAGTCGCTGCACGCGGCCGAGTACCTGGCCTCGGAAGGCAACACCCGCGTGGTGTTCGGCCTGCGAGGCATGAAGACCAACATGGGCGATCCGCACCGCAATTTCGTCGATTTCGCCCACGTGCCCGTGGTGAAGCGGCTGACGCGCATGCCGGTGTGCATCGACCCTTCGCACTCGGTAGGTACGCGCGAGCGCGGGGCCGACGGCATCCTCGATGTCTTCCAGGTCGCCGCCCAGGCCGTGATTGCCGGTGCCAACATGATCCTGGTCGATTTCCACCCCGCCCCTGCCAAGGCCCTGGTGGACGGCCCCCAGGCGTTGCTGTTGCAGGAGCTCCCCTACTTCCTCGAAGACATGGCGATTGCCCGTGATGCCTACGAGCGGCGCATGGCCCTGGCCCAGCGCTACGCGACCGTTGAGTCATGAACGCACCGAGGGACTGGTGGCAGCGCTTTCCGGGGCTGGCGGAGCTCGATGAGCCGGCCTGGTGTGAGCTGCGCGAATCTGCCCGTGTCATCACCGTGCCCACAGCAACCATCGTGTTTCGGGCCGGCGATGCGTGTGAAAACTACATGCTGGTGCTGGAAGGCTCGGTCCGCGTCCAGAAGCTGGCCGAAAACGGGCGGGAGATCACCCTTTACCGCCTCGAGGGCGGGGATTCCTGCGTCCTGACCACCTCCTGCCTGCTCGCCCGCGAACGCTATCCGGCCGAAGGCGTCACCGAGACCGAGGTCACCGCAGCGGTGCTGCCGGTCGCCGATTTTTTCCGGGCCCTGGATCAGTCACCGGGTTTCCGGCGCTTCGTTTTTACCGCCTACGGTCAGCGCCTGAGCGATCTGATCCTGCTGGTCGAAGAAGTGGCCTTCGGCCGCATCGACCAGCGCCTGGCCGCCCGCCTGCTCGAGCTGGGCAACGGCGACGGCGCCGTGGAAGCCACCCACCAGGCCCTCGCCGCGGAGCTGGGCACCGCCCGCGAAGTGGTCAGCCGGCAATTGAAGGACTTCGAACGCCATGGCTTCATCCGCCTGCTGCGCGGGCGCATCGAGATCGTGAACAGTCAGGCGATGCGGCGTCGCTTCGGGAACTGATCATCTCTTGGGGCTCATTCGAGCCGACTCAAGCGCCCGTCGTTCCTGTCCCGTTCTGTCAATGTCACTGTCATTTCCGCCATTTGACAGTGCGTGGCAGTTACCACGCCCCGCCCAAGTCCTGTGCCGGCGGGAAAGCGCAGCTTGGCACGCAGGTTGCTGTTAGCTGCCGTGAAGGAGCATTCGTGCTCCTCCTCCATTCTGTGGTGTTTTACGGCGCAGCTTAATCGGCTGCGCCTTTTTTTTACGCCAGTGATCCAGGTCAAGGAGGCATTCCACCATGCCGGTTACCATGGCCGAAAATATAACGAGAGCTGGACATGCTCACACCTGTTAAGCGCCCGTCAGGGAATGACCACGTTTTCCGTGTCGCTTGGGGTCCTCAGCGCTTTTACCTCTCCATGGGATGGAAGACGCTGATTGCCTTTGCCCTTGTCGTCTTCATTCCCATGCTCGGCCTGCTCGCGCTGACCAGTTCGGCACTGCGCGATGCGCTCGAGAACGAAACCCTCAACGGATTGGAAGCAAACCTGCGCGGTGCCTGGCGGGTCTTCCATGAGCGCAGCAACAGTCTGCGCGATGCCCTGCTCCAATCCGCGTCCACGCCGGCGGTTCAGGACGCGCTGAAACGGGCCGATCGCACGGCGCTGACTGCACTGCTGAACCGCCATGGCACATTGCACCCCTATGCCGACGTGTGGCTGGTACTCGATCGCGACCAACGCATCATCGCGCGACGCCATGGTCCTGTCGGCGAGATCGCCCTGCTCAACAACGCCGTCGCGCAGGCCATGGCGCTCGACAAGCCCGTGGTTTCCACGGAACTACTGAGCAATGTGCTGTTCATGCAGGAAAACCCGCTGGAATACAGCAATCTCGACACCCAGGTGCTGACCCAGACGGTGGTCGTCCCGGTACGCCATGCCGGTCGCCATGTGGGCGCTCTGGTCAGTGTGGTGTTGCTCAACAACGACAACTGGCTGCCCAATGCCATTCACGATTACCTGAGCATCGAAGCGGCGCTGTTCGCGTCGGTCATCCAGGAATCACGCATCATTTCCGCTTCCAACCGTCCCAACAACATCTGGGCGACCGGACTGCTCGCGCCCATGAGCCTGAACCGTGCCATCCAACAGGGTGAGGTGTTCCGGGGGCAGACACTGATCAACGAAATTCCCAGCTTCGTCATCTCCGAGCCCATCCTGAACCTGGAAGGGGTTTCCATCGGCGCCCTGTCCATCGGAGTTCGGCGTTCGAGCATCGATGCGCTGATTGCCGAGAACACGCGTTATATCTATCTGTTCATCGGCGTGGGCATGGCGCTCTCGCTGTTTATCGCCTTTCTGGCCTATCGCGACACCATGACACCCATGCGCGCCATCATCCGCGCCATGGACAGCTTCGCCAAAGGAAACCTGCAGGCCCGCACCGACATCCGGACCAAGGACGAGTTCGAGGGCATGGGTGCCGGCTTCAATCGCATGGCCAGCGCTGTTCAGGAGCACCAGCAGCGGGTTGAGAGCTTCAATTCTCTCGCCTCACTGCTGATCTCCAGCCGCAAACCCGACGAATTGCTGCGCCTTGCTTTGGACAAACTGGTCGACCTCACAGGGGCCCAGAGCGGCGCCATCTATATGGCCAATCGCGACAGCGGCGACACCCACCTGAAACCGTTCGTCGCCTATGGACTGCACATGGCCACCATGGGCCCGTTGGACCTGGGCCAGGGTCTGCCGGGCGAAGCCGCCCTGAAGCGTCGTCCCATCCACGTGCGCCGCCCCTCCGCGGAATGCCGCATCACTATCAATTTCGGTGTTGCCGAGGCGCTGCCCAACGAAGTGGCGTTCTTTCCCATCGTTTACCGCGATGAACTGCTCGGCCTGTTGATGCTGGCGACCCTCGACCGCTTCCGCCCCGAAGAAATCGGCATGCTGGAGTACGCCACCAACCAGATCGCCATCGTGCTCGAAAACGCCTTCACGCACGAGAAGGTCGAGCGTCTGTCCATCACCGACGAACTGACCCAGGTGTTCAACCGGCGCTACCTGACGCGCCGCCTGGACGAGGAATTTGCCAAAGCGGAGCGGTATCGCACACCGTTGTCGGTGCTCCTCATCGACCTGGATCATTTCAAGCGGATCAACGATCGCTTCGGTCATCAGGTGGGCGACCAGGCGCTCCGCACCGTAGCCGCCCTCATCCGCAGCAATCTGCGCGAGGTGGATGTGGTCGGGCGCTACGGCGGCGAGGAGTTCCTCGTTCTGCTGCCCCATACCCCGGGGCCGGATGCCCTGGCGGTGGCCAACAAAATCCGTGCGGCGGTGGAGTCCACCGAGCTGCCCGGACATGCGGAGTTGAAACTGTCCCTGAGCGCAGGGGTTGCCACCTTCCCTGAACTGGACGTCGGCACGGTGGATGAACTGGTTGCGCGCGCCGATCAGGCGCTCTACGCGGCCAAATCCACAGGCCGTAATCAAGTCATCGCTGCCACGGCATGACAGAAACGGATCTGACATCCCGTTGCAGTAATGGCAGGCATGACAGGTCGGGACAGGACAGACACCGCAAATTCACCGGTTCAGTCAGGTTCCCGGGGCGAAACCCTATCCCTTTGGGAATACTTATTAGGGTTCGCTAACGTGGCATGTGCATTGCAATTTTTCCCGCAGGACGGGCGTTCGCAATGCCCCCTTATTGACCAAGCCGGCAGAAGATCCGGCCTCTCGGAGGAGACATGAAAAAAATCGGGTTTGCCTTGCTTTCACTCTTTCTGATGTTCTCGCACGCCGCCGTGTTCGCCAATGAATCGGCACCCGCGGAACAACAGGATTCGTCCGGCTCCACCACTTCGGAAGCGGGTGGTGCGGAACCGGATTGCTAAATTCCCGCCCTGCTCGCCCGAGCAGGGGGAATCCGGCAGACGCCGGCTATAACAACGAGAACGCGTTCAAAACACCAAGGAGACTCTCTGATGAAGCTGAGCAAAGTACTGACCTCGACGGCCCTGGCGGCCTGCATTGCCCTGCCGGGCGCTGTTTTCGCCAAGGATCTGTCCGTGAAGATCACGCCGGAGATCGCCTCCGTGGACGTGATGCACGGCGGCAAGAAGACCACCATCATGCGCAACCAGGACGAGAAGGCCACCGTCAACCCGGCGTTCGCCAAGACCTCGCGCAAGTGCCCGCCGTTCTGCATCCAGCCGGCCCAGCTTGCGCCCGGTGTGGAGACCATCGGCGAAGTGGAAATGGTCCATTACCTGAAGCAGATGAGCGCGGGTGACAAGTCCATCCTGGTGGTCGACTCCCGTACACCTGACTGGGTCGAGAAGGGCACCATCCCGGGCGCCAAGAACATTCCGTGGAACAAGCTGAATCCTGCGAGTGGTGCCAGCCCGTTCGATATCTCCGACATCATGGAAAAGGAATTCGGCGCCAAGAATCAGGAAGGCCTGTGGGACTTTTCCGATGCCAAGACCCTGGTGATGTTCTGCAACGGCATGTGGTGCGGCCAGTCGCCGAACAACATCAAGACCCTGCTCAAGTTCGGTTACCCCGCCCACAAGATCAAGTGGTATCGCGGCGGTATGCAGGACTGGGAAAACCTGGGCCTGACCACGGTCAAGCCGTAACCGCCCGTCGCTGCGAAATCGAAAGGAACACGACATGAAGCAAACGAAGTTCGTTGCCACCCTGATGGCTGTGGCTGCGCTGGGTCTTGCCAGCGGCTGCGCCAGCACCAACGCCAATACCGCCGCAGTTAAACCCGCCGTGTCCATCACGCCTGACCTTGGGTCCGTCGACGTGATGCATGCCGGCAAGAAGACCACCATCATCCGTAATCAGGATGAGAAGGCCAACGTGAACCCGGCTTTCGCCAAGACCTCGCGCAAGTGCCCGCCGTTCTGCATTCAGCCGGCCCAGCTTGCCCCGGGCGTCGACACCATTGGTGAAGTCGAGATGTTGCATTACCTGAAGCAGATGAGCGAAGGTAATGCCTCCATCCTGGTGGTGGATTCCCGTACCCCGGACTGGGTCGAGAAGGGCACCATCCCCGGCGCCAAGAACATTCCGTGGAACAAGCTGAACCCCGCCAGCGGTGCCAGCCCGTTCGATATCGCGGACATCATGGAAAAGGAATTCGGGGCCAAGAGCCAGGAGGGTCTGTGGGACTTCTCCGATGCCAAGACCCTGGTGATGTTCTGCAACGGCATGTGGTGCGGCCAGTCCCCCAACAACATCCGCACCCTGCTCAAGTTCGGTTACCCCGCCGAGAAGATCAAGTGGTATCGCGGCGGCATGCAGAACTGGGAAAACCTGGGCTTCACGGTGGTCAAGCCGTAAGGCAACCACACCGAACCCCAGAAAGGGGCGGCCAATCGGCCGCCCTTTTCTTTTGCACTTGAGGCAAGCAGCAACCACGGAGGCCGCGGAGGGGCACGGAGAAGTGGACGGGTGTTTTACCCGCGTTCTTCGGGAAACGGAAAACTGAAACTCAGGAAGCCAGCGCCACCCCAGCGGGCCGCTTGCTGCGCGCCAGGAAAGTCGCCGACGGCCGAGGCGCGGAAACAACGGAAGCCACGGTGACGAGCATTTTCTTTCCTCCGTGGCCTCCGTGGTTAACCGCTTTTTCCACCGCTTCAACAGGGTGACGATTGGGATCTTCGTAGGAGCGGCCTCAGGCCGCGATTCTTGAAGGCATGCTGCGCCATCGCGGCC
>JAWLCT010000004.1:38604-79251 GCA_041687015.1 Gammaproteobacteria bacterium
TGGGGCCGCTCCTACAGGTTGGAGAAAACCATTGAGGGATCTCCCCGTGTTCCCCGTGTCCCCCGTGGTTAACGCTTTTTGCCTTCATGTCCGCCTGCGTTCAATGACGGACCTTGAGTCCAAATGGCGGAACCGAAAACGACTTTTCTTCTCCGTGGCCCTCCGTGGTTAACCGCCTTTTCCACCGCTTCAACAGGGTGACGATTGGATCTTCGTAGGAGCGGCCTCAGGCCGCGATTCTTGAAGGCATGCTGCGCCATCGCGGCCTGGGGCCGCTCCTACAGGTTGGAGAAAACCATTGAGGGATCTCCCCGTGTTCCCCGTGTCCCCCGTGGTTAACGCTTTTTGCCTTCATGTCCGCCTGCGCTCAATGACGGACCTTGAGTCCAAATGGCGGAACCGAAAACGACTTTTCTTCTCCGTGGCCCTCAGTGTTTAACCGCTTTTTCTTGTCTCCCTCACTCCTCCGGAAAAGCCGCCGACAGTTCCGGTGGCAGTTGGGCGCGCAGTTTCTGCACGTAACGGTACAGGGTGCGTTCGCTGACACCGAGGATCTGGGCCGCACGGGCACGGTGACCGTCACAGCGTTGCAGGGCGGCAATGATTTCCTCGTCCGAAAAACGACCGCCCCGGCGTTCGATCAAGCGCCGGCGGCGTGGCGGCAGATCACCCAAACTGCGGGGCCGTTCCTCCAGACGTTCGCGCGGTTTGCGCGTGGTCTCGAACACCACATGCTCCGGGCACATGACCTGCCCATAGGCCAGGATGGCCGCGCGCTCCAGCACGTTGCGCAGCTCGCGCACGTTTCCCGGATAGTCGTGGCTCATGAGCGTCTCGATCACGTCCGGTGACAGCGGCAGGTGCCGATCGCCATCTTCGATACGGGTCAGGAAGTGCTCGGCGAGCGCTGGAATGTCGTCGGGACGTTCGCGCAGGCTGGGAATGGTGACGGGAAAAGCGGATAGACGGTAGTACAGGTCCTGGCGGAAATCGCCCCGCTCGACCATGGCCTGCAGGTCCTTGTTGGTCGCGGCGATGACGCGCACGTCCACATCGATGTACTCGGTGCCGCCGATCCGTCGGATGGTGCCGGTCTCGAGCACGCGCAGCAGCTTGGTCTGCAACGGCAGGGGCAATTCGGCAATCTCGTCGATGAACAACGTACCGCCGTGCGCCACCTCGAACAGGCCCTTCTTGCGCGTTGCCGCGCCCGTGAACGCCCCCTTCTCGTGTCCGAACAGTTCGCTTTCGATGAGATTCTCTCCCAGCGTGCCGCAGTCCACGATGACGAAGGGCAGGCGCGAGCGCTGGGAGTATTGATGGACATACTGGGCGACACACTCCTTGCCAACGCCGCTCTCTCCCAGCAGCAGCACCGTGGTCGGTGTGGGCGCCACCCGCTGCAACAGGCTGATCATGCGCAGCATCGGCCGCGAGCGGCCGACCAGGATGCGATCTTCCGCGGGCCGGCTCACCGGATAGATGGTCTCACCCACGTAGAGCACCTTGCCGTCGGGTCCCAGCAGCGGCGTGGAATGCAACTGACAGAACTCCTCGGCGCCGTCGCGGTAATGTACGTGCATCACCTGCGTGGGTTCGCCGGTCTCGAACACGATCTCCAGCGGGCAGTGCTCACCGTTTTGGCTGCACGGCACGTCGGAATGGTGGGAGATCTCATGGCACGGACGCCCCACTACGGCGGCGACATTGGGGTGGCCGTAATGCTTCAGGTAGTTCTTGTTCGCCGCGACGATCTTGTAGTCGCGATTGATGACCACGAACGGGTCAGGAAATATGTCGATGATTTGCTCACACGAAGGCTTCCCGCCGGTCGGCTCCATAATGCTCCCCCCATGGTGAATTCGTATTTCTTCTTATTTTGTCATGTTATGACATGACACTTGATGTCATGCTTTTGCCATGCTGCCACGCTACCCACCACCTGTCAAAGCACAAAAAAACGGGGACCACAAGGTCCCCGTTTGTGCCTGACTGGCCTTACTTGAGCTTGTCGATGCCCAGGGCCTTGAGGATGTACTTCTCGTAGAGCGGGTCATTCGAACCTTTTTTCATCTTGTTGATGAAGTACTTTTCGAAGGCGACCTTGGCCATGTGCACCCACTTGCCCTTCTTCATCCAGGACAGATTGCGGGGCGGGATTTGCGGCATGGCCACGAAGGCGACGCCGGTATCGCCCAGATCCGCCAGGCAGATGGCGTTCCAGGTCCCCTTCTGGTCCGGGGCCTTGCCCTCGATGGCGTTCTTGATGTTATGGGCGGTGGCCGCAACCATGGACTCGATCATGTAGCCGGTCTTGGGCGTGCCGGTGGGCACGGGCGTCGCTTCCACCGGCGGGATAGCGATGCACACGCCCACCGAATAGATGTTGTTCCACTTGGGATTGTGCTGGAATT
This sequence comes from Gammaproteobacteria bacterium, assembly GCA_041687015.1. Lineage (GTDB taxonomy): Bacteria > Pseudomonadota > Gammaproteobacteria > Thiohalomonadales > Thiohalomonadaceae > JALOAT01. The sequence goes on from JAWLCT010000004.1 coordinate 41,019, forward strand.
CATTCACCTTCACGAACCCACGCGGGTTCACCAGGTCCTCACCCACGTTCATCACCGCGTCCACGCCCTTGAAGGCCGGGATCATGACGTTGAACTTGAACGGGATCTCGTGCTCCTTGATCACCTCGCCCTTGTCATTGTGCTCGGCCACGTGCATCACACCAGGCTCCACCTTGGTAACCTTGGCGTTGCAGATCCACTGGATGTGATGCTGGCGGAGTTCCGATTCCAGCATGCCTTTGGAGTCGCCCACGCCGCCCAGGCCCAGGTGACCGATGTAGGGTTCCGAGGTGACGAAGATCATCTTGACCTTGTCGCGGATTTTGCGACGGCGCAGGTCCGTATCCATGATGAACGCGGTCTCGTAGGCGGGACCGAAGCAGGACGCGCCCTGGGTCGCGCCCACCACCAGCGGGCCGGGCGCCTTCACGAATTCCTGCCAGTCCTGCCAGGCCTTCTCGGCATGATCGATGGTGCACACGGAGTGGGTATGCCCGTTGGGGCCAAGGCCCGGCACTTCGTCGAAAGCCAGTTTGGGGCCGGTGGCAATGATCAGATAGTCGTAATTCACCACTTCACCGCCGTCCACGACCACCTGGTTCTGGTCGGGCTTGATCTCCGTTGCCGGGCGCGCGATGAGTTTGATGTTCTGACGGGCCAGGTAGGGTTCCAGCTGGAACGTGGTGTCCTGGCGGGTACGCCAACCCACGGCCACCCAGGGATTCGACGGCACGAAGCTGAAGGTATCGGAACTGGCGATCACCGTGACCTCATGCCCTTTGCCCAGTACCGCGCGCACGTCGTACGCCGCGGGAAGACCGCCGGTGCTCGCACCGATAATGACGATATGTGCCATTGAAACTCCTCCGGAAGTGAATGGTGGTCAAAATCGGCCAATAACAAGCAATTCACGTACCAGGGTGATGGAGAACCGCCATGCGAAGAAGTTTGGCCATGGCCAGCAGGGGCAACCCCCCATGCATGATGAGGTCGAAGATATCGATGGGCCGCGTCAGCTCCCCGGCGGACAGCATGCGCAACTTCTCCACCAGGTGAGGTTCGGGTACGAACGGCGCCAGCCCCAGCAACAGCGCCCCCGCAAGCAAAGGCAGCAGGGGCATTCGATCAAGAAATACGGTCAGTCGGTTCATGGCCTGTACTTGTGTTCCCACGGGATCCCGAGGTCGATGGTAGACTAACCGGCTTTTGCAAATCTCGCTGCTCCCCATGGAGAACTACATCTCTCCCCTGAAACCGCGCTTTGCCAGCCGGCCGGGCGAACGCCTGGCCTGGGGCCGTCTGTACGGCAGCAGCGTCGGCCTGGCCCTCACGGCGGCCGCCGACGGCTGCGATGGTCTGCTGTTGGTGGTCACCGCCGACACCGCCTCCGCCGCACGCCTGGAAGACGAGCTGCGTTTCTTCGTAGGCCAGCGCGAGGACCTGGCGGTCCTGCATTTCCCCGATTGGGAAACCCTGCCCTACGACGTATTCTCCCCGCATCAGGACATCATCTCCGAGCGCGTCGCCACCCTCTACCGTTTGCCGACCCTCACCCGCGGCATCCTGGTGCTGCCCGTGGCCACGCTCATGCAACGCCTCGCCCCGCGCGAATACATCGAAGGCAGCAGCCTGGTACTGGATCTGGGCCAGCAGCTCGACCTGGAGGCCATGCGCACCCGCCTGGAACGCAGCGGCTACCAGTACGTCTCCCAGGTGATGGAACACGGCGAGTTCACCGTGCGCGGCAGCCTCATCGACCTCTACCCCATGGGCGCAGCCCTGCCCTACCGCATCGAGCTGTTCGACGACGAGGTGGAGAGCATCCGCACCTTCGACCCGGAGAGCCAGCGTTCGCTCGACAAGGTGGAGCGCGTGCGGTTGCTGCCGGCGCGGGAATTCCCACTCCACGACGACGCGATCAAACGTTTCCGTCAGGCCTATCGCGAAGTGCTCGAAGGCGATCCCAAGGCCAGCGTGATCTACCGCGACGTGAGCAACGGCCTCGCCCCGCCGGGCATCGAGTATTACATCCCGTTGTTTTTCGAACACACCCACACCCTGGTCGACTACCTGCCGGAGCACACCTACCTGTTCACCACCGAAGGCGTGAACGATGCGGTGGAAGCGTTCTGGCGTGAGGCCGGTGAGCGTTACGAACTGGGCCGGCTCGACCCCTCCCGGCCCTTGCTGCCGCCCAATCGTGTGTTCCTGGAAGTCAACGAGGCCTTCGGCTGTCTGAAGCGCTTCCCGCGTACCGACGTACAGCGCTTCGAATCACCGGAGGCGAAGAACGCCGTCAACTACGCCAGCGAGGCCCCGCCCCGCCTGACCCTGGATGCGCGCACCGAACGCCCGTCCGCTGCCCTGCAGGCCTTTGTGGGCGATTTCAATGGACGCATCCTGTTCGCGGCGGAATCCCCGGGCCGTCGCGAGGCGCTGTTGGAGATCCTGCACGGCGCCGACATCCATCCCACCCCGTTCGACGATTTCGCCGCCTTCCTGCGCGCTGACGCGCGCCACGGCCTGGTGGTATCGCCTCTGGAGCATGGTCTGCTGGTCAGCGAACCGCCGCTGGCGGTGGTTGCCGAGACGCAACTCTACGGCGAACAGGTCATGCAGCGCCGTCGACGCCAGAAGGCGCGCACCCGCGATGCGGATGCGGTGGTGCGCAGCCTGGCGGAACTGCAGATCGGCAGTCCGGTGGTCCACGAAGACCACGGCGTCGGCCGCTATCTGGGCCTGCAGAAGCTCAACGTAGGCGACATCGAGGCCGAGTTCCTCACCCTCGAATACGCTGACGGCGACAAACTGTACGTGCCCGTCGCCTCACTGCACCTCATCAGCCGCTACACCGGCGGCGCGCCCGAGACCACGCCGCTGCACAAGCTCGGCTCCGGGCAATGGGAACGGGCCAAGCGCCGCGCCAGCGAAAAGGTGCGCGATGTGGCGGCGGAACTGCTGGACCTCTACGCACGCCGAGCCGCGCGCCAGGGCTTCGCCTATCCCGTGGATCGCGCGTCTTACGCAGGTTTCGCCGCCACCTTCCCGTTCGAGACCACGCCCGATCAGCAGGACGCCATCGACGCGGTGTTGAACGACATGGCCTCGCCCAATCCTATGGACCGCCTGGTGTGCGGCGACGTGGGTTTCGGCAAGACCGAAGTGGCGCTGCGCGCCACCGCGGTGGCTGTGTTCGCCGGCAAGCAGGTGGCCGTGCTCGTGCCCACCACCCTGCTCGCCCAACAACACTTCGAGAACTTTCGCGACCGTTTCGCCGACTGGCCGGTGCGTATCGAAAACCTGTCGCGCTTCCGTTCCAAGAAGGAACAGGAACAGGTGCTCAAGGGTCTGGAGGCCGGCAGCGTGGACGTGGTCATCGGTACCCACAAGCTGTTGCAGCCGGAAGTGAAATACAAGCGCCTCGGGCTCGTCATCATCGACGAGGAACACCGCTTCGGTGTGCGCCAGAAGGACCGCTTCAAGGCCCTGCGCGCCGAAGTGGACGTGCTCACGCTCACCGCCACGCCCATCCCGCGCACCCTCAACATGGCCATCTCGGGCATGCGCGACCTGTCGGTCATCGCCTCGCCGCCGGCGCGCCGCCTGGCCGTGAAGACCTTCGTGAACGAGTGGAACCCGGGCCTGATCCGCGAGGCCTGCCTGCGCGAAATCAAGCGCGGCGGGCAGATTTATTTCCTGCACAACGACGTGGACACCATTGAGAAGATGGCGCGGGAAATCGGCGAGCTGGTGCCCGAGGCCACGGTGCGCGTCGCCCACGGCCAGATGCGCGAACGCGAGCTGGAACGGGTGATGTCCGACTTCTATCACCAGCGCTTCAATTTGCTGGTGTGCACCACCATTATCGAGACCGGCATCGACATTCCGTCCGCCAACACCATCATCATCCATCGCGCCGATCGCTTCGGCCTTGCGCAGCTCTATCAGCTGCGCGGCCGCGTGGGACGCTCGCACCATCGTGCCTACGCCTATCTGGTCATTCCGCCGCGCCAGCTCATCACACCCGACGCGCAGAAGCGCCTGGAGGCCATCGAATCCATCGAGGAACTGGGCACCGGCTTCACCTTGGCCACCCATGACCTGGAGATCCGCGGTGCCGGCGAACTGCTGGGTGAGGAACAGAGCGGCCAGATGCACGAAATCGGTTACACGCTCTACGTGGAACTGCTGGAACGTGCGGTGAAGGCCCTGAAGGAAGGCCGCGAGCCCCATCTGGACAAGCCGCTCTCCCACGGCACCGAGATCGACCTGCAGGCCCCCGCACTCATCCCGGACGACTACCTGCCGGACGTACACGCCCGCCTCACCATGTACAAGCGCATCGCCAACGCCCAGAGCGAAGAGGAACTGCGCGAACTTCAGGTGGAGATGATCGACCGCTTCGGCCTGTTGCCCGAGCAGACCAAGAACCTGTTCCGCATCACCGAACTCAAGTTGCGCGCCTCGCCCTTGGGGATCCGCAAGATCGAATTGGGCAAACTGGGCGGCCGCTTCATCTTCGACGAGCAGCCGAACATCGACCCCATGAAGATCATCAAGCTCATCCAGACCAAGCCAAAGCTCTACAAGCTCGACGGCCAGGAACGCCTGCGCATCACCAGCGACCTGCCGGATTTCGCAAAGCGGGTGGAAGCGGCCGAGGGGTTGTTGTCCGCATTGGTCTAACAGGGGAAGCACACAGCACCGCGTAGGCATGGCATCGCCCAGGGGACTGGGTTCCTGCAGCTGCGGTGAGGAAGATTGGCCTTGGGAGGCCGGGAGACGGAAGTGGCCGCCGCTGCGGCCACTTCCGGGGAGATCAGCGACGGGGCTGGCTGGCGCGAGGTGCGGGCTTGCGCTCCTGCGCCTCGTTGACACGCAGGTTACGCCCGCCGAAATTGGTGTTGTCGAGGGCACGAATGGCTGCATCGGCGCCGCTGGCATCCATCTCCACGAAGCCAAAGCCACGGGGACGACCGGTTTCGCGGTCCGTCACGAGTTTGACCGACTGCACGTTGCCGTGCTGGGCGAACAGATCACGTACGTCGTCCGCGGACGCACTGAACGGCAGGTTTCCTACATAAATGGTCTTCATTGCTAAAAAACTCCCGGAACTATGTTGCGAACGCCGATGGCGCCGCCGCCCCCTGCGGGGGCACTCATCGAGTGCAGCCGGCGAACCGCTGTCACCCTACCCGACCCGTACCGAATAGAGCGCTGGAAGAGCCCCCCTATGCCCGTACACCCGGAAGCATCAACGAGCCCTCAGGCCTTGTCAATATTGCCGGCGGGCAGCCGCAGGGCTCCGATCGACGGGAAACGATGGTAAGATTCGTCGTCACTTCACCCCTCCCGATTCGCTCATGGTCCGTTCACTGCTCCAAAGCATCGCCCTGGCTACCGGCCTGATGCTCGCTTTCCCCGTGCTGTCCGCTGACAAGCCGCCCATGTACGATGTGGAAGTCCTTGTTTTTGCTCGCCCATCGGCCGCCACCAACGTGGAACGCTGGCCCGACCGCTCCGAGCTTTCGCCTCACCAGGACGAAGACGCCCGCACCCTGACCCCCGCCAGGAGCACCCCGGGGGAGCCGCAGGCCTTCCAAAAACTGCCCGCCGATGCGTTCCGACTGTCGCGTGAATACCAACGCCTGGTGGACGCCGAAGACCTCGAACCGTTGCTGCACCTGGCGTGGGCCCAGCCCGGCCTCGCCCGAGAGCAGGCGGTGCCGGTGCGTATCGAGGCCGGCAGTGATGCCGGTGGCCACGTGGAAGGGACGTTGCGTGTGATCCTCGCCCGCTATCTCCATGTCGAAGCGGACTTGCGCTATCGCCGGCCGCAAGACGTGTACGCCGATGCCGATGCCAGCGATGTGCTTGAGGCGCCCGGTGTGCTGTTTCGTCTGAAGGAATCGCGCCGCATGCGCAGCAAAGAGGTCCATTACCTGGACCATCCGCTGTTCGGCGCCGTGGTGGTGATTACCCCGCGTGAGCAGCCGTAATCCGGATACAGCAACGCGGAATCCGGGTCACTTCGTCGCAGCGAAAAGCGCCCGGATGCCGCTTCGTTTCCGCCAGGTTACGTTCAACCGCGCAGCGCGGGCAGCACATACTCCAGCAGTGTCTTCACCCGGTTCATGCCGGTGATGAGATGTTGCTCGATTTCTTCCATGGTGATCTCGCCGGGTCCACGACCCGCGGCCATGTTCGACACCACCGCGCAACTGGCGTAACAAAGATCCAGCTCACGGGCCAGCGCCGTTTCCGGCATGCCGGTCATGCCCACCAGGTGGCAGCCGTCCTTTTCCATACGGTTGATTTCGGCGATGGTCTCGAGCCGCGGCCCCTGGGTGGCGCCGTAGGTGCCCTCATCCACCGCATCGATGCCGGCCTCGCGCGCGCCGCGGATCAGCAGCTGGCGCAGCTCTTCACAGTAGGGATGGGTGAAGTCGATGTGCGTGACGTGGGTGAGGCCTTCCTCGAAATAGGTGTTCACGCGGTTCCAGGTGTAGTCGATGATCTGGTTGGGGAACACCAGCCGGCCCGGCAGCATGTCGGCGCGCACGCCACCGACCGCATTCACCGCAATCACCTTGTCCGCACCTGCTTCCTTGAGCGCCCAGATGTTGGCGCGGTAATTCACCTTGTGCGGAGGAATGGTGTGGCCCGAGCCGTGGCGCGGCAGGAACACCACGTCAGTGCCTGAAAAACGACCGTGCACCAAGGGGCCCGAGGGTTCGCCGTAGGGTGTGTGCATCACCTCCCGGTTGGTGATCTCCAGGCCGGTGAGGGAAGTGAGTCCGGTACCGCCGATGATCGCGAGCTTGGCCACGCGTGATCCTTTCAGTTGTCTTTCACGGCGAAAATGCCCGGGGCATTGCGCCAGTAACCTTTGTAATCCATGCCGTAGCCGAACACGTAGCGATCCTCCACCTCGAGGCCCACGAAGTCGGGCTTGAGACCGTTCTTCCGCTCGTGGCGCTTTTCCACCAATACGGCGGACAGCACCTCGCTGGCACCCTCGGCACGGCAATGGTCGATGATGGCCGCCAGGGTCGGACCTTCGTCGAGGATATCGTCGATGATCAGCACCGAACGCCCGGCCAGCGGCGTGCGCGGGTGTGCGATCCAGTAAAGCTCACCACCGGCAGTAGCGCCCGCATAGCGGGTCGCGTGGATGTAATCGAGCTCCAGCGGAAAATCGAGCAACGGCAGCAGACAGCCCGCCGGAATCAACGCGCCCGTGAGCACCACGAGCACGACAGGATTGCGCTCGGCGAGCGCCTCGCGGATGGAGTGCGCCATGTGCGCCAGGGCCGTGTCCACCTGTTCCGCCGTGGCGAGACAATCGGCTTCACGATAGACGGCAAGGGCATGTTCGGGGGTGATGGGCATGGGTCGGCACCCTCTGACAAAGTGCGCGCATGATACCGCATTCGGGCGCATCGGACAGGCGCCGTGCCGAAACCCACGGGGCGTTCCTCAGCCAACCGCGCGTCCCTCGCCCGGGAAAAGGACAGGATGAGGCATCGACTCAATCCTCGCAGGCGCTCTGCGCCGATCGCAGGATGTCAGGCCAGATTCAGTTCCAGGCTCGGATCATCCGCGAGCCGCGCGATGGCTTCGTGCGCCTGATGCCAGTGCAGATCGCGGTGCAATTCGTCCGGAGTGACCGCATGGCGGCCGTGCATGCGAGCGACCCGTACATGGAAAACAGGATCGTCGTCGAAGCGCAATCCTTCCACTACTTTCGCCGCCGCTTCGGGGCAATTGCATACCAGGGCCATATCGCAGCCGGCGCCCAATGCCGCTTCGGCACGGGCGAGGTGATCCCCCGCCACACTCGCCCCTTCCATGCTCAGATCGTCGCTGAACACCAATCCCTGAAAACCAAGCCGCCTGCGTAGCACGTCCTTGAGCCAGAACGGCGAGAATCCCGCTGGCCGGGCATCGGCATGAGGGTAGGTCACGTGCGCCGGCATCACCGCGGCGAGGCCGTCGGCGAACAGCCGCCGGAAGGGCAGCACGTCCTCTTCCATGATCACGGTCAACTCGCGCCCGTCCACGGGGATGGCCACGTGGGAATCGGCTTCCACACCGCCGTGCCCCGGAAAGTGCTTGGCCGTGGCGGCCATGCCTGCCCGGCGCATGCCCTGCAGGTAGGCCCCGCCCAGATCCGCCACCACACGCGGATCGCTGTGAAAGGCGCGATCGCCGATCACCCGGCTGATGCCACGGTCGAGATCCAGCACCGGTGCGAAGCTGAAATCCACGCCCACAGCGCGCAGCTCGCTGGCCATGATCCAACCCGCGGCCTCGGCGAGCAGACGCCCGCGGCGCGCATCGCGGTCGTAGATCTGTCCGAACAGGCGTGCCGCCGGCAGGCGCGTAAACCCACTGCGAAAACGCTGCACGCGCCCACCCTCGTGATCCACACACACCAGCAGGCGCGGCTCGCGTACGGCATGGATTTGCCTCACGAGCTCCGCCACCTGGGCCGGTGATTCAAAGTTACGCGTGAACAGGATGACGCCGCCCACATTCGGATGGCGCAACAGCGCCCGTTCATCGTCCGCCAGGGTGGTTCCCCGCAGGTCCAGCATCACCGGTCCGAGGGACATGCGCTCTTCCTTTCAATCATTTCGTTCGCCGCTGTGTCGGCCTCGTCGATGTACACGCGCGTGCCCACCGGGACGCGCTCGAACAATGCGATGAGTTCGCTGTTGCGCATACGCACGCACCCGTGGGATGCAGGCACGCCCATGGGCTCCTCGTCGGGACAACCATGGATGTAGATGTAGCGACGCATGGTGTCCACGTCGCCCAATCGGTTCTTACCCGGTTCCAGGCCCGAGAGCCACAGAATGCGCGTGAGGATCCAGTCCCGATCGGCATGGCGACGGCGCAGCGCCGGGCTGTAGATCTCACCGGTGGGGCGACGCCCCACGAACACCGTGCCCGGCGCACAGCCCGTGCCGATCTTCGCACGCACCACATGCCAGCCGCGCGGCGTGCACTGGCTGCCGCGGCGCTCACCGGAGCCGTTCAGGGCCGTGGATACGGCCACGTCCATGAGCACACGGCCGTCTTCCAGCAACCTGAGCCGCTGTGCGGGGATGCTCACATGGATGATGCGCTCGCCCATCACCAGTTCTTGTACGGGTGTTCCGCCAGATAAACGTTGTAATAGCGGGGGTCGTGTGACACTTCGTCCCCCGCCCAGGCGGGCCGTTCGAAGGCCTCGTCCTCATGGCTCAGTTCGATTTCCGCCACCACCAGGCCGGCATTGTCGCCCTCGAACACGTCCACTTCCCACACGTGGCCACCCACGGGCACGCAGTACCGGGTCTTTTCCACAATGCCGCCCGAACACAGGTTGTCGAGCATCTCGTTCGCGTCCGCCAGGGGAATGGCGTACTCGTACTCCTGCCGACGCACCCCGAGGGTCGCGCTCTTGATGTTCAGGTTCGCCGCCTCGCCCTCCACCCGCACGCGCACCGACGCCTTGCCGGTGCCGGCGAGATAGCCCTGGCGGAAGCGCACGCCCGGGGCGGCGGCCGCACGCCAGGCCTCACTGACGACGAGGAATTTACGTTCGATTTCCGTTGCCATAGACCGCGCATCATAGCCCGAACCACACCACCCGGGTGAGAGCGAACCGACGTTGCATTACCATTGCCCCGACTAGAACGAAAAGGACATCGCTCCCATGAAGGCCACTGTCATGACCGCCGTGGGCGGTCCGGAAGTGTTGCAAGCCACCGAACAGCCCGACCCGGGCGCCCCCGGTCCACGCCAGATCCGCGTGCGCGTTCATGCCGCCAGCGTGAACCCCGTCGACACCAAGCTGCGCGCTCGCGGTACCTACTACCCGGACCGCATGCCCGCGATCCTCGGCTGCGACGGCGCGGGCGTGGTACAGGCGGTCGGCGGCGAGGTGACACGCTTCCGTCCCGGCGACGAGGTGTACTACTGCTATGGCGGCATCGGCGGCGATCCGGGCAGCTACGCCGAGTTCACCCTGGTGGACGAGGCCGTGGTGGCCCGCAAGCCGGCCACGCTGAGTTTCGAGCAAGCCGCCGCCCTCCCCCTGGTACTGATCACCGCCTGGGAATCTCTGCACGATCGCGCCGGCATCACTGCCGGCAGCACGGTGCTCATTCACGCCGGTGCCGGCGGCGTCGGTCACATTGCCGTTCAGCTCGCCAAGGCCGCGGGGGCGCGCGTCATCACCACCGTGGGTTCGGCGGATAAGGCGGCCTTCGTGCGCGAACTCGGCGCCGACGAGGTGGTGAACTACCGCGAAACCGATTTCGTTCGGGCCGTGCTCGACCTCACGGGCGGCATCGGTGCCGACCTGGCCTTCGACACCGTGGGCGGCGCCGTTTTTCAGCAAAGCTTCACCGCGGTACGCCCGTACGGCGACGTGGTCACCCTGCTCCAACCCGGCCCCGGCATGGATTGGAAAATCCCGCGCCTGCGCAATCAGCGCACCAGCCTGGAGCTCATGCTGTCACCGATGTACTACGGCTGGAGCGACGCGCTGCGCCACCAGGGTGACATCCTCACCGAGGGCGCCGGCCTGGTCGACCGCGGCCAGTTGCGCGTTCACCTCAGCGACGTGCTACCGCTCGCCGATGCGGCGGAAGCGCACCGGCGCATCGAAGCGGGCGGCATGCAAGGCAAGCTGGTGTTACGGGTGGAGTGACACCCGAGGTGCGGGAACCAAAAAAAGCCACGGGACACGGGGGCAGAGAGCGGTAAAAAAGACCAGCATCAGGGGATAGCGCCGCCAGAGAGAGCCAAGGTTTTCAATGTTCCCGTCCGGCCGATTCAGGGCGCAGGACAGGCGTTCTGCGTCACACGGTGCTCTTCTTCCCGTTCTCTTGGCGTACTTGGCGTCTTCGCGAGAGCAGTGAATTCGATTTCAGAAGTCACTGGGCCGGTTCCTGCCCAATTATGCGAAAGGCATTTCCCCGTGTTTAGCTTTTGCGCATGAGCGCTGGCCGCGGCTAGGATGCACGGCCTACAACAGATCCGTGTCGTCGTGGCTGTAGGCGGGGGCGCAGCAGCAGAGGATTTTCAGCGATGTGGTGCCCGTGTTTTCAACGCGGTGGGGCGTGCCGGGCGGGATGCATACGGTGTCACCCACGGCGATGGGGAAGCGCTGCTCGCCGAGTACCATTACACCCTCCCCCGCAGTGACGTGATAAAGCTCTTCGCTTTGGTGGTGCACGTGCAGATGCGTCACCGCACCGGACGCCACGGTGGCCTCGGCGAGGCTCTGGTTCCGGTTGCCGTGCACGGCGGGATGCATCAGCTCACGGATTTCCGAGCCGTCGCGGGTGACATAGGGAACCGTGTCTTGGCTGCGAACTCTCATCGGCGGCGCTTGCGGGTGAACAGGGCGATGGATTCCACGTGGGCAGTGTGCGGGAACATGTCCATGACGCCGGCCTGTTCAAGAACATAGCCGTATTCTTTCACCAGTATGCCCGCGTCCCGCGCCAGGGTGGCCGGATTACACGAGACATACACGATGCGCCCCACCTTCAACTTGGCCAGATGCGCCAGGGTCTCCTGCGCACCGCTGCGCGGCGGGTCGAGCAACACCTTGTCGAAGCCGCCCTGCCACCAGGGGGCATGGGATAAATCCGCAGCGAGATCCGCCGCATGGAAGGTGGCGTTGTCGATGCCGTTGCGCTCGGCGTTTTCGCGCGCGCGCTTCACCAGGTCGATACTGCCTTCCACGCCCACCACCGCCGTGGCGCGGCGCGCGATGGGCAGGGTGAAATTACCCAGCCCGCAGAACAGATCGAGCACCCGATCCTCCGGCTGCAGGTCGAGCAGCCCCAGGGCGCGCTCCACCATGGCGCGGTTGATGTCCGTATTCACCTGGGTGAAATCGCCCGGGGCAAAACGGAAATTGACGTCGAAGGCAGGTAGCGCGTAGCCCAGCTCGATGGTCTCGGGCCACAGCGGTGCGATGGTGTCGGGGCCGCCGGGTTGCAGGTAAAGCCGCAGGTCGTTGGCCTGGGCGTAATCGCGCAAGCGGGCGCGGTCCGCTTCCGAAAGCGGCACCAGATGCCGGATCACCAATGCGGTCTGGACGTCGTCCACGGCGACTTCGATCTGCGGCACCTGGTCGTAGGTCTCCAAACTGCCTAGCAGGCTGCCCAGCTCCTCGATACGCTCGCCCACGCTGGGATGGAGGGTTTCGCAGCGCGACAAATCCGCCAGGAAGTTGCTGCGCTTTTCGCGAAAGCCCACCAGCAGTTTGTCTTTCTTCGCCACCCAGCGCACGCCGAGGCGCGCTTTGCGCCGGTAGCCCCAGTGCGGACCGGTGAGCGGCGGCAACACCTCGCCCGGCGTGACCTTGCCGATGTGGCGCAGATCGTCGAGCAGCACCTTCTGCTTGGCCAGGATCTGCTGTTCCGGGGCCAGGTGTTGGAAGCTGCAGCCGCCGCATATCCCGTAGTGAGGACAGCGCGGTGTGACGCGGTGCGGCGACGCCGTGAGCACCTCGTCCACCGCACCCTCGTCGTAATTACGGTGCGTGGCTGTGTAGGTGAAGCTGACATCCTCCCCGGACAGCGCGCCGTCGATGAAGACGGTCTTAGCGTTGACACGTGCGACGCCACGGCCGTCGTGGGCGAGGCTGTCAACGGTTACACGAACGGATGCGGTGGGAAGGCGTTTCTTGCGGTGTCGAGCCATGGAGATCATCGGTCAGTAACCCGGACGAAGCGAAACGGAATCCGGGCGCCTGGGCGGGAAAACATCCCCGGATTCCGCTTTGCTTCATCCGGGCTACGGTTGAGGCCAGCGGGACAGGAATTCGTGCAGATGGGGCCGCTCGTCGGCGACAAGCATGTCGCGCACGCGCTGGAGTTCGGCCGCATGGCCGTCCAGCGTGAGGCGCCCGCGCATGAGTTCGAAGCGCAGGTAAACCAGGTAGGTGTTGAGCACGTCGGTTTCACAGTAATTGCGAATACCGACCACGTCGCCCGCCAGGAAGCTGTCCCACACCTTGGCGCCGCTCATGCCCATTTTCCCGGGGAATCCGAGCAGTGTGGCCACCTCGTCCAGGGGCGCCACCGCGCGGCCCTGATAGCCCGACAGCACATCCATGAGATCGGTGTGACGGGCGTGATAACGGCTCAGGTAATTGTTCCAGCGGAAGCTCTGATCTTCCTCACCGGTCTCCCAGTAACGCGGTGCCTGAATGCCGTGCAGCAGGGCACGGTAATGCAGCACCGGCAGGTCGAAGCCGCAGCCGTTCCAGCTGACCAGGGTGGGGGAAAACCGTTCCAGGCCGTCGAAAAAACGTTGGATGAGTTCTTTTTCCGGCGATTCGGGCTCACCCAGCGACCATACCTTGAGGCTGTCGCCGCGGCGCAGCACCGCCGAGATGGCGACGACGCGTTGCAGGTGCAGGCGCAGGAATTCGGTGCCGTTCTCCTGGCGGCGCAGGTGGAACATGGCGCTGGCCACGTCCGCGTCCGAGAGGCCGTCGAGGCCGTGCAGGCGCCGGCCGGCATCCACGTCCGGGACGGTTTCGATATCGAATACCAGAACGTTCATGCGGGAAACACACCCGTGGAGAGATAGCGGTCGCCGCGGTCGCAGATGATGCTCACGATCACCGCGTTCTGCACTTCCCCGGACAGCCGCAGGGCCGCCGCCACCGCACCGCCCGAGGAAATGCCGCAGAAGATGCCTTCCCGCGCGGCCAGGGCGCGGGTCACCTCTTCCGCCTCCTGCTGGTTCACGTCCATGAGCCGGTCGATGCGGGACGGGTCGTAAATCTTCGGCAGGTATTCCACCGGCCAGCGCCGGATGCCAGGAATGGCCGCGCCTTCCGCCGGTTGCACGCCCACGATCTGTACGGCGGCATTTTGCTCCTTGAGGAAGCGCCCGGTGCCCATGATGGTGCCGGTGGTGCCCATGGCGCTGACGAAATGCGTGACCGTGCCGTGGGTGTCGCGCCAGATCTCGGGACCGGTGGTTTCATAATGGGCCAGTGGATTGTCCGGGTTGCCAAACTGATCCAGCACCTTGCCCTTACCTTCGGCCTGCATGCGCTCGGCCAGATCGCGCGCCCCTTCCATGCCCTGCTCACGGGATACCAGCACCAGTTCGGCACCGTAGGCGCGCATGGAGGCTCGCCGTTCCACACTCATGTTCTCCGGCATGATGAGCACCAGCCGGTAGCCCTTGATGGCTGCCGCCATGGCCAGGGCGATGCCGGTGTTGCCGCTGGTGGCCTCAATGAGGGTATCGCCGGGGCGGATGTCGCCGCGCATCTCGGCGTGCTGGATCATGCTCACGGCCGGCCGGTCCTTGACCGAACCCGCGGGATTGTTGCCCTCCAGCTTCACCAGCAAGGTGTTGGTGGTGTCGCCGGGCAGGCGCTGCAACCTGACCAGAGGTGTGTTGCCGACAAAGGCCTCGATGGTGGGATACATCGTCACAAATGCTTTGGTGGCGAAGGAAGCCACCAGTATAAGGCAAGCTTGCCCTGTGGGACGATTTCGTTAAACTGGGCGTGCGAACGGAGCCGGCACAGGAGGAGCAGGGATGAACGAGACACTCGCAGTCTATGATCGGGCACTTGCCTTGGAGCAGGCTGGCGGCAGTACGGAACTGGCGGCGGATCTGTTCGCCATGCTGCTGCAGGAGCTCCCGGGTACGCGCGCCCTGCTGCAATCCACCTTCGCCGAGCGGAATTACGACGCCCTGCTGCGCCATGCGCACAAGTTGCACGGGGCAACCCTCTATACCGGCGTGAGTGCCCTGCGCCGTGCGCTGGCGGAACTCGAATCCCACCTCAAACGCGCTCAATTCGAGCCTGTGCCAGGTCTCCTTCAGAGCGTGCTGGGTGAAATCGATCGCGTCATCGCGCTGGACGAGCCTAAGGCTTCGAACGCCTGAACAGCCTCTGTCCTGTCGGGATTGCCCCCCCGCGCCGCATGGCATAGAGTTCTCCGACCGACCGGTCAGTCGATAATGCCCACGTGAAATCGACGCCTCACCACGACAGCCACCCGGACTCCCGTGCCGGTGACATCCTTACTGCCGCAGAGCGGCTATTCTGCCGTCACGGCTATGAAGGCGTCTCCATGAATCAGGTGGCGCGCGAGGCCGGCGTGAGCAAGGCCAACGTCTTTCACCATTTCGGCTCCAAGGAAGACCTGTATCTGGCGGTCGTGCGCAGCGTCCGCAGCGCCCTGACCAGCGAGATCATCGCCATCGCCCAGACCTCGGGCGGCGTGGAACAGACCCTTACCCAGGTAGCGGAAGCCGAGCTGCGCCACCTGTTCGAGCACAGCGACCAGGTCCGCCTGTTCATGCGGGAATGCCTGGAGCCGCGCGCGGGACGCGACAAATCCCTGGCGGGCCGGGTGTTCGGCAGCACTTTCGCGGAGCTGGTGGCCTCCCTGCGTGATGCCCAGCAGCAGGGTGAAATCCGCGCGGACGTAAGCCCGTCGTTTCCCATCATGGTCCTGGTGGCTGCCTGCGTGTTTTTCTTCCAGAACGCCGACGTCCTGCGCCATCTGCCCGATACGGACCCGTCCATCACGGAATCGGAAACCTTCACCCGTGAGCTGGTCCGCCTGCTGCTGCACGGCCTGCGTCCGGCCGCGTAACCTGCCCAAGGGGAATTCTGCATGCGCACTGCCCTACGCCTCTTTGCCCTCTGGTCCGCCACGGTGCTTTTGGCTGCCTGCGACGGCAACGAGGCGGACGCCCGGAAAGGCGCGCCACCCACCCCCATCAGCGTTGCCGCGGTCACCCGCGCTACAGCCATCAGTTCCGAACACGTCCTCGGCCGGGTGGAGAGCGCCACCTCGCCGCAGTTGTATGCGGAAGTGCCGGGCAAGGTCGCCCGGGTCTTGGTCGACGTCGGCGCCAGCGTGCAACCCGGCCAGGTGCTCGCTGAGCTGGACATGGCCGACCTGCGCCTGGCCCTGGATGCCGCCCGTGCGGAAGCCGGCCGCATCGAAGCCCTGCATGCCAATCAGCAGCGCACGGTGCGGCGTTTCGAACAACTCCATGCCGACCAGCTGGTGTCCGAGGGTACGCTCGAGGAAGCCCAGGCCCAGCTCAAATCGCTGGCCGAACAACTGGCCGGCGCCCGTGCGAACCTCGCCAGCGCGCAGCGCGCGGTCGCCAAGGCCCGCATCGCCGCCCCGGTGGCAGGGGTGGTCGCGGCACGCTTTGTCGCGGCGGGCGATTACGTGGACACCAAGACCAAGCTGTTCGAGATCGCCAACCGTACGCGCCTGCGCATCCACCTGCCCTTCCCGGAATCCTTCGCCCCCGCCCTGCGCCCGGGCCTGACCGTGAGACTGCGTTCCCCGGTGGCGCCTGACCAGGTGGTCACCGCCACACTCGACGCCGTGCGGCCGGTGGTCACCGGCGGCAGCCGTGCGGTGGAAGCCATCGTGCAGGTCGAAAACCCGGGCGGCTGGTCGGTGGGCGCGAGCGTCAACGCGGAATTGATCCTCGAGGAGCGGGACAACGCCCTGCTGGTCCCTGAAATCGCCGTGGTACGCCGTCCCGCGGGGGAAGTGGTGTACGTGATAAACGGCGACACAGCGGAGCAACGCCAGGTGACCACCGGGGTACGCCGTGACGGCATGGTTGAAGTCCGCAGCGGGCTGCAGGGCAACGAGACCGTGGCCGTGGATGGCGCCGGCTTTCTCACTGACAAGGCGCGCGTGCAGCCGCGTTCATGAGGACACCGCCCAACGCCAGGCGCAGAACTGCAGAAGAACCGGAGAATGGAAACGGTATCTCTGCGCCTCTGCGTTGGATTTTTTCCAAATCGCCGCAAACGGCGGATAGGAATGGCAACCGGCCATGACCCTGCCTGAACTTTCGATCAGCCGGCATGTGCTGGCCTACATGCTGAGTGCCGTCATCGTGCTGTTCGGCCTGATCGCCTACGAACGCATCGGCATTGATCGCTTTCCGTACGTGGAATTTCCCATGGTGTCGGTCACCACCACCCTGCCGGGCGCCAGTCCCCAGGTGGTGGACGCAAGCATCACCAACGTGCTCGAAACGGCGCTCAACAGCGTGCCGGGCATCAATCACATCCAGTCCACCTCGTCTCCCAGCGTCTCCAACATTGCTATCGTTTTCGACCTGTCCAAGGACGTGGATGTGGCGTTCAACGAGGTGCAGGCCAAGGTCAATCAGGTGGTGCGTCGGCTGCCCGACGATGCGGAGACGCCCATCGTTGCCAAGGTCGACATCGGCGCCGCCCCCATCATGTGGCTTTCCCTGCAGGGCGATCGCACGGCGCAACAACTCAACCTGTATGCCGCCAACGTCATCAAGAAACGCCTGGAAAACATCGACGGCGTGGGTGAGATCCGCGTAGGCGGTCAGCGTGCACGCACCATCCGTGTGGAGCTGCGGCTCGCTCACATGGCCGCGCTCGGGGTGACCACCCAGGACGTGATTCGCGCCTTCGAGAATGAACATATCCAGATGCCCGGCGGCTACCTGGTGGGTGAGCGCACGGAAAACCTGATCAATCTCGATCTGGAATTTCATCAGATCAGTGAGCTGCAGCGACTTGTGGTGGCCTGGCGCGACGGCGCGCCGGTGCAGCTGCGCGACATTGCCGACGTCGACGATGGTGTAGCGGATTTCCGTCAGCTGGCGCGTTACAACGGCGAACCCACCGTGGGTCTCGGCATCGTCAAGATCAGTAACGCCAACACGGTGGCCATCGTGGAGCGGGTCAAGGCGGTCCTGGAATCGGAGCTCATTCCGCAACTGCCGCCCGGCATGCGGCTCACCATCTCCTCCAATCAGGCCACACTGATCGAGGAAATGGTGTTTGCCCTCCAGGAGCACCTGGTGCTCGGCACCTTGTTGGCGGCGCTGGTGGTGTGGTTGTTCCTGAAGAATCTGCGTTCCACCCTCATCATCGCCGTGGCCGTGCCGGTGTCGTTGCTCGGCGCCGTGGCCGCCATGTATTTCGCCGGATTCACCTTCAACACCATGACCCTGCTCGCCCTGCTGTTGCTGGTAGGTGTGGTGGTGGACGATGCCATCGTGGTGCTGGAAAACGTGTACCGGCATCGCGAGACCCTCGATCCGGACCCACACAGCGCCGCCCTCAACGGCACCAACCAGGTGGTCTTTGCGGTACTCGCCGCAACGCTCACCCTGGTGTCCATCTTCGCCCCGGTGATCTTCCTGGGCGGCATCGTCGGTCGCTTCCTGCAATCCTTTGCGGTCGTCGTCACCGTGGGCGTGCTGATCTCGCTATTCGTGTCGCTCACACTCACGCCCATGCTGTGCTCCCGTTACCTGGAAGTGACGCGCGAACACGGCAAGCTGTACCGCACCCTGGAAGATGCCTTCCGCGCCATGGAACGCACCTATCGGAATTTGCTCGGCCTGGCGCTCGATCATCGCTGGATGGTGGTGGGTCTTACGGTGCTGGTGGTGGCGTCGAGCGTGTTTTTCTTCGCCCGCGTCGGCAAGGGTTTCGTGCCCGAAGAGGACGAAGGCCGCTTCATGGTGGTTTTCCGGACACCGCTGGGGTCAAGCATCGACTACACCAATGCACGGCTCAGGGAAATCGAACAGGTGTTGGCGGCGCGGCCTGAAATCGCCGGTTATTTCGCCGCCATCGGCCTTGGTCAGCAGGGCCAGGTGAACCAGGGCTTCACCTTCGTGAGCATGGTCCCGCGTGCCGAGCGCGACATCAAGCAACAGGCACTGCTGCCCATCATCAGCGCCGAACTGTCGCGCATCCCGGGTGTGCGCGCCTTCGCCACGCAGGTGCCCATCGTGGGCGGACAACGTGGTGAGCCGTTACAGTTCGTGCTGCGGGGACAGAACCTGGAGCAGGTGGCGGCGCTGGCGGGGGAACTGCAGCAGAGACTGTCGAGTGAGCCGAAACTCGGACGTATCGACCTGGACCTGCAGCTGGATTTGCCCCAGTTGCGCGTGAATGTGGATCGCCTGCGCGCAGCTGCGGCCGGGCTTTCCACCCGCGATATCGCCCTGGCCATGAACGTACTCGCCGGCGGCCTCGACGTGACGAAATACAACGATCTGCCCGGGGACGGTGAACGTTACGACGTGCGCCTGAAGGCGGCGGACGAACAGATCACCAGCACGGCCGATCTGCGTCGCATCTATCTGCGTTCACAGGGTGGCGACATGGTGCGCCTCGACAGCGTGGTCTCCGTGAACGAGGAACTGGGCCCGGCGGTAATCCCGCGCCTGGATTTGCAATATGCCGCCCAGTTCTATGCCAGCCCGACGGTGGCCCTGGGTGAAGCAACGGATATCGTGCTGCGTACCGCCGAGGAAATGCTGCCGCTTGGTTACACCGTCACCCTCGCCGGTGAAGCGGAAGAGATGGAGAAAACGGGCGGCTACATGGCCTTTGCCTTCATTATGGCCATCGTGCTGGTGTACATGGTGCTCGCCAGCCAGTTCAATTCCTTCCTTCAGCCCGTCATTGTCATGATGGCGCAGCCGCTCGCCATCATCGGCGGCGTGGCCGCGCTTTGGGTCACGGGGCACACCCTGAACATCTACTCCATGATCGGCCTGGTACTGCTCATCGGTCTGGTGGCGAAAAATTCCATCCTGCTGGTCGACCTCACCAACCAGCTGCGCGCCGAGGGCAAGCCCATCGACGACGCGCTCCGGGAAGCCTGCCCCATACGCATGCGCCCCGTGCTCATGACCTCCCTCACCGTCATCCTGGCCCTCCTGCCCGCCGCGCTGGGCTACGGCGCCGGCGCCGACAGCAACGGCCCCCTCGCTGTGGCCGTCATCGGCGGCATGGTCAGCTCCACCCTGCTCACCCTGGTCGTCGTGCCAGCGGTGTATTCGCTGATCGAGCATCGGAAACTGCGGCGGGGGGAGAAGAAGATTTAACCACGGCGGGGCACGGAGGCCACGGAGAAGGCCGTGATTTTCCATGCATGAAGAAGAGATTAAACCACGGAGAGCCACGGAGGCCACGGAGAAGGGAATGGGTTTGCATGCATGCCTGGGACGGGTCCGCTTCGGCTTATGTACTCCGCATGCATGCAGAAGAAGATTGGACCACGGAGAGCCACGAAGGCCATGGGTTTTCCGTGCATACCTACGCGGCGACGGGTCTGCTTCGCCCGGCGAGCCAGGACAGAGCGCGCGAAGCGGGGACGAAGAGGAATTCAGCAGAAAAGACGCAGGCGGCAAAGGAGGGAGAAGCGAAATTTTTCGGCTGACGACTCGAACGGCAGCCTGCCACTGCTCAGGCTGTTGCTTCGTTTTGAAAAGATGTAACGGGGCAGCCGAAGTCACTTCACCATGCCGCCGATGCGTAACAGACCACGAATGTGGGCGGCCACGCTGCGACCCAGCGCAGGCAGGTGATAACCGCCTTCGAGGGTGGAGACCACACGGCCCTGGGCATGACGTTGGGCGAGTTTCACGACTTCACGCGTAAGCCAGAAATAATCGCTCTCCAGCAGATTCATGTGCCCCAGGTCGTCTTCAAAATGGCTGTCGAAGCCGGCGGACATCATGATGAGCTGAGGCGCGAAACTGTCCACCGCCGGGAGGACTTTCTGGTTAAACGCCTGTTGGTATTCCTCGCTGTAGGTGCCGGCCGGGAGCGGCACGTGCACGATATTTGATCGGCTGGTATCTACCGGCGTGTTTGGATAGAGCGGATGCTCGTAGAGCGAACAAAGCAGCACCCGCGGGTCGTCGCGAAAACGGACTTCCGTGCCGTTACCGTGGTGCACGTCGAAATCGACGATGGCCACGCGCTCGATGCCAAGGTGCTCCAACGCGTGGGCGGTGCCGATGGCGATGTTGTTGAAAATGCAAAAACCCATGGCCTGGCTCGCCTGGGCGTGGTGGCCTGGCGGGCGCACGGCGCAGAAGGCGTTTTCCACCTCGCCGCTTACCACCAGCTCCACGCCGAGCACCGCCGCGCCGGCGGCGCGATAAGCGGCCTCCAGACTGTGGGGGTTGAGCAGGGTATCCGCATCAAGCCGGTAATAGCCGTCGCGCGGCGAGACTAAGTGCAGATAGCGCAGGTACTCCGGCGTATGCACGCGTGTGAGTTGCGCTTCCGTAGCGGCAGGGGCCTCGTAGTGGCGCAACAGGGGCAGGGTGCCGTCGGCGACCAGTTGATCATTGATGGCATCGAGTCGTGCGGGACTTTCGGGATGCACGCTGCCCATTTCGTGGAGTGCACAGGCGGGATGGGTGATGTAGGCGGTCGCCATGGGGCGGGTTCATCCCGGACAGGTACACGGCTGCGTCCTGCTGGACTCGGGCGCTCGTTGTGTCATTGACGTGTGCATTTGGTCCTTTCCGAGCCTCGGCCCTGGTCATCGCCTCTCAATAAATCTACATCATGCGGAGACACAAGACCTGCTCTTCGCCCTCGTGGTTTTTCTCATTCGGCTACATAACGCCCTTCGAGGAGCGATCGTTTGCGCGTAAGAAGCGAGCGCACACGCGTCTGCATCCGAAGGCGGTTAGAATAGCCGCCCCATGGATATCCCGCTTTTCTCTTGCGCCGACCACCTCCCTGCCGCGCGTGACATCGCGCAGCGCTTCGGCCTTGCACTGACGGACAACCGTGAGCATGCCTATTTCCTGGAATTCACCGGCGAGCGCCTGGAACTGCATCAGTCCGGCTCCGATGCGCCCGGTGCCATTTTCGTGGATTTCGTGGGTGGCGCCGTCGGACACCGGCGCCGCTTCGGCGGTGGGCGCGGTCAGCCCATCGCCAAGGCCGCGGGTTTGAAGCCTGGCAGGACACCGAGTGTGGTGGACGCCACCGCCGGGCTCGGCCGCGACGCCTTCGTGCTGGCAAGCCTGGGCTGCCGGGTCACGCTGGTCGAGCGCTCACCGGTGGCCGCGGCTTTGCTGGCGGACGGCTTGCGTCGTGGAACCGAGGACGCCGAGACAGCGCCGATCATCGCTCGGCTTTCCCTGGTGCAGGCGGACGCGGCGGCCTGGCTCGTTGCGTTGCAGGGCGACGCACGCCCGGACGTAGTCTACCTCGACCCCATGTTTCCTCACCGGGAAAAATCGGCCCAGGTGAAAAAAGAAATGCGTGCCTTCCAGGCCGTCATCGGCTCCGACGAAGACGCGGACGCGTTGCTGGATGCCGCCCTGGTTGCCGCGCGTTTCCGAGTCGTCGTCAAGCGCCCCAAAGGCGCTCCCTTCCTCGCCGGCCGCAAGCCAACCCTGGACTATCCCACCAAGAACCACCGCTTCGACGTCCATGTGCTGGCAGGCATGGGAGAAAGGCAGTAACGCGGGCTGGCGGGAGCGGTAACCACGGAGGCCACGGAGAAAACCAAGGTTTGTCGCTGGCGTAGTACATAAACCGAGGCAGACCCATCACCGCGTAGGCATGCATGGAAAATCCATGGCCTTCTCCGTGGCCTCCGTGGCCCTCCGTGGTCAAATCTTCTTCTGCGTGCTTGCGGAGTGCGTAAAGCATCACCGGTTGGCGCGGTTTCTGATCAAATCCTCCACCACGGCAGGTTCGGCCAGCGTGCTGATGTCACCCAGGGTGTCGATTTCATTGGCCGCGATTTTGCGGAGAATACGGCGCATGATTTTGCCCGAGCGGGTCTTCGGCAAACCGGGCGCCCACTGGATGACATCGGGTGTGGCAATGGGACCAATCTCGCCGCGCACCAGAGTGACCAATTCCTTTTTCAAGGCGTCCGACGGCTCGATACCGGCAACCAGGGTCACATAGCAGTAGATGCCCTGTCCTTTGATGTCGTGGGGAAAACCCACCACTGCGGCTTCCGCGACATCCTCATGCAGTACCAGCGCGCTTTCGATTTCCGCGGTACCCATGCGATGGCCGGACACGTTCAGCACATCATCGATACGACCGGTGATCCAGTAATAACCGTCCTCGTCCCGACGCGCACCGTCGCCGGTGAAGTAAAACCCGCGATAGGTGTTGAAGTAGGTATCCACGAAGCGTTTGTGATCCCCGTAGACCGTGCGTGCCTGGCCTGGCCATGGACGCGTGATCACCAGGGCGCCTTCCCCTACACCATCGACCACCGTACCGTCGGCCGGATTCACGATGGCCGGTACCACACCGAAAAACGGCACCGTCGCGGAACCCGGCTTCAGCGGGGTCGCACCGGGTAATGGCGTGATCAGGTGACCACCGGTTTCGGTCTGCCACCAGGTGTCCAACACCGGGCAGCGCTCTTCGCCCACCACCCGGTAATACCATTCCCAGGCCTCCGGATTGATGGGCTCGCCCACCGAGCCCAGCAGGCGCAAGGACTTGCGTTCAGTGCGTTTCACCGGCTCGTCGCCTTCACGCATCAAGGCACGGATGGCGGTGGGCGCGGTGTAGAAAATGTTCACCTGATGCTTGTCGCACACCTGCCAGAAGCGCGAGCTGTCCGGGTAGCTGGGCACGCCCTCGAACATCACGCTCTTGGCGCCGTTGGCCAGCGGCCCATAGATGATGTACGTGTGTCCGGTGACCCAACCCACGTCGGCGGTACACCAGAACACTTCACCGTCGTGGTAATCGAAGGTGTACTTGTGCGTCATGGCGGCAAACAGCAAATAACCGCCGGTGGTGTGCAGAACCCCCTTGGGCTTGCCCGTCGAGCCCGAGGTGTAAAGGATGAACAGCGGATCCTCCGCGTCCATGGGTTCGGGCGGGCAATCGGTGGAGGCGGCGCTTATCGCCTCGTGATACCAGATGTCGCGTCCTTCACGCCACGGAACGTCACCGCCGGTGTGCTTCACCACGAATACCGAATGCACGTCCGGGCATTCCAGGAGCGCTTTTTCCGTGTTGTTCTTCATGCTCACACGGCGGCCGCCACGCAACCCTTCATCGGCGGTCACCACCACCTGGCAGTCTGCATCGAGAATGCGATCCTTGAGTGCTTCGGGCGAGAAACCGCCGAACACCACCGAATGCACGGCGCCGATGCGCGCGCAGGCGAGCATGGCCACCGCCGCCTGAGGCAGCATGGGCAGATAGATACAGACCCGATCGCCCTTTTTCACGCCGCGTGCTTTCAGGGCATTGCCAAAACGCGACACCTCTTCGTGCAATGCCCGATACGTAATGGTCCTGTCCACGCCCGGGTCATCCCCTTCCCAGATGATGGCCGGCTGTTCGGCGCGGGTGGGCAGGTGTCGATCGAGACAGTTGTACGCCGCGTTGAGCTTGCCACCCTTGAACCACTGGATGTGCACGTTGGGCGCGTCATAGCTGTAGTCCAGGACGGTATCCCAGGGTTTCACCCAGGTGAGGAACGTCTGCGCCTGGTCAGACCAGAATCCTTCCGGATCATCCACGGATCGCTGGTACATCTCCCGGTACATGGCCCCGTTGATATGGGCGGCGGCTTCGATGTCGCTGCGGACCGGGTAGACCTTGACCTCGGACATGGCTCATCCCTCGCGTGATGGCGGCGTCGTGATAAAAAGGTAGCCCGGTTTGGGATGCCGGCGCCCCGACCAGTGGGGTCAGATTCGTTTGAAATTCCCGCCAAGGCGCAGAGGACGCCAGGATCGTGACGTGGGGTTCGAGAGCGCACGCGTGGGAGAGAACATGGCGCGGATCCGTATCCTGGATCGCCGGATGGTTTTCCCGGTCCTGGCGTTCTCCGCGCCTTGGCGAGGGGCCGAGTTTTTGCGCTCGGGAACGCTACTCAGGCGAAAAGATAGGAACAGGCGGCCACCGCCGCGATCACACCCACGAGATCGGCGGTGATGCCGGCGACCAATGCATGGCGCACTCGCCGCACCTGCACGGCCCCAAAGTAAACGGCCAGAACGTAGAAGGTGGTTTCGGTACTGCCCTGCAGGGTGGACACCAGGAAACCTGTGTAGCTGTCCGGTCCAATGGCCGGGTCGTTGATGATGGACGCCATTACTCCGTAGGCCCCTGAGCCTGAGAGCGGACGCAGCAGCGCCATGGGAAGGGCCTCTGCAGGAAGGCCGACGGCACCGGTATACGCACCCACCCAGCGCACGAAGGCTTCCAGGGCCCCGCTCGCGCGCAGCATGGCGACCGCCACCAGGATGGCCACCAGATAGGGAATGATGCGCAGCGCCACCTGAAAGCCGTCCTTTGCGCCCTCGATGAAGGCCTCGTAGATGCGCACGCCACGTGCCACGCCGAAGCCCAGGAAAGCGAGCATGAGTCCGGGGATGATCCACGGCGCGATGACACTGCCGTAGGCCACTGTCAGCGGCACCAGTGCGATAAGGGAAACCAAGGCCACCAGCGACACCCAGAACGGATACGCCTGTCCTGCCTCGGGCAATGATTCGGCCGGTGCCGCTGGTTGCTCAGGCGTGCCTGCCTCCAACGGTGCCTTGTCGAAGGGGAAGAAGCGGCGATAGGCGAAGGCCGCGAGGATGGCCGCGGTGGTGGAGCAAAGGGTGGCGAACAGCGTGGTGGGCAGAATTGCGGCCGGATCCGCCGAACCGGCGGCGGCACGCAGGGCGATGACGCCCGTAGGCAGCAACGTGATACTGGACGTATTGATGGCCAGAAACAGCACCATGGGATCGGTGGCGGTACCCGGACGCGGATTGAGCCTGTTCAGTTCCTGCATGGCGCGGATCCCGAACGGCGTGGCTGCGTTGCCGAGTCCCAGCGCGTTGGCCGAAAAATTCAGGATCATGGCCCCCATGGCAGGGTGATCGGCCGGCACCTGCGGGAACAGGCGCACCATGAGCGGACGAATCAGCCGCGCGATGATGGTGAGCAGTCCGCCCTCCTCGGCCACTTTCATCAGCCCCAGAAACAACGCCATCACCCCGACCAGGCCGATGGCCAGTTCCACCGCGCCACCCGCCGATTGCACCATTCCCTGCGACAGCGCATCCATGGGCGAGACGCCTTCACCCGACCACTGCAATTGGCGCCACGCGGCCGTCAGGAAGGCAATCAGGACCAGGGCAAAAAAAATGACATTCATGGGGAAATCCTGCACGCCACAAACCCGGTCGACCACCGCATGGAGGGCCGCCTGTTTTCCGGTGCTCGATCGAGGGTGGCTGTTTTTCTTGTTCGTTCCGGTGACTGCAACACTTACTTAAGACTCAGCAACAACCCAACACAGAGGCTCAAAGGCACGGTGATCACAGAGGAGTGCGGCGGTGACACGGGCGTTGGTTCCGCGCCTTGGTGCATGCCTCTCCAAAACCTTCCGCCCCTGGTTCTTTGCGCCTTTGCGAGTCGCGCTTGTCTCACCTCCGGCCACACATCAGAGGTGTTTCACCACCCGCCGCAGACTCGGGTCCTCGGGGTCCGGCGTGATGGTGAAATCGAGCGTCTGGGCCAGTGCCAGCATTTCCGTGTTGCTGGACAGGACCGTGCCTTCCATCACTTCCAAATCCCGATGCCGTGCCGCTTCCATCAACTGCCCCATGAGCAGGTGGGCGATGCCACGTCGTTGCCAGGTGTCGGACACCACCACGGCGAATTCACAGCTCTTGCCGTCCGGGTTGATCACATAGCGGCAAACGCCGATCTCCACTTCCTGGCCATCCTCCTCGAGCACCGCGATCAGCGCCATCTCACGGTCGTAGTCGATCTGCGTGAAGCGCGTGAGCATGGCCGGCGTGAGCTCTTCGATGGTCTGCATGAAACGGAAGTACTTGGTACGTTCCGACAAACCGCGCACGAACGCCTGCTCGATTTCCGCATCCTCCGGCCGGATGGGACGGATGACGAGATTGGTACCGTCAGGCAGCTGCCAGTTGGTGACCAGGTGGGTGGGATAGGGGTAAATCGCCATGTGGGCGTACCGCTCCTGGGCGGTACTGTAGTAGCCCACCACGACGCGGGCGTCGAGCGCCACGGCACCGTGCTCGTCCAGGATGAGCGGATTAATGTCGAGCTCCTGCACCCAGGGCAGTTCGCAGGCGATCTCCGACACCCTCAAAAGCACTTCCTGCAGCGCCTCGATGTTGGCGGGCGGCATGTGACGGAAGGCGCCGAGCATCTTGGCGATGCGCGTACGCTGAATGAGGTCGCTGGCCAGGAAACGATTGATGGGCGGCAGCGCCACGGCACGGTCTCCCATCACTTCCACTGTGGTGCCGCCGGCGCCGAAGGTGATGACCGGGCCGAACACCGGGTCGCTCAGGATGCCCACCAGCAGTTCGCGCCCGTTGGGGCGGCGCAACATGGGCTGGATGGTCACACCATCGATGCGCGCATTGGGGCGGTTGCGCTTCACCGCGTTCACCAGGTCGTTATAGGCGGTGCGCACCGCGTGGGCGTTGTTGATGCCGAGCATCACGCCGCCCGCATCGCTCTTGTGGGTGATGTCCGGCGAGTTGATCTTGAGCGCCACCGGAAAGCCCATGGCCTCGGCCTGCACCAGCGCTTCGTTCGGCGAGCGCACCACCACGCTGCGCGTGGCGTTGATGTGAAACGCGCCCAAAACCGCCTTGGATTCGGTTTCAGACAACACCGTGCGTCCTTCCGCCAGCGCACCTTCGATGATCAGGCGCGCACCTTCCACATCGGGCGGACGGCGCTGGGAGATTGGACCGGGCGTTTGCAACAGCAACTGCTGGTTTTGGTAATAGGACGTGAGTGCGTCGAAGGCCTCCACCGCCGCCTCGGGGGTGTTGAAGCTGGGCAGGCCCGCCTGCACCAGCCGATGACGTGCCTCGCCCACCTGTACACCGCCCATCCAGCAGGCCAGCAACGGTTTCTTGTTACCTTGGTTCACCTCGATGATGGCGTCTGCCACGGCAGTCGGCTGGGTCATGGCCTGGGGCGTGAGGATCGCCAGGACGCCGTCCACGTTCTTGTCGTCCAGGCAGGCCCGCACCGCCACCGCGTAACGATCCGGACCCGCATCACCGATGATGTCCACCGGGTTGCTCTTGGACCAGGTGGCGGGCATGGTTTCGTTGAGCTTGGCCATGGTGCGGTCGGATAACCGCGCCAGCGGCAAGCCCAGGTCCGCCGCGCGGTCGATGGCCATCACGCCCGGACCACCGCCGTTGGTGACCACGGCGAGGCGTTGTCCCTGAATCTTGTAATGGGCGGCCAGCGTGCTCGCCGCGGAAAACAGATTGCCGATGCGCAGACCGCGCACCACGCCGGCGCGGCGCAGCGCCGCATCGAAGACGTCGTCGGCACCGACCAGCGCTCCCGTGTGGGACATGGCCGCCTTGGAACCGGCCGCATGGCGGCCCACCTTCAGGGCGATCACCGGTTTCACGCGCGCCGCGGCACGCAATCCGCTCATGAACGAACGGGCGTTATGGATGCCTTCGATGTACAGCAGGATGCTCTCGGTCTGCGGGTCCGCGACCAGATAGTCGAGCACCTCGCCAAAATCCAGGTCCGCCGAAATGCCGGTCGAGATGACGGAAGAAAACCCTACGCCGTTGGGCGCCGCCCAGTCCAGAATGGCGGTGCACAGCGCGCCGGACTGTGACACCAGCGCGAGGCGCCCCGGTTCCGCGGCGCCTTTGTAAAACGTGGCATTCACGCCCAGGGACGGGCGCATGATGCCAAGACAGTTGGGCCCGATGAAACGGATACCGTAGCGGCGTGCCGTCTCGAGCACCGCCTTTTCCAGTTTGCGCCCCTCGGGCCCCACTTCGCGAAAACCGGCCGACAGGATTACCGCCGATTTCACCCCGTGCTCACCGCAGTCCTCGATGATGCCGGGCACCGTGTGGGCGGGCGTGGCGATCACCGCCAGGTCCACCTGCTCACGCACCTCGGACAGGTTGGGATAGGCCTTCTGCCCCTGTACCGTGTCGCGCTTGGGGTTCATGGCGAACAGGCTGCCCTTGAAACCGCTTTCCAGCATGTTCTTGAACACCAGGGCGCCCACGGCTTCTTCCCGGTCGCTGGCGCCAAAGACCGCCACGCTGGTGGGTTCGAACAGTCGCTTGAGATAGTGCTGAGCCATGAATCCCTCGCTTTCCTAGTAAACGCATACCACACGGGCCGATGCGGCGCACTTATAACCCATCGCAATTACCATATCACCCGCAGGGCGTTGTAATCTGTAGGTCCTGCCCCGGAGCCCCCGCATGCGCACTGCTTACATCAGTCATCCCGTTTTCCTGCGCCACGACATGGGCAGCCACCACCCGGAAAGTCCGTCGCGCCTGCATGCCATCGATGATCGTTTCATCGCCAGTGGCGTGATGGATCTGCTGCGCCATTTCGACGCGCCGCCGGTGACCCGCGAGCAGTTGCTGCGCGTGCATTTGGCGCCTTACGTGGAGCGGGTCGAGAGCGAAGCCCCCGGTAACGGCCTGGTAATGCTGGATCCGGACACGGCCATGGGCCCGCACAGCCTGGAGGCCGCGCGCCGTGCCGCCGGTGCGGTGGTACTGGCGGTGGACCTGATCATGGAAGGCCGGGTGGAAAACGCCTTCTGCGGCGTGCGGCCGCCGGGGCACCATGCCGAGCCCGACCGGTCCATGGGGTTCTGTATTTTCAACAACCTCGCGGTGGGCGTGGCGCACGCGCTGATGCATCACGGCCTGACCCGCGTGGCCATCGTGGATTTCGACGTGCACCATGGCAACGGCACCGAAGCGGTGTTCCGCAACGAGCCGCGCGTGCGCATGTTCTCGAGCTTTCAGCATCCCTGGTACCCCTACCGCGACCTGGCCGACGCACCGGCCAATGCGGTGCTGGCGCCGTTGAAGGCCGGCTGCGGCGGTGAAGGGTTTCGCAGCGCCATCAGCGAAAAGTTCCTGCCTGCCCTGGAGGCCTTCGCGCCCGAGATGATTTTCATCTCGGCGGGTTTCGATGCCCACCACGAAGACGACATGGGGCAGTTGGGGCTCACCGAAGCCGATTACGAGTGGATCACCCGCGAGCTCATGGCCGTGGCTGCACGGCACAGCCAGAACCGTATCGTTTCGGTACTGGAGGGCGGTTACGAGCCCAATCCGCTGGGCCGTTGTGTCACCGCACACGTGAAGGTGCTGCTCGGCTAGCATCCGCCGCGAGGCGCTGCAGTTCATCCGGCCGGTGCAACAGGATCTGCGCACCCTGCACCTCCAGCACGCCCTCTGCGGTAAGGCGTGCAAAAATGCGCGACAAGGTCTCAGGCTGGATGGTCAGCCGCGACGCCAGCACGTTCTTCGGCGTACGCAGTGCCACCACGTCACCGTCCGCACTGCTCAGCAAAAACTCGGCCAGTCGCGCCGTGGCGTTCTGCAACGCCAGCCGATCGATCTCTTCCACCAGCCCGTGCAAGCGGCGGCTCATGCCCGCCAGCAAGGCCAGACAGGTGTCGGGCGAGGCCTTGAGCAGGGCAAGAAAATTGGCGCTGTCGAACGCCAGCACCTCGCTCGGCTCAATGGCGCGCGCGCTCACCGGGAAGGGTATGGTTTTGCCCGAAAACATCAGCGCTTCGGCGAAAACCTGGCCCGCCTGGACCAGTTCGATGACCTTCTCATCCCCGGCCGGGGAGAGCCGTGACAGCTTCACCAGCCCGTGGCGCAGCAGAAAGAAGCGTTCGGCGGGACGGCCCTGTTCAAACAGGCTTTCGTCCGCCTCCAGCGCCCGGCGTTGACACCCGGTGAGTACCCGGGCCAGTTGCGCGTCATCGAGGTTCGAAAACAGGCTGTTGCGCCGCAGTTCGGTGATCAGTTCGGGATCGACGGTTTCGGGCATGCCGCGGGCACTCCGTTGCGAATGACTGCCCCGATGATAACAAGCGGCGCACGCCGTGGCTCAATCCGCAGCGCCCGCCTGCTGAAGAATAGGGAGCCTTTGGAACCGCGCTACGTCCCGTTTTCGAGATAATGCACGCTGAACAGGCCGTCCCGGTCGCACCACACCTGCCGCGGCCACCAGCCGGCGCGGACGGCCAAGGCACTGAACGTGTCCACCGTGTACTTGTAGGAGTTTTCGGTGTGGATCGACTCCCCCGGCGCAAACTGGAAGCGCTCGCCGCCAAGCTGCACCTGCTGGGCGGAGCGCGCCACCAGATGCATCTCGATGCGCCCGGCCTCCTCGTTGTAGAACGCATGGTGATCGAAGGCATGGGGCACGAAATCGGCGCCGAGTTCCCGGTTGATGCGCACCAGCATGTTGCGGTTGAACGCAGCGGTAATCCCGCCGACATCGTTGTAGGCGGCCTCCAGCACGCCACGCGGCTTTTTCAGGTCCACCCCGATGAGCAGGCCGCCGTGCGCTGCCGCGCACAGGGACAGATCGTGGAGAAATACCACAGCCTCCTCCGGCTCCAGGTTGCCGATGGTGGAACCCGGAAAGAACAGCAGACGTCGCCCGCGCGGAAAAACCAGTGTGGGCAGGCGCGTGAAATCGGCGCAGACGGGTGTGACCGGCAGCCAGGGACAGTGACGCGACAGATACTCCTCGGCGGCGGAAACATAGGCGGGACAGAGGTCAACGGGCACGTACACCGACGGCCGCAGTGCCGCCGCAAGCAAGCCCACCTTTTCGCCGCTGCCACTGCCCGGCTCGATAAGCACGCGATGCCTGCCGGTGAGTTCCGCCAGTTCCGGCGCGAGTTCGGCAAGCAGCGCCTTCTCCACCCGCGTGACGTAATACTCGGGCGTGCGGCAGATGGCCTCGAACAGCGCGGCGCCGCGCGTGTCGTAGAAATATTTCGGCGCCAGGCGGCGCGGCCGCTGCGACAGTCCTGCGAGCACGTCGGTACGGAAGGCGTGATCCAGCGCGGCAACGGCACGTGCTTCACTACCCGGGTTCATGGGTCATCCGCCAGGCGCACACCGCCGAACTGCCAGCGGTCATGGGGGTAGAAGAAGTTCCGGTAGCTGACCCGCAGGTGTGAGGCGGAAGTGACGCACGCACCGCCGCGCAACACGCGCTGATTGCTCATGAACTTGCCGTTGTATTCGCCCAGGGGGCCCACTGCGCGCCGGTAACCCGGATAGGGCTCATAACTGCTGGCGGTCCATTCCCACACGTCGCCGAACATCTGGGTCAGTCCCTCCCCCTTGGCGGGTCGCGGGTGCAGCCAACCCGTGTCGTACAGGTTGCCCGCCACCCGCAGGCCGCTCGCCGCCTGTTCCCACTCCGCCTCCGTGGGCAGGCGCTTGCCTGACCAGGTGGCGAACGCCTCGGCTTCGTAGAAACTCACGTGACACACCGGCTCGTCGGGTTCCACCGGGCGCACGCCGCTCAAGGTCATGTGCCACCACTGACCGTCGCGCCGTTCCCAGTAGAGCGGCGCGTGGAAGCCATGCTGTTTCACTATCGACCACCCGTCGGCCAGCCACAATTCCGGACGCTGGTAGCCCCCCTCATCGATGAAGGCAGCGAACTCGTCGTTCGTGACCAGACGGGAGGCCAGGACGAAGGGTGTCAGTACGGCGGCATGGCGCGGCCGCTCGTTGTCGTAGGCAAACCCTTCGGGGCCTGCACCGATCTCCACCAGCCCACCGGCGAACGCAATCCAGGCCAGCGGCGCGGCGTCGGGTGCGGCGGGCGCCGGGGCATCGTGGTAAGCAGGGCGCAAAGGGTTGGCGGCAAAGTTGTGCTTCACGTCCATGAGCAGCAGTTCCTGGTGCTGCTGTTCATGATGAAGCCCCAGCTCCAGGCGCTCCGCAACCGCGGCGAGATCGCCGGAATCCACCGACTCGATCAAGTGCGCCACGCCGGCGTCCACGTGGGCGCGGTAGCGATAAACCTCGGCCACCGTAGGTCGCGACAACACGCCCCGGCGCGCACGGGGGAAAGGATCACCAAGGGTTCGGTAATAGGAGTTGAACAGATCGCCGAAGCCCGGGTGGAAAGTCTTGTAGCCGGGAAGAAAGGGTTCCAGCAGCAGGGCTTCGAAGAACCAGCTGGTGTGCGCCAAATGCCACTTGGGCGGGCTCACCTCGGGTAACGACTGCACCACGTAATCTTCAATGGCAAGCGGGCGGCACAGGTGTTCGCTCTCGTGGCGCACCTCTTCATAGCGGGCCAGCCAGCGCTCCCGGCTGAGCGCCAGCCTCGCCTCTGCATGCGTACGCTCCTGTGGCGGCATGGGTCCTCCGCGCTGCACTGCGTTAAGAATGGCAGCAATTCCGCGCCCCTCCACCCGACACCCGCATGGAAGATCCTGTCGTGGTCAGGCGCCGTCGCGGCGAATATAGTTGTCAGCGACCGATGCGCGTGGAGGGAAAACCCATGACCGACCACGACGAGAAGCAGGACGGCCCGGCATCCCCGCCCGAGGGCACGTCACGCCCGCTGACCGCACTGGAAGAGATGGACCGGTTGTTCGAAGACTTCTTCGGCCAGCGCTGGCCGCGCGCCTGGATGCGTCCCTTTCGCTTCGAACATCCCACCTGGGCCGACCTGACCGCAGGCTTTGCCCGTTCGCCGCGCGTGGATGTGGTGGAAGGCGCGACGGAGATTTTGGTGCGCGCCGAAGTGCCCGGGGTGACCAAGGAGGATCTGGAGATCTCCATGAGCGAAGACACGGTGACCATCCGCGGCCACAGTCGTGTGGAAGACAGCATTGAGGGCGGCAATTATTTCCGCGCCGAAATCAGCCGCGGCGAGTTCTCACGCACCGTCGCCTTGCCGAGCAACGTGGACACGGGCAAGGCCAGAGCCCAACTGGAAAACGGCATCCTGGAGATCCTCCTGCCCAAGGTGGAGAAGGCCAAGCGGCACAGCATCAAAGTGGAATGACAGCGCCCACGCGAGCGAAAGCATAAACACAGAGGCGCAGCGACATGGAGGACACAGAGGATTTGCTTGCACGGAAGGATGCGGCGGTGAATCACGTATGTTTCTTTGTGCCTCTGCGTCACGGCGCCCTGTGTTGGGTTTTCCTCTAATCGAACAACCGCAACATCCCCGCCGCCTTGTGCAGTGTTTCCTGGAATTCGTCGTCGCAGCGGGAATCGGCCACGATGCCGCCGCCGGCCCACAAGCGTGTTTCACCGGCCCGATGCACCAGGGTGCGGATGGCGATGTTGGTGTCCATGGCGCCGTCGAACCCCACGTAGCCGATGGCGCCGCAATACACGCCGCGACGGTGCGGTTCCAGTTCCTCGATGATCTCCATGGCGCGGCGCTTGGGTGCGCCGGTGATGGAACCGCCGGGCAGGCAGCTACGCAGCAGATCGAGTGCATCGCGCCCCGGCGCCAGCCGGCCGGTGACCGTGCTCACCAGGTGATGTACGGTGGCGAAGCTTTCCACCGCGAACAGTGACGGCACCGCCACACTGCCGATGGCGCAGGTCTTGCCCAAGTCGTTGCGCAGCAGGTCGACAATCATCAGGTTTTCCGCCCGGTCCTTGGCGCTGCCGCGCAGGGCCTCGGCGAGGCGACGATCCGCTTCGGGATCCGCCGCACGCGGTCGCGTGCCCTTGATGGGGCGCGTCTCCACCACGCCTTCCTGCACGCGCAAGAAACGCTCGGGCGAGGCGCTCAGCACCTGCAAACCGGGAAGATGAAGGTAGGCCGCGAAGGGCGCGGCGTTGTCGCGGCGCAGGCGCCGATAGCCCTCCCAGGGGTCACCGGCGGTTGGCACGGTAAAGCGGCGAGCCAGGTTCACCTGATAACAATCGCCCTCACGGATGTAATCCCGCACCCGGGCGAAGGCCTCGGCATAGGTCTCCGCATCGAGATTGACGCTCAGCGCGCCGGTCGCCCGAAAGCTCGCGCGGCTGCGCGGTGCAATCGGCGTGGAAAAGCGTGCCACCCAATGCGCCCACTGCGCCCGGGTTTGCTCGACACGGCCGTGTCCGGCAAGCCAGCTGCGCCGCTGCACATGGTCCACGACCAAGGCCCAGTCGTAGAGGCCCACCACCATCTGGGGCGTGTCGTCCATCGCCACGGGCAGGCCTTCCACGTGCCGGCCCAGGTCGTAACCGAAATAACCGGCGACCCCGCCGGTAAAGGGCAGTTCACCCCGCGGCGCCGGCGGGCCCAGCAACTCCGCGAGCACCGCAAGCGGATCGGCTTCGCGGTCGAGGGTGCCGTCGGACGTGGTCACCGTCACCTGCACGCCGTGTGCCGTCACCGTCGCATAGGGCCGCGCGCAAACGATGTCGTAGCGGCCGTCGCCGCGCCGCTGTGCGCTATCGAACAACAGCGCCCACGGCTCGTCAGCGACGGCCTCGAACAGGTCGGCCGTATCCGGGTGGTACGGGAGTTCTGTGAGCAGCGCTGGGCTCATGCAAGCGGTGGTGGTGGCGAAAGCCGGTAATCATACCGGGTCCGGGGCTGAGCGCATCGGCCCAGGCGAGGTATGCTTGCCCGGTCGCGTCGCCGGTATGCCCTATGACCACATCCCCGAACACCAGCGCGGAAACCCTTGCCGTGCTCGACCTGGGCTCGAACAGCTTTCACCTGGTCGTGGCGACGTTGCGCCATGGCGAACTGCAGGTGGTCGATCGGCTGCGGGAAACCGTGCGCCTCGCCGCGGGCATGGACCAGGACGGTCGACTCGCACCCGATGCGATCACCCGTGCACTGGAGTGTCTGGGGCGCTTCGCCCAGCGCCTGCGCGGCCTGCCGCCCGAGGCGGTGCGCGCGGTGGGCACCAATACCTTGCGCAGCGCCACCGACGGCGAGGATTTCCTGCGCCGGGCCGAGGCGGTCCTCGGCCACGACATCGAAGTGGTCTCCGGCCGTGAAGAAGCGAGACTCATCTATCAGGGCGTGTCGCACAGCGTGGCCGACGACGGTCGGCGCCGTTTGGTGCTCGACATCGGGGGCGGCAGCACCGAATTCATCATCGGCGAACACCACGAACCCCTGCACATGGAAAGCACCGCCATGGGTTGCGTCACCTGGAGCCAGGCCCATTTCCCCGATGGCGCCGTCACTGCCCGCACCCTGAACCGCGCCAAGCTCGCCGCCCTCATGCAAATCGAACCCTATCAGGCCTTTTTTCAGAACGTGGGCTGGGAACACGCCATCGGCACCTCGGGAACCCTGCGTGCCGTGGAGCGGGTGCTGCGGCTGAGCGGCTGGACGCCCGGCGGGATCACCCTGACGGGTCTGCGTCGGCTGGCCGACAGCTTGGTGAAGGCCGGGCGCGTGGAAAAGCTGCAACTTCCCGGGCTGTCGGAAACGCGCATGCAGGTCTTCGCGGGCGGTATGGCGATCGCGCTCGCGGCGTTCGAGGCCCTGGGCATCGATCACATGCAGGTATCCGACGGCGCCTTGCGCGAGGGCCTGCTCTACGACCTCATGGGCCGCTTGCGCCACGAGGACGTGCGTTCCCGCAGCGTGGCCGCGCTGGCTACCCGTTTCGGCGTGGACGCCATGCAGGCCGCCCGGGTGGAGCGCACCGCCGTGGCCTTGCTCGCAGAGGTAGCGGATGCCTGGAATCTCGATGACGATGGCGCGCGGCAACTGCTGCGCTGGGCGGCCCAGTTGCACGAGCTGGGCCTTGCCGTGGCGCACAACGGGCACCACAAGCATGGGGCTTACATTTTGGAGAATGCGGATTTGCCCGGCTTTTCCCACCAGGAACAACTCACGTTGGCGGCCATGGTGCGTGGCCACCGGCGCAAGTTTCCGGCACCGCTGTTTAAAAAACTCACCGGCGGCCGCGCCTCGTTGGCGGCGCGCCTCACACTGCTGTTACGCCTTTCCGCCACCCTGCACCGCAGCCGCAACCCCGCTCCCCTGCCGCACCTGAAACTCGACGCCGCCGACGCGCGCCTACACATCCACTTCCCACCCGACTGGCTCGACGCCCATCCCCTCACCCGCGCCGACCTCGCCCAGGAAGCCGATTACCTCAAGGCCGCCGGGATACGATTGAGCATTGCGTAAGAGGACCACATTGGCGGATGACACCACGCAGTGAAACGGCGTTCGAAAACAAACGGCGCTACCTTTGACGAGGAACGATTCTGCCCCGTCGAACGACCATTGACGCCATAGAGTGAGCACGACACAGGCACGCTTCGCGATTGAAGGTGTCCAACTGGCGGTCCGCCTGGCGGGCAATCGCCGCAGGCCTGCCCTTCTCCTGCTTCACGGTTTTCCAAGCTCCTCGGCATCGTTTCGGAACATCGTCGGCAAGTTCACGCGGGACTGCTTCGTGATTGCACCGGATCTTCCAGGGTTCGGTGGTTCCGCGCCTCTTGAGCAGCCCTCGTTCTCGCGCTTTGCCGACATCATCGACAGGTTGCTCGCGCGGCTCGGCGTTGGCTCCGTGCACCTCTACCTCCACGATTATGGCGCGGCCGTAGGGCTTCATCTCGCCACCCGGGCGCCGCGTCGAATTCGCAGCCTTATCGTCCAGAATGCCAATGCCCACGAGAGTGGGTTGGGGCCGCAATGGGCGGCGACCCGGGCCTACTGGGACGATCCCACGCCGGTGCGGGAAGCCGAGGCGACCGCTCACCTCACCTTTGCGGGGACGCGTGACCAATACGTGGGTGGTGTGCCGCGGGACATCGCCAAGCGTATCCATGCGCGGCTGTGGGAAGAGGACTGGCGGGTGATGTCGCTCCCCGGTCGGCTGGAAACACAGCGCGCGTTGGTACTCGACTATCGCAGCCATGTTGCGCGCTTTGGGGAGATCGCGGATTTCCTCGTGCAGTGGCAGCCCCCGGCGCTGATGCTGTGGGGGCGACACGACGTTTTCTTCGATCTCGCTGAAACCCTCGCCTGGATGAAGGCGCTCCCGCGCATGGAGGCGCACATCCTCGACGGCCCGCATTTCCTGTTGGAGACCCATCCGGCTGAATGCGCTGCGTTGATGAGCGCTTTCATCCGGCACGTGGACGGACGAAATGAGTGACGTGCATGCGACTGTTCACGGCCTGAGGCCGCTCCTGCAGGGGAAACGGCGCGTTGTTCGTTGTAGGAGCCCAGTCCTCTGGGCGATAACGGCGGTGGTTACAACCACCCGCGTATCGCGGCCTGAGGCCGCTCCTACGGGCGAAATACCGCGTTGCGTTGTTCGTTGTAGGAGCCCAGTCCTCTGGGCGATAACCGGCGGTAGTTGCAACCGCCTGCGCATCGCGGCCTGACGCCGTTCCTACAGGCGAAATGCCGCGTTGCGTTGTTTGTTGTAGGAGCCCAGTCCCCTGGGCGATAACCGGCGGTGGTTGCAACCGCCTGCGTATCGCGGCCTGAGGCCGCTCCTACAAGGGGAATGGTGCATCGTTCATCGTTCGTTGTAGGAGCCCGCTCCGCGGGCGATAACCGGCGGTAGTTGCACCCACCTGCGCATCGCAGCCTGAGGCCGCTCCTACGGGCGAAATACCGCGT
>JAWLCT010000004.1:79351-110171 GCA_041687015.1 Gammaproteobacteria bacterium
AGTTGCACCCACCTGCGCATCGCAGCCTGAGGCCGCTCCTACAGGCGAAATGCCGCGTTGCGTTGTTTGTTGTAGGAGCCCAGTCCCCTGGGCGATAACCGGCGGTGGTTGCACCCGCCTGCGCATCGCAGCCTGAGGCCGCTCCTACAGGGGGAATGGCGCATCGTTCGTTGTTTCGTTGTAGGAGCCCAGTCCTCTGGGCGATAACGGCGTGGTTTCAACCACCTGCGTATCGCGGCCTGAGGCCGCTCCTACAGGAGAAACGGCGCTTATCGCCGTGTGGTTCCAACCACCTGCGTATCAACGCCGAAATCGCCGCGGGGACTTGAGGCGTGGGACGGTAACCCGGATTTCGCCTCGCCGCATCACGGCCACGCAAAGCGCAAACACCAGAAACCTTCTATGTCCTCCGTGGCCCTCCGTGGCCTCCGTGGTTTTCTCTTCTCTCCCTATCCCTACCCCATCGCCCCACGCGCAACGACAGGTTCGATGCCCTGGCTGGCCAGGTATTCGTCATAGGTGCCGCGGAAGTCGACCATGCCGTCGGGGGTGATTTCCAGGATGCGGGTGGCGAGGGATGAGACGAACTCGCGGTCGTGGCTGACGAAGATCAGCGTGCCCGGGTAATTCTCCAGCGCCAGATTGAGGGACTCGATGGATTCCATGTCCAGGTGGTTGGTAGGTTCGTCCATGACCATCACATTGGGCTCTTCGAGCATGAGCCGGCCGAACAGCATGCGGCCCTGCTCACCGCCCGAGATCACTTTCACGGACTTGCCCAGTTCGTCCGATGAGAACAGCAGCCGGCCAAGCGTGCCGCGGATCCATTGTTCGTCATGGCGCGGCTTGGCCCACTGGCGCATCCAGTCGAACAAAGTCATGTCCTCGGCGAAATCCGCCGCGTGATCCTGGGCGAAGTAGCCAATCTGTACGTTTTCGGACCATTTCACCACGCCGCTGTCGGCCGGCAGATCGCGGACCAGGCAACGCAGCAGGGTGGTTTTGCCGATGCCGTTCTGGCCGATGACGGCAATGCGCTCGCCCACTTCCACCATCAGGTTGAGGTCTTTGAACAGCGGCTTGTCGTAGCCCTTGGCGAGACCCTCCGCTTCCAGCGCCAGACGGAACAGTTTTTTCTCCTGGTTGAAGCGGATGAAGGGATTCTGACGGCTGGAGGGCTTGATTTCCTCCAGCTTGATCTTCTCGATCTGACGCGCACGCGAGGTGGCCTGTTTGGCCTTGGAGGCATTCGCCGAGAAACGGCTGACGAAGGATTGCAGTTCGGCAATCTGCGCCTTCTTCTTGGCATTGTCCGCCAGCAGGCGTTCGCGCGCCTGGGTGGATGCGGTCATGTAATCGTCGTAGTTGCCCGGATACACGCGCAGTTCGCCGTAATCCAGGTCAGCCATGTGGGTACACACGCTGTTCAGGAAATGGCGGTCATGGGAGATGATCACCATGGTGCTGTTGCGCCCGTTGAGCACGCCTTCCAGCCAGCGGATGGTGTTGATGTCCAGGTTGTTGGTGGGCTCGTCCAGCAGCAGGATATCCGGATCGGCGAACAGCGCCTGGGCCAGCAGCACGCGCAGCTTCCAGCCCGGCGCCACCGCGCTCATGGGCCCGAAGTGCTGGTCCACCGGAATGCCGACACCCATCAGCAACTCGCCGGCGCGCGACTCCGCGGTATAGCCGTCCAACTCGGCGAAACGCACTTCCAGGTCGGCCACCTTCATGCCGTCCTCTTCACTCATCTCGGAGAGGCCGTAGATGCGATCGCGCTCGCGCTTCACCTCCCACAGTTCCGTGTGGCCCATGATCACCGTGTCGATCACCGAATACTGCTCGAAGGCGAACTGGTCCTGGCGCAGCTTGCCGAGGCGCTCGTCCGGGTCCAACGAGACATTGCCCGAGGTGGGCGCCAAATCGCCGCCCAGGATCTTCATCAGGGTGGACTTGCCGCAACCGTTGGCGCCGATGAGGCCGTAGCGGTTGCCGTTGCCGAACTTGACGGAGATGTTCTCGAACAGGGGCTTGGCCCCGAACTGCATGGTGATGTTGGCGGTGGTGAGCAAAACGAAAATACCTGCTGAATATGTGGTTAGGGGCAAGCCCCGCAAAATGGCCGGGTATCTTACCAGATCAGCCCCTCCGGGCTGCGGACGAGACAGCGACGGCGAAATCCGGGAGAATGCGCGCCTTGCCTAACAACGACAGGATTAGACCGCATGCGCAAGCTCGCCGCCGTTTTCCCCCTTTTGTTCGCCGCCCTGATTCTCGTCGCGCTTCCCTATGACGCCGAAGCCAAGCGCATGGGCTTCGGCGGCAACATGGGCCGGCAATACAGCGTGCCGCAGCGCAGTGCCACGCCCCCGGCCACCGCCCCGCGCCAGACCCAGGCCGCCCCCGCCGCGGGCGCACCCAAGAGCGGTGCCAGCCGTTGGTTCGGTCCCCTCGCCGGCCTGGTGGCCGGTGGTCTGCTCGCCTCATTGCTGTTCGGTGACGCCTTCGAGGGCATCCAGTTCATGGACATCCTCATGCTCGCCGCCATTGCCTTCGGCATCATGATGCTGCTGCGCAATCTGCGTCGCCCTGCCCCGGCGCAGTTGCGTACCGCCCAGGGCCCGGCCTTCGGCAGCGATGCCTTCACCCCCGCAGGCGGGGCGGCGATGACCGACACACCCGCTGCCGGCCCGTTCGACGCACCGGCGTGGTTCGATGCGGAAAGTTTCATCAAGGGTGCCCGCACCCATTTCATTCGCCTGCAGGCAGCCTGGGACAAGGGTGATATGAAGGACATCGCCGAATACACCACCCCGGAGCTGTTCGCCAGCTTGCAGGCGGAACGCCTGAGCCGGGGCGACGAGCGTCATTACACCGAAGTGGTATACCTGGACACGGAGCTGTTGGGCATGCAGCGCGATGGCGACGACGCCGTGGCGAGCATCCGCTTCTTCGGCGGCATCCGCGAGGAAGAAAACGGCCCCACTCAGGCGTTTTCAGAGATCTGGCACGTCATCCACGCCTGGGACAATGCCCAGGGAGACTGGTACGTGGCCGGCATCCAGCAGCAGTGATCCTGCGCCCGCGGCGTAGCTCCCCTGTAGGAGCCACGCCGTGGGCGATTCCTCACCTGACGTACCGGCGCTGCTGCGCGCCGCCTAAAAGCGCCGACCCTGTTTGAATTCCAGGACGAACGGCCGCAAGCTATCGCGGCCTCAGGCCGCGGTCCCTTCACTCCGCCCCCCGGTCAACCCACGCAGCACATCCCGCCACGCCCTCTCCCGCAGGGGCCAATCTCGCGCAGGGCGTCACTTCGCCACAATGCGTTCCGCCGCCGCCCCCACACGCCCCGGAACGGGCAGCGCGATACGAACTCCGCATCCCGCAGGGGGTCAACAAGCAGGCGCCGCACTGGTATCCTTTAGGGTCTTTTTTGCGCCTCAAGCACGCGATGCTCCGTTCACGCCGACAACCTGCGACCGCCCACGACGGGCCGGCCTTGCCCAGCCCATGAGCTTGCCTCCCTATTCCACCGAGGACGTAGAGCGCTGGTTCGGCACACGGCAGGTGGCCAGGGCCGCGAGTTATGTCGCGGCGGTCAACAAGCTGTCGGTGCAGGCGCAGCGCGTCACCGCTGAGGTGCCCGGTACCGCCAGCAAGCCGTACCGCGTCACCATCACCTTCTACGCGGGCCGTCAGGGTCCAGCGACCGGGGTGCATGCGCGCTGCACCTGCCCCGTGGCCTGGAATTGCAAACACGGTGCCGCCGTGTTGCTCGCCGCGCTGCGCACCAAAATCTCGCCCACCACCGTCAACCCCGCCGTGTTGGCCTGGGTGGAGGCGTTCCAGGCTGCCCAAAACCCTGCCCCCGCCCGAGCGAAGCGGCCGCCCAGCCGCACCCAAGTGGTGTTATATGTGCTGGTTCCGCCCAATTTCCACGGGGCGCCGTGGCGCGTCAGATTTTTCAAGGGTTATCGCACCCGCGAGGGCGACATCACGCAACCGCTGGACGCCTGGGACAACGTGGAACGCGCGCTGCTGCAACCGCCGCGCTTCATCGATGACGACGATCACGCAATCCTGCGCATGCTCTGGATGCAGCGCGATCCCAACACTGCTGCTTATGGCGCCTATCCGCTGACGGGTCCGCACAGTGGCGAGTTGATGAAGCGCCTGCCCGCTTCCGGCCGGCTCATGTACCGCAACGAAGACGAGGGCATGATGTTCCCGCTGCATGCGGGTGACGAGCGTATCGGCTCGCTGACTTGGCGGCAGGACGCGCTCGGCCGCGTCGTGCCCGATGTCACGGTCATGCCGCCCGCCGCCGCGGTGATACCGGTCGACGGTTTGTGGTACCTCGATCCGAAGACGCGCACCATCGGCCCGGTGCACACCTCGGTTCCCGCCGCGCAGGTGAGTCGTCTGCTGAATATTCCGCCCCTGGAAACCCCGGATCTGCCCGTGGTCGCCGCCGCCCTGGCCGATTTGGCACCGCATCTACCGGCACCCGCACCGCCCACGTTGCGCGTGATCGATCAGGATCCCGTGCCGGTGCTGGAATTGGGCACCATGGACGTCCTGTTGGTGCGCAATTACCGCGACTATCCCCACGACGAAACCGCATTCGACTACGCTCGCCCGGCATTCCTTTATGACGACCAGCTCGTAGCCGCCGATGACCCCGGCGAGTTCATCACCACCGCTGATGGCGAGCCCCTGCGTGTCGTGCGCCGCCCCCAGCTGGAAGCCAAGTGGCTCAAATCACTCCCGAGCCACGGCCTGTCCAGGCTGCCTTTGCAAGCCCTCTACACGCACCACCGGCCGCCAGGGCTGCTGTACGGCCTGTCCGCCCCCGAGGCATGGTTCGGGTTCATGGAAGACGGTGTGCCGCGTCTGCACGACGCCGGTTGGGACGTGCGCTATCCGCGTGATTTCCGCCACCACTTCCTGCATGTGGAGGCGTGGGACGCCGAGCTGTCCGAGGAGAACGGCTGGTTCAACCTCGACATGGGCATCGTGGTGGAAGGCCGACGCCTGGCCCTGCCGCCCTTGCTGCACGATTTACTGCGGCGGGACCCGCGCTGGCTGGATGCCGCGGCGGTGGAATGTTTCGACGACGACGCCCTGGTGCCGCTCCTGACGCCCGAAGGCGCCCGCCTCGCGGTGCCGGCGGCGCGTCTGAAGCCGCTGGTGCGCATCCTCATCGATCTGTTCGATGGCCCGGTGACCGAATCGCTGCAGCTGTCGCGACTCGATGCCCCACGCCTGGCGGAACTGGCCGGCACCGCGCACTGGCAGTTCAAGGGTGCCGGTGACGTGCAGCGGCTGGCCGAACGCCTGCAGCAAAGCCGCGGCGTCCAGGACGTGCCGACACCGGACGGCTTCACTCTGCAGTTGCGCCCCTATCAGCGAGAAGGTTTGGCCTGGCTGCAGTTTCTGCGCGAGCAGGACCTGGCCGGTGTGCTCGCCGACGACATGGGCCTGGGCAAGACCGCGCAGGCGCTGGCGCACCTGCTCACGGAAAAGAACAACGGACGCCTCGATCGTCCGGCGCTGGTGGTGCTGCCGACGTCACTGCTGTTCAATTGGCGTCGCGAGGTCCAGCGCTGTGCGCCCGCCCTGCGGGTACTTTCGCTGCACGGCCCGGAGCGCAAGGAACGCTTCGCACACATACCGGATCACGACGTGGTGCTGACCACCTATCCCCTGTTGTGGCGCGACGCGGAACATCTGGCCGCCTTCGATTATCACCTGTTGATCCTGGACGAGGCACAAACGGTCAAAAATGTGTCCAGCAAGGCCGCCCAGGCGGTGCGCAGACTCCGTTCGCGCCATCGTCTGTGCATCACCGGTACCCCGCTGGAAAACCACCTGGGCGAACTGTGGTCACAGTTCGATTTTCTGCTACCCGGTTTCCTCGGTGATGCCAAGAGCTTCACACGCCGTTTCCGCACCCCCATCGAAAAACACGGTGACAGCGCGCGCCGTGATCTGCTGGCGCAGCGGGTCAAACCCTTTTTGCTGCGCCGCCGCAAGGAGGAGGTGGCCACGGAACTGCCCCCCAAGAACATCATCGTGCGCAGTGTGGAACTGGAAGGCGGCCAACGCGATCTCTATGAGACCGTGCGCAGCGCCATGGACGAAAAGGTACGCG
Organism: Gammaproteobacteria bacterium; assembly: GCA_041687015.1. Lineage (GTDB taxonomy): Bacteria > Pseudomonadota > Gammaproteobacteria > Thiohalomonadales > Thiohalomonadaceae > JALOAT01. The sequence goes on from JAWLCT010000004.1 coordinate 85,506, forward strand.
AGGCGGTGGCCGCACACGGGTTCGCGCGCAGCCACATCGTGATCCTCGACGCCTTGCTGAAACTGCGCCAGGTCTGTTGCGATCCGCGTCTGGTCAAAACCACAGCCGCGGCGCGCGTACGGGAGCGGGCCAAACTCGATCTGCTCATGGAGATGGTGCCTGAACTGGTTGACGAAGGCCGGCGCATCCTGATCTTTTCGCAGTTCACCAGCATGCTGGACCTCATTGCCGAAGCGCTGGACAGCCACCGCGTGGCCTACGTGACGCTCACGGGTCAGACGCGCCATCGCGACGCGGTGATCGACCGCTTCCAAAGCGGCGAGGTGCCCGTGTTTCTCATCAGCCTCAAGGCCGGCGGTGTCGGGCTCAACCTCACAGCGGCGGACACAGTCATCCATTACGACCCGTGGTGGAATCCCGCCGTGGAAAACCAGGCCACCGACCGCGCCCATCGCATCGGCCAGACGCGCAGTGTATTCGTTTACAAACTGGTGGCCGCCGGCAGCATCGAGGAGAAGATCCTCGCGCTGCAGGAAAAAAAGGCAGAGCTCGCCGCCGGTATCCTCTCCGACGACGCCGCCGCACTCGGCAAGTTCAGCGAAAGCGACATCGCCGGGCTGCTCGCCCCGCTCCCCTGAATCCGTCCAGCAGCGGGCGCTTTCCCCCCTCGTTGACCACGGGTTGCGCTGAAGGAGACGACCTGTGAAGGCCGGCAGCTCGGGATTTCGTCACCTTGCGACGAAAGCATGACGGAGTTCACATTCGGCCAGCCTTCGCGAAGCAGGAGACCGTGCGGTATGATCCCGCTAATTATTCGCGTGATATCCGCCTGGATTTTACGCGCACTGTCCACGACAGCTTCATGAGACGATGCATGCCTCGCATTCCCATAATGACTTTCAGGTTTTTGCTGGCTACCGTCCCTCTGCTGAGTGCCTGTACAGCGCATATGCCGTGGCAGGATGATCGAACGACCGAACTCGAACAGTGCCACTCCCAGCTTGCGGCTCAACGCGAACTCATCCAGTCCCTGTTGTTGGGCGAGCGTGATGAGTGGCAGCGCAACCAACAAGACATCGCCGCCCGTCTGGAACAGCTGGAGCGTCTGGTAAGCGACAGTGAAACGGGCGGCGGCAACAGCGAGTTGACTTGTGCGCCGCCTTCACCCGGTGAAAAGGTAATTTTCGGCCGTCTCGAATGGCTCAACATCCGTGGTATTGATGACCGTCTGAAAGCCCGCATCGATACTGGCGCCACCACCTCGTCGTTGCACGCGCAGGACATCGTCGAATTCGAACGCGACGGCAAGCGCTGGGTAAGGTTCAAAACGCTCGGCGAGAGCGAACAACCCTCCGAACTGGAGATGCCCGTGGCGCGCTACATCCGCGTGCGGCAGGCCTCCAGCAGCCGGATGGAACGTCGTCCGGTTGTGGAACTCCCGGTGAACCTGGGCCGTATCGAACAAGTGGCTGAGTTTTCGCTCACGGATCGCAAGGACATGCTCTACCCTGCGCTGCTCGGCCGCGCGTTCTTCATGGATATCGCCGTGGTCGATGTCGCGCGCAAGTTCGTCGAATCGAAGTACCGGCGCGCGCCGACACCGGTGACGGCCCAACCATGACATCACGCACGCCGTTCCACCTGGTCGTCGCCGGGCTGTTCATCGCCGGCATCGCACTCATGGCCTCTCAACGGTACGTCTACGACGTTCCATTACTGCCCGGTGAACATCGCGAGATCTGGGAGGTGGAAGCACAGGTGCATTTCCGCGCGACCGGCGGGCCGGTGCTCGCCTCGCTGGCTATTCCGCAGGCACCACCGGGCTTTGTGAAACTGAGCGAACACACGGTGTCGCCCGGCTACGGTGCCAACATCCTCGAACCGCCCTCCGGGCGACGTGTGGAATGGTCCATTCGCGAGGCATCAGGCGCCCAGACGCTCTATTACAAGGCCCGCCTGTTGCACAGCGATGAGCCGAGCGCGGTGCGCATCCCGGCACAAGCTGCGCCTGTTCTGGTGCGCGACGACGCCTTTGCCACCTCCGCCGAGCATCTGCTGACGGAGGCTTACGCGAAATCCGCCTCGCCGCTCTCGCTCACCCGCGAACTGTTGGGACAGCTCACCCGCCAGCCCTTGAGTGACCAGGCCCGGGTACTCCTGTCGCAGGTCGGCCCCGAGCAGGTCCTGGTGGATCTCCTGGCAAGAGCCGGTATTCCTGCCACTGTGGTGCGCGGCCTGTACCTGCGCGATGGCCGCCGTCAGCAGACCCTGGATGCCTTCGTACAAGTTCATGACGGCGAAGAGGCACAGCTGTTCAATCCGCGTACCGGACGTGAAGGCAGGCCCGCGGATCTCCTGTTGTGGGAAACCACCGGTGCGCCCGTGCTCGACGTGGTGGGTGGAGTGAATTCGGCCTTGTTGTTTTCCATGATCCGGCAATATCAGCCCGCCACGGAAATTTCCCAGTCCCTGCAAAACGCCGATGGACTACTGAACTTCTCCATCCACAGCCTGCCCGTGGAAGAACAGGCGATGTTCCAGAACCTGCTCCTGATCCCCGTCGGTGCCCTTATCGTGGTTGCCTTGCGCGTGTTCGTCGGGGTGCGCACGGCCGGCACGTTCATGCCGGTGCTCATCGCCCTCGCCTTCATGCAGACGTCACTGCTCGCAGGCGTGCCTTTGTTCATCCTGCTCATCAGCGTCGGACTGTGGTTCCGTTCTTATGTCTCGCGTCTGAATCTGCTGCTCGTATCGCGTGTCTCGGCCGTGATCATCGCCGTGGTCGGGCTCATCGGCCTGTTTTCGGTGCTCAGCTTCCGCATGGGCCTGAACGCCGGTCTCAACGTCGTGTTCTTTCCCATGATCATCCTCGCCTGGACCATCGAGCGGATGTCCATCCTGTGGGAAGAGGAAGGCCCGCGCGAAGTTATTGTGCAGACCGGCGGCAGTCTGTTCACCGCCATTGTGGCTTTCCTGGTGATGGACAGCGCGCTGGTCAAGCACATCGCCTTCAACTTCCTCGGACTGCAGTTGGTCATCCTGTCCTTCGTCCTCATGGCGGGCAGCTACACTGGCTATCGCCTGCTGGAACTGCGGCGTTTTGCGGGTTTCAAGGACGAATACCCATGATCGTCAAACCGAGCGTACTGCGTCGCCTCGGAATCGTCGGCATGAACCGGCGCAACCTGCGCTACATCCATGCCTACAACAATCGCGCGCTCTACCCTGCAGTGGACGATAAGCTCAAGACGCGACTGCTCGCTCAGCAGGCCGACATTCCGTCCGCGCGTGTTATCGGTGTGGTGCGTCGGCCCTATGAAGTGCGCGACCTGGGGAAATGGCTGCCCGCCAACGGTTTCGTGCTCAAGCCGGCCAAGGGCAGCGGTGGCAAGGGCATCCTGGTGATTAGTGAAAGCAGCGACCGGGGTCATCGGAAATCCAACGGCCGATGGATTTCCGATGAGGACCTGCAGCGCCACGCCCACAACACCCTGGCAGGCCTGTTCAGCCTGGGCGGGACACCGGACGTGGTATTGGTCGAGGAGCTCATCCGCAGTGATGACACCTTCGCGGACTACAGCGTCGATGGCGTGCCTGACATCCGCATCATCGTGTTCCGCGGCTACCCTGTCATGGCCATGCTGCGCCTGGCCACGCACGCCTCGGATGGCAAGGCCAATCTGCATCAAGGCGCGGTGGGCGTGGGCATCGACATCGCCAACGGCCGCGCGGTGGGTGGCGTGCAGTTCGACCGCCCCGTGAGCCACCACCCGGATTCCGGCCAGCCGTTACAGCAGCTCGCCGTGCCGCACTGGCCGACGCTGCTCGACCTTGCCGCCCGATGCCACGAAATGAGCGGGCTGGGTTATCTGGGCGCCGACCTCGTGCTCGACAAACACCGTGGTCCGTTGCTGCTCGAATTGAATGCCCGCCCCGGTCTCAGCATCCAGGTGGCGAATCGCCAGGGACTGGAGCCGCGACTCCGCCACATCGAGCAAGACGCCCCCACCGGCGTCACTCCGGCTCAGCGTATCGCCTATGTACGGCGGGTTTTCGGCAAGCCCGTCTCCGCTGACACCGCACCCGACCACGACCCGGTCCCGAACATCGCCACGGCCGGGTAAAACTGCGCCCGGGGCACGAAGCGCACCGGCGCTGCCGATTTGACGCATCAGCTGCGCTTCATATACTCGATACGCCCCCTCGTGTCGGTTTCCTCCATGGACGGGCCCTATGGAACTCGACCCGCTGCTGCTGTCACGTATTCAGTTCGGTTTCGTCGTTTCCTTTCATATCCTGTTTCCCGCCTTCACCATCGGTCTGGCGTCATTCATCGTGGTCCTCGAGGCCCTGTGGCTGTGGCGACGCGACGGCCTCTTTTTGCGCTTGTCTGAATTCTGGACCCGCCTGTTCGCCGTCTCCTTCGGTATGGGCGTGGTCTCCGGCATCGTAATGTCGTACCAGTTCGGCACCAATTGGAGCCGCTTCTCCCATGCCACCGCCAATGTCATCGCCCCGTTGCTTGGCTACGAAGTGCTGACGGCGTTTTTCCTGGAAGCGACGTTTCTCGGTGTGTTGCTGTTCGGCAGAAACCGGGTGCCGCCGGGTTTCCATTTTTTCTCCGCACTGATGGTCGCCGTCGGAACCCTGTTTTCCGCCTTCTGGATCCTGTCCGCCAATAGCTGGATGCAAACGCCCTCGGGTTACGCACTGCGGGACGGCATTTTCCATCCCGCTGACTGGCTGTCGATCATTTTCAACCCGTCCTTCCCCTATCGCCTGGCCCACATGGTGGCTGCCGCCTATCTCACGACGGCGTTCGTGGTGATCGGTGTCAGCGCGTGGTTTCTGCGCCACGATCGCTTTCGCCGTTCCTCCCTGGTCACGCTGCGCCTGGGCCTCGTCTTCGCCGCCGTCGTGGCACCTCTGCAGCTGTTTCTCGGTGACCTGCACGGCCTGAACACCTTTGAACATCAGCCGGCCAAGATCGCGGCCATGGAGGGCCATTGGGAGGATCAGCAAGGCGCGCCCCTGTTGTTGTTCGCCATTCCCGATGCGTCCCGCGAAACGAATCATCTTGCCGTTGCGATTCCACTGCTGGGCAGTCTCATCCTGACCCATGACGCCCACGGCGAAGTGCCCGGCCTCAAGCGCTATTCACCGGAGGATCGCCCGCCCGTGCTGGTGGTGTTCTGGACATTTCGGGTAATGGTCGCCATGGGCTTGTGGATGATTTTCGTGGCATGGCGCGGCAGCTGGCTGCTCTGGCGCAGGCGACTGGAGAGCAGTCGCGGCTTTTTGCGGCTGTGCAGCTTTTCTTTGCCTGTCGGCTTCGTCGCGCTCCTGGCCGGCTGGATAACCACGGAAATCGGCCGTCAGCCCTGGACGGTCTACGGGTTGCTGCGCACTCGGGATTCCGTCTCACCCGTCGAGGGTTCCAGCGTGCTGATTTCGTTGCTGGCCTTTTTGCTGGCCTACGCAGTGATCTTCGGCTTCGGAACGTATTACCTCGGCAAAATCGTTCGTGGGGGACCTTCTCCGGCCATGCCCGACGGGGAGGTGCACACGCCGTTGCGGCCGTTGTCCGGCGCCGGTCGCGCCAGCGGCGATGAAAAGGAGTAATCAATGGATGAGTGGCTACCGCTGATCTGGTATGGCGTTATCGGCTTCGCGGTATTCATGTATGTATTGCTCGATGGGTTCGATCTGGGCGTGGGCATCCTGTTTCCCTTCGCATCGTCCCGTGCACATCGTGACGTCATGATGAATTCCGTCGCGCCGGTCTGGGACGGCAACGAAACCTGGCTGATACTCGGTGGCGGCGGCTTGTTCGTGGCATTTCCGCTGGTCTATGCAACGGCCCTGCCCGCCCTTTATCTGCCACTACTCCTGATGCTCATCGCCCTGGTGTTCCGCGGGGTGGCTTTCGAATTCCGCTTCCGTGCGGATCGCAGCCGTCGATTCTGGAGCACGGGATTTTTTGCCGGCTCGCTGTTTGCCAGCTTCGCCCAAGGCATCATCCTGGGCAATTTCGTGCGTGGTATCCGGGTGGAAGGCGTCAGCTTCGCAGGCGGTGCCCTCGACTGGCTGAACCCGTTCAGCCTTTTTACCGGGGTTGCAGTGGTTATCGGGTATGCACTGCTCGGCGCCACCTGGCTGATACTCAAGACCGAAGGCGATCTCCAGGCCTGGAGTTACCGCCTGGTGCGCCCGCTTACGGTCGGAATGATCGGCGCCATCGTCCTGGTCAGCCTGTGGACGCCCATGATGAGTGCGGCGATCGCGGCACGCTGGTTCAGTTGGCCGAACATGCTGTGGCTGTCACCGGTTCCATTGATCACAGCCGTGCTTTCGCTGTGGTTGTGGCGCGCCGAAACACGCCGCGCCGAGCGCGCGCCCTTTCTGCTGACCCTGGGACTTTTCCTGCTTTCCTTCATCGGCCTTGCCATCAGCCTGTGGCCCAACATCCTGCCCCCGGACATCACCGTCTGGCGCGCCGCCTCCGCGCCCTCGACGCAGCTCTTCATGCTCGTGGGCGTGTTGTTTCTGATGCCGCTGATCCTTGGCTACACTGCCTTCTCGTATTACGTGTTCCGCGGCAAAGTGCGCCACGGCGAAGGATACTGAACCGCTGACCTGAGGCTTGTCAGTCCTGGCGCTCGCGCCTACGGATGACGATTATTTTCCCTTGCTCGCCTCGCAAGCCGTCGTTCACTCAGGCCGCCAGCGCGTTGCGCACCCGTTCGAGTCGCTCCCTCACGTCGCGACCAATAACGGACAGCTCGGGATTGTCCACCAACCCCAGCACGGCGGCAGGATCCATGAAACCCACGACGTTCTTGCCAGGCTCCCGCTCACGTACCACCACGTTGCATGGCAGCAACAAGCCGATATCCGGCTCCATATCCAGGGCACGGTTCGCCATGGTGGGATTGCAGGCGCCCAGGATTTTGTAAGGAGCCTTTTCCAGTCCCAGCTTCGCTTTCAAGGTCGCCTGTACATCGATCTCGGTCAGGACACCGAAACCTTCACGCTTGAGCGCATCCGTCACCTGTCCGACCACTGCGTCGAAACCACCGTCCACATCCACCGTAAAACCGTACATGCCGCCTCCTCGCACGTTCGTCTCAATCCCGACCTTCGAGATCCCGCAACTTCTCCTGGAATTCTTCTCGGCCAATTTCGCCTCGGGCGTAGCGCTGCTTCAGTATCTCCACGGCACTTTTCTCCTGCGCCACTGCACCCGGTCCAGTCGTCGACAGCCAGCGCAGCAACGCCACGATGCCGAGGACGACCAACACCCAGAACAGAATCATCCATAGCAGGCCCATCCCCCAGCCGCCATAGCCGCCCATGTGTTCCCAGCCCCACATCATGTTTCCTCCACTGTCGGCGCCTCTAATCCTGGTAACGGCGCCCCCCAACGCTATGTTTGGAAATGGGAGACGTGCACGCCGCGCATTGCATGCGCGCTTTTGAGCCAGCGGAAAGGCAAGACGCCGGCGGACCTATTCGCCGGCAGACGCTGCCAGGTCCGCTCTCTTCAGCGTGATGCGAAATCGGGCCCCCTCGCCTTCCTTGCTCACCAGCGACAGGTTTCCCCCCATGTCCTCGATGACCGTTCGGCTCACTGACAATCCCAGCCCTGTGCCCTGTCCCGGAGACTTGGTGGTAAAGAACGGATCGAAAATCCGGTTTTTAATGTCCTGCGGCACGCCCGGACCGGTATCCGCGATTTCGACAATCACGTGCTCCCCCTCGGCCCGGCCTGCCAACGCTATGCGCCTGTCCGCTCTTCCCGTAACCGCATCCCGCGCGTTGAGAATCACGTTGAGGAACACCTGTTCAAGTTGGGGCCCCCTGCCGTAGGCGGGCGGAATCGCCTCGTCGAGGGCGCTGACGATTTCGATGCCCCTTGCGTTGAAATCATCTGCCAGCAACTCAAGCGCATGCTTCAAACGCTCCGGTACCGAAACCACCGAAACCTCCCCGCCCACGGGTCGAGCGAAGCTCAACATGCTCCTGATGAGTTCGCCCATGCGCACCAACTCCTTCTCGGCCTTGCCAAGATACCGGTCTACCAATGGCGCAGACGGATCACGACGGGCATAGTTCACATACGACATGACGCCCATCAGAGGATTGTTCAATTCATGCGCGATGCCTGCGGCCATGGTCCCCAGGGCGACGATCTTTTCCGTCTGGATCACCTGCTCCTGCGCTGTCTTCAGCTCAGCCAATGTCTTCTCCAGTTTGCTGTTCGTCTCCCGAAGATTGACTTCTGCCCGCTTGCGTTCCGTGACATCCAGCCATGTGCCTCGGAGCTCGATGGTCTCGCCGCCATTCGTCTGCACGATGGGCACTATCCGGGATTCGACAATACGTACCGCACCATCCGGCCGAAGGACCCGGTATTCATGGAAAAACACTTCCCGCGTCCTGAGCACACGATCCACTGCGGAAGCAACGCTCTGCCGGTCATCCGGATGCACCATGGATAACACCTCACCGAAAGGGAGTTCCGCTTGCCGTTCGCGCCCTGCTATGCGATACATCTCCTCCGACCACGCAAACATTTTGCGCTTGACGTCGAGGCGCCAACTCCCCAAATGCGCCAAGTGCTGCGCTTCATTGAGGAGCGCCTCTTTGGCCATGAGTTCTTCAGCAGAACGCTTGTAGCGCGTGATGTCGTGAACCACGCCAACCCCGCCCTCCACATTGCCCGCCGCGTCGCGCAGCGGTGTGAGAAAAACGTCCAGGACGGCTTCAACACCCAACGCGCGGACGAATAGAGCGTGCTCCGACAGCCAAAGGGTTTCTCCATTCAGAACCCGCCCATAAGGCTCAATGCTTCCGGCCAACTCCGTCAAGGCCGGGAGTTCTTGCGCAAGTCGCCCCCACGCCTGTTGCCGCGCCACGCCCGTGACCTGCTCCATGCTGGTGTTCCACACGGTGATTCTCAGGTCCCGGTCGAACGCGAAGATGAGATCGGCACTGTTATTGACGATCTTGTCGGATAGCTCCCGTTCGCGCCGAAGTTGTTCGGCGACCTCATCAATCCCCTGCGTCTCTTCCTTCACCTGTTTGTTCCGAATGAGAACGCTGTTCGCTCATGGAGAGGCCCAGTGCCTTGAGGATCGCTCCGGAGTCACTCAGATCCCCGACCACTTTACGGTTTCCTTTCCTGGTGTTCACAATCAATGTAGGCACGATCAAGGCCCCTTCTCGAATCGCCCTGAACGGCTCATTACGCACATCGACGATTTCCAGCGTATACCGCCCCGACAGATAATGCTCGGCAACGGTGGTGAGGTTGGTTATGGCTTCTTCAGAAGCATAAGTCCCGCCAAGCACGAACAAGATCAATTTCGCCGTTTCCTGACGCCCCTCAGCGGTTGACGTGGATGGACACTTTTCCACGTATTACCTTCGCTCTTGGTCAGTCGATGACTTCGTCTGCGCCTCTACGTCAGCATGCCGTATGGCCCGAAGCGCCGCCACCCTCTCCCTGGCCAACGTCTGACGCAGACGTTCTTCCTGTTCCAGGCGTTCGAGCGCCGCCCGCCTGGCCTCGAGTTCCCGCTCCAATACCAAACGCTCGTCTTCCAAGCGACGTTCTGCCTCGCTCCGCCGGATTTCCAATTCGAACTCGAGGGCTTTCAGGCGCGATGCCACTTGCGCCTCGGCCGCCTGCAGTTCCCTGCGCCGCTGCTTTGTCTCTGCACGCAAGCGCTCTTGCTCGTTACGATCCTCAGCTTCCCGCTCGGCCCTCAGCGCACCCATGAGCACCTGCCCGCGTGCCGTATAGACGTCCGACAACGTCACGCCGCTGTCACTCAGGACGAGTTCCCGCACCTGATTGGAATGCCCGATCCCGCGCGCCTTCACAATGGTCAGCGCGCGGTTCCGCTCGCCACCGCTGGGCATGTAGGTCAAATGGATCCAGGTGTCGGCCACGGTGGAGACACGTATCTTCGAGACTTCAAGCGCCGGATCTGCTTCTTCCATCAGGCTGGTGATCAAAAGCGTAATTCCCCGGCGCTTTGCAAGCGACAGCAGCCGCTGGGCGACCGCCAGTCCCGTGAGACGCCCCCCAGCATGGACCAACGCCGAAAGTGGATCGATAACCATACAGCGCGGTTCATAGCCCTCGACGAGGGACTTGATCCGGATAAGATTCTCTTCCGAACTGCGTGCGCCGCTTTGCAGGCCGTGCATCTGCAGCACACCAGTTTCAAGCAATGGGTCAAGACGAATTCTCACCGAAGCGAGATTACGGATGATCTCATTGGGTGATTCGTCAAAGGCGATATAGAGGGTGCGTTCTTTCCGACGGCCCGCCGCCTGCGCAAAGGCCCCTGCCAACGTCGTCTTGGCCGTTCCCGGTGCGCCGGTCACCAGGATGCTCGATCCCCGTAGATACCCGCCAATAAGCATTGCGTCGAGCCGCGCGATCCCGCTCGACACCTTCTCGTTGGAGACGGGGAAATCGAGTTTCGCGGTCCCAAAACTTCCCACCTCCATGCCATCGGCGCCGATAGCGAAAGGAAACTCGTTCTGCTCGAAACCGGACCCTCGATACTTCAGAATGCGCATCTCCCTCAAAGCGACACGATCCGTGACCCGGTAGTGAAGAAGCAGGATGAAATCGGCTATGAAGAGCAGGAATGGGTAGGCCAGATCGCCACCGCGCTCGATCGCCTCGATACGCGCAGTGAGAATACCGCTGACACCAAGCCTGTTCAGCCAGAGACGAAGACGGCGCAGCTCCTGCTTTCCAACCTCCTGGTCAGCGAACAGTTCCAGCAGCACATCGAGCGAGTCGAGCACGATGCGCCTTGCCCCCATTTCCTTAATCTTGGCCTCGAGGGTCTCGAGCATCCCCTGCAAGTCGAATTGACCTGATCGCAACGTGTCCAATGATATCTGCGCGTCGATGAAGAACAGCTTCCCGTCGCGCTCCAACGCCGCGATATCCCAGGCAAAACCGCTCGCATTTGAACGGATTTCCTCACAGGTTTCCTCGAATGCGAGAAAAATTCCCGGCTCCCCCGCATCCCTCGCACCGTTAATCAGCGTTTGCAGCGCAAATACCGTCTTTCCGGTCCCCGGCCCGCCGATAATCAGGGACGTACGTCCCGCAGGTAATCCGCCGTCGGAAATCTCATCGAATCCCGGGATTCCTGTGGGTAGCTTCACCAGCGCCCGCGGGGGCTGCACCTCTGTACGATCGTTCACTCGTAGTGGCCCGGTTGCTCCTACGGGAAGCGTAGGCCAATGGCTCAGGCCGCCTGCGACGTGGGCCTGCAGGTGATCCGCGGCCGGTCGTTGCCGCCCAAGGCACGGCGATGTGCGGAGATATTGCTTCCGGGGAGCGGGACATCCCCGACCCCGCGAGGCATCACAGCATTCCGGGCCGGAAAAGCCGCCGTCGGCTGATAACCTTTCCGGAAACCATAAACTGCCCATCGCCCATATAGTGCAGGGTCTGTGGGTGCTTCGGAGAGCGTGCAGCCTGTGCGTTTACCACTTCCCAGACAAAAAAGTTGTACTTGTCCACCAGCCCGGCATCCGCCAATTTGCACTCGAAATTGGCATAACACTCACGAATCGCAGGGGCTCGCACCTTTGCACCCTTGTCTGCTGTAAGCCCAAAGTGCAGGAATTTGTCGATATTCGCGCCGGACGTATTACCCGCACCCACCACCTGATCCGTCAAGGCGGTGGTCGGCAGATTGATGACGCACTCGCGGCTTCGCAAGGCCATCTCGAAACTGTGGTTCGCGGACGAAATGACGCAACCCACGAGCGATGGCGAAAACTCCATCACCGTGTGCCAACCCAGGGTCATGACGTTGAATTTCCCCTGCCAGGCCGTCGATACCAGCACAATGGGGCCGGGTTCCAGATAGCGTCGCACCGTTTCCAGAGGCACAGTAATCTTTTCGAATTGCGTCCTCATCGCCGTGAGCATAGATGAAGCTCAAGAATCGCCACGTGTCCTCGTTGTCCGCTCTCCTAGACTGCACTGAAGAGAGCTGCGGAGTTCTTCCATGGAACAGACTTATCGGTACATCGTCGTCGGCGGGGGGCTTGCCGGCGCCTCGGCGGTCGAGGCAATCCGGGAACGTGACCACGACGGCGCGCTACTGCTCATCGGTGAGGAACCGCACCTCCCCTACGATCGTCCACCGCTCACCAAGAAGCTCTGGTGGGGCAAGAAGCGGGTGGAGGATATCTTCCTGAAACCCGCCGATTATTACGCCGACCAGCGCATCGACCTCCGCCTGGGAATCCGGGTCGCGGCGCTGGATCCCGACACCAAATCGATTACCGATGCTCAGGGAAACCGTTACCGCTTCGACAAGCTTCTGCTCGCCACCGGCGGGAAGCCGCGCCGCTTGTCCATTCCCGGCGGAGACCTGGACGGGATCCGTTACTACCGGACACTCGATGATTATCTGGCGACCCGCGCCGTCGCATCGCCTGGTCGCTCCGCAGTCATCATCGGTGGCGGTTTCATCGGCTCGGAAATCGGGGCGTCACTGCGAAGCAGCGGACTCGAGGTCACCATGCTGTTTCCGAAGCCCTATCTGGTCGACAAGGTGTTCCCGGACTATCTGGGCCGGGCAGTGACGGACCTGTTCCGCGCCCGCGGCGTCCGTATCGACCAGGACAGGCCCGCCGCTTTCACCAAGGCTGGCGACCGTTTCGTGGTGACCACAGAAAAGGGCGGCCACCATGAGACCGACATTCTCATCGCAGGCGTCGGCATCGTGCCGGACATCAGCCTGGCGCAGCAGGCCAACCTCATGATCGACAACGGTGTGGTCGTGGATGACTATCTCGCCACGTCGCATCCGGACATCTACGCAGCAGGCGACATCGCCCGCTTCCGTTCGGTACTTCTGGGGCATTCCAGCCGGCTCGAACACTGGGACAACGCCCTGCACCAGGGCAAGCATGCCGGCGCCAATATGGCCGGCGCCCACTTGGCCTATGACTACGAGCCCTATTTCTTCTCCGATCTGTTTGAGTTCGGTTACGAAGCCGTGGGAGAAACCGACGCACGTCTGACCACGTTTGCGGACTGGCAAAAGGAGAATGAAACAGGGGTCATCTATTACCTGAGGGACGAGCGGGTACGGGGCGCAATGATGTGTAACGTCTGGGACAAAGTTGACGCAGCGCGCGCGCTCATCCGCAGCGGCGAACGTGTCTCGCCGGAATCCCTGCGAGGTCGGATTCGATAACGGCCGCGACGTCACGCGACCCCTGACCGGCTTCCGGGTAGTTAACGCTCACGCGGTTTCGGGCCGTCGGGGTCCGCCGCCCCCTCGCCTGGCGTGCTCTCAACCGCGAGAGCACGGTACCCATGGGTTTCGCTGCGGGCGCGCTTGCGAATGCGCCGAAATGTGCGACACCGACCGTCTTTTCCTGGTCGCCGGCATACACTGGACGCCCCGGTCTTTCGCGCATTGATTCCGAGCAGCCATTGTCCAGCGCAGACACAAACGCCGAGACGTTAGAACAGCCACATGCCTGGTTTCGCTTCGGACCGCCTGCACTGCTCATCGCCCTCATCACCATCACGTCCGCGTCGATTAGCTATCTTCTTTATCACTTTCTGGTTGAATTCTTTACCATCGCTGTGGCGTTCCTGTTGGGCGTCGTGAGCTGGTATACGCATCCCCTCGCCCGTAACGGCATGATCGCATTTCTGGGGATCATGTTTCCGGCTGTCGCGTTCATCGATCTGGCACACACGCTGGTCTATGAGGGGATGCACGTGCTCCCTGTCCAGGGTGCCAATGCGCCCAGCCAGTTGTGGCTGGAGGCGCGTTTGCTCCAGGCGGTGGCCCTGCTGGCCGCCCCGGCATTCATTGGCCGTGCACTGCCACGGGGCGCCATCGCCACTGGAGCGGCATTGGTGGTGGCCCTTTCCATCGCGCTGGTGGCTTGGGATCTCATGCCGGTCGCCTACCTGGACGGTGTTGGATTAACGCCCTTCAAGATTGTCAGCGAGTGGGTGATCATCCTGCTGTTCTCTGCGGCACTCGCGAATCTGCACCGACGGCGCCGTCTGTTCGACCCTACCATGCTGCGGCTTTTGCAGGGCGGACTGTTGTGTTTCATTGTCGCGGAATTTGCTTTCACGCAGTACATAGGCACCTATGATCTCGCGAACCTGTTCGGCCATCTCGCCAAGCTTGCCGGCTTCTGGCTCATCTTCCTGGCGGTGGTAAAGACTGGCCTGGAGCAGCCGATTCGCCTTCTGAGTGACAAGGTGTCGAGCTATGACGCGATTCCGCAGCCGGTTATCGTGGTGGATCGCAGCGGGCATATTCGGCAAGTCAACAGCGCAGCGCGTCGTGCTGCCCCTGCCCTGACTATCGGCTCGGACCAACACACGCATTTCCATCCGTCGACGCTCACACGCGACCGCTGCCCCATTTGCACCGCCGTTGCCGAGGGCCGACGCGTTGACGATATGGAACTGCACTACCCGGATGCCGGACGCTGGCGTTTGCTGTCTGTCGCTCCGCTTTCGTTTGGCCCCATGACGCAGGCGATGGTCCAGGTGATTTACGACATCACCAACCGCAAGGAAGCTGAACTGGCCCGTCGTGCGGCCGAAAACCGCACCCGACTCTTGCTGGAATCCGTGGGCGAAGGAATCTGCGGCGTGGACCGCGAGGGCCGGATCAGCTTCGTCAATGCTGCGGCGGCGCGCATGCTGGGTTATGCGCCCGATGCGATCATCCGACAGCCCTTGCACGCACTGGTGCATCACCAGGACACCTCGAACGAGGTCACGGCGGAATGCCCCATGCACAGGGCGCTGACGGATGGTCGGCCACATCGCTCCGAGAAAGAATTCTTCCTGCGCAGCGACGGCACCACCTTGCCCGTTGCCTATGTCGCCATGCCCTTGGTTGAGGAAGGCAGGATCATCGGCGCCGTGGTGAGCTTTTTAGATATCAGTGAGCGCCTCGCCGCAGCCGCCGCATTGCATGACAGCGAAGAGCGCTTTCGCAGCATATCCGCGGCTGCACAGGACGCCATTGTGATGATCGACGATACCGGCCGTATCGCCTACTGGAATCCGTCCGCCGAGCGCATGCTGGGTTATCGTTCCGCGGAGGCGCTTGGGCGGGATGTGCATGACCTGATAGCGCCGGCCCAATACCGAGCCCACGCCGTTTCGGGTCTCACCGCCTTTGCCGCCACGGGGGGCGGACCCGCCATAGAAAAGGTGCAGGAGCTCTCCGCCATGCGCAAGGATGGCGGGGAATTTCCCGTGGAGTTGTCTGTTTCAGCACTCCTGCTGGACGGCCGCTGGCATGCCGTAGGGATCCTGCGTGATGTGTCGGAACGCAAATCTTCAGAGGCCTTGCAACGCCAGTTGCTCGCCATCATTGAAGCGACGCCTGATTTCGTTGCCACGTTCACGCCAACGGGTGAAATTACTTATCTCAACGGCGGCGCCCGGGCTCTGGTCGGTCATAGCACCGCCGATGCGCCAGCACTGGACATCGAGCAGGTCTATCCCCCAAGGGCGGCAAGGATCCTGCGCGATGAAGCACTCCCCCACGCAATGCGTACCGGCCTGTGGCAGGGTGAACTGGTGTTCAAAAGCCAGAACACCCGCGAGATTCCGGTGTCGCAAATCATCCTGGCCCACGAGGACGAGCACGGAACAGTGACCCACCTGTCGGCGGTCGCCCGTGATATCAGTGACCGCAAGCAGTTGGAGGCGGCATTGCGTGCCGCGGCGGCACGTGAAGAACATTTCGCGAACGCTGTTATAAACAGCCTTCCGGGATTCTACTTCCTCGTGGACCAGGCGGGGCACCTTTATCGCTGGAACACGGCTCTGGAACAGGTCACCGGTTACACATCCGAACAGATGACCCGCATGCATCTGCTTTCCCTGTTCCACCGCGCGGACAGGGATGCGCTGCGCAGCGCCACCGAGCGGGTTTTCGAGGACGGGCGGGCTGAGATCCAAGTCGCGCTCCTGACGCACTCCGGCCGAACGATCCCCTGCTTCATGACGGGCATACGTTTCGATGCCGAGGGCAAGCGCTATCTCACCGGCACCGCCTTGGACATCAGTGCGCTTAAAGAAGCCGAGGCGGCACTCGCCAGTAGCGAAGCACGTTTGCGCCACGCCCTGCAGTGCGCGCACGCCGGCACCTGGGATCTCGATCTTCTCACCGGCAACGTCCACTGGTCCGACGAAATGTATCGTCTCTACGGGATGGAACCGGAAAGCCGCCCGATCTCCCCGGACACCTGGATGGCGCTGATTGCCCCGGAGGACCGTGAACGACGCCGGAAAACCATCGCGCTGGCGCTCTCGACCAGCAGAACGGACTACAGCATCGATTATCGGATAATCCATCCCACCAGGGGTGAACGGTGGTTGGGCGAGTTCGGCCGCATTCAGTATGGGGTCGACGGAAATGCCGCGAACATCTCCGGTCTGGACCTTGACATCACCGCGCGCAAGACGACCGAAAGACTTCTGCAGCAGTTGGCCAAGCACGATCATCTCACCGGACTCTACAACCGCCAGTTCGCGGGCGAGTGCTTTGCCCGACAAATGAAGCGGGCCGCACGCTATGCACGCCCCTGGTCCATCGTGCTGTTCGATATCGATCATTTCAAGGCGGTAAACGACACCTACGGTCACACCCTGGGCGACGAAGTGCTGAAAGGTATCGCCCGCACCGGTAACGCACACCTGCGCGAAGCGGACGTATTCGTGCGCTGGGGCGGCGAGGAATTTCTGGTGATTGCACCGGAAACCGATCTGGAAGGTGCGCACCGAATCGCCGAGAAACTGCGCGCCGCCATCGCCCAATTGCGCATTCCGGGCGTGCAGCCGGTCACGGCAAGTTTCGGCGTGGCCCAGTACCGTTCCGGAGAGACCACCGAGAAATTGGTGACACGGGCGGACGATGCCCTGTATGCGGCGAAGTCCAACGGTCGTAATCGGGTGGAATCCGAAGGCGCTCGTTAGTACCAGCGCCGCACAGCGCATATGTCTCCTGCTGCAACCGTCTACCGCACTTCCCTTGAAAAAAGCGCGAGATTCGCGACGTACACAGCTTGGTTACGATTCATTCCTGGTTTCCCGGGACGAGGGGCTTGGGTGACAACCCTTCCCCTTGATCAATCAGCCAGCCCCACACTCTTCACCTGAGCGAATACCGGCTTGCCCGGCGCCAAACCCAGTTGCTCCGCCGAACGCCGCGTAATGCGCGCAATGAGCGGTACATCCGCCTCGGGACCAAGGCCGAGCCTCACCACCATCTGCCAGGCATCGAGCGGTGCGAGGGCAAGGATCTGCCCCTCGACGATGTTGAGGATGCTGCTGTCGCGGTGCTCCTCCAGGGCGATACTTACGTCCCTGGCATGGATACGCACGCGTGCCCGCTCGCCGGGCAACAGCGGCAAGCGGGCGA
Source organism: Gammaproteobacteria bacterium (assembly GCA_041687015.1). Lineage (GTDB taxonomy): Bacteria > Pseudomonadota > Gammaproteobacteria > Thiohalomonadales > Thiohalomonadaceae > JALOAT01. The sequence goes on from JAWLCT010000004.1 coordinate 102,980, forward strand.
CGGCGAAGCGGCCACCGACGAAATCGAGATAGGTGAGGTGATAACGCTCACTGTGGGATGCCACCACGCACGTGATCACCGACTCGGCCGCTTCGTCACGGGCCAGGGGCAGGTCGATACGGGTCATCACCTCCGCAAGCGGCCCGGTGGCGAGCACGTTGCCCTGGTCCATGAGCACCATGTGATCGGCCAGGCGCGCCACTTCGTCGGGCGAATGACTCACGTACAACACCGGAATGTCCAGTTCCCTGTGCAGCCGTTCGAGAAAGGGCAGGATTTCCGCCTTGCTGCGTGTGTCCAGTGCCGAAAGCGGCTCATCCATCAGCAGCAGTTGTGGACTGGTGAGCAATGCGCGGGCGATGGCGACGCGTTGGCGTTCCCCGCCCGAGAGGGCCGCGACCGATCGGGACAGGAGTGTCTCGATGCCCAGCAGTTCAACTGCCTCGGCGAAGGCCACGCGACGTTCCCGCGCCGGGATACGCTTCCAGCCGTACTCCAGGTTGCTGCGCACCGAAAAGTGGGCGAACAGGCTGGCCTCCTGGAACACATAGCCGATGGACCGGCGATGGGTGGGCACAAACGTGCCCGCCACGTCGTCCTGCCATATTTGGTCGCCCACCTGCAGGAAGCCTGCGGCCCGTTGCAGGCCCGCGACGCAGCGCAGCACCGAGGTCTTGCCCGAGCCGGAGTGACCATAAAGCGCGGTAACACCGCGGGCTGGGGCCGTGAACGACGCGTTCAGCGCGAAACCGCCGAGCTGTGCGGAAAAACGTACCGCGATGCTCATGCCTGACGCGCCTGCCATCGCTTTGTGACCAGATGTAGCACCAGCAATACCAGGAACGAGAAGAACAGCATGCCGCCCGCCAGCCAATGGGCCTGGTCGTACTCCAGGCTTTCCACGTGGTCGTAAATGGCCACCGACAGTACCTTGGTCTCCCCCGGAATGTTGCCGCCGATCATCAGCACCACACCGAACTCACCCACGGTGTGCGCGAAGCCCAGTACCGTAGCGGTGAGAAAACCCGGCCGTGCCAGCGGAATCACGACGGTAAAGAAGCGATCCCAGGGCGAGGCGCGCAACGTGGCGGCCGCCTCGATGGGTCGGCTGCCCAGTGCCTCGAAGGCATTCTGCAGTGGCTGAACCACGAACGGCAGTGAGTAGATCACCGATGCGACCACCAGTCCGGCGAAGGTGAACGGCAGGGTGGCCAACCCCAGTTCCTGCATGAAAGCGCCAATGGGGCCCTTCGGCCCCAAGGCCACCAGCAGGTAGAAACCCAGCACGGTCGGCGGCAGCACCAAGGGCAGGGTCACCATCGCGCCGATGGGCTGCCTCAGCCAGGAACCCGTGCGGGCCAGCCACCAGGCCAAGGGCGTTCCCACGAGCAACAACAGCAGCGTGGTCAGTGTCGCCAGTTCGAGCGTCAGCCAAATAGGTTGCGGATCGATATTCACATCAGTCGGATCATCAAACAGGAAACAAACACACCGCCGCGGGTCTGCCGCTCACGATACCTCACGCTCAATCCACTGCGTAGCCGTAGCGGCGAATCACCTCTTTGGCAGTAGCACTACGCAGGAACGTCATGAAAGCGTGCGCGGCAGGATTATGTTCACCCTTTTTGAGCAGCACCGCCTGCTGGGCGATGGGGTCGTACAACCCCTGCGGCACCTCCCATGATGATCCCGCCTTTTCGGGCGGCAAGGCCTTCACCTGCGACATGGCCACGAAACCGAGTTGGGCATTGCCGGTCAGGGCGAACTGCATGGTCTGTGCGATGCTGTCGCCGCGCACCAATTTGGCAGCCAACGTATCATGCAAGCCCAGGTTCACCAGCACCTGTTCGGCCGCGGCACCGTACGGCGCGGTTTTCGGATTGGCGATGGCCAGGCGTTCGAAGCCGGCCTGCTTCAGTACATCGACGCCTGCAGTGGCATAGCCCGATTGGGCGCTCCACAGCACAAGTTTCCCATAGGCGTAGGTGAACGCGGTTCCCGTTACGGCGAGGCCTTCCGCCTCAGCCTTCGACGGCCTCACGTCATCGGCGGCCAGCAGCACTTCGAACGGCGCACCGTTTTCTACCTGGGCGTACAGCTTCCCCGTGGACCCGAAGCTCGCCACCAGGGTGTGGCCGGTCTCCGACGCAAACAATGGTGCGAGTGTGTTGGTGACATCGGTGAAGTTGGCCGCGACCGCCAGCTTCACCTCTCCGGCGGCGGCCGCATGAGCAAGCCCGCCCAGCATTAGCAGCGTAAGGATTTTGATGCGCATTGGGTCTCCCTCGTTGTATTTCGTTAGATATAACGACGAATTAAAAGAAATACTGCACCGCAAGGCTCACACCGGAGACCTTCGCAAGCGCGCATACCGGGGCGACGCCAGGCCGAGTTCGTGGGCCACCTCGTTGGTCACCACGTTTATCGCCCCCCGATGCACTCCCCTATCCACAGATAGCGGTTGCGTACCGAGGCCGACGCATCGTTATCCGCGACCAGCACTACCGCGGTATTCAAATCAGGCCAGAACCGTTTTCCCGGGTTTCCGATTAAGGGCCATCACCCTCTCCATGGCGATCATGGACACCGTGCGCCCGACTTCGAACGCGATATTCACCTCCGCTTCCAGCGGCACGGGTAAATGCCAGTCACCCCACCCACGGACTGATTGCGCGCGCGGATGTTCAATGGCCGGCGTTTCGGCAAGGGCGGCACCCTTTCGGGTGCGTCGTTTTGCCGGGGTCGTCTTCACGGGAGGCATCAGCCTCGCTATATTCGCTGCAATATAACGGAACTCAGGGCATGTGTCGAACGCCAGTGACCCTCCGCAAGCCGGCCGACAAACATCGCAGCCACCGAATGGCAGGACGAACCCATCCCGCTCCATTGGGCCACAGCCATGCTCGCGGGTTTCTGATCGACCCGGCTATCCAAAAGACAAAACCGCGCGACTCTAGCCTCGGTCATGTTGCGGTTGCATCGGCAATGCCGTCGCGCAGTGATTGCAGCAATTCCCGTCGGGCCTTGTCCTGCAAGCGACGCCGAATTGCGGGCGCCGCCTCATGGAAGCCGATCTCCCGTGGCGGCGCGACGGCATCGCAATGAAGCAGGTGAAAACCGAGCGGACTTTCCACGATGCCGCTCATCTCTCCCGGCGCCAAGCGGAACAGGGGTTGCTCCAGGGCGGGATATAACTGGCCCCGACGTACTTGGCCCAGGAAACCGCCTTCGAGAGCGCTCGGGCACTCCGACACCCGCGATGCGAGCGTGGCGAAATCCGTGGCCGGCCACTGCTCCGCTGCGCGCACAAGGCGCGCATGGGCGGATTCGCGTCGGTTTTCGATGAAATCCTCGTTGACGGTCACGAGGATGTGGCGCGCCGTGCGCAACTCCGGGGTCAATCGTTGCGCTGCGTGCTTTTCGTAATGCTCGCGTACGGCGGATTCGCTCACCGATACCGACGCGATGAGCCGACGGATGACCCATTCCGCCCGCAGATCCGCCGCGACCAAGTCGCGCAGTTGGGCCTCATCGAGACGGCAGCGGCGCAGCGTCTCCTGCCGTGCCAGGGTATCGGAACCGAATGAAGCGACCATAGCCGCGACGGTTTCCGGCGCGGGCGCAGGCGCCTGTTTGGCCTCAATCCGCGTCAATGCACCCAACATCATCTGACATGCACGCAAAGCTTGCGCCTCGATGTCGGCCCGCTTTGCCCCGGCCAGCGACCACGGCGCCACGCCGTGGCGTTCATGCGCGCTGCGCCATAACAGATAACGGTACTCTGCGCAGCCAGTCAGTCCACGGGTCATTCCATGGGCTCCAGTGCACGCTCGGGCACGTGCAAGGTCCGGCCCGGGAAAAGCACGTGATAGGAAACACGTTCCGGATCATTGCGCAGCACGCGCAGCACTTCCCCGACGGTGCCCGCCGACACCACCACTTCCCCGTTCAGCGCCAACGGCATGTGACTGCGCACCCGTTCCCGGGATTCGAAGCGACTCGGCACCCAAGGGGCATCTGCCGGAATGAGTTCTTCCGCCCGACACCCGACCACGCGATCGGCATCGAGGAAGTGAACCGAATAAATCACTTGATCCTGGAGGAAAGTGCCGATATCGCGCACGTGACCCACGCTGCCGCGCCGAATCAGCAGCTCGCCGGTTTTCACACCGGGATAAGTGCCGTCGTTGCGCACGTTGCGAATCACCCGCACTGCCGCGCCGTACTCGAAACGTGTGTTCATGCGCCTTTGCTCCTGCCGCCGATCCGGCTCAAGGGCACATGCACGGTCTGCGGGCCGGTTCGCTTGTATATGCACAATACCCGTTCGGTACGTGCGTCGGAGTGGACAAAATCCCCATAGGCCCGGGTCAAGGCGGTGCGATAGACGGCGCGTTTTGCTGTCTCATCGGTCGGCATGGGATTGGCACACAGATAGTCGTGGAAACGCTGCAGAATGTGCAATCGATTCACATGCACCACGTGCGGATCGTAGTCCACGTCGAAATAGTCCAGAAAATCTTCCGCCGAATACAGTTCATCCAGTTCCTCTTCGAATACGCTCACCGTTTTCCCCCTTTATTTCCCGTGCGCCACACCGTTACCTGTCGGCATTCACGGCGCGCGATACCGTCGTAGTGTCCTCATCACGAGCACAGGTGATTTCCGCTTCACAGGTATCACATTCGCCCGATCGTCGCGGCGATGAGCGAAGCTCCAGTTGTTCGATACGGTCCATGAGGCAGACGATGGCCTGTCCGACAGGATCGGGTATGAGATGATGGTTGAGGTCGATTCCGTAGACGTTGTTCAGCCGCGGGCTGTGTTGCACCACCTTGCCTGGAATGCCCACCACCGTGCGTCCCGCCGGCACGTCCTTCACCACCACCGAATTGGCGCCCACCGTGACGCGCTCGCCCAGGGTGATGGCGCCGAGCACCTTGGCCCCCGCGCCCACCATCACGCCATTGCCCAGGGTGGGGTGACGCTTGCCGCGTCGCCAGGTGGTACCACCCAGGGTGACACCGTGATAGAGCGTCACGTCATCGCCCACCTCGGCGGTCTCCCCAATCACCACACCGGCGCCATGATCGATGAAAAAGCGCCGGCCGATGCGCGCGCCCGGATGGATGTCCACGTTGGTGAGGGTGCGCGAGAGCCAGGCGAGAAAACGCGCCGACAGGTGCCAGCCGCGGCACCACAGTCCGTGCGCCAGACGGTGCCACAGGATGGCGTGCACGCCCGGGTAGGTCAGCAGTACTTCCAGATGACTGCGGGCGGCTGGGTCCCGTTCGAAAACACAGGAGACATCCTCACGCCAATGACGCAACAATCCGACGTTGCCAGTGCTCATGCGCTTGCCTCCAGCGGCGTGTGCTCGGCGCAGGTCTGACGGTGCAGAACGACCAACTCCTGTGGCCCGGGCGAACGCTTGTGACGGGTAACGAACTGGCGAATGGACGGCAACAGCCGTTGGGCCTCTTCGCGCGACAGCGTGACGCCAATGTCGGCATAGCCATGCTGCACGGCGCGGGAGCCGGAGTGCTTGCCCAGCACCCAACGGTGGGTGCGCCCCACTTCGGCGGGATCCAGCGCCTGGTAGGTGTGTGGATCTTTCAGCAGGCCGTCCACGTGAATGCCGGCTTCGTGGGTGAACGCCCCTTCACCCACCAGACTCTTCTGCCATGACAGCGGCCGTCCCGAAGCCGTGGCCACCAGGGTGGAGAGTGCGGGATAACGCCGCAGATCCACCCCCGTATCGCGTCCGTACAACCGCTTCAATCCGGCCACCACCTCCTCCAGGGCGGCATTGCCGGCGCGCTCGCCCAGGCCGTTCACCGTGGTGTTCACGTGGGTCGCGCCGGCGCATACGGCGGCCAACGTGTTGGCCGTGGCGAGCCCCAGGTCATCGTGGGCGTGCATCTCGAGTTCCATATCCACCGCAGCGCGCAAACGCGCCATCAGCGCCGCCACGCCGAAGGGCTCCATGATTCCCACCGTATCGGCGAAACGGAACCGGCGCGCGCCGGCGGCCTGGGCGGTCTCGGCGACCATGAGCAGAAAATCCGGATCCGCGCGCGAGCTGTCTTCCCCGCCCACGCACACCTCGAATCCCAAAGCCCGCGCCTCGGCCACATGGCGGCGTATGGTGTCCAGCACCCAGGCACGATCGCGCCGCAGTTTCTGTTGCAGGTGCAGATCGGAGACGGGGATGGAGAGATTCACCCCATGAACGCCCAGCCCCGCGCAAGCGGCCAGATCGTCACGGTGCATGCGCCCCCACACCACCAGCCGCGCCTGCAACCCCAGTGAGGCCACGGCGCGAATAGCCTCGCGCTCCTCCGCACCCATGGCGGGAATGCCCACTTCCAGTTCCGGTATGCCGAGCTCGTCCAGGAACCGGGCGATGGCCAGCTTTTCTTCCATGGAAAAGGCTACGCCGGCGCTTTGCTCACCGTCGCGCAGGGTGGTGTCGTGGATGACGGGTATCGCGTGCGAATCCGACATGGCAGCTCTCCTCTCGTGAGCAGTGGAGCAAGACGTGTGCCAGCGCGGATGAGCTTGAAATCTCTCGAAATCATTCAGCAGTGGTCTGAAGCATCCGCGCAAAGCACGCCAGGTTGTCGCAAATCCGACAAACCCTGTTCCGCATGCGCTTGTGCATTACCGGTCAGCACGCCGGCTGCCCGTGAAAGCAGGAGCCGTCGTGAAAACGACAGCGGCGTAATCCCCGGAAGGTCGGTCGAAAACGATTGCGATGGAACTGCCTGCGACTTTTGGCTTCAGGTCGTCACCGGATACCGAAACAACAGAACGGCGCCGCTTGCGCGGCGCCGTCCGGCTCATGCGTAGCTGGGCGCGAAAGCCGTGCTCGCGGGGCCTTTCTCGCCCCAATAGGGCGACAGGGCGCGCAGGCGTGCAACGATGCCGGGCACCGCGGCGATGACGCGATCGATTTCTTCCACGGTGTTGTAGCGCGACAGCGAGAAACGCACCGTGCCATGAGCAGCCGTGTACGGAATGCCCATGGCGCGCATCACGTGCGACGGCTCCAGGGAGCCCGAGGTGCATGCTGATCCCGACGAGGCGGCAATCCCGGCCTTGTTGAGCAACAGGAGAATGCCCTCGCCTTCGATGTATTCGAAAGCGATGTTGCAGGTATTGGGCAGGCGGTTGTCGGGATCGCCGGTGA
>JAWLCT010000004.1:110271-113910 GCA_041687015.1 Gammaproteobacteria bacterium
TCCCGGCCTTGTTGAGCAACAGGAGAATGCCCTCGCCTTCGATGTATTCGAAAGCGATGTTGCAGGTATTGGGCAGGCGGTTGTCGGGATCGCCGGTGATGAAGGCGTTGGGCACCTGTTCCAGGATGCCCTGCTCCAGGCGATCGCGCAGGGCCTTCACCTGGGTATTTTCATAAGCCATGTGCTCCAGGGCCTGTTCCGCCGCCTTGCCCAGGGCGACGATGGCGGCACTGTTTTCGGTGCCTGCGCGGCGGCCCCGTTCCTGATGCCCGCCCCGCAGCAGCGGACGAAAGCGCGCGCCGCGGCGCAGATACAGCACGCCGATACCCTTTGGCGCGTGCAGCTTGTGGCCCGAGACGGAAAGCATGTCGATTTTGGTGTGCTTCAGGTCGATGGCAATCTTGCCCACCGCCTGCACGGCATCGGTGTGGAACAACACACCTTTGGCATGTGCCATTTCGGCCATTTCCTCCACGGGAAAAATCGTCCCCGTTTCATTGTTGGCCCACATGACGGAGACCACGGCCACCCGATCGCTCAGCAGCGCCGCGTATTCGTCCAGGTCCAGACGGCCCTTGTTGTCGACGCCCAGGCGATGGACGGTATAGCCTTCCTTCTCCAGCTGCTCGCACAGGGCAAGCACCGCCGGGTGTTCCACCACGGTGGTGATGATCTCGCGGCGCTCGGGCTGGGCCTTGAGGGCGGACAGGATGGCGGTGTTGTCAGACTCGGTGCCGCAGGAGGTGAAGATGATCTCCGAGTCGTGGGCCGCGCCGAGCAGCGTCTGCACCTGGCGACGCGCGTGCTGCACCGCCTTGCCCACCTGCGCGCCGAAGCTGTGGATGGACGACGGATTGCCGAAGTGTTCCGTGAAAAACGGCAGCATGGCCTCGACCACGGCGGGATCGACCCGTGTGGTGGCGTTGTTGTCCAGGTAGATGTCGCCCATGATCAGGCCCTCTTTTCCATTTGCACGGCCGGCACCACCCGCACGAATTCGCCCAGGGCCTCGATGATCTTCTGCTGGATGCCGCCGAGGGTCATGGAGGCCATCTGGCAGTTCATGCAGGCGCCCGTCATGTTCACGTAAACGGTATTGCCGTCCACGTCCACCAGCTCGACATCGCCATGGTCCCGCTGCAAATAAGGGCGCAACGCGGCGATGGCTTCTTCGATTTTGCGAATACGCTGAATGTTGGTGAGCTTGCCCGGGACAAGGGGCGCGGAAGCGGCGGCCGGCGCCATTTCGCAGGCATTGGCGCGCTCGGCATGAATGCGGTTGAGGATCTCCTCGATGCCTTCGTGGCATGAGGCGCAGCCGCCGCCGGCTTTGGTGTAGTTGATGACGTCGGTGACGGTGCTGAGATTGTTCGCGCGCACGGTAACTTCGATCATGGCCGCATCGATGCCGAAACACTTGCAGACCAGTGCGCCCTCTTCGTGATCGTCCTTCCATTCCTCACCACGATAGTTGGCCACCGCCGCCTGCAACGCCTCCCGGCCCATGACCGAGCAATGCATTTTTTCCGGGGGCAATCCGTCCAGGTAATCGGCGATGTCCTGATTGGTGACCTTGAGCGCGTCGTCCAGGGTCATGCCCTTGATGATCTCGGTGAGCGCCGAACTGGAGGCGATGGCAGACCCGCAGCCGAAGGTCTGGAAACCGGCATCGAGAATCACCTCCGTGTTCGGGTCCACCTTCAGCATCAGGCGCAAGGCATCGCCGCAGGAGATGGAGCCCACCTCGCCCACGCCGTTGGCCGCGTCCACAGGGCCCGCGTTGCGTGGATTGAAAAAATGATCTTGCACTTTTTCCGAGTATTCCCACATGGTCGTGGCCTCCCTTATGCCGAAAACGACTTGCCGCAACCGCAGGAGGCGGTGGCGTTGGGATTGGTGAAGGTGAAACCGGAACCGGCCATGGAATCGACGAAGTCCACGGTGCATCCCTGGATCAGCGGCACGCTCGCGGCATCGATGAACACCTGAAGACCGTTGCCGCATTCGATGATCGTGTCGCCTTCCAGCGGGGCCTCGTGCAGGCTCATGTCATATTGAAAACCGGAGCAACCACCGCCGGTGATGGCGAGCCGCAGGCCCGCGTCGGGTGTGGCGGACCCCTTGATGAAACGGCGCACGGCCCTGACAGCCTTTTCGGTCAACGTGATCATTCGGAACGCCCTCTCTGTGATTCGTGTGAGTGATGGAACCGGTGCAACCCGTGTGCCAGCCACGACCTGCGTCAGAAACACACGGCAATGATTGGGCTTTTCGTGGAAAGGCTTACGGGGCGTGTTGTTTTTTCGGAAACAGCGGAAGGAAGGATTGTCGCTTTTGCGACAGAGATTTCTGAGGGATGGCATCCGGCCAGTCGTTTGTCGAATCGCGTGCAACGTTCCCCTGTAGGAGCCCTACGTCATGGGCGAAGTTGCCGCCACAACAAACAGCCTGTCGGGTTACGCCCTTGCGGGCTAACCCGACCTACGAAAAGACGAAACGTCTCCGTGTCCCTTCTCCGTGGTTGGTTTCTTCTCCAAATCAGATCCTTCGCCGCCACGCGCGCAGGTGCGTTTCGGTCCAACCGTTTTTGCGGTAGAAGCCGTGGGCTGGATGATTGTCCATGTCTGCAAGCAGTTGCAGTCGCCTGAGCCCTTCGCCATGCGCCCACGCCTCGAGCGCCGCGAGCAATGCCCGTCCCACACCGCGACCGCGCCAGGCGGATTTCACGATCACATCCTCCACCAAACCGACGCGGCCACCTTCGGCGGTGGAAATCACGACCTGTACCGTGCACATACCGATGGCACACTGGTCGACGTCGGCGACGAAAATACGGGCAGCCGGCGCGGACAGCAGCGCGGCCAGCCCTTTCTGCTGGCGGTCGGTATCGGGAGAGAAGTCGGATTCCAGCGCAAACAGATCAGCGAGCAGTCCCGCCAGCGCCGGAATGTCTTGTATCGTGGCCTCGCGAATGGATACCTCTGTTGCCACGTGCCTGCTTCTCGTCATGCCACAAGAAGAGCCCCGGGGCCGTCACCAGACCTCCGCCGGCGCACGCAGCCGTTCCACGGGGCGTCCGCCGATGAGATGCTCCTCGATGATCGCGGCGACGTCCTCGGGACGGACGCCGTTGTAGAGTACGCCGTCGGGATAGACCAGGACGTTGGGTCCCTGGCTGCAGGGGCCCACACAACTGCTGCTGGCGACGGAAAAACGGCCCCACAGGAAACGTTGCTGGAACTCGGTGAAGAAAGTTTCCGCCACCGCGCCGCAGTTCTTGGCGGCACAGGAACCGCGCGGATGCCCCTCGGGGCGGGATTGCGTGCAGACGAATACGTGTTTTTCAGGTCTCGGCATGATGTACTCCTGGATGGAGGCTGGCTTCCTCGCGAAGCGACAACGGGTTATTTCGCCCCGCGCGGACTGGAAACACATGACATCTCGCAAAGACGCCAAGATCGCCAAGGATCGACTGGAATAGCTACCAGTCGTGCCTTTTTCAGCTCAAGCCCTTGGCGTGCTCTGCGTCTTCACGAGAGTCTTCCTGATGTCTCGTGGTTCGGAACGGATATTCAGGCCGCCGCCGGCGCATGGCTATGGCAACTCTTTGGACAAACGCGCGAACAGGCGCCGCAACCG
>JAWLCT010000004.1:114010-121149 GCA_041687015.1 Gammaproteobacteria bacterium
CTTCCTGATGTCTCGTGGTTCGGAACGGATATTCAGGCCGCCGCCGGCGCATGGCTATGGCAACTCTTTGGACAAACGCGCGAACAGGCGCCGCAACCGATGCAGTCCATGGCGTCCGCGATGGTCATGACCATGGCGGTGTCGTCGGAGAACTCGTCGTCTTCGTCCTCGTCCGTTTCGCGCTCCACGAGGTTGAACACATCACGGGGGCAGACCTTGTAGCAGCGCCCACAGCCGATGCAGTTGCTCTGGTTCAGTTCCGTAACGAAAGCGGGGATCCATTCACGCCCCCCGCGCGTGATACCGACGATATGCGACACACTCTGCTCCTTTACCCTTGTGCGGCTTTGAACGCCCGCTCCGCATCGGCCCAGGCCTGGCAGGCATCGAACGTGGACTGCGCCATCTCGGGCAGTTCCTGATAACCGGCCGGCAGCCGGTCTTCCACCAAATCGTGCAGGCGCGACGCCCATTCGCTGGCGATGCGCTTGCGCTTTCTTACTTCTTTCTCCAGTGCACTCAAATCCGGCTCAGTCATGACGTCTTCCTTTGGCGCTCTGTGTCTTTGTAGGAGCCCACCCCGTGGGCGATTCTCCCCGCAAGCTGACCACATTGCCGAACAGGATCGGCTGGCTTCGCATCGCGCCGCCCCCTCAAAGTCCGGCCACTTCCGAATACTGGCCCACCAGGTTCAACGCCACCGAAAGCACCGCGTCCGCATCGTCCTTCATTTTTGAGAGCGATGGAAAACCGAAACGGTGCACGTCGCGCAGTACGCGGTTCATGACCACCAGTTTCCCCACCACAATCAGCGCCCGGCCGAAACCTTCGTGGGTGATGTTGATGAAAGGCGTGGCCATGAGGCCGCATTCCTGTTCCACCAGCGCGGCAACGGCGTTGTAATACGCGTTGACGCGCGACAGCACGATTTCGTCCGGATCCGCCACCACCGGAATGGCTCGGCGCCTTTCTTCGGTGAGAATGAACGGATCGAGCACCTGTGCCGCCGTGTAATTCTCGTACATACCGTAGCTGTCGACGGCACGCACCTGTTTGACCAGTTCCCGCGCAAAGTCGGACGTGAGCGCCGTATCGTCGGGCGCAATGGCAAGGGCTGTGTTCTGCATGAGGCTCTCCGTGGTTGTATGACTACTCTTCCCAACCGTCCGCTTCCATGGCATCGAAGCGGCCGTCATTTTTGGTTTTCAATCGCGCAAGGGTGCGCGTCGCCCAGCCCGCCGCTCCCGTGCGCAGTTCTTTCTGTAAAGCACTCAGCAGGCCGGCAATTTCGGTCCCCTCGGTAACCTTGAAGGGCTGCACGCCCAGGGACAGCAACTGCCGCACGGCGGAGCCGCCCACGGCTTGGCAATACACCCCTGCACAGCCATCGAGCAGCACCAGCTTTTCCAGCAACTTGTTTTCATTGCCGTCCTGTGCCAGGTCGCCGAACTGCGCCACTTCCAGCAACATGCTGCGCTCCGGCTCCACCAGGTAGATGGCGAACCGCTCTGCCGAGCCAAAGTGCTGATCGACGTGCTTCAGGTCCGAGGTGGCGAAAGCAATCTTCAGGCCGCGGGGTTCCGCGGTCTCGGCTCCCGATGCCCCGTCAAGCACGCGCAACTGCCTCTGCAAGGCCATGAACTGTGTCCTCGTTCCGGTACTCCGGTTTTTGCCCGTAGACGGATCGGTACGGGGCAATGGCATGACTGTGATTTTCCAGCGCCAGATTGGCCAAATCGAACAGCAACTGGCGCGTGCCGCGATAGCCGATGCAGGTGCGTTGATAACCACCCAGCACGTCGTACTGCGGGAAACCCAGACGGAACAGCGGCAGACCGAGACGTTCGGCGCTTTGTCCGCAATGGGAATTGCCGATGAGCACTTCCGCCCCGCTGGCGCGCGCCATGTGTTCCAGGTCTTCGAGATCGCCGTTCTTCACTTCCGGAATCGGCAGCACCGCCAGAGCTTCGCCGCGCGCGGGAGCGACCGCACACACCACCTCGGCGCCCATGCCTTGCAGCAGTTCGGTAGCCGCCAGCAGATGATCCGGTTCGCCCGCCAAAGCCACGCGCCACTGACCGAGCATGAAATGGCAGTCCACCATGGCATCCTGCAATTGCGCGCGCTGCCGTTCGATGCGCGGCGGAACCGGCCGCTCCGCCAGGCGGCTCAGGGTGTGCACGAAGCGATCCACGACGGTGAGGCCGTAGAGGTGATCGAAGCGATGGGTGGGTACCCCGGTGCGCTTTTCCAGCAACTCGGCCGCCTGGGTGAGCGACGGGCCGATGACCAGCGTGGCCGCCGAGTCACCCATGAGCGCGATGTCGGAAAGCGACGTGCCGCCCGTGGTGTGCGGTGTGAATGCCTCGGCAGTGAGGTGCCCGTCCAGGGAATCGGAGAGGTCGGGCAGCATGATCGGCCGCAAGTCGAACGCCTCGGCCAGTTCCTTGAGCGCTTCGATGTCGCCCGGCGTGAGACTCGCGCCGGCAAGAACGTTCACCTGCCGCGCGCGCCTGCCGGGTCGGGTGCCGGCGGTCTCGGCCGGCGGCACGAGGGTTTGGACCATGGCAGTGACCGCGGCGGCGAACCCGCTTTCCAGGCCCCCGCTGAAATCCGGTGTGTTCACCGGCACCACATGGTGCTCATCGAACTCGGGATGCTCCGCCCGAAACTGCTTCACCGCCCTGGCGATGTCGGTGCCCTGGGTTTCCGACAGGCCGGTGGTCATCAATCCGATCACCCGTGGCTGGTTTTTGCTGAAAATGGTGGTGAGCGCCTCGACGATGCTGGCGTCCGCGCCCATCACGGTGCTCACCTGATCCATGGCCGTGGTCTGCAGCGGTATGGGCTCGCGGAAGTGACGCACGAACATGACCTTGGCGAAGGCCGTGCAGCCCTGCGAGCCGTGCATGAGCGGCATGGCGCGGTTCAGGCCGAGAAAGGCCAGCGCGGCGCCCAGGGGCTGGCTCGACTTCAGCGGGTTGACCGTCAGCGCCTTGGTGCGTTTCAGCAAGGTTGCCATTACACCACCTCCGTCGTTGCCTGCCATGGCGCGGGTGCGCGCACGGCGTTCCACACCGGGCTTTCCAGGGTGAGCGCCAATTGGCGCGCCAGTTCCAGCATGCCCTGGTAACCCGCATAGCCGAATTCCCGTTCCTGGTTGATGTCGAGAAAGGGAATGCGCGCCTTGAGCGCCGTGTACATGTTGCGTCCGCCTGCGATGAGCAGATCGGCGCGCATTTCACGCACCGTATCCAGCAACGCCCGCGGACTGCCCTCGGCGAGCATTTTTGCGTCGTCGCCCATGAGTTCGCGGATGCGCGCCTTATCTTCTTCCGTGGATTTGCTGGTGCCCGTGGCCACCACGTCCAATCCGAGGTCCTGCAGTGCCGAGATCACCGACCAGGATTTCACGCCGCCTGTGTATAGCAGCGCCCGCTTGCCGCGCAGGCGCTCCCGCCAGGGCGTCAACAGCGCATCGATGCGCGCCTCCTCGCGTGCGATGAGCGCTTCGGTGCGTTCCGTGAGCGACGGATCGGCGATGAGCCGCGCAAACTCACGCAGGGCATCCGACGTGTCGCGCACGCCGTAGAAGCTGCCTTCGAACCAGGGCGTGCCGTAGCGTTCGTTGAGTTTGCGCGCCACGTTGATCATGGCCTTGGAGCAGACCATCATGTTGGCCTCGGCGCGGTGCATGGTCTGCACTTCGCGGTAACGCGCATCGCCCGAGAGCGTGCACAGCACGCGGATGCCCAGTTCGTCGAACAGCGGCAGGACGTGCCACAACTCGCCGGCGATGTTGTACTCGCCGATGAGATTGACGTCGTGCACGGTGACGCCCGGCCGCGCCGTTTGGGGCGGCAGCGGGTCCGGCTCACGGGTGCCGACCACGTACTTCACCATGGCCTCGCCCGCGATGCGGTTGCCGAGATTCTTGGTGCCGTAGAAACCGGCGCCGTCCACCGGCACCACCGGCACGCCGAAGCGTTCCTGGGCCGCCTTGCACACCGCTTCCACGTCATCGCCGATGAGCGCCGGCACGCAGGTGTTGAACACGAACACCGCCGCGGGCCGGTAGCTGTCAATGGCCTGCTTGATGGCATGGAACAGCCTTTTCTCGCCGCGCCCCATGATCACGTCCTGCTCGGTGAGATCCGTGGTCATGCCGATGCGGTACAACGTGGGACCGGTGGAGCGGGTGCCCCGGTTGTCCCAGGAACTGCCTGCGCAGGCGATGGGGCCGTGGACGATGTGCGCCACGTCGGCGATGGGCAACAGCGCAATCTGTGCCCCGTCGAACGCGCATCCCCCGGCGGTCGCCCCCGGTTTGGGGCGGGCACAACCGGATTTGGATTTCTTGTTATGGGTGCACGCAGGCTCGTCGAGCAGTGCGGCGATGTCTTTCGGCTGCATGGTGCTGGCCCGTTTGGGGAAGTTGTTTATCCAAGAGCAACCGATGTGCCAGGTCGCAAATCGTTGTGTGATGGGGCCTTCCGCGGAGGTGGCTTGTCGGAAAGCAGACAATCGGGAAAAGACGGGGCGGAAACTGACAATCGTCCAGAACCGGCAGACCCCTGTTGGGGTCGCATGCCGCGCATCGCCGACAATATCGGCTCCTACAGCTACACGAGAGTCAATCTTCGATGGTTGCCACCAGCACCCCGGTGGCACACAAACCGTCGTTGGTCAGCGACCAGCAATGACCGCTTCCATCCACGTAATACAGGTTGAATTCCCGGCCTGCGAAAGCCGGCTTCGCAGCGATGACGTCGTCGTCCCGGCAAAGTGTCAAAGGAATACCCAAGCGTTCCCGCAAGCCGCGTATGGCCTCGTCCGTGCATCCGGCTTCCTGCACGGCCGAGGCCACGGCCTGGAGCGTTTCCGGGGAAATCACTCCTCCTCTCCGCCCCACGACATCGCCGGCGCCTTCCCCATGACCTTGGCGAGCCAGGGCGGCGGCGTTCCCGCCAGCACGGCTTGCGTTTCCTGCAGCACCGTGCGCGCCTCGCCGCCGTGCGGCAGCTTGATGGGGTGGACATCGTGCTTCACCACCTTGGCCGCCGCCGGTCCGCCGATGGAAACCACATACAGCAGGTGACAGTCGGCAATGCTCGCGGCACGCCACGCATTTTTGTCGTCCGCCGTATCGCCGCCGCGCGTGCGACGCACATCGATGAGACGGATCTCGTCCGGCGAGACCTGATACACGAGAAGGCGCGCGCAGGTTCCGAAATGACCGTCGAGCAGTTCGCCGCTGTTGGAGGCGATGGCCACGCGGACGGACCCCGGCATATCGCCGTCCTCGAAGGCATCGAGTGCCGGCAGGTCATCCATGATCTCCACCGACGCCTTGCCCCAAAGGTAATCCAGCGCCTGTTTGATCTGCGGCAGGGAAACATGCGCCAGTTCGTCGTCGGCCGCGGTACGTAATTGGTGCGCGGTCAACTGCGACAGCTTCTGTTCGGTGATGGGCAGACCGAGCGCGCCCACCAGCGCTTTCATCAGGCGCGGCGGATCGATATCCGGCAGCACGCGGGCTGCCATGCCGATTCGGAGGGCCAGTTCCTGCGACAATGCGGGCGCGCTCATGACATCAGGCCTCCAGCGCCACGATGCAGCCGTCGATGGGGCAGGCGACTACACACTGAGGTTCATCGAATTCACCCTCGCACTCGGTGCAGGTGGCCGCATCGATGACAAAGGTGCCCTTTTTCTTCATCAGCGCGCCCGTGGGGCAAACCGGCTGACAATCACCGCACGAGGTGCATTCTTCAGCAACAATGGTCATGGCCATGATCTTGTCTCCTGTCGTACCACTTCGCAGGAAGTGGGTTTGAAAAGAATCGAACCACGGGGAACACGGGGGACACGGGGTTTTCTCTTGTGGGCGTGTGTGCCCGGGTTACTGCTCTCGAGACTCGCGAGCGGAAGCTCGCTCCCACAAGGCCAACCGAATCTGCCCGTATCCCGTGGTCGTTCAAAGCTTCTTCGCCTTCACCGTGACGGGCAGCTTCGGTTCCGGCATCGGCTCCACGTAGAACGCGGAACCGTCGGCCAGCGTCAGCGCCCCGCCCCACTTCTCGGGTGTCTCGAACTCCACCGACACCACGTTCTCTTCCAGGTCTTTCTTCGCGACATACAGCGAGAGCTTCCCCGCCCCGTCGCGCCTCAGCATCACATTCGGCATTGAGCCACCCCCAAACGAAGGACTGCCTAACACAGAGCCGCAAAGAGCACAGAGATCGCGGAGGGGGTCCATTGCTTACGGATCGTCCACTCTGTGTTCTCTGTGTCTCCGCGCCTCTGTATTGTTCCTTTTGCCTTACCGAACCAGGTCGAAGTTGTAGTCCGTGGTGCCCATGCCCATGGTCTCCACGTCCAGGCGTTCCAGCACCGCGTTCACCAGGGTGGTGAGGATGGTCATGGCGCCCTCGTAGCCCAGGGTGGTGGCGCGGTGCAGGTGGTGGCGATCGAAGATCGGGAAGCCGAGGCGGATGAGCGGCACCTCGAATTCCTTGCCCTTGTACAGCGTGTCACGCTGGATGAACTTGCCGTAGGAGTTGCCGATGAGGAAGTCCGGCTTGTTGGTGAAGCACAGCGAACGCATGTGCCACAGGTCCGCGCCGGGGTGCACCTTGGTGTCCTTGCCGTAGGGAGACTCCTCGAGCAGCTTCTTCATGGCCTTGGCCCACTTCTTCGAGCCGTTGTGGCACACGATGTCGGTGGGCTCGGCGCCCAGTTCCAACAGGAACTTGGTCAGCCCCAGCAGGAAGTCCGGGTCGCCGTACAGGGCGAAGCGCTTGCCGTGCAGCCACGCGTAACTGTCGGTCATCATGTCCATGAGGCGCCCGCGCTCCAGGTTGAGCGAGTCCGGAATGGGCTTGCCGCTCAGCTCGGAGATCTTCATCAGGAACTCGTCGGTCCACTGCAGTCCCATGGGAATGTTGAGCTTGGGGACCTCGTGGTGCCAGGTGTTCTCCACGAACTTGCGCGTCTTTTCCAGCTGCATGGGCTGGATCAGCACGGTGGTGATGGCGTTGGGCGCATCCTTGATGGCCGCCTGGCTGGTACCGCCCGCGTACATGCGGTATTCGCCGTCCGCCGGCGTATCGAGCACGTCCGTGGGATCGGAAAGCAGC
>JAWLCT010000004.1:121249-125510 GCA_041687015.1 Gammaproteobacteria bacterium
GGGCTCCTTGAAATGACGGTTGAAGTAGGTGCGGAAATAGGCCACGCAACCCTGGGAGCCGTGCACGTAGGGAAGCGTCTTCTCGTAACCCAGGGCGCACAGCACGGCACCGAGGGGCTGGCAAGCTTTCGCGGGATCGACGGTGAGGGCCTCGCGCTTGAAGTTCAGCTCCTGGTATTCCATGGTGGTGGTCCACTGGAACACCTCGTCGACCTTCGCCTGAGGCACGGCATCTTCATACTTTGCTCTCTTGTTCCCGATGACCTCCTTGTATTCCGGTTCGCGGAACAATGGATAACAGGGCAACACCTTCTCAGCAGACTGGCTCATATCATTTCTCCTGCCGCGCCACTCATCCGTGGACAACGGCTTATTTGGAATTAACCACGGAGGCCACGGAGAACACGGAGGAGATCCCGGTGTTCATACACGCCCCCTCTCCACGGAGCGGAAGACACGGCATTTCTCCGTGCCCTCCGTGGCCTCCGTGGTTTTCTTGTGTTACTCGTTCACCGCCTTGGCCATGGGAGCCTCCGCAGTGGACAGCCACGGGGCCTTCATGCGGCTCCAGGTGGGGCTGTTGATGGCCATGTCCATGTCGCGGGCGAAGATGGCGAAGCCGTCATAGCCGTGATATGGGCCCGAGTAGTCCCACGAGTGCATCTGGCGGAAGGGAATGCCCATCTTCTGGAAGATGTACTTTTCCTTGATGCCGGAGCCGATGAGGTCGGGCTTGATCTTCTTGACGAACTCTTCCAGCTCGTAGCCGGTCACGTCGTCATAGAGGATGGTGGCGTTGCCCATTTCCTTCAGGGTGCGGTCGTAATCGTCGTTGTGGCCGAATTCATAGCCGGTTCCGACCACGTCCATGCCCAAATCCTCGTAGGCGCCGATGACGTGGCGCGGGCGCAGGCCGCCCACGTACAGCATCACCTTCTTGCCTTCCAGGCGCGGCTTGTACTTGTCGATCACCGCCTGCATGAGCGGCTGATACTTGGCGATGACTTTTTCGGCGTTCTCCTTGATGGTGTCGTCGAAATGCGCCGCAATGGCGCGCAGCGACTCGGCAATCTTGGTGGGGCCGAAAAAGTTGTACTCCACCCAGGGGATCCCGTACTTCTCCTCCATGAAACGGGAGATGTAGTTCATGGAACGGTAGCAGTGCAGGAGATTGAGCTTCACCTGCGGGCACGCCTTCATTTCGGCCACGGTGCCGTCGCCGGACCATTGGGCGATGACGTTGAGGCCCATTTCCTCCAGCAGGATGCGGGAAGACCAGGCGTCGCCGCCGATGTTGTAGTCACCGATGATGGAGACGTCGTATTTCCCGGCATCGGGCTTGCGTTCCACACCTTCCAGCATGTGGTCGCGGATGGCATCGTTGGCGATGTGGTGACCCAGGGACTGGGACACGCCACGGAAGCCTTCGCAACGCACCGGCACCACCGGCTTGTTGAGTTCAGCCGATGCCTTCTTGGAAACGGCCTCGATATCGTCACCGATGAGGCCGATGGGGCATTCGGACTGCACCGAGACACCCTTGTTCAGCGGGAACAAGGTCTCCACTTCTTCGAGCAGCTTGGCAAGCTTCTTGTCGCCGCCGAATACGATGTCCTTTTCCTGGAAATCCGAAGTGAAGTTCATGGTGCCGAAGGTATTCACCCCGGTGGTGCCGACGTAGTAATTGCGGCGGCCGGCACGGGAGTACTGGCCGCAGCCCACCGGACCGTGGGAGATGTGGATCATGTCCTTGATGGGACCCCACACCACGCCCTTGGACCCGGCGTAGGCGCAACCGCGGATGGTCATCACGCCGGGCAGCGACTTCTTGTTGGAAGTGATGCATTTGCTGGACTTGTCGAGATCCTGGTCGTTGGCGGCCAAATGCTTGGCGCGCTCCTCCTTCGCCTCGGCGGGATAGACCTCGAGCACCTCGGCAATGAGGGCTTCGGTCTCTTCACGGGTCATTGTCGTCATTTTTTTGTCTCCTTCACGCCGCCTCATCTGGCGGGCGGTCTGGTGAAAGCGTTCAACGCAAAGACGCACAGGTCGCCAAGTTCGCAAAGATGATCATTCAAATTGTTTCCTTCGCGTCCTTTGCTCCCTCTGCGACTTTGCGTTGGGCTGTATCCTCACGCGTGCGCTACGTTGGCCGATTCCTGAGCCGCCGTCTTGCCGATGATGCTCTCGTCTTCGGCTTCCATGATGCCGAACTCCATGAGCAGGTCTTCCAGCTCGTCCATGGAGAGCGGGGTCGGGATCACGAACTTGTTGTTGCTGATCACCTTCTGCGCCAGGGCACGATACTCGTCGGCCTGCTTGGCCTTGGGGTCGTACTCGATGACGGTCATGCGGCGGATCTCCGCATGCTGAACCACGTTGTGACGCGGGATGAAGTGGATCATCTGGGTGCCGAGCTTGGCGGCCAGAGCTTCAATCAACTCATCCTCGCGGTCAGTGTTACGCGAGTTGCAGATGAGGCCAGCCAGGCGCACGCCGCCCGAATTGGCGTACTTCACGATGCCCTTGGAAATGTTGTTGGCCGCATACATGGCCATCATTTCGCCGGACACCACGATGTAGATCTCCTGGGCCTTGTTCTCGCGGATGGGCATGGCGAAGCCGCCGCACACCACGTCACCGAGCACGTCGTAGAAGACGAAGTCGAGGTCTTCGTCATAGGCGCCTTCTTCTTCGAGGAAGTTGATGGCGGTGATGACGCCGCGACCGGCGCAGCCGACGCCCGGCTCAGGACCACCGGATTCGACGCACTTCACATCGCCGTAACCGACGGACAGTACGTCTTCGAGCTCCAGGTCTTCGACGGTGCCCGCTTCGGCAGCGAGATGCATGACCGTGGTCTGTGCCTTGGAGTGGAGGATGAGACGGGTAGAGTCCGCCTTCGGATCGCAGCCGACGATCATCACTTTTTTGCCGGCTTCGGCCAGTGCCGCCACCAGGTTCTGGGTGGTGGTGGACTTGCCGATGCCGCCTTTGCCGTAAATCGCGCATTGCCGTAATGCCATGGTATGTTCTCCTTGCGTTGGGGACGGGGTACCTGCCGATACTCAATCAGCAACCGCCGTGCCACTTACGCAAATCGTTCGTAAACACCCCGTCCGACGAGGGTTTTCGTGGGATCAACGGACCTGGAGTTCTGGTGGTATATGCGACAAACCCCCGCAAGCTGTCAGGACAACGACAAGCCCGCACCGCCCTCCTTGCCCGCGACGGCGCGCCTGCCCATCAATCGCTGCAACCTGCCGGCGGTGATCCTCGGCAGCCTCACGTTCCAGCAGCATCCGGCGCCGCTTCACCTCGATGGCGTGCGCGAATTGCACGGACGCCTGTTTTCGATCCTTGACGGCATCGATGACAGGCACGCCCGCGCAGCCCTGTTCACAGAGGCCATGGCGGCGCACTTTCTGTTGGATTCACCGTCGGAGGCGGGCTGGGACACGTCACAGGGCGCCCGGGGAAAAATGGACTATCGACGTCTGCTGCGTGGCTGGTCTTTCGACCCGGATGGCCGCGAGGCGGCCGTCATCAAGGGCTGGGTGGAATCACGTTTCGGCCTGGTGCCGCATCATCACGGTGCCGTGATCACCGCATTGGGCGACGGCGCCTACCTGCACTATATGGAAGCGCGCGTGGCCGGGCTCTACAACGCCAACGCACTGGAAGCGCAGCTCGATCTGGTTTTCACCTATGGCCAATATGAGTTGACACGATGCCACGGCAGTGCCGCGCATCTGACCCTTTACCGCGGCGTCAATCGTCTCGCCGATCACGAGATCCTGGAACAGACCGGGCGCGACCGATTCATCGTGTTGCTGAACAACATGAACTCCTTCACGCGGAACCGCGACCGCGCGGACGAATTCGGCGATCACGTGTTCGAAGCCCGCATACCGCTCAGCAAGATCGCCTTTTTCGCGGACCTGCTTCCCCGGTTGCTGCAGGGCGAGGACGAGGTCATGGTCCTGGGCGGTGTGTATGAAATGCGTCGGGTATAGCATGTGCCACAAACGCAACGTGCGTTGTCCGGATAGCGACAAGGTTCGAGAGGGACGAAAGACAAAAAGCCAAACCACGGGGGACACGGGGGACACGGGGGTTTTATTCGGCTGGATGGCCGCTTTGTCGTGATTTTTACGGGCGCAGGTCCACCACTCCAGGAGTGATTTGCGTCGATTTGCGTTCATTCGCGGACGGTCGGGGCTTCACGGCCCGCATTTTGCTTTGTGGATGACAGGACCAA
>JAWLCT010000005.1:0-2202 GCA_041687015.1 Gammaproteobacteria bacterium
CCGTGTGAAGGATGTGCTCTCCCGCTGAGCTACGCGCCCAAGAGGTTTGGTTGATTGGCAGGTCTAACCAGGTGGTTCGTACCTGTCAGGCAATCGCCCCTTGAAGGCCGCGCATATTAACGATGCGTTTCCCCTTCGTCAACACTTTAGGCGGGCCCCCATGCTGCGACGGGACGGCTATAATGCGGCCCTTCCGGGAGCCAGGGTATTTCCACATGTCGGACCAGAAGTTGCGCGCCGGCGGCAAACGTGCGGTCGAGTTCGTCGAGGACGTCGGCCTGCTCATCATCCTGGTGGCCACGCTCATCGCGGGCGCCCAGGAGGTCTGGACCATGATCGGGCACGGCACGGTGCGCCTGGCGGACTTGTTGTTGCTGTTCATCTACCTGGAAGTGGTGGCCATGGTGCACGCCTATTGGCAGGCTGGCCATCTGCCCGTGCGCATGCCTCTGTACATCGCCATGGTGGCCCTGGCACGCCACCTGATTCTGGACATGACGCACCTCAGCCTGGAGAAGATCCTCGCCATTTCGGGCGCCATCGTGCTGCTCGGCCTGGCGGTGCTGGTGGTGCGCTACGGCCATATACGCTTTCCCTATGAAGGTTCCGGCCAGAAATAGGCCGGTGATTATCGGAAAACTCCAATGACCATACGAACCCGCTTCGCCCCCAGTCCCACCGGTTACCTGCACATCGGCGGTGCCCGCACGGCGCTGTTTTCTTACCTTTATGCGCGCCACCACGGCGGCGCCTTCGTGCTGCGCATCGAGGACACCGACCTGGAGCGTTCCACCGCCGAGTCGGTGAACGCCATCCTGGAAGGCATGACCTGGCTGGGCCTTGAGTACGACGAGGGTCCGTTCTACCAGACCAAGCGTTTCGATCGTTACAAGGAAGTGGTGCAACAGCTGCTGGATACCGGTCATGCCTACCGCTGCTACTGCACCAAGGAAGAGCTGGAGGCCATGCGCGAGCAGCAGATGGCCCGCAAGGAAAAGCCACGCTATTCCGGCGTCTGCCGTGCGCTCAGCGCGCCGCGCGAGGGTATGCCGTACGTGGTGCGCTTCCGTAACCCCACGGAAGGCCACGTGGTTGTCGACGACCTGATTCGCGGTCGCGTGGTGTTCGACAACAAGGAACTGGACGACCTCATTATCGCCCGCTCCGACGGCACGCCCACCTACAACCTGACCGTGGTGGTGGACGATATGGACATGGACATCACCCACGTCATCCGTGGCGACGATCACCTGAACAACACCCCGCGCCAGATGAACATCTTCCGCGCCCTGGGCAAGGAGCCGCCCCGTTATGCACACGTGCCCATGATCCTGGGCGAGGACGGCCAGAAGTTGTCCAAGCGTCACGGCGCCGCGAGCGTGATGGATTACCGCGACCAGGGTTTCATGCCCGAGGCATTGCTGAATTACCTCGTGCGCCTGGGCTGGTCCCATGGCGACCAGGAGGTATTCACCCGCGATGAGATGATTCGCCTGTTCGATGTGGCCGATGTGAACAACTCCGCCTCTGCGCTCAACATGAGCAAGGCGCTGTGGCTGAATCAGCACTATTTCAAAACCCTGGACCCGGCCCATGTGGCCCACCACCTCAGCTATCACATCGGCAAGCTCGGCATCGACCCGAGCACCGGGCCGGACCTGACCGAGGTGGTGCTGGCCTACCGCGAGCGCGCCAAGACGCTGGTGGAGATGGCCCAGTCGAGCGTGTTCTTCTACCGGGAGTTCGACGCCTACGATGAGAAGGCTGCGAAGAAACACCTCAAAGCCGACATCGCCTGCGTGCTTGAGACGCTGAAGGAAAGCTTCGCGGCGCTGACCGAATGGAGCGATGCGGCCATTCATCAGGCGCTGGAGCGCGTCGCCGAGCAGAACGGGTTGGGGTTAGGCAAAGTTGCCCAGCCGTTGCGGGTTGCCGTGACCGGCGCGGGGGTTTCACCGCCCATCGACGTGACCGTGCGGCTCATCGGGCGCGAGCGCGTTTTGGCGCGCATGGAACGCGCCATCGACTACGCCCGTAAGAATGCGTGAGGCTTGACAGCCTCACGGAAATCTCTAAAATGCGCAGTCTCTTTCGGGGCTATAGCTCAGCTGGGAGAGCGCTTGCATGGCATGCAAGAGGTCGCCGGTTCGATCCCGGCTAGCTCCACCAAAGTTGTAACAAGCCGGGGTTCGCCCCGGCTTG
>JAWLCT010000005.1:2302-6871 GCA_041687015.1 Gammaproteobacteria bacterium
CCGAGCAACGCAGAACGGGATCGTTTGCAGGCGGTTCGCCGGCGCTGGCGCCGTGCATCCGAACCATGCAATGTTCTTCTTCATGCAACCCTTGATGCGTTTTTGATTGAACGCGTGAGCCCTTACTCGAGCCGTTCGCCGTATCGCGGCACGGGTGCATGTCGTCCGTCCTACACTTTTTGCATTCCCCGTAACATGAGGAGGATTGCCATGGCGAAGGAACACGGCAGAGAAATCACGCGTACCGAGGCGGGGCGGCCGGAACGCATGGCGCGTTCCATGCTGAGCCCGTTCGAGGAAATGGATCGCATGCTCGAGACCTTCTTCCCGGCATGGTCACGGCCCATGCGGTTTGGCCGGCTCTGGGGCGATATGAGTGAAGGCTTCTATCCGAAAATGGACGTGATCGATCGCGACAACGAGATCGTCGTCCGTGCCGAGATCGCGGGCGTGGAAAAGGACGATATCGATGTGTCGGTCACCGATAACACCGTCACCATCAAAGGCGCCACCAAGCACGAGGAAACCGAGGAGCAGGGTAACTTTTACCGTTCGGAGATCTCGCGCGGTGCATTCTCGCGCACCATAGCGCTGCCTGCGGACGTGGATGCGGACAAGTCCAGCGCCACCTTCAAGAACGGTATCCTGGAACTGAAGCTGAGCAAGCTCGAAACCTCCAAGCGCCATAGCATCAAGGTCAGCTGATGCCTTCCGGGGCACCCCTCCGGGTGCCCCTTTGCTCCCTTCGTTGTTGATAGCAACCCACGGTTCGGTTTAAGGTTGCCGCTCGAAAATCGTGATGTTCCGCCGTGCGTCATTCCCGCTACCTGTTGCTCGCGCTCGTCCTCTGGCTCGGCCAGATGGCGCTGCTCGTCCACAGCATGGACGTGCATGCGCACAGCGCCGGTGACGTCTGCGAGATCTGCCTTCACGCCACGCCCGCCAGCGGCGCGCTGCCTGTCACGAAGCTGACGCTGGCGCCGCTGCGCGGCACGGAAAATCCTGTATTCGCCGAATACCAGGCCATCGTCGCCGCGCCGGTTGCGGATACGTTGGCGCGCGGTCCCCCTGCGTTCTCCTGACCTGTGTCCGTGCGGGACCCGGACGGGTCCCGTCGCCCCCTTTTTTCAGGAGAACATCATGAATCGTGTCATCAGCGCACGGCTTGCGCCCGTGCTTGGTCTCGTCTTCAGCACCTCGGTACTCGCACAGGGCAGCGTTACAACCAACGCCTTCAACCCCGCCATGAGCCTCATCCTGGACGGACGCTTCGCCACCTTCGACAACGACCCGGAGGCGTACGAACTGCCCGGCTTCATGCTGGGCGGCGAGGCCGGTCTCGGTGCAGAGGGATTCGCCCTCGGCCACAGCGAACTGGTCTTCAGCGCCAACATTGATGACCAGTACTACGGCCAGTTCACCGCTGCCGTTGCCGACCACGGCGGGGAGACGGAGGTCGAGTTGGAAGAGGCCTTTATCCAAACTCTCGGCCTGGGCGGCGGCGTGACCGTGAAGGCGGGGCGTTTCTTCTCGGGCATCGGCTATCTCAACGAACAGCACCTGCACGTGTGGGACTTCGCCGATGCGCCGCTCGTCTATCGTGGTCTGTTTGGCGATCAGCTGCGTGACGATGGCGTGCAGCTGCGCTGGCTTGCACCCACCGATCTGTTCATCGAGCTGGGCGCCGAGACCCTGCGCGGCGGACGTTTCCCGGCGGGCGGCGCTGCGAACGAAGGCGCCGGCGCCTTCGCCGGATTCGCCAAAGTGGGCGGGGATGTGGGCGTGAGCCATTCCTGGCGTATCGGCCTGAGCCATTGGCAGGCGGAGGTGGAGAACCGCGAGGCGGGTGGTCACAGCCATGATGATGCGCATGAAGAGAGCGCATCGTTCACGGGCGACAGCAGCGTCACCGGCGTCGACTTCGTGTGGAAATGGGCACCGAACGGCAACGCCAGTGAACGGAATTTCAAGTTCCAGGCGGAATACTTTCAGCGCGACGAAGAGGGCGATGTGACCGTCGTCGCCCACGGCACGACGGATGCCGGCGGCTACGACGGCACCCAGACCGGCTGGTATGCCCAGGCCGTCTACCAGTTCATGCCGCGCTGGCGTGTGGGCCTGCGTTACGGTGCCCTGGACGCCGACAATGACGTGGATGATGCCCATGTGGCCGCGCACGCGGGGCTTGATTCGGAGGGGCACTCGCCCGAGCGCTGGAGTGCCATGGTGGATTTCGCCAACAGCGAATACAGCCGCCTGCGCCTTCAATACAACCGCGACGAGTCCTACGAAGATGCGGACAACCAGGTGGTGCTCCAGTACACCATGAGCCTGGGCGCCCATGGCGCGCATCCGTTCTGAGGTGGCGACCATGAAGCAATGGATCGTCGGAAGCGTACTTGGCCTGCTTGCACTGCCGGCACAGGCCGCACTGAATGTGTTCGCCTGCGAACCGGAATGGGCGGCGCTTGCCACCGAACTCGGCGGCGAACGGGTCTCGGTCTATGCGGCCACCACGGCACAGCAGGACCCGCACCGTATCGAAGCGCGGCCCAGCCTGATCGCCAGGATGCGGCAGGCCGATGTGCTGGTGTGCACCGGGGCTGAACTGGAGGCGGGATGGCTGCCGGTGTTGCTGCGTCAGTCGGCCAACGGCCGCGTGCAATCCGGACAGCCCGGATATTTCATGGCGGCGGAGCAGGTGGAGCGGCTGGAGGTGCCCGCCGTGGCCGATCGCGCCCTGGGTGATTTGCACATGACGGGCAATCCGCACGTGCATACCGACCCGCGGCGGCTGCTGCAGATTGCCGGGGCGCTGGGCGAGCGCCTGGCGGTGCTGGATGCCGCCAATGCCGCGTACTACCGTGCGCGCCTGGAGGACTTCCGTGTGCGCTGGCAGCAGGCCATGGCACGCTGGACCACGCAGGCGGCGGTGCTGCGCGGTGTTCGCGTCATCTCGCACCATCAGGACTGGGTGTATTTGTATGACTGGCTCGGACTGACGGAAGTGGCGCGCCTGGAACCCAGGCCCGGCATCCCGCCGAGTGCCGCGCATTTGGCCACCCTGACCACCCGCCTGAAGCAACAACCGGCCGCGATGGTCCTCCGCACGCCCTATCAGGACGCGCGCCCGGCTGCGTGGCTGGCCGAACGCACGGGCATGAAAGTGGTGGTGCTGCCGTACACGGTAGGCGGTAGCCCCCAGGCCACCGATCTGTTCGCGTTGTTCGATGAAACCGTGGCGCGCCTGCTGGAGGCGGCGCCGTGAACTTGGCCGATTTGGCCCTGCTGGGCCCGCCGTTCGCGGCGGGCCTGCTGGTCCTCGCCACCCACGTGCCCCTCGGGCGCGAGGTGCTGTCGCGCGGGATCATTTTCATCGATCTCGCCGTGGCGCAGATCGCCGCGTTGGGCGTACTCATTGCCGCGCACGTGGGTTTCGAGGTGCACGGCTACGCGGTGCAAGCGGTGGCGGCGGGCAGTGCGCTCCTCGGGGCGGTGTGCCTGCGTTTCACCGAGCGACGCTGGCCTCAGGTGCAGGAGGCTATCATCGGCACGGTGTTCGTATTGGCGGCCACCGGCGGCTTGCTGTTGCTCGCGGGCAACCCGCGTGGCGGCGAACATCTCGCCGATTTGCTGGCGGGCCAGGTGCTGTGGGTGAGCTGGTCACAGCTGCTGCCCGTGGCCATTGCCACCATGGTGCTGCTTGCCGCCTGGCGTCTGTTGCCGCGCGGCCGGTTCGTTTTCTATGCGGTGTTCGCTCTCGCCGTCACTGTTTCGGTGCAACTGGTGGGCGTGTACCTGGTGTTCGCCAGCCTGATCATTCCGGCGCTCGCCACGCGTGGCCTTCCTGCCCGTCGCGGATTGATGTTTGGCTATCTTGTCGGCGCGGGTGGATATGCCCTGGGGCTGCTGCTCTCCGCGCGGTTCGACTATCCCACCGGGCCGCTCATCGTCTGGGCGCTGGCGGTGCTGGCGTTGGTATCGCGGGGAGTGATGCGCTGACCGGTCTATGCTTGATGGAAAACCGGAGGGGATGAAGTGCGTGTGCTTACCGCGGGTTTGCTGGCGCTAGCGATGGTTGCCTGCGCGCCGATGGCGCGAGAGGGGGCGTTGAGCGCGCGCTTGCTGGAAGGTGATTTACATTGTGGCCGGGATTTGCCCACCGCGTCCGCCACCTGGATCGACAATCCCGTTCATTTCGAAGCCGCCTACCGGCGTTTCAGTCGCGTCTCCATCGAAACCCTCGTGGAACTTCCCGATGTCGATTTTCGGCGTGACGGGGTACTGCTGGTGGAAATGGGGCAGCGCGGCAGCGGTGGGTACAGCGTGGACTTGGCCACGGAGCGTGTTTCGGTTCAGGACCACACCGCACGGGTCACCGTACACTGGACCGAACCGCAACCCGGCGCCATCCTCCCGCAGGTGATCACCAGTCCATGTGCATTCATTGTGCTTACCCGTGGTGATTACAGGCGCATCGAAGTGGTGGATGAAACCGGTCGCTTGCGGGCTGCGGCGGACGTGCCCTAGCGTGCTTTCGGTTTTGAATGCGTCAATCGTCCAGAGGAC
>JAWLCT010000005.1:6971-20926 GCA_041687015.1 Gammaproteobacteria bacterium
ACGTCATCACCGGGGCCGGGCACGGGAAGCGGCGGTGTCGACACTGTGGCTGGCGGCATGTCCTGGGCAAACAACGGCGGCGGCGTATCGATGCCGAGCACCTGCCAGCGTGCCGCGTGGCGGTGACCGGCCAGGGACGTGAGGGCCGCGGCGGCAGCCAATGCCTCCATGTCGCCGCGATCCAGTGCCGTACGCAAGGCGAAATCACGCAAATCGGTGAAGGCCCGTTCGTTCCTGGCCGATTCGATGCGCTCTCCCGCTGTCCTGGACAGACCCTTCACGTAGCGCAAGCCAATTCGCACCGCCGGCTGGGGGCGTGCGTGCTTGTGTATGGCCGCCGTCGGCGCCTCCAGCGTACATTCCCAATCGCTTACGGTCACATCCACCGGCCGCACTTCCAAGCCGTGGCGCCGCCCGTCCTGGATGAGCTGCGCCGGCGCGTAGAAACCCATCGGCCAGCTGTTGAGCAACGCGCACAGAAACGCCGCCGGCTCATGACATTTGAGCCAGGCCGAGGCATAGGCGAGCAGGGCGAAGCTGGCAGCATGGGATTCGGGAAAGCCGTATTCGCCGAAGCCTTCGATCTGCCGCCAGATCTGGTCAGCGAATGCCGGCGCATAGCCACGCCTTTGCATGCCGTCGAGCAGCCGCTCGCGAAAACGTGCGAGATGATCGCGCTTGCGCCAGGAACCGATGGCGCGCCGCAACTGATCGGCCTCACCGGCGGAAAAACCTGCCGCCACCATCGCCAGCTTGATCACCTGTTCCTGAAAAATGGGCACACCCAGGGTGCGCTCCAACACCGACTTCACTTCCTTGCTGGGATAGGTAATCGGCTCACGGCCTTCGCGGCGGGCGAGAAACGGATGCACCATGTCGCCCTGGATGGGGCCGGGGCGGATAATGGCCACTTCCACCACCAGATCGTAGAAACGCCGAGGTTTCAGCCGTGGCAGCATGGTCATCTGCGCGCGGGATTCGATCTGGAACACGCCCACGGTGTCGGCCTTGCAGATCATGGCGTAAGTGGCTGGATCCTCGGCAGGCACATCGGCCAGTGCCATGTTTTCGCCACGCCAGTCGGACACCAACGCCAGGCAACGGCGGATGGCCGAGAGCATGCCGAGCGCGAGCACATCCACCTTGAGCAGACCCAGCGCATCGAGATCATCCTTGTCCCACTGGATCACCGTGCGTTCGGGCATGGCGGCATTTTCGATGGGCACCAATTCCGAAAGTGCGCCATCGGCAATGACGAAACCGCCCACATGCTGAGACAGATGGCGCGGCATGCCGATGAGTTCGTCCACCCGTTTCAAAAGCAGCGCCAGCTTCGGGCTGTCCGGATCAAAGCCTTCCTCGCGCAGGCGCTCGCGTTGCACCTCACGACCGTCCCACCAGGCGTGGTTCTTCGCGATGCGCTCCACCTGTTCCAGATCGAGCCCCAACGCCTTGCCCGCATCGCGGATGGCGCTGCGCGGGCGGTAGGTGATGACCGTGGCGGCCAGCGCCGCACGTTCGCGGCCGTATTTTCCGTAGATGTACTGGATGATTTCCTCGCGCCGCTCGTGTTCAAAGTCCACATCGATGTCGGGCGGTTCGTTACGTTCCTTGGAGATGAAACGTTCGAACAACATTTCCATGCGCGACGGATCCACCTCCGTGATGCCGAGGCAGTAGCACACCGCAGAGTTCGCCGCCGAACCGCGCCCCTGGCACAAAATGCCGCGCGTGCGCGCGAAGGCCACGATGTCGTGCACACTGAGAAAAAAGGGCTCGTACTTCAGTTCGGCAATGAGTGACAGTTCGTGCTCGATGAGTGCACGCACCCGGGCCGGCACGCCCTGAGGAAAGCGGCGCTGCGCACCCGCTTCCGCCAGATGACGCAGGTGCGACGTGGGTGTCTCGCCTTCGGGCACCAGTTCGGAGGGATAGCGATAACGCAGTTCCTCCAGGGTAAAGGTGCAACGTTCGGCGATGCGAAGGCTCTCTTCCAGCAGAGCGGAGGGATAGATGCCGGCGAGCCGGACAAGGGGGCGCAGGTGGCGCTCGCCATTGGGCTGCAGGGCATGACCGCAATGGTCTACCGTGGTTTTGAGACGGATGGCAGTGACCAGGTCCTGCAACGGTTTGCGCGCTCGCACATGCATGTGCACATCGCCTGCCGCCACCATCGGCAGGCCGAGGCGTGTGCCCAGTGCAGTCAGCAGCGCAAGGCGATGGTCGTCGTTATCGCAATGCAGTTCGGCGGCAATCCACACGCAACCTGCGAAATGCGCTGCGAGCCAACGCCCGTGTTCTTCATCCGGCGTTTGCCCCGGCACCCACAGCAGCAGACAGCCGGGCAGACCGTCTTCCAGATCGGCGCGCGTGAGATGGTATTCGCCCTTGGGTGTGCGTCGCCGCGCGCGGGTGATGAGGCGGGAGAGGCGGGCATAGCCCTCGGCCGTCGCCGCGAGCGCCACCACGGTCGGGCCGTCGGCAAGGCGCAGTTCGCTGCCAATGATGAGCCTGAGCCCACATTCCCCGGCAGCCACATGGGCGCGCACCACGCCTGCGAGGGAA
Source organism: Gammaproteobacteria bacterium (assembly GCA_041687015.1). Classification (GTDB taxonomy): domain Bacteria; phylum Pseudomonadota; class Gammaproteobacteria; order Thiohalomonadales; family Thiohalomonadaceae; genus JALOAT01. Next base: position 9,537 of record JAWLCT010000005.1, read on the forward strand.
CATTCGTCGGTGAGCGCCAGGGCGGCGTAACCCAGTTCCGCTGCGCGCTCCACCAGTTCCTCCGGGTGCGAGGCCCCGCGCAGGAAGGTGAAGTTGGACAGGCAATGCAGCTCGGCGTAGGCAGGGGTGGGCATGGGCGCGGAGAAAAAGGTGTAGTGGGTAAATATACACCTGTTTGGCCCGGGGTGGCAGCAGACGCGGCTATACTCGACCTGTCAGCGCGTAGCCACGGAGCAGGCAATGAACCCGCGATTCCCGATCACCGTTTTCTTGGTCTTGGCCACACTTGCCGGCGGTTGCGCCAGTGAAGGACCGAAGCAGGAGGCGGGCATGGTCATCGGCGGTACCCTGGGTGGTTTGCTGGGCGCCCAGGTGGGCGGTGGCGAAGGGCGTACCGCCGCCATCATCGCCGGCACCCTGGCCGGCGCGGCCATCGGCGGTTCCGTGGGCAAGTCCATGGACGACACCGACCGCCTCAAAGCCGGACAGACCCTGGAAACCGTGCGCACCGGCGTCTCGTCCACCTGGCGCAACCCGGATACGGGCACTGAATACGAGATGACACCCACGCGCACCTTCGAAACCGCATCCGGCCCGTGCCGCGAATACACCATGGAAGCCGTCATCGGTGGCAAGACGGAAACTGTTTACGGAACCGCATGTCGCCAGCCGGACGGCACCTGGCGGACACAGGGGTAACGCCCCGCCGTGTGACGCGTGTGAATCGGTTTCGGACGCCAGGCCCGCGCGGCCGCGCTTCCAGGCACACGGTGGTGGAGTGGCGCGGATGTTTACCGGTCAGTCGCCAGAGGAAGCACACTATGGTTTTTCGAGCATCTCGCAAGATTCCCGTCACGCCGGCGGACGTCTTCGCCGCGTTTCAGGACGTTGCGCGCGTGGCGAGGTGGTGGGGCCCGGATGGCAAGGCGCCCGGCTGACCGTAACGCTGGAACGACTGATGATGGAGAGACGCTGGTCGGTTTGCACAAGAAGTCGAGAGCTGGAACCGGACATCGCCTGGAGAAAGTCCTGGTGCCTGCGAATCAGCAGCTTCCATAAGCGCTTGTCTGTGTCTGTAGAGGTCATGCAGGAACATGGCGGCCCAAGAGTGGTTGCATACGTCGATGCGTCAGGAACCTGTCGGGCTGTTCCTACAAAGCCCGCGTCATGCGCAAACTGGGCATGAGCAGCAATGCAGAGCTGATCAAGTATGCCCTGGAAAACGGCATCGGCCCGGTGGGTGTGGAGGGTTAACGCGTTACGCAGTGCTGTGCTCGAGCCCCGCCAGTGCGCTGGCAAGGGGGCGGTATTCCAGGCCGTAGAACATCTCCAGGTAGCGGCGCAGTTCTGCACGCTCGAGATTGGTGACGTATTTCCAGAAGCCGTAGACGCGCGACAGGGTCATGAGGCGTTCGGCATAGAGCGCCCACGTGTAGCGGCTCTGCACACGCCGCACCGAAGCCTCGGAAACGCGCGCCCAGAGGCCCGGGTCGAGTTCGCAACGGGCAAGGAAATCGGCAATGGCTTCGGCGGATTTCTCACCTTCATTGGGATCGAGGTGAAAGCCCGAGCGGCCGTCCTCAATGATCTCCAGCGGGCCACCGTATTGGGTGGCGAAAGTGGGCAGGCCGGATGTCATGGCTTCGACCACCGTGAGGCCGAAGGCCTCGAACAGGGCAGGCTGCACGAAGACACCTCGGCGATCGGCCACGAAGCGGTACAGTTCGCCCACCAGCGTTTTGTCGAGTTGCATGCCAAGCCAGCGCACCTGGCCGTCCAATTGGTATTCGTTCATCAGCTCGTGCAATAGCGCGATCTGTTCCTGTTCTTCGCGATCCTGGGAACGCGTCGGGTCCACGTGTCCCGCGACCACCAGCAAGTCGGCTTTTTCGCGCAGCGTGGCGGATTCCCCGTACCACTGCACCAACCCGGCCACGTTCTTAATGCGATCGAGGCGTGCCATAGTGAACAGCAGAGGGCGGTTGCTCGATACCAGTTGCCCGCGCGCCGTCGGGCCGGGCGGGCCGTAGACCAGCGTCTCGATTTCCGCAGTGAGGCCTGCGAGGCGTCGCGAGCTGTCGTGATAAGGGAAATAGATCTCTGCGTCGGCGCCGGGCGAAACGATGTTGAATCGCGGGTCGAACACGTTCACCCCATTTACTACGCGGTAGAGACCGGGCATGGTGAAAGCGCCGTAACTTTCGTACTGTCCCACGGCATCGCGGCTGCCGGCGATTTCCTGGTAAGTGCTGGTGATGATGAAGTCCGCCGCATTCATGCTGATGAGGTCGGCAGTGAACTGACAGGAGAAGTGGTACTGGGGTTCGTTGTCGCGCCAGTAGAGATCGGAGTAGAGGTACTTGGTCTTTTCCAGGGCGTGAGCGATGTTGCATTGCGTGACGCGCAGCCGGCTGGCCATCAGGGTGGCGACCAGATTACCGTCGGAGTAGTTGCCGATGATCAGATCGGGACGCACGCCCAGCTCGGCCAGCACTTCGGTTTCCGCATCCGCGGCGAAACGCTCCAGGTAAGGCCAGACGTCGAAACGGGAAATCCACTGAGGCAGAACCTCGCCGCTTTCGGTGCGGAACGGCACGCGCAGAATGCGGGCGCGCTGGGTACCCGCGATGGCTTCGAGGCGTTGATCGCAGGTGGTGCCGCGCGCTTCCGGGATGAGGCGTGTGACCACCAGGATGTTCGGTTCGATATCCAGGCCCTGATCGGCAAGACGGGCGCGCATCTCCCGCTCCAGGGCGCGCACTTGATCGAGGATGTACACCACCTGGCCGCCCGTGTCCGGCAGGCCGAGGACGTTGGACTGGCCGAAAAAACCATGCACCGAGAGGATCACCAGGTTGAAGATCATCGGTATGCGTCCGAGGAAGCGCTCCACGGCCGCGGGTTCCGGGGCTTCCAGGATGTCGGACAGCAGGGCCAGGGTCTCGCGCATGCGCGCCACGGTGTGGCCCCAGCCGGGCTCGAAGCCGAGATAGCGCATGGTCTTTTGCACACTGTCCCAGTCGGCGTCTTCGGGTTGGCCGGCCAGATATTCTTCGGCACGGCGCAGGGCCTGACGCAATGTCGGCACGTCCGTGGGGCGATCATTGAGCATGAGTTGCATGCCCTGAACCTGATGCATGCGCAGGAAATCGAGCAGCAGCTGATCGCCCTGGCCGAGGGATTGGAACAGCCGGTTGGAAAGACGACGGTTGAGAAACTCCACACCGCGTCCGATGGAACGCGCTTCGTGCAGGCGCGGGAAATCACGATTGAACGGGGCGACATCCAGTTCCAGCGTCCAGTCGGTGGCGGTGCGGTGATCGACCACCAGGCGTTCCTTGAAGGCGAGGAATTCGGACACGGAGACTTCTTCATGGCTCATGGTGTCCACGTGGAAACGCAGGTAGGTCCAGCGGGCGACCGACGGGCGGATGGCCATCAACACCCATGGCGCATCCAGTACGGCCTCCTGCGCGGTGGCAATGAGGCGTGCCAGCGGACTGTTTTCCAGTCCCGCGCCCTCCGACGTGGCGCACAACTCCTGCAGGCCTTCCAGAAGCTCCGGACGCAGCAGAAACGAGCGTTCCCAGCGCAGATAGCGGCGCAACAGCAAGTGCACGACCTCGCGGTTATCGCGCAGGATATCGCCCAGCGCTTCGATCATTCCCGGTGTCCTCTTCTTGTTTTTATTGAACCTTTAACGCAAAGGTGCGCCGAGTGCAAAGCGTTTCGCACCCATCCGGGCGGGAGCACGCGGGCGGTGCTGCCGGCCCGTGTGTCTGTGCGCCACCCGCTTACGCGATGCGCTGGGAAGTTTTGTCCGTTTCCACCTCGCCAGGCTCGTCTTCGGGGTCGTGCATGTTGCCGAGGAAGTCGTAGTGTTCGATACCTTCCAGCACACCCCAGGCACAGTGGCCCTCGGCGAAGTAGATATGCGGGCGACCGCGCAGGCGTTCCAGTTCGCTGCTGTAATTACCCACCACGACGCCCATGGTATTGCCGCACAGCATCTCCCCGTCATTCCCCGAATCACCCGCGACCAGGAAGCGCTCCGGAGGCAGGCCCCACTTGCCGCCCATGTAGCGCATGGCGAGCCCTTTGGAGGCGCGCAGCGGCAGCAGGTCGAGGTAGGCGCCATGGGAATAGATCAGGTTCGCGTGCAGGTCGTGGCGACGCAGGTGGCGCTTGATTTCACGCAGCGACGGCGCTTCATCCGGATCGACGAAATAACTGAGCTTGTGACGGCGCTGTTCCTCGCGCGGTTGCAGGCGCAGGCCGGGCAACTCGGCCATGGCCTTGCGCAGGCCTTCGGGGCGCCAGCGGTAATCGATGTGGCGTTGCCAGCCGGTATCTTCCACCAGGCCGTTGCCGTAGTGGATCTCTGCACCGACCCCGGTGATGAGCACGTCGGGCATGGGCACGTCCCACTCCGCCAGCGCTTCCAGGGCGCTTTCAAGGCGCCGTCCGGTGGCCACACCGAAACCGACGCGGCCGTTCGCTTCGTGCAGGCGTTCCATCAATGCAGCGAGCCCCTCGGGTTCACCGATAAGGGTGTTGTCGATGTCGCACAGGATGAAACGGTCCACGGTGGGCAGGCGGCTGCGGCCTGGCATGCGCAGACCCGCTGTATTGGTAAACCACTGCATGGCGCCCGCGCCGAAGCTGCGTGATCCCGCGGTAGCCGACTGCACGGCGGATTTTCTCTTCTCCAACAAACGTTGCACCATTTGCATATAGCGTTGCACGTGACCGGTCCATGAGTAGTGGGTGTAGGCGCCGCGCTGCCCCTGGCGTGACCAGCGCGTCCAGCGCTCGCGGTCGCTCAGGGCGGTGAGCAACGCGTCAGTCATGGCGTTTTGATCCAACGGATCGACCAGCAGGCCGTGACGACAATTTTGAATGATCTCGCGCGGCCCGCCGTCGCAGGTGGCGACCACGGGCAGCCCGCTGGCCGCGGCTTCGATGAGCGTCAGGCCGAAGGGTTCGGTGAGCGCCGGATTCACGAACACGCCGCGGCTGCGTGCGGCGAGACGATAGAGATCCGGTACGTCTTCCGGTCGGTGCTGTTTCGGATAAGCCACGGAACCATACAGGTCGTGACGGTCCACCAGTGTCAGCACGTTGGTCAGGACCTCCCGCGGGCCGCGCTCCAGGCTGGCGATATCGTCGCGATTGCCTGCCACCAGCACCAGATTGGCGCGCTCGCGCAATTGCGGGCTTGCACCGTAGGCGCTCAGCAGCGTGGCGATGTTCTTGCGCGGATCGGCGCGGGACACCGCCAGGATCATGGGCTTGCGCGGCTCGCGCAGGAAGCGTTCCAGTTCACGTTGGATGGGCGGGTCCGCATCGTGCCGGCTGGGCGGTCGGAAGTGGTCGATGTCGGTGCCGGGCGGGATGACTACCATGCGCTTGGGCTGATAGTGGTCGTACAGAGCGTATTGCTCCGCCACTTCCTGGGCCGTGGACGCAACCACCCGGGCAGCGCTGTCGAGGGTGAATTCCTCGGCTTCGATGCGCTGGCTCATGTTGTAGTGGTTCTCGATGGTGCTCTCTTTCTGGCCTTGGTCCAGCAGGCGTTGACGCTTCACGCGGCCGAGGGAATGCCCGGTGTGGATCAGCGGCACGCCGAGCAGGGCCGACAGGCGCGCCCCCACGTAGCCGGCGTCGGCGTAATGGCTGTGTACCCAGTCGGGTACACGACCCACCCGGCGCACGTGCTGCAGGGCGGCATCGGTGAAGCTGTCCAGGTAGGGCCACAGCACTTCCTTGCGCAGATAGCGGCGCGGGCCGCAGGACAGGCGCACGATACGCGCACCGGGGCAAATGGTTTCTTCGGGCTCGGCGTAATCGGGCGAGACCTTGCCATCGACGATGCACCGGGTAAGGAGGTCCACGCGACCGATGGCGGGGTGGGCCGCCAGGGCGCGGGCCAGTTCCACGACATAGCGTGTCTGTCCGCCCGTGTCGGCATCGCGGCCCAGTTCGAGATCACGGCTGCGGATCAGGCCGTGGATGCTGATGAGTACCACGTACAGTTTGTCGCTCATGCCGCCCACCTTTCGAGCAGGTCCGCATACAGCATGCGGTCGGCATGGGTGGCGCCCGGGCGGGTGCAGATGCGGGCGGCCAGTTCCGCGGCGCGGCCGAGGGTGTCGGAGAGCGGCCAGCCCAGCGCGATACCGACCAGGCAGACGGCGGAGAACGCATCGCCCGCGCCTACGGTGTCCACCAGCGGATCGGCGGGAACGGCTGTCTGGGCGCACTGGCCAAAGGGCGTGAATACCTGCGCGCCCGCTTCACCTTCCGTGACCACCAGCATTTCCAGGCCGTAGCGCGCCCGCAAGGCCCGCGCGCGGGCCGCGCGCGTTTCACCATTTTCACCGGTGAGCGTGTCCAGCTCCTCGCCGCTGAGCTTCAGCCAGTGCGTGCCGCGCAACAGCTGGAGTACGCGCCCGGTGTCCCACCAGGGCGAGCGCAGGTTGACGTCGACGAAGATCGGGCTGCCGGCGTTACGCAAGGTCTGCAGGGTGTGCGCGCTGGTCGCGCTGCGAACGGCCAGTGTGCCGTGATAGATGAGTAGGGGAGATGCCCCGCCAAGGCTGGCCAGGGCGGCGTCGGCTTCGATGTGGTCGTAAGCCTGATCGGGAAGGATGTGGAAGCTGGGTGAGCCGTTTTCGAGGGTGACGTGGACCGCGCCGGTGGGATGGTCGGGATCGCGTTGGATCCCCATGGTGTCCATGCCCCAGGCCTGCATGGCCGCCAGGACCTGCTCGCCGGCGGCATCGTCACCGATGCGGCTCAGCAGCAGCGGGCGGAGCCCCAGGCCCTGCAGATGCCAGGCCACGTTGAACGGTGCGCCGCCGAGGACCGCGCGACCGTCCGGAAGGTTGTCGAACAGCACTTCACCGAAAATCACCGGCCGCGCCGGGTCGGGTTCTTTTTTTTTCTCCTGCACAGCTGACTCCTTGTCTTGGTTGTCGCCCGGCGGGTGAACACCAGTGCCCCGGAGATTCCGGCGCCTTCCTTTCACCGAAGCCGGCTAAGTGCTTTGCTGCTTACTCCTCTCATGTTTCACCGTTCCCGCAGAACGGCGTGTCTAAAAATCGATTCCACTGATAAACCTCGCCCTCCGGGGAGAGGGTTGGATTCGTGAATCCGCTCCCTCTCCCGGAGGGAAAGGGCGAAGCAGGTCGGTTCAGAGACCGACGCGCGCCTGCATCGCTGCGTATTCGTCCTCGAAGAAGAATTTTTCTTCGCCGAAAGCGGGCCGCAGTTGATCGAACCAGGTGGCCCCGGGATCGAAGCGCGCGAAGAACGGTTGTTGCACCCAGTCGGGGTTGCGGCCCTGCAGGAAACGCAGTGCGAAAACCCGCTCGCCGGCCACCTCGGTGATGCCCTGAATTTCCACCTTGCCGGGCCCGGCGCTCATGGACGGACCGCGCGCGGTGCGGGCGAGTCCCGACACTTTGCGCATCGCGTCGCGATAGATTTCCACTGCGCGGGCAAGAGGCACTTCGAAGTAGTGCTGTGCACCGGTGTCGCGTTCCACGAACATGTAGTAGGGCACCAGACCCAACTGCACCTGGGTGCGCCACAGCCGTGCCCACACCTCGGCGCTGTCGTTGATGTGTGCGATGAGCGGTGACTGGGTGCGGATGACCACGCCCGTATCACGCACACGGCGCAACGCCTCGCGCGCCACCGGGGTTTCCAGCTCGCGCCAGTGGTTGTAGTGGGCCATCACGGCCACGTGCTTGCCGCCCTTCACCAGGCGTTCGAACAAGCCCAGCAATTCGTCCGCATCGGGGTCGCTGACGAAGCGTCGCGGCCAGAACGACAGCGCCTTGGTACCGATACGCAGGTTCTGCACGTGCTCGAAGCGCGGCTCCAGCAGGGGCCGCAGGTAATCGGACAGGGTGCGTGCCTTCATCACCAGCGGGTCGCCGCCGGTGACCAGCAGGTCGGTCACTTCGCGATGGCGTACCAGGTATTCATGCAGCCGATCAGCCTCATGGGAGGCGAAGCGCAGGGCCTTGTCACCGACGAACTGCGCCCAGCGGAAGCAAAACGTGCAATAGGAATGACAGGTCTGGCCCTGACTGGGGAAGAACAGCACCGTTTCACGATACTTGTGCTGCATGCCGGGCAGGGGCTCGTTATCCAGCCACGGTACGTTTAGGGACTGCTGCCCGGCCGGATGAGGATTCAGATCGGTGCGCAGCGCGCGGGCCAGCTCCGAGACAGCCTCGGCATCACCGCCGCGCTTAAGCAAGGCGGCCATGCGTTCATAGGCGTCGTCCGTGAGCATGCCGCGCTGGGGGAAGGTGAGCTGGAAGATCGGATCTTCCGGCACCCGTGACCAGTCGATGAGCTCTTCGACCACGTAGCGGTTCACGCGGAAAGGCATTACCTGGGCCACTACGCGCATGTCGAAGCGCAGTTCCTCGGGCAACTGGGCCAGCTGCGGGATCTGCTCCAGCGTACGTGCCGTGTAGACGCGGAAAGCGCCTTCATCGCCTGGATGGAGCGCCTGTTGCCGGGGCGCGCTGCTGTAAGTCATGACACGGGCCATGGCTTCACTCTCCATCGGCGGCGGCGGGCATCACGCCTTCCAGGAAGGCAGACAAGGTCACGGTGGGCACTTTCTGGGCATCGACCCGGTCGGCGAGTTCACAGTCCTCACAGACGCGGGGGCGTGCATTGACACCACCGGGGGTTTTGCCCACCGGACGGCAGCGCAGGGTGCGGCAGGCCTCGGTGAGCATGTACGCCTTTTGTGGTGTGCAGAAAAACATCTTTGAAGCGGGCATGGGTCCTCCTTCTGGTTCACAAGCCGAAAAACGGCCTGCAGGGCGGGGGGATGCCCCGCGCGCGAAATCGGCACACCCGTGCCGTTTCGCTGTGACTGCGCGTTCCTGGCGCGCGTGTGCGTCGGCAGCGCCGACGCTTTGGGGGTGATGAATCCGGCTTCAGGGCTCGGACAAGGGGTGCATGGCGGCCTTTTCGTCCTTCACCCGCATGGCGGTGAGCAGCAGGCCAAGGCCGTTTTCCAAATCGCGGACCGTTTGATCGGGCAGCTGTTGCAAGGCATCGGTCAGGGCGCCTTGCGCCGGCCGCGGCGCCTCGGCAAGCAGAGCGACCCCTTGGGGGGTCAGAAAAAGGCGTACCACGCGCTGGTCGGGGCCGCTGCGGTCGCGGCGCACCAGTGCCTTTTTCTCCAGCTTGTCCAGCATGTTGCTTGCGGTGGACTGGTGCACCGACAGCGCCTTGGAAAGGCGCGACACCGGCATGCCCGGCTCAGCGAACAGCTCCCACATGGCCCAAAGCTGTGCAGCGCTCACGCCGCACTGTTTCTCCACCCAGCGCGAATGCTCCTGGATGGAGCGGAAGATAACCCGCAGGTGCTGTACCACGGCGCGCAGGACCTGGTCCCGCCCCTGCAGCGGATCGGCGGGCCCCTGCGGCGCAGCGTCGGGCTTGACGGACTCCGGCACCATTCATCGTTCCCCGGTGATCACCCGTGGTCGGGCAAAACAGTTTTGTACAATAACATTTTGGCCCATAACTATCAAATGAACAGGCCGGCCGGCTGCAGTTATCAGTTTGAAATCCGGATGTTTTTCTGTCGACGGGTGGAGAGGCGGGAAGGCCGCTCAGAATGCGTCGTTCGCGTGCGGGTGTTCGTGGAGCCGGGACATCAGCTGCCGCTTGCCGGTGACGCCCGTTTTCTCGTAGATGCGGTGCATGTAGGTTTTCACGGAGGATTCCGAGATCCCGAGCTGCCGGGCTATGTCCTTGTAGGTGCGGCGTTCCAGCACGCCCTCCAGCACCAGCCGTTCCTGATCGGACAGCCGGGACAGCAGGGCAGGGGGCAGTATCCCGGCGTCCTGCCCAGGCGGGACGGCCGTCGATGTGGCGCGCCTGCGATCCATGAGGAACAGCACCAGCACCGAGACGTTGAGCGCGATGGAGCCCACCAGTCCCACCTCGTCGCCGGCTTCACCGACTGCCATGGCGAGAACGCGTCCGGCCACGATGCCGGTGCAGAGCACCCCGGTGCCGTAGCCGTAGGCGCGCAACACATTCGGAAAGGACAGCACATGGCCCAGCAGGAACAGGTCGATGGTGCCCGCCGCGAGCATCATCGCATACATGCTCGGAGTCACCAGACGGGTGCCCGCGCCGTAGATGAGCAGGACGAAGGCCGCCATGGCCCACACCACACCTACGATCAGGGCGATATCACTTTGCCCTCGGACCACCAGCAGCGTCGCCAGGCTCGCGCCCGTCATGTAGAACAACAATTCACTTCCCGGCCACAGGGCCGCGTTCGCGTAGGCCGGATAGAGGAAGCCGTACATCAGGCCGCTGACCAGCTGGAAGACAAACACGAACGCCAGATAAGAGAACAGGCCGCGTGTTTCGCCGCGCAAAGCCTGGCGGGGTGCGGTGGCGAACAGAAGCGGTAGCAGGGCCAGAGCGGCGACGGCGAAACCCGCGGCGTCGTCGGGCACTCGCGCGATGGGCAGTAGCAGGGTGTTGCCCACGACCAGACCCGTCAAGGCCGCAAGCACGGGAGAAGAAGCGCTTTTCAGGGCCACACCGGCACGCAGCGAAACCGGTGCGGCGCTGAGACCCATCAGCACGAGCAGGGCTTCGGGGAAGGCGGGCAGGAGCGGAAACAACCCGGTGAGGACCATGGTCAGCAGCACGCCCACGCGGCCGACCACATCGAAGCGCCCCGCGCCGCAAAAGCGGCCGAGGGCAAACAGCAGACCGGTGTGGGGGAGCAGGAACCAAAACAGATCGGCCCTGTCGTTCAGCAGGCTCCCGGACATGGGAAACGCCGTCAGCCACAACACGTAGCCGGCGAACGCCCAGGCGGGAAACAGGCCCCCAAGTCTCGCTGCCACGGGTCGGAAGTCCATGAGAGGCGAAGGCACGCCGGAAGTCTACAGAAGGCTGACAGAGATTCCAAAAAGACGACACAGGGACGACTTGGTCTTGCGGGCCAACAGGCGTCGGATAGGACTCAGGAGGGAACCCTCCCCCGTCGTTTGCCTCAAGAGGACAGCGTCATGACTCCCGACCGTATTCGTCAGCTATTACCCGGATTCGTCGTTGCGCTAACGACGCTGCTGTTCGTCGGCTGCAGCAGTGGCGGCGGTGGAAGCAGCACCCCGCAGGCGACGGTGCAGGGAGCCGTGGTCGACGGCTATGTGCGTGGCGCCACCGTGACGCTCTATGGTACGGAAGGTTTCGCCGGCCCCGCCGCCCTGGCCACGGCGACCACCGACGCCAACGGCGATTTCGTCCTGACCCTGCCCGCGGCCGAGTTGCCCGACTACTTCGCCCTGCTCTCCAAGGGCGGCACCATCATCGACACCGGC
>JAWLCT010000005.1:21026-57569 GCA_041687015.1 Gammaproteobacteria bacterium
ACCGGGCGCATCCAGGGCCCCAGCGTGGTGCTCAGCCTCGAGTACCCGGACGGCAGTGGTGTGGTTCGTGTGGCCGGCACCGTTGGGCTGCTCGGCAGTCTCTCCGGCACCTATGTGGACTTCGACGACGGCCTTCCCGATCACCAAAAGCTTTCATCTGGCGTTTTCGTGGCCTCGCTCGTACCGGCGAGCGGCATAGACAGTGAGGGTCTGAAGACAGTCACCGAGGCGCTCTACGCCGGCGAGCGCAATCTGCTGTTCCGCGACATCTACGGTGACCGTGACCTGGGCTGGGGCGCGATGGGCGCGGTGAGCCTCGATGCCGACGCGGGAACAATCACCGCACCCGAATTTGATGTCACGCTGAATGCAGCCGCCTCCGTGAGCGATACGCTCAGCTTCGCGGAGGGGAAGCTGGTCACCCTTGACGACGGCACTCCCGCCGGCCTGGCAGTGATGCGTTTCACCGATTCCGGCGGCGATTACGCCTATGTGGTGCAGGCGCTGGGCAACCGGCGTGGCGTTTACGTGGCGGGCGCTACCGTTGGAGGCGCCTATGCCATCGGCGAGTCCTACCTGGCCCGCAGTGATGCCCTGGGTGTGGACCTTCTCACGGCCAACGAAGGGGAATCCATGCAATTGGCGGTGAGCAATGTCAATGTGCATATGCTCGGTGTCGCCCGGAATCCGGCGGAGTTCGTGGATACCGGTGTCACCTTCACCGTGCCCTCGCTGAGTTTGGGCTCAGGGGCCGACGGCGATGCCGCGACTGTTGGCGTTCAGGTGGTGAGCGGCAGCATGCTGGGTCTGAAATCCAGTGCCGGTGGAAGTAATGCCAACGCTATCGATGACGATGAAGACTTCCTCGCCATTGCTGAACTGCACCCCACCGGCGCCCTGCAGGGAGACATCATGGACGGTGGTAATTTCGCAGGGCTGGGTCCCGTGATCGACGCCGCCGACTGGCCCGTGCCGCTGGTGGGCTTCGCGGCCCCCGCCAGCGCCGATCCCTCGTTGGTCGATTCGGGCGAGGCACAGCTCGACTTCATCGCCCGTCCGCTTTACACCATCGACCCGGACAGTAGCGCGCTGATCAGCTTGGTAGACTACAAGCTCGCCATCATCAGCGGGACCCTTCGCTCCCAGGATGACAGCGCCACGTTGAGCTACCGGGACAACGAAGGTGAAACCGGCACCCTGGCGCTCACTGTGGAGAACCGCGGCGGCGTGTACCACCTCCATGGCCCCATGGGCGACGAGTACATCGACATCCTCTGGGGCGCCGGCGGCACCCGTGCGGTGTTCGTGTCCTCCACCCAGGCGGATGGTAACGGCACGATCTATGAGATCGGTGAGGCCTTCCTGAGCTATTGATCTGCAGGGGATCGGCCATCGCGGCCGGTCCCGCTTTCCCGATGTAAGCGGGGCCGCGCCCGGCCACACTCAAGGGGTGGAATCCCAGCGAAAACCCGAACACCTGATCCTCTGGCGCAGAAAGGACGTGCCGGGACACGACGCCTGCGGGCTGTGGGTTTCGAGCGGCGGCTGGCGTCTGCAGGGCACGGCCGTGTTCATGCAGGGGAACGAACCGTGCTGGCTCGATTACTCGGTGGAAGGCGGAACCCCTTGGCGCACCTGTTGCGCGCGGGTGACGGGTTTCGTGGGGACCCGGCCTCTGGCGCTGGACATCACGGTCATCGAGGGGCGATGGCGGCTCAACGGCGTTGAACAGCCGGAAGCCCAAGGCTGCACGGATGTGGATCTCGATTTTACCCCCGCCACCAACCTGATCCCGTTGCGGCGTCTCCACCTGGCCATCGGCGCCGAGGCGGACGCCCCGGCCGCCTGGCTGGACCTTTCCCGCGCGCGGCTCCAGCGTCTGGAGCAGCATTATCGCCGCGTTGGCGCCGACACCTACGATTACCGCGCGCCTGCTGCGGGTTACGCGGCGGTACTGCGGGTTTCCGTCGAGGGCTTCGTGGTGCACTATCCCGGATTATGGGAGCTGGAGGCGCTGCACTGATGTCCGGACGGCGATGCGCGGTGAGCAGCGCACTGATTCTGATGCTGTTGCAGGGCTGCGCCGCTGAGCCGGCACCGGCAGGCGACACGGTCGCGCCCGTGCTCGTCGATCCTGCGTATGCCCCCACGGCGACGGGCGAGCAGGGCTGGGGGTATGTGCAGGTTGCGCAGGCGGACCTGGACGGTGACGGGCAGGACGAACGGGTGGTGCTGCGGGCGCAGGCGGAACGGGTGCGTGGGCGGCTCGCCTGGGATGACGGTCAGCCCTGGCAGGTATACGTGGAGGAGACCGACGGCGTCCGTACTGACGTGTACGCACGCCGCCTGCAGCTGGGCACACTCACCCTGCGCCTGAGCCGTGGGGAAGCGGAGCAACCGTCGCGCCTGGTGCTGCTTGAACATCTGCCCGACAGCCTCAGCATCTACGAAGTGGCCTATCGTGGGCCGGGGCGCCTGCAGGTCTCCGAGCGCTTCGCCCGCACGCTGGATCCGCGCGGCGATCTGGCCAGCCCGGATTTTCCCTGAGCGGCCGGATTTCCACACCATCAAGCACGCACTCGCTGGCATCGGCCGCCCGCGGCCTTTAGGATTCGCCCATCGCATGCGACGAGACTTACATGGCTGAGCGCGAAGCGGTTTTCCGCACCGAGGGACTGACCAAGATTTACCGGGTGGGCGAGGTGGCCATCCAGGCGCTACGCGGCGTGGATGTCACCTTCTACAGCGGCGAATTTGTGGTGCTGCTCGGCGCCTCGGGCGGCGGCAAGTCCACCCTGCTCAACATCCTGGGGGGCCTGGACACGGCCACCGAGGGCCGCGTGTTCTACGGCCCGCAGGAGCTGACCCATGCCTCGGACGCCGAACTCACCGACTACCGGCGCCATTTCGTCGGTTTCGTGTTCCAGTTCTACAACCTCATCCCCAGCCTCACGGCGCGTGAGAACGTGGCCATCGTCACCGAGATCGCCCGTGAGCCCATGACGCCGGAAGAGGCCCTCAGGTTGGTGGAGCTACAGCACCGCCTGGACCATTTTCCGGCTCAGCTCTCGGGCGGCGAACAGCAGCGCGTCGCCATTGCCCGCGCCATCGCCAAGCGGCCGGCCGTGCTGTTGTGCGACGAGCCTACCGGCGCGCTGGATTCCAAGACGGGGGTCGTGGTGCTGGAGGCCCTGGCGCGGGTGAACGAGGAACTGGGCACCACCACCGTGGTGATCACCCATAACGCTGCCATCGCGGCCATGGCCGATCGGGTCATCCATCTCTCCGATGGGCGCATTACCGGCGTAGAGACCAACGCCCGCCGCATCCCGCCGTCGGAGCTGTCCTGGTGAGGCCGCGCGCCCTCACGCGCAAGCTGCTGCGCGACCTTTGGAACCTGCGCGGCCAGGCCCTGGCGATCGCCATGGTGATCGCCGGCGGTGTAGCCACCTGGGTCATTTCCTACAGTGCCATCGATTCCCTGGTGCTCACCCAGGACGCCTTCTACCGCGAGTCCCGCTTCGCCGAAGTGTTCGCCACCCTCAAGCGTGCCCCCAAGCGCCTGGAGGAGCGCATCGCCGACATCCCCGGGGTGGCCGAGGTGGAGACCCGCACCGTGGCCCTGGCCAATCTGGAGGTGGAGGGTTTCGCCGATCCCATCCGCGGGCTCATGGTTTCCATCCCGGACCAGGGCGAATCACGGCTCAATCGCCTGTTCCTGCGCAGCGGCCGCCTGCCCGCGCCGCGCGCGCCCGACGAGGTGGTGGTGAGCGAGCCCTTCGCCGAGGCGCACGGTTTCCGCGCCGGGGATACGCTGGATGCCATCATCAACGGTCGGCGCCGCACCCTGACCATGGTGGGGGTCGGCCTGTCGGCGGAATACGTCTACCAGATCGCCCCGGGCGATTTGTTTCCGGACTACGAGCGCTACGCCATTCTCTGGATGCGGGAGGAACCGCTGTCCGCGGCCCAGGGCACCCAGGACGCCTTCAACGACGTGGCCCTGACCCTGGAACAGGGCGTACAGCCACAGGAGGTCATCGATCGGCTCGACGACCTGCTGCGGCCCTACGGCAGTACCGGCGCCATCGCTCGCGCGGACCAGGCTTCTCACAAATACCTGGAACAGGAGATCGACGGCCTGCGCTCCAGCGCCGGCGTGGTGCCGGTGATCTTCCTGGCCGTGGCGGCCTTTTTGATCAACGTGGTGATCGCGCGGACCGTGGACCAGCAGCGCGACCAGGTGGCCGTGCTCAAGGCCTTCGGCTACGGCAACCGCGCCATCGGTATGCATTACGCAGGATTGATCCTGCTCATCGTGGCGGTGGGTTCGCTGCCGGGCGTCTTGGCGGGGGCCTGGGCCGGCAGCGCCCTCGCCGAGCTGTACCGGGTGTTCTTCCGCTTTCCCTATCTGCACTACGTGCTGGCGCCCGAAGTGGTGATCACGGGCGTGGGCATCACCGCCGGTGCGGCCCTGCTGGGCGCCCTGCGCGCGGTGCGCAAGGCCAGCCGTCTGCCCCCCGCCGAGGCCATGCGTCCGGAGCCGCCCATGGTCTATCGCGCCTCGGTGGTGGAACGGGCCGGTCTGCAGCGCTGGTTCGATCAACCCACGCGCATGGTCATGCGCCATCTGGAGCGCAAGCCCGGCAAGGCGCTGCTGTCGGTGCTTGGCATTGCCATGGCCGGGGCGATCCTGATGGTGGGCAACTTCCAGGAAGACGCCATCGACTTCATGCTCGACGTGCAGTTCGGTCTGGCCCAGCGCCAGGACCTCACCGTCACCTTCGTGGAGCCCACCGGGCGCGAGGCGGTGTTGGAACTGGCCGGCATCCCCGGCGTGTTCCGTGCCGAGCCCTTCCGCTCCGTGCCGGTGCAATTGCGCGTCGGCCATCGCACCTACCGCACCGCCATCCAGGGCTTCGAAAACCGAGGCGATCTCTACCGCACCCTGGACGCGCGCCTGCGTCCGGTGGAGTTTCCACCCGAGGGCGTGTTGCTCACGGACTACCTGGGGGAGAGGTTGGGCGTGCAGCCGGGCGACTGGATCACCGTGGAGGTGCAGGAGGGCGCCCAGCCGGTGCGCGAAGTGCAGGTAGCCGGGCTGGTGTCCGAGTACGTCGGCCTGTCCGCCTACATGCACATCGACGCCCTCAACCGGCTCATGCAGGAAGGTCCGGTGGTTTCGGGGGCCTTCCTGGCCGTGGACCGGGCGCAGCAAACCCGCCTGTTCGCCGAGCTGCGCGAGCGGCCGCGCATCATCGGCACCAGCCAACGGGAGGTGGGCATCCAGAGCTTCGAGGAAACCATGGGCGAGACTCTCCTGGTGTTCGCCTTCGTGAACACCCTGCTGGCCGGCAGCATCGCCTTCGGCGTGGTCTACAACGCTGCGCGCATCACCCTGTCCGAGACCAGCCGCGAACTGGCCAGCCTGCGGGTGTTGGGCTTCACCCGCGGTGAGGTAGCCTACATCCTCATCGGCGAACTGGCCGTGCTCACCCTGCTGGCCATTCCCGTGGGCTTCGTCATCGGTTATTGGTTCTGCGCCGTGATCGCGCAGGCCTTCGCCTCGGAGCTGTTCCGTATTCCGTTGATCGTCGAACCGAGCACCTACGGCTTTTCCGCGATGATCGTGCTGGCCGCGGCGGTGATCTCCGCGCTCCTGATGGGACGCAAGCTTTATCATCTGGACCTGGTTGCGGTCCTCAAAACCCGGGAGTAACGGATGTCCACGCGCAAGCGCATCGTCCTCGTCCTTGTCGGCCTTCTGGTCGTCGCGCTGCTGTGGTGGAGTTTCCAGCCCGAACCTGTGCCCGTGTCGGTCGCCGGGGCGTTCCGCGGGCCCTTGCAAGTCACCATCGAGCAGGAGGGAATGACCCGGGTGCGCGAGCGCTACGTGGTCGCAGCGCCGGTCACCGGCGACCTGGAACGGATCGCCCTGGACGAGGGCGACGCAGTGAAACGCGGCCAGGTGCTGGTGCACGTCAATCCGGCCCTGTCGCAGCCGCTGGACCCGCGCACCCGCGCCCAGGCCAGGGCACAGGTGGCTGAGGCCGAGGCGGCCCATGACTTCGCGCGATCGGAGTTGAAACGCCTGACACCGCTGTACGAACGCGGAGACATCTCGCGCAGCGATTTCGACCAGGCCCGATCCGCCGCCGAGCGCGCCCGCGCCAATCTGGCGGCGGCGCGTGCGGTGCTGTCGGCGGCGCAGGGCGAAGGGGGATCGGCCGGGCGTGTGCCGGTGACCGCGCCCGTGGACGGCCGTGTGCTCACCATCGAGCGTGAGAGCGCGGGACCCGTGAGTGCCGGTACGCCCCTGCTTGCCATCGGCGATCCCGATGCGCTGGAAGTGGCCGTGGACGTGCTGTCCACGGACGCCGTGCGGCTCGCCCCGGGCATGCGCGTCCTGCTCGATCGCTGGGGTGGCGCGGAGCGCCTGGAGGCGCGGGTGCGGCGCATCGAGCCCGCCGCGTTCACGAAAATCTCCGCCTTGGGGGTGGAGGAACAACGGGTGTGGGTCATCCTGGACATCACTGCACCCCGCGAACAGTGGCAGAACCTGGGCGATGGTTATCGCGTCGAGGCCAGCTTCGTGCTGTGGGAGGGCGACGACGTGTTGCAAGTCCCGTCCAGCACGGCATTCCGTGATGCCGGTGAATGGGCCGTGTTCGTGGTCGAGGAGGGCGTCGCCCGCCGCCGCGGCGTTGAACTCGGGCGCCGTGGTGGCCTCAACGTGCAGGTCCTGCAGGGGCTGTCCGCGGGCGAACGCGTGATCACCCACCCGGATGACGCCATCCAGGACGGCGTCGCCGTGACGGTGCGCTGAATCCCGGTTTCCTTCCAGGGCAAAAAACCTGGCCGGGCGTTGCCGAAGCGCGACTGCACCCGGCACAACGCCACGGTGGCCGGCGTCTACATTTATTACCCGGTTGCAGTGTGGCGAGGACAGCGATGGCGCAGGGTGCAGCACGGCGGTATGCAGGCGGCTTCTGCCTCGCCTGGCTCATGGCGCTGGCCAGCGGGGCGATGGCAGCCCCCGTGTCCTACCGTGTCGATGAGCAGGCCTCCTATTTTGCCGTGATCACCCACGCTGACGGCTTCGGACATGACCACCTGGTGACGGCCACCGACTACCGTGTCGAGCTCGCTGCCGATGACCAGGACCTGACGACCGCCACGTTCACGCTGTCGGCTCCCGTGGAAGGACTCAACGTGGACGCACCGGAGGATCGCGCCGTGCTCGAACCGCGTTTGCGGGCGCTGGGGGTGGTCGAGGATGCCTTCCCCGACCTCTCCGCCCGGGATCGGGCGACCGTGGACGCCCGCATCCGTTCCGAAACGCAACTGGATGCGGCCCGTCACCCGATCCTCACGGCGCGCGTGATCGGCGTCTCCAGCGCACCGGCGGAATGGGACGATCACACCTTTCCTCAACAGTTGGACATCGCCCTGACGGTACGCGGCACCACCGTGGTGCGGCGTGTACCCGCGACCATCGTCGCCACCCCTGACCGGGTGCGCGCCAACGCTTTGGGGCGTTTTCGGTTCACTGAATTCGGTATCGAACCGTTTCGCGCCGCCCTGGGTCTGTTGCGCAATGCCGACATGTTTCATGTGTATGTGGACCTGCAGGCCAAACGCGTCGCCGATGCCCACAGCCTGGGCCGTTACCCCGTTGCGGCGCATGTTCCGTCCGGATTCTGACCCCGGCCCGTTTTTGTTGGCGACCAACTAACGCCACGACGTGCCGCAGCGAGACCTGGCTCCCGAAGTGATGATCCTGTCCGGTCGGTTTCTTGGCCGCCTGCCCCCCCTGGAGTATCGTATGGCGACCTGTTGACGGGAGAGGATGCCATGCGACTGCGTACGTTGTTCACTCTGATTGCCGCCGGTTTTCTGCTTGCGGCCTGTGCCGGCAGAACGGTGGTGGAAAGCGACCTCGGCATCAAGGGTGCACCCGACTGGGTGAATGAGGGCAGCCAGGCCCTCAATGACAAGGACGGCCGTTTGTTCCACGGCATGGGGCAGGCGCCCGCCATGGGCGATGCGGCGCTGCAGATCGCCACTGCCGACAACCGGGCCCGCGCGGAGATTGCGCGCATTCTCAGTTCCTACCTGGATCTGGCAGCCAACGACTACGCTGCCGCCGCGGTGGCGGGTGAAACCCGGTCGGCCGTGCAGCAGGTTTCGAACCAGATTCGCCAGAGCACCCAACTCAACCTCTCCGGTGCACGCATCATCGCCCACTGGAAGGACGCCAAAACCGGGGTGATCTACGCACTGGCCGAACTGGACATGAAAGCGGTGAAGGAAACGCTGGCGCTTGCCAAGGACATGAACGAGGACGCCAGGCGCTACTTCGAAAGCAATGCCGACAACCTTTTTGACCGTTTCGTTCAGGAGAACAAGTAATGAATCTCGCCCATTCCGCCCGGCATGCCGCAATCCTCATGCTGGTCGCTCTCGTCGGCCTCGCCGGCTGCTCCACCAAGGTAAGCCGCATCGAAACCGAAGAAGTGCGCGATCTCAGCGGCAAATGGAACGACACCGATTCGCGGCTGGTGTCGGAGGAAATGATCGGCCAGATGCTGGAAGGCGCCTGGGTCAACAATCACGTGCGCCGTCACGGCAATCTGCCCACCGTGATCGTCGGCACGGTGAAAAACCTCAGCCACGAGCACATCAACGTGAACACCTTCGTGGCCGACATCGAGCGCGCGGTGATCAATTCCGGGCGTGTGGAGTTCGTTGCCTCGCGTGACGAGCGCGGCGAGATCCGTGAAGAACGCATGGACCAGGACGTGCACGCCACGGAAGCGACGCGCAAGGCCATGGGCCAGGAAACTGGTGCCGATTACATGCTCACCGGCGCCATCAATACCATCGTGGATCGGGAAGGCAAGACCGCGGTGCGCTACTACCAGGTGGACATGAACCTGATCAGCATGACCAACAACCGCAAGGTCTGGGTCGGGCAGAAGAAAATCAAGAAAGTCGTCGAGAAGCCGGGCATGCGTTTGTGATCGGCTGACGTTCCATGGATCGGCCTCTTGGGTTCGCCCGCCGGGCGGGGGCGTTTCTGCTGGTGTTGACCTTGGGTGGCTGTGCCACCTATTCGGCCACGCGAGGCGCCATCGAGGCCGATCTGGCTGCAGGACGCTACGATCAGGCCTTGCGCCTGTTGGCGGCGCGCCCGGTGCCGGAACGGGATCGGGTCCTGCACTTGCTCGACAAAGCCATGATTCAGCGCCTCGCGGGTGACTATGACGCGAGCAACGCAAGCTTCGAAGCGGCGAAGCAGCTCATCGAACGGCTTGCCACCCTGTCCGTCACTGAGACCTCAGCCACCTTCCTCGTCAACGACGCGACTGCAGCCTACGTGGGTGAGCCTTTCGAACAGGCATTGTTACATGCGTACGCGGCACTCAATTACCTGGACCTGGGAGATCACGAGGCCGCACGGGTGGAGGCTTTGCAGGTAGACCTCACGTTGCAGGCCCTGGCGGAGGATGACGATGGGGCGCTGGCGAAAGATCCCTTCGCCCGGTATCTCGCCGGGATCATCTACGAGATGCGTGGTGAGGAAAGCGATGCGCTCATCAGCTATCGCAAGGCCTACCAGGCCTACAAGGCCCACGCCAAGCTGTATCCCATCGGCGTACCGGATGCCCTCAAGGAGGACTTGCTGCGTCTGACGGGACGCCTGGGCCTCGGGAACGAACACGAGAAGTTCCGCGAAGCGTTTGCCCGCGCCAACTGGTCCGATCCGGGGCGCAAGGAAGGGGAGATCGTCGTGCTGTTGCACAACGGTCTCGCGCCCATCAAGCGCGAGCGGCGCACCGTGGTCGTGCCGCCCCGTGCACCGCAGGTGGTGAGCCTTGCGCTTCCCGATTATGAACCGCGTTTTTCCCCGGTGCAGTCGGCACGCGTGGTGGTGGGTGGTCGCGAGATGCCCCTGGAAACCGTGGAAAACATCAACGCCATCGCCACGCAGACACTGAAAGCGCGGCTTCCTGCCATCACGGCGCGCGCGCTGGCGCGCGCCGTCGCGAAATTCAAGCTCACCGAAACCGCCAGGCGTGAGGACAAGGCCGCGGGACTGATCGCCAATGTGGCTGGATTGCTGACGGAGCGCGCGGACACCCGTTCGTGGCTGTCACTGCCCGGTGAAATCCGTATGGCACGGCTGCGTCTGCCGGCGGGGACACATCGCGTGCGCCTCGACTTGTTGTCGTCTGGTGGTACCGTGGTGGACACACAGGAATTCGACGTGACCGTGGCTCAAGGCGGCAAGACCATCCACTCGCGCCACTGGTTTTCTTCCCCTTCGCCAAGGAGGTCTCCATGAAAAAGACGGCACTCATACTGACGCTGCTGCTCGCGGGATGTGCCGCCGACGGCGCGCGTGAAACCCGGCCCGAGTGGCTGGATGGCAGCAGCGAGCGTTATCCGGAGGCACGTTACCTGCTCGGACAGGGGCAGGGCAGCAGCGCCGCCCTTGCCCGGGACCATGCACGTGCCGAACTGGCCAAGGTGTTCGCCTTGCGTGTGAGTGAACGATCGGAAGATCTTTCGCGCGCCGAAATGACCAGTGAGGAGGGCACCACACGCCAACGCTCGGAAACGCGCGTGGAGCGCAGTGTGCAGACGGAAACCCAGCGGGTGCTGGAAGGTGTCCGCATCGCGGAGATCTGGCGCGATCCCGAAGGCGTCCACCACGCTTTGGCGGTCATCGACCGTCTTGGTGAAAGCGAACGGCTGCGTTCGGAAATCGGCGCACTCGATCAGCTGATTGCGCGCGCCGTGGCGCGGGCGCGCGGCGCGGACGCGCTGCTGTCCCGTATCGGCGCAGCAGCGCAGGCCGTCCAGGCGCAGACGAGGCGCGATGCGCTACAGCAGGATTTGCGCGTGTTGGACATCACTGGCATCGGCGTGCCGGCACGCTACGAACGCAGCCGTTTGCAGGCGGATTTCGCCGAACTCGCCGCGCGCTTGCGCATTGCGAGCGAAGCGGATGCGGATCCCATTGGCAATCTCGCCTCGGTGTTGCACGGTGCAGTGCGCCATGCGGGGTTCATCAACGCCGGCACCGATGACGCCGACTACCGATTGCTGTCCTCGCTCACGCTGGACGCCTCGGTGGCGGACGGTTGGCACTGGGTCACGGGTATGCTGGAACTGCGCCTGCTCGACAGCGCAGGGCAGGTGATCGGCAGCGAACGCTTTCCCGTGAAGGCGTCCGGCCGACAGGCTTCGCTGGCGCGGCAGCGTGCTCTTTCTGAAGTGGATCGGGTGTTGCGGGGTAAGTTGCGGGACACGGTGATTGGGTTTGCTTCGGGGATGTGATGAGGTTACGGGTGCGGGTTGAGTTTATTGCGGGGGTTGGATAGCCCGGGTTCCGCGTCGCTCCACCCATGCTACGGCTGCACGACGAAGTTGCCGGCTGAAATCTCCATAGGATCTCCGGTCAAAATCGCGCCCGCAGCGGGGCCAAGCACTCATGCCTCACGCCGTTCAAACTGCCGCTGGCTATGCGCAACCGCTTCCCCCAATTCATGCCGCAATTCCCTGTTGTCCCACGGCTTGGCGATATAGCTGAAGATATGGCCGCGGTTGAAGGCCTCGGTGACGGTCGCGAGGTCCATGCGGCCTGACAGAACCACGCGGGTGGCATGAGGATAGATCTCACGCACGCGGGCGAGAAATTCCACGCCGGACATTCCGGGCATAGATTGATCCGACACCACGACGTCGACGTCAGCGCGCGCGAGGATCTCGAAAGCATCCGCGGCGCTGGAGGCTGTAAGGACCTGATAGGGTTCGTGACGCAGGAGGCGCACCAGTGCAGCCAGAATGTTGGGTTCGTCATCCACGAGTAATACGGTAGGCCGGTTGTCCTCCGGCAGCTCGGGCAAGGTCAGGCGCCGTCCGTTACGCAGCAAAGCGCTGGCCTCTTCCGCCGGCAACGCGCGGCTGAAGTGATAGCCCTGCATCTGGTCGCAGCCATGGCGTAGCAAATAGCTCAGCTGCCCTTCCGTTTCCACACCCTCGGCAATCACCTTGAGTTTGAGGCTGTGTGCCAGGGCGATGATCGCCAATGCAATCTCCGCATCGTGCGGGGAGTTGGTGACGTCCCGGATGAACGACTTGTCGATTTTCAGCTTGTCGAACGGGAAGGCGCTCAGGTGACTCAGGCTGGAATAGCCGGTACCGAAATCATCGATGGCGAGCTGGGCACCGATATCCTTGAGTCGCTGCAGCTTGTGCAGCATGGCCTTGGGATCGGCCATGATGGCACTCTCCGTCAGCTCCAGTTCCAGATCGTCGGCGGGCAGCCCGGTTTCCTCGAGAATGGCGGCGACACGCTCGTGCAGATCCGGTTGGGCCAGCTGATAGGCGGAGAGATTCACGGCCATGAGCACATCGGCCAGGGCCTCCGTCTGCCATGCGGCGGCCTGTGTGCAGGCGGTGCGCAATACCCATTCGCCGAGCGGAATGATGAGGCCGGTATCTTCCGCCAGCGGGATAAAGCGCTCCGGTGAGATCTCGCCGAGGCGTTGGTGATGCCAGCGCACCAGGGCCTCCATGCCTACGATGGCTCCGGTGCCCAGATCCACCTGTGGTTGGTAATGCAGCGTCAATTCGCCTTGTTCAAGGGCATGGCGCAGTTCCGATTCCAGGGTGACCCGGTCCATGGCCCGCTCGTTGAGTTCGGTGGTGTAGAACTGGAGTCGATTGCGCCCCAAATCTTTGGCCCGGTACATGGCCGCGTCGGCATTCTTCAGCAACGCCTCTACGTCGCGGCCATCGCTGGGAAAAACGCATGCACCGATGCTCACGCTGGTGCGGAGTCGATGACCCTGGATTTCCACCGGCTGCTCGATACTGTCGAGAATGCGGCTTGCCAGCAGACTGATTTCCTCCCGGCTTTCCAGCCCGGGGAGCAGCAGGACGAATTCATCGCCGCCGTAGCGGGCGAGGGTGTCGCCTTCACGGATGCAGGTCTTCAGGCGCGACGCCACTTCCTTGAGCAGTTCGTCGCCGCTGCGGTGTCCCAGACTGTCGTTGACGAACTTGAATTGGTCCAAATCGAGGAAGAGCACGGCGACGGGTTGCGGATGGCGGTTGCTGGCGGCAATCAGCTGGCCCAGGCGATCCTGCATCAGGTTACGGCTGGGCAGGCCGGTGAGACCGTCGTGATTGGCCTGGTATTCGAGCTTGTCTTCGAACTGTTTGCGCTGGGTGACGTCGACGATGATACCGGCGAAATGCGTGAGTTTGCCGCTTTCGTCACGCACCGGCGTAACGAAAAGGTCGTTCCAGAAGCGGCCGCCGTCCTTGCGGTAATTACGCAGAATGGCGGAACCCTCGCGGGTCATGCGCAACGCCGCACGAATCTCCGCGAGCCCGGATTGCGCGCGATCGTCGCCGAGCAGAAAGGAGGGATTGCGGCCGAGCACTTCCGCGGATGGATAGCCGGTAATGTCTTCGAAGGCCGGGTTCACATAAACGATAGGCCAACCGGCACGCTGCGCATCACAGATGACGATGCCATTGCGGGTGGATTCGATGATGCGATTGCGCAGTATCAGCAGGGACTCGGCTTTTTCGCGGGCGCGCTTCGCCTGCAGGTTCTGCAGGCCGAAGGAAAGATCGTTGGCGAGTTCCTTGAGCAGGTTCAGTTCATCCTCGTCGAAGGCGTCCGGCGTGGAGGCGTAAATGGCCAGGGCGCCGACCACATTGGCAGCGATGTGGACAGGCAGGGCGATGACCGATCGGTAGCCGTGTTCCTGTGCGGCGGTACGCCATGGCGTAAAGAGCGGGTCCGTTTCGGTGTCGCGGGCGATGATGAAGCGACCGGTGCGGATGGCGCTTCCCATCGGTCCCTGACCCCGTTCGCCATCGGACCAACTGACCTTCGCCTGGGCAAGATAGGTCGCGCCAAAGCCCGCCTGGGCGAGGGGCTCCACGCTTTGCGCCTTGTCGTGTCGCTTCGCGCCGTACCAGGCGAGACGGTAGCCGCCGGTTTCCACCAGTGCGCGGCAGAATTCCTCGACCAGTTCGGCTTCGGTTTTCGCACCGATCAAGGTGTGATTGCAGCGGCTCAGCACCGCATGGGTGCGGATGAGGCGGCGCAGGTGTTCCTCGGCATGAAGCCGGTCTGAAATGTCGTGGGCAATCGTGGAGTAGAAATCCAGCTCGCCGTTGGCGCAACGATGGGCGACCACTGTCATCGAAACGGGAATGGCATGGCCAGCGCGGTGGCGCAGTTCGAGTTCGCCCGTCCAGGTACCGTTTTCACGCGCGCCGGGCAGGACCTCCTGTCGGATCCGTATGAGGGAGTCGGGCGTTAGGTAATGACCCATGGCAGGGTCGAGCGGCGCATCCGGCGCGAGTCCGAGCATGGCGCGCCCGGCACGGTTGACGTAGGAAACACAGCCCTGGGCATCGGCCATGCCCACGAACGCAGCGGTGCTCTCCAACGTGAGTACGAGCTGCCGTTGAAGATGTTCCATTTTGGTCAACGGCGATGCCGTCCTTGCGGCGAACTTAATGAACACGGGCAGCGCGATCGCGATCAACGCCACAGGCAGTGCAATCCACGGTGTGCCTGTGGTCAGGGCATGGATAAAGGCGACGAACAGTGCCGTCTCGATGATGAACATCCACAACCGGGTGCGTCCAAAACGGCGCACTGACGCGGTGAAGAGATCACGTCCCACGTGTACGATAACCCAGGGTATTGGTCGATCACGGTAACGCAAATCTTCAACAGCGGCAATCGACCGAATCACCGTGCACGGCGGCCGTTTTCGTGTGGCTGAAAGCGATAGGGAATTACCCGAAAAATCCGTGCAGGAACCAGCGCCGGTTGCGGTGTTCGCGAAAAATCCACAGCTTCGCGTGCTGTCTGTCCTCGGCCACGAAATAATCGCGGGTGACACCTTCATCCCACCAGCCGGTCTCGATACGTTCAGGACCGCCGAGCAGGTGCAGCTTTCCCCCACGGCAGGGCAGACCGTTCACTTCCTCCAGAGGTTCGGGGCTGTCCAGCAGCCACAAGGGCCGCCGCACCGACGGGACGGGACTGTCTACGGCGCTGCCCGGAGCACAATGCGCCCAGGCCCGCTCGGGACGGTGATCCGCAACCACATGACAGCCGTGCACGGCGTCGGCGCCGAGTCGTGCGCGCAGGGTGTCCAGCAACTGATCGCCCTGCGTCTGTGGGGTGCGCTCCTCGCCGAACAGCATGCGGTTTTCATCGGGCAAAGCGGTGAGTTGCGAGGTCTCGAGCACCAGTTCGTCCACCGGTGCGGGCAGGGTGAACGGCTCCAGACGCGTGCGTAACAGCATGAGCAGGTGGTTTGTATCACGCGTCGGCGTGAGCAGGCCCAGTTCCAGCCGGCTCGCCGGGCAGCCACGGTGGCCGAGGCTCAGCTGCATGAGCGACACGCCGGCGCCGCGGGCGCGCAAATAACCTGTGAGTTCGAGCAACAGGCGTCGTGTGGCGAACAGCAGGGCCTCGGTGCTGTCCACTTCCGCGGGTAACACCAGGCGACTGCGGAATTCGGGCGGTGACACGTAGGCCGCACGCGGGTCCGGCAGTTCACCCACAATGCGCAGCAAATGGGCGAGTACATCAGGACCGAGCCGACGTGCCAGCCCGTGGCGGGGCAGGCGCAGGCATTCGGCGAGTTGCCGCAGCCCCATGCCGCGCAAGGCAGCCACTGCCGCTTCGTCGAGACCGAGGCGCTCCAGGGGAAAGCCGCCCAATACCGCAGGCAGGGCGGCTTTCTCCAGTACCGGGGTGGAATGGCCGGCGCGGGCGAGCAGCAAGGCGGCGAGCGGCACCGGTGCCACACCGCCGGCCGCACGATAACCGAGGGCGCGGAGTTCTTCCTGCAAACGTGTGCGCAGCGCCTCGAGCCCGCCAAATAACAGCAGGCTGCCGCCGATTTCGAGCAGTAGTCCCTGGGGAGGTACCAGGCTCACGGTGGATGTGAACTGCCCTGCCCAGGCGGCGAGCCGTTCCAGAGCGGCGTATTCGGCCGCCTCATCACGCGGCAGGACACGATGCTCGGTGAGCAGAGCCTCGGCGGCACCGAGCGCCATGCCGGGTACCACGCCCGCGTTGGCCGCCGCACGGTTGCGCGCATGCACCCGCTGGCGCCCGCCCTGGATATCGCTCACCAACAGAGGCAGCGCCGGATCGCTCAGCGCCCGCGCATAGATTTCCAGGGCGAGATGGGGAAAGTGGAGGCTAAGCCAGAGCATGGTCGGGTTGAGGTTGGCGGGTTCGTGCGGACGCAAAGAGAAGAAAGAAAAAGCTTTAACCACGGAGGCCACGGAGGCCACGGAGAAGCAGAAAAAGTGTTTTCCCCTCCGTGCTCTCCGTGGTTAACAGCTTTTCTCCCGTTCACGTTCATTTGCGGACTTCGGCCTGGTTTCGGTGTGATGGCGGGGAAGGTGTACCGGGCCGCGCGACCAGCCGCCGCGGCATTTGAGTACCTGCACTACGAGTTCGCTGTCGCCCGGTGTCAGGGTGAGGCGCAGGGCGGCGGGGGAGGCGTTGCGTGCCGCGCGTTCAGGGCGGAACAGGAAGCCAATGGCACCACCTTCCTCGGCGGCCAGTTGCAGACGACGCAATGCGCGTTCGTCCGGCCGGTCCGGCCAGGCCAGCACGGCGGCACAGGCGCCCGAGCGCAGGGCCTGTTCGGTGGCCCACAGGCGGTCGCGTGCTGCGCGCGGCTGCACCAGTAACAGACGCGTGAGGCGCACCCCCGCAGCTGCGAGGGCGGGGGCATAGGGGCAGTGGGGTGCGCCGATCCAGGCTATCCAGCGTTCGCCCTGGCTGAGCATGGCGAGCGCCGGCATGAGCAGGGCCAGTTCACCGATGCCCTCACGTACGGGAAAGAGTTCGGTGAGCGCGCCCACGGGCCAGCCGCCGCCTGGCAGATGTTCATCCAGGGCGGGATGGCCGGTGGGTACGAAACCGCTTTGCGGTGTGCGGGCACGTCCGCGCCAGACGTCCGGACGCTGCAGCAGGGTTTCCAGCCCGGGGACGTGCTGAGCCGGCGCGCTGGGTGCGGGGAGAGCGAGTACATCGTCACCCGTCGGGACGGTGTGGAAAAAAGGCCGGGCGGTGTTCATGGCAGGTCACAGGGTTTTGCCGTTGCGCAGGATGCCTACCCCGATGCCTTCTATGACCAGCGGTGTGTTCGCAAGGTCCACTTCGATGGGTGTGAAATCCGGGTTTTCCGGCAACAACAGCACCACACGGCGCCCCTGGCGGCGAAAGCGCTTCACCGTGACTTCGTTGTCGAGTCGCGCCACTACGATTTGACCGTTGCGGGCTTCCGCCTGGCGGTGTACGGCCAGCAGGTCGCCGTCCAGAATGCCGGCATCACGCATGCTCATGCCGCGCACCTTGAGCAGGTAATCGGCACGGGGCTGGAACAGGCCCGGGTCCAGGGGCAGGCGTTGCTCGACGTGTTGTTCCGCCAGAATGGGGTGGCCCGCCGCCACACGGCCGACCACGGCAAGCCCCGATTGCGGCAGCCGGATCCCTCGCGAGGAGCCCGGAACCAGCTCGATGGCGCCCTTGCGCGCCAGCGCCCGCAAATGGCCCTCGGCGGCATTGGGCGAGGCAAAGCCCAGGGCATCGGCAATTTCCGCGCGGGTGGGCGGATAGCCGGTGTCCTCCAGGTGCTCGCGGATCAGATCGAGGATTTCCTGCTGTCGTTCGGTGAGTTCGGCCATGACATCTTCCGTGGGGTGGACAGATATACAGTAGTGGAGGAGTGGCCTGCAGGGCAAGCACCCACCCCGTGAAACCCGGCTCGGTTTCGGCATGGGGCGGACCTGTTTCACGTCCGCCGCAAGGCTGAGGGCTTTTACCACCCCAAATTCATGTTTTTCTTCATCGATTTCGCGCCGTTTTCTTCTTAACGCCCTCGTGCACTCGGCTATAGTTGGTCCCGATGGCGATGACTCGGCAATGGATTGCCGCACGTTTACGGATGGTTCTGGCCGCTTCACCAGACATAGGGACACTGTTTGATGCCCATCGGCAATTCGGGCCACGACATGAACCGAACGCGTGATCGCACTCGGTGGACGCGAGCGCGGTGCGCGGCCAAGCGAAGCCGGCCGGATCCGCAACCGAAGGAGCGACCATCGTGAGCCTACCAGTCCGGATCGTCCTGGCAGATGCCCATCCTGTGGTGCGCATAGGTTTCAGGACGCTCGCCAAGGAGTGGGGTGATGTACAAATCGTGGGAGAAGCGGAAACAGGGGAGCAGGCCGTCGACCAGTTCACCCGGCAAAAACCGGATATGCTGCTGCTCGATATGGGCATCCCCGGCATCGGCGGCATGGAAACCATCCATAAGATCATGGCCAGGGAGCCCAAGGCCAAGATCCTGGTCCTGAGCTTCCACGAAAACGCCATCCTGGCCGACAGGGCCCTGCGCGATGGCGTGTTCGGCTACATCAGCAAACGTTGCCCGAGCGAGAATTTCCATCGTGCCATCTTGCAGATTTCCCAGGGCAAGAAATACATCGATGCCGAAATCGCCCAGGAAATCGCCCTGCAGCAGGTGACTGGCGGCAGCAAACCGTTCATGAACCTGACCGAGCGGGAGTTCACGGTTTTCCTCATGCTGGCCGAAGGGCGTAGCACCTCGGATGTCTCCAAGGCGCTGCACCTGTCGCCCAACACCATCAACACCCATTACCACCACATCAAGAACAAGTTGGGCGTGAGCAGCAAGGCGGAGATGACCCGCATTGCCATTCGCCACAATCTGTTCGAAGCCTGAGCGGTTTTGTGCCGAAAAAAACGGCCACCCTGTCGGGTGGCCGCACGGTATTGGCTTTCCGTCTGTTCCCGAGGGGCGGGTGGGTCCCGCATCCTCCAGGATGTCAGCACTGATTGCGGATTTGCGCGAGCAGCAGTTCGTTGCGGCGCAACCGCTCTTGTACGTGGCTGAGCGCTTCGCGGTGTCGGGAGGTTTCCGGCGCCTTGCAAATATCGGCGATACGGGCCTTGCAGTAGGCGATTTCCCCGAGGATATGTTCTTCCGCTGCGCTCGGCGGGCGAGTGGAACGTACCATGGTCATCTCTGTGCATGCCCTCCGGTTGCATAAGTTGAACACGCTCGTAAGCGTAGACCAATGAGGCCGTTTGCAAGGACTCATGAGCCCTTGATTACGGCAAATCCGCACTGGACGGCGCCGCCGCCGGCGCCCCCGGGAAGACGGCGGCGATGCCCCCAAATGCCGTCCCGGAAACCAAAAACGTTCAAAAAATCGCCTGCGTGATGTTTAACCGCTGCTCTATAATGGGCCGGTTTTTACTTCAAGCATTCCGTCGGAGGTTTCTCAAAAACAAACGTATGCAACCATCAAAGGACCGGGCTTTGAATCTGCGTCTGGCCACCGCTTTGCTCGAATCGCTGCGCTCCGGTTACAACCGCAAGGACCTGCGCGCCGACATTCTCGCCGGCATCACCGTCGGCATCGTTGCCGTCCCCCTGGCCATGGCCCTCGCCATCGCGAGTGGCGTGCCGCCCCAGCACGGGCTTTACACGGGCATCATCGCCGGCGCCGTCATTGCGCTGCTCGGTGGTTCCCGGCTTTCGGTTTCCGGTCCCACGGCGGCGTTCGTGGTGATCCTCCACCCCATTGCCGTCCAGCACGGTATCGGCGGTCTGCTGCTAGCCACGCTGCTGGCCGGCATCATTCTGGTGATCCTGGGTGTTGCGCGCATGGGACAGCTCATCCAGTACATCCCATATCCCGTGACCACCGGCTTCACCGCCGGTATTGCCGTGGTCATCGCCACGCTCCAGGTGAAGGACTTCTTCGGCCTCGAACTGGCCAGCGCCCCCGAACACTACATCGACCGGGTGACAGCCCTGGCGGCGGCCTTGCCCAGCACCCACATGCCCGACCTCATCATCGGCACCGTCACGCTGGCCGTGCTTATCCTCTGGCCGCGGCTCAAGACCTTCATCCCTGCGCACCTGGTTGCGCTGTTGGTGGGCACCCTTTTGGCAGTGACGCTGGGGAACATGGTCGACGGCTTCGAAGTGGCCACCATTGGGAGCCGATTTCAGTACGAGCTGAATGGCGTGGTCCATCAGGGAATCCCCCAATTGCCGCCCCTGCCGGTGGTGCCGTGGCATTTGCCCGGGCCGGACGGGCAGCCGCTGCACCTCTCCTGGTCGCTGATCCAGAGCCTGCTCGGACCTGCGTTTGCCATCGCCATTTTGGGCGCCATCGAGTCCCTGCTGTGCGCCGTGGTGGTGGATGGCCTGGCGGGCACCAAGCACGATCCGGATACCGAACTCACCGCTCAGGGCATCGGCAACATCCTGGTGCCCTTTTTCGGCGGCATCGCGGCCACCGGCGCCATCGCCCGTTCCGCCACCAACTTCCGCACCGGCGCGCGCAGCCCCATCGCCGGCGTGGTGCATGCCGTGCTGGTGTTGCTGGCGGTGCTGGTGCTCGCCCCCTGGCTCAGTTACCTGCCCATGGCGGCGCTTGCGGCCTTGCTGTTGGTGGTGGCCTGGAATATGAGCGAGGCCAAGCACTTCGTTCATATCCTGAAGATCGCACCGCGCGGCGATGTGGCTGTGCTGGTGGCCTGCTTCGGTCTTACGGTGATTTTCGACATGGTGATCGCCGTGGGCGTGGGCATGGTGCTTGCGGCCTTCCTGTTCATGCGCCGCATCATCGAGATCACCAACGGACGCAAGCTGGAACGGGATCACGAGCATTTGCACGCCGACCTGCCGGACTCTGTGCAGCTCTACGAGATCGCCGGCCCGCTGTTCTTTGGTGCCGCTGAGAAAGCGATCAGCTCACTGGAGCATATCGGTCGCCACGTAAAGGTGGTGGTGCTCGACCTGGGCGGGGTACCGGCCATGGATGTCACCGGCCTGGTGGCGCTGGACTCCATCATCAGACGCCTGAACCAGCATGATGTCTGCGTCGTGCTTGCCGGCGTCCAGCGCGGACCGCGCAACATGCTCAAACGTGCCGGACTCCGCGACCGCAAGGGCCGCCTGGCCATCTGTTCCACCCTGGAAGACGGTCTCGACCAGGTCCGCGAAAAACTCGCCCAGGAAGCCGCACCACCGCCACCCTCGGCACCGGCTGTAGCGGCTTCCTGACCGGGAAGAAAGAAGGAACCACGGAGGTTAGGGAGGCCGCACCGAACTTAAAAAGAAGGAACCACGGAGGCCACGGAGGGCCACGGAGAAGGAGAAATCGGGTTTTGTCGATGCCCCCCTGCATCGGATGACCGGTCGGGAGACGTGAATCACTCCGTGGCTCCCCGAGTCA
The DNA here is from genome assembly GCA_041687015.1 of Gammaproteobacteria bacterium. Classification (GTDB taxonomy): domain Bacteria; phylum Pseudomonadota; class Gammaproteobacteria; order Thiohalomonadales; family Thiohalomonadaceae; genus JALOAT01. The sequence goes on from JAWLCT010000005.1 coordinate 42,378, forward strand.
CATCCCTCCGTGGCCTCCGTGGTTTGATCTTTCACCCTGTAACTTTGAGCAGCTGGGGGAGAGGTTCGAGAGTGGGGTGTTCTTCCAGGACGTGGCCGCCTTCCACGCGGAACCGGTAGTCCACTTCGCGCAGCACTGTCTGATGGTGGGCAATGATGAGCACCGTGCGGCCGCGTACCAGGCGTTCCAGGCAGTCGGTGATGGCCGCCTCCGTCTGGTGGTCGAGGGCGCTGGTGGGTTCGTCCAGCAGCAGAATGGGGGCATCCTTCAGAAAGGCGCGGGCCAGCGACAGGCGCTGGCGTTCGCCACCGGAAAGCAGCATGCCGCTGTCGCCAACCTGCGTGTCGTAGGCTTTGGGCAGACGTGAAATGAATTCATGGGCATCGGCACGCCGCGCTGCCTCGATAATTTCCTCGCGTGTGGCACCCGGCTTCGCATAGGCGATGTTTTCCGCCACCGTGGTGGAGAACAACACCACTTCCTGAGACACCATGCTGAACTGGCGCCGCAGATCCGCAATCTTCAGCTCGCGGATGTCCTGGCCGTCGAGCAGAATGCGACCCTCCTGGGGATCGAACATGCGCACCACCAGGTTGATCAGTGTGCTCTTGCCCGCGCCGGAACGGCCCACGATACCGGCACTGGTACCGGCGGGCAGGCGCAGGTTCACCTCACGCAGGGTGGCTTGCTCGGTATTGGGATAGGTGAAGCTGACATTTTCGAAAACGAGCTCACCCCGCGCCTGATCCATCGAGCGCGCATCCGGACGTTCCTCCACCATGGGTTTTTCATCCAGCATGCCGAACACACGTTCGGCACTGGCGATGGCGCGTTGCTGGCCCGTGATGTGATTGCCTATGGTCTGCAACGGACCGTAAAGCTGGCCGATGTAACCCATGATGAGCAGCAGATCGCCGGTGGCGATGGCGCCCGCCTGCACATCGCGTACACCCAGGTACAGGATTGTCGTGGTGCCCAAAGCGGTGGCCAGTCCAAGGCCCATGGATAGCGCACCTTCCAATTGCACCACGCGCAGGCGCGCGCGCAAGCCGGCACGTGCCGCGCCCAGGTAACGCTGCTGCTCGCGCTTTTCCTGGCCGAACACCGTCACCACACGCAACGCACTCAGGGCTTCCTGCACCACGGATTGGGCGGCGCTCTCCTTTTCCCGCACCCCATGCCATTTGTCGCGCATACGCGCCTGGTTCAGGTGGATGAGCAGGATCACCGGAATCGCCGTGGCCAGTGCCACCAGGGCCAGCCGGGGTGCGATAAGCGAAGTGACGTACAACATGCTGCCCAACGAGGTGAGGGCAAGAATCACCGGAATGATGCCGTACAACGCCGTCCACTGCAGGGCCGGCGCATCCAGGTTGATGCGGTAGGCAGGCTCATGGCTGCCGCGTCGGAAATGGCTGAGCAGGGACGCATGCAGGCTGTGCAGGAACAGTCTGCCGCGGAATTCAAGCACCATGCGTTCGGCCACGTACTCGCGCAGCAACCAGTCGGCAGCGGTGTGGACGATCCCGATAAGCGCAATGACCACCGACAGAATGATGGCCAATGCGAATACCGTCTCGGCGCCGGTGCCGAAGCCGTCGGGGATCACCCAGGCCACGTAGGTTGGCAGCGGTTGATCACCGAGCACATTGTCCACGATCAATTTCACCGGCAGCGGCGTGAGCAGCGCGATGGGTGTCCACGCCAATCCGAGCAGCAGAACCAGACCGATGTGCGGCCAGTAGGCACGTGCCTCGCGGAGGGCGCGCAGATAAACGGCGATGGGTGCATTTTTGGCCATGAAATACTCCGTTACCGAGCCATGAAGCGCTGCGGTTTTACGGATTCGTACCGGCGCAAACCGTGGACGAGTTCAAACAAAACGCGCTTTTGCGGGAATCGTGATGGCATTTGCTGAAATCCTGCTTGGATACGTGTGGAGCGGCTTCCGCGCGGTTGTATTCGGGATGGCAACGATAAGAAAAAGTCATGTCTTTCCGCCCGGAGACCGTTCAGGCAGCGGCTAAAGTTTTCTCCACCGCTACATCATGGCTTCCTTTAGGAGGGACTCTATGGCCAGAAATTCCGCCCACGATGTCCGGGGGCTCGTGGAGCCGCCGCGCGATGGCGAGTTCTTCATGGATGAAGCGCCGGGTGTGGATGAGCGCCTGGCAGGCTTCATCGAACGGGCCATTACGGGTGTCGCCCAGTGGGTGCTTCGGTTTCCGGTACTGTCGCTGGGCATCGCCGTGGCAGTTGGCGTCGTACTGAGTTCCGCCGTGTTTCAGCTCATCTGAACGCAGCTCAGTTCTCAAGTCACATCGTTTACGGACCCGGGTCTTGAAGATGCAGGTATCAGGACCCGGGGGCTGTCACGGCATGAACCAATCCATGGCCCGGTTATGTGACCGGTGGCGGTTTCGAAATGTTCCGGTGAGTAACAGGTAACGTTGTCGCGGCGTGACGAGCACCTGTTGCATGCACAGCGGGAGAGGAGAGAGCCGGGCAGCGTCGCTGGGGCGGGTACGGATAGAATTTCCTTTCAATTCCCCGCGGAGAAGGGCATAAGACGCAACACTGTTTAGCCAGTGAATCCCTGTGCTCTAACGGTCACCACTCGACGCACGTCGGATCCCGGCTACATGGCTTTCCAGTTCATCCACGCGGTGTTCGCTGGTGTGTTCCGCCAACACACGGCGGCGCGCGTGTTCACCCATGGCGATGCGTCGTTCGATGGGCATGTCGCGCAACAGCATCAGCACGTCATGCGCGGTATCCGCAACGGCGATCTCGTGACCGGGCTTGAACACCGTTTCCAATCCTGGCCAGCCGTCACTGATGATGGGTGTCGCGCAGGCGGCGGCCTCGAACAGGCGCACGCTGGGTGACCAGCCGAGCCGAACCATGTCCGCACGCGTGACGTTGAGGGTAAAGCGCTGGCGGTTGTAGAACATCCTGTGCTCCGCAGGCGGCAAGTGTTCCAGGTGCACGGTGTTTTCGGACCAGGCGATATCTGACGGGTATTGCGGGCCGGCGCAGACGAAACGACCCTCGCGCCACAATCGGGCGGGTTCCAGCAGCAGCCGTTCGAGCGTGGGCTGGCGGTCTGGTGCATAGGTACCCAGGTAACCAAGATCCCAGCATTCGGAAACAGGCTCGGGATGATAGAGCTCGGGATCGGCCGAACAATACAACGCACGTGCACGCGGCGCGCCAAATTCGTGTTCCAGCACCTGGAGCGCAGGCCCGCCGGTGAACGACAGATAAAGGTCATAGGCCGCGACCTGGCTGCGGGTGAGATAGGGACAGGTGCCGGAAGCCAGTTGCGCCAGCGTGACCGGTGTGTCGATGTCGTAAAACGCGCGCACGCCCCGCGCGGTTTCCAGTACCCACTGACCGACCTTGTCGCCTTCCGGCACATAGGAACCGACCATTACCAGGTCCGCATTGCGCACATCTGCGGCATGGTGCGCCTTCAAGGTGCTGATGCTGTCGTACAACACGGTGCGGCCGTAGGGCGGCGCGGGCAAGTCGCGGTTGCGGGCGTACCATGGTTTGTCGCATTCCAGAAACAGCACCTCATGGCCGCGTGCGGCCAAAGCGCGCACCAGTCCGCGATAGGTGGTGGCGTGGCCGTTGCCCCATGATGAAGTGATGGACAGGCCGAGAATGACGATGCCTAGGCGGGCCATGAGATTCCTTTCAAAGTCAAAGTGCTTCACACGCGGGGTGGGTCTCGACCAGACGCCGGTAAAGCCTTAAATAATTTTCGGCGCAGACATCGAGCGTGTACCGATTGGCGGCAATCAGTGCCTTGTGCATGTACAGGACACGCAACCCGTCGTCCCGGGCCAATCGATCGATTGCCGCGGCAAGTGCATCGGGATCGTCCGGTGGCACGAACAAAGCGCTGTCGTCCCAGAGCTCCCGCAAACTCGGGATGTCACCCAGCACCAGAGCACAGCCGTGCATGGCGGCTTCGAGGACGGACAGGCCGAACGGCTCGTAGCGCGCCGGCAGCGTGTAAATGGCTGCGCGCGTGTACCAGGAGGCGAGCGTTTCGGGAGCGAGCAGGCCGAGGTGTCTGATGCTGCCGAGGTCCACGCACCAGCCGTCCGGGTGCTGTGTGCTGCCGGCAAGATAAAAAGGCCAGGTCATCCGATCGGCGGCGCGCACCGCCGTTTGCACGTTCTTGGCCTCGTCCCAGAGACGGCCGACGGTGAGCACGAAGGGCTCCTTTGTGGCGGGATCCACGTCAGCGCCACGGGGCGGCAGGCCGTTTCGGATCACTTCACCGTGGGGAATCATGCCGTAGTGCGAGCCGAGTGACGCGAGCATTGCGCGCGAGGGCGCCACCACCGCATGGGCGGCCGCGATGCCGCTGCGCACGGCTGTCTCGTAGCGCGCATAGGCAAGCGGAGGGCGGCTCCCGTGCACGGCGTGCCACCACGAATACACGCAGGAATGTCCCACCACCAGGTGCGGGGCACGCCAGGGCAGGACGCCATGGGCATAGCCATTGAGGTGCACCACGTCCGGCCCGATCTGGTCTTCGAGCGCAAGCAGCCAATCGCCGGCCGCAGCCACGTCGTCCCAGGGGTCATGCATCCATTCCAGGCAAAAACTGCTTTCATGCAATTGCAAACCGGGAATGCGTGCAGCATCGCGGCGTTGAACGGCCCGGGGGCGTTTGCCCATGGTGGCGAGATGAACCTCGACGCCACGCGCGGCAAAAGCCGCCGCGAGGTGCAACGCATAGGTCCAGACCCCGCCGACGGTGTCCGCGGTCATCAGGACACGCAGCGGGCGCGCCATGGTTCCTCCGAAGGGAAGCTTTGCCGAATCCGTGATGTGGACCACCAGAACAGCTTGGCCCGAACGGGCGATCTTTCAAGGTGAAGTCACCGGCTTTGTCATGGCATTCGCCATAGGGCTTCCCAATGCTGATGGGGACGACGGAGAACGCCATGGCCGAAGCTTCTCAGCCCCCACAGCATCAACCTCATCAACCCGGGCGCGAGCATGCCATGCGGCCGTGTCCGGAATACCTGCGCCCCGGCTATCGGTCCTGTGGAAAACTCACAGGCAAGGCCGCGCTCGTCACCGGCGGTGACAGCGGGATCGGGCGCGCAGTGGCCGTCATGTTTTCGCGCGAGGGTGCCGACGTGGCCATCGCCTACCTGGAAGAGCATGAGGATGCACGTGAGACCCAACGGCTGGTGGAAGAGTCCGGTCGCCGCTGCCTGCTGCTCCCCGGTGATCTCGGTGACGAAACGCACTGCCATCACGTCGTGGAACGCACGGTGGAGGCCTTCGGCCATCTGGACGTCGTGATCAACAATGCGGGCGAGCAGCACGAGCGAAGCGATCTCAGCGACATCGATGCCGCCCAGTTGGAGCGCACCTTTCGCACCAATGTGTTCTCGATGTTTCACGTGAGCAAGGCCGCTCTGCCGCATCTCAAGCCGGGTGCGGCCATCGTGAATTCGGCCTCGGTCACGGCTTACGTGGGCCACCCGACACTGATGGACTATGCGGCTACGAAGGGCGCCATCGTTGCGTTCACGCGCTCGCTCTCCAGCAATCTCGCGGCGCGGGGGATCCGCGTGAATGCTGTGGCGCCGGGCCCGATATGGACACCGCTGATTCCGGCCACCTTCAGCGAAGAACACGTGGCCAAGTTCGGTGCGTCAAAACCGCTCGGTCGCGCAGGGCAGCCTTCCGAAGTGGCACCGTGTTTCCTTTTCCTGGCATCAGATGATGCGTCCTACATGACCGGGCAGGTACTGCATCCCAATGGCGGCGAAATCGTGAACGGATAGGAGGCATCCATGGCCGGTGAAAGTCACGTGACCACCAACCACGAGGAAATCAAACGCTGGATGGAGAGCCGCGGCGGACGTCCCGCTTCCGTGAAGGGGACAGGCGGTGGTGAAGACCCCGGTATTCTGCGGGTCAATTTCCCGGGCTATGCCGAAGAATCCCTCGAAAGCATCGAGTGGGACGAATTCTTCCGCAAATTCGAGGAGAATGAGCTCGCGTTTCTCTATCAGGATGAGACCAAGAGTGGAGAAACCAGCCGCTTTTTCAAATTCGTGCGGCGTGATCGTACCCATTGAGCGTTTTGGCCAGGCCCGCGTCCGCATGCGGGTCAGGAATAGGCTAAATCTTTGACTAGACGCTACTGTGCCGTCGTCAAGGAGGACGCATGTCAAGGGTACTCGTCACCGGCGGAGCCGGCTTTCTCGGGCGACACCTGTGTGCGCGCCTGCTGGCGGACGGACACGATGTCTTTTGTGTCGATAACTTCCAGACCGGTGTGCGCGAGAACATCGCGGAATTCGTCGATGATCCCAGGCTTACCGTGCTCGAACATGACGTGTGCCGACCCTTCGATGTGCCGGTCGAACAGATCTATAACCTCGCCTGTGCCGCCAGCCCGGTGCATTATCAAAGCGATCCCCTGCATACCCTCAAGACCAGCGTACTGGGCGCCATCCATGCCCTGGAGCTCGCGATGCGGCATGGCGCCCGGGTGCTGCAGGCATCAACCAGCGAAGTCTATGGCGATCCGTTACAGCACCCTCAGACCGAAGCCTATTGGGGGCACGTCAATCCCATCGGCACGCGCGCATGTTACGACGAAGGCAAACGTTGTGCAGAAACCCTGTTTTTCGATTACCGACGCCAGCGCTCTGCACGGGTCAAAGTGGTCCGCATATTCAATACCTACGGTCCCTACATGCAGCAGGGTGACGGACGCGTGGTCTCCAACTTCATCGTACAGGCGTTGACCAACAGGCCCCTGACCATCTATGGCAGTGGCAGTCAGACCCGCTCGTTTTGTTATGTGGATGATCTGGTGGACGGCCTGGTGCGCATGATGAATTCCGCTGAGCAGGTGTGCGGGCCGTTCAATCTCGGCAACCCAAGCGAGTTCACGGTAGCGGAACTGGCCGAGCGTGTGCGTGCACTGACCGGGTCGCGATCAGCGATCGTGTATCGACCGCTGCCCAGTGACGATCCGCGCCAACGTCGTCCGGACATCACCAAGGCCCGCCGGCAGCTGGACTGGGAACCCACCACGCCTCTCGATAAAGGCCTGAAAAAAACCATCGCGTATTTCGAACAAAGGCTGCGCCAAGGTATTCCCGAGGCCGCCCCCCGCATCGCCTGAGATTCATGGCGCGATCCGCATCGCGGGTTCGCGACCACACAGCAGAGCCTCCACCTGAGCGGCCCGGTGTGCGTAGGTGTGATCACGTAACACCCGCTGACGGGCCCGTTCGCCGATGCGCCGGGCACGTTCGACACTCAATTGATCCAGCCACCACGCCACGTGATCGCCGTCCCTCGCCAGCAGCACTTCGCGGCCCGGTTCCAGGAAGTCCTCAATGCCCAGCCAGCTGTCGCTTAGCAAGCAGGCGCCCGCACCCGCCGCTTCGAACACCCGGGTGGCAGGCGACCAGCCGTTTTGCGCCATGCTGTCTCGACTGATGTTGAGCACTGCCGTGGGTGTACAGTTGAACGTGTTGTGATCGCGCGTATACACATGCCCCACGTAGTGCACGTTGGACGGCCGCGGTTTGTCATGCCAGCCGGCGCCGCCAAGAATGAAGCGGGCATGGGGGCGCAGCTGCGCAGCACGCAGGAAATACTCTTCCACACGAACCTCCCGGTCCGGTAAGCGGTTGCCGAGAAAGCCCAGCGTCCCGGCAAAACGCGGATCCGGTTGAGCGGGATGATGCGTATCGGGATCGAGCGCGTTGTAGATCGGCTGGCACAGGCGTGCGCCTAGTTGGCGATAGGCGTTTACTACCGGTTCTCCACCGCCGTAGGTGAGCACCATGTCGTAGCGATGAATCAGCGGACGCAGCGCGTCCCCGGGATCCGCGTGCATGCGGGCCAGCGTCGCCGGCGCATCCACATCCCAAAAGACACCGATGGACCCGGGGCGTACATGTTCTGGAACGGCGGCTTCCAGCAGCTCGTCAAAGACGCCCACGCCACTGGCCTTGACCAGCACATCGGCGTTTCCGGCGTGCTCCAGGGCCGCATGTACGCCGGGTTCGCTGGCAGGGTAGACCACCACCCTGGCCCAGCTGGGATCGTCCATATCGCGGTGCTGTTGGCGATCGTACGCGTCGGGCTCGAAGAACGTGATGCGGTGACCGCGCGCCGCAAGCGCTCGCAAGATACCGCGGTAGTAGGTGGCGGCACCGTTCCAGTACGCCGACACCAGGCTGGAACCGAAAAACGCGATGGAAAGGCCCATACAATGCTCCCGTGGCCGTCGAGGATCAGGTTTTCGCATGCCTGCGCGGCGGCACGCTTGGGGAACGCGTTTCAATGCCCTGACAACCGATCTCAGCGGCAATGGCGAGTATTTCGTCGACCCGGTGTGCACAGGTGTGGCGGGCGAGAATGGTTTCGCGACCGTGGCGGGCGAGAGACCCTGCCAAAGCGGCATCGCCCAGCACATCGCGCAGGTGACGGCGCATGGCGATGCCGTCGCGAGCCTGAAGGTAATCGACACCCGGCCGGAACAGGTGCTCGGTATCTTCCCAGAGCGCCATCACAAGCGGAATGCCGCAGGCAAGCGCTTCGAAAGGGCGAATGGTCGGGATGCCAGGGAGCTGATCCAAATAGGGACGGCGCGGCACGTGCACCGTCACGCGATGCGCGGCAAAGGCGGCGGGGACGTCAAAGTTGGCGATCCAGCCGGCGTATTCGATGCCCATCCTGGCAAGTTCTGCCTGCGCCGATTCGGGATAACGGACGCCGTGCACGCGGCAACGCAGTTTCAGCGCGGCGGCGGGATCGAAAAGGAATTCGTGCAGTTCCGAGGTGCGTTCGTCATCGCCCCAGTTGCCAATCCACACCAATTCACGGCGCTCTCCTTCGTCGTAAGCCAGCGGCCGGAAGACACGGGGGTCGGCCGCCTCGTGCCAGACCCATACGCGTTCGGCCCAGCCGTGTTCCAAATAGCGCTCCCGGAGGGCGGCTCCGAAGGCGAGCACTCCGTCGTAGTGCGACAGGTCATACCGGTCGATGCTGTGCGGTTCGCTTACCGAACGGTGGTGGGTGTCGTGAAAAAGGAGCCGATACCCCCCGTGGTGTGCGCGGTGATGCCCGATGCGCGCCACCAACGCGTGATCGTTCCATTCGTGCACCAGCACCAGGTCCATATCCTCGAGGCGGCGTTCCAGCTCGGGATGCGCGGGATCGTAAGGTTCCGTGCGCAGCAACGGATACGCAGCGTGCAGCCGTTCCAGCACGTGAGGATCCTCACGGGCCTGGTTGACGAAACTCCAGGCGTTGCGGGGTTCGAACACATGAACCGTGTGCCCACGTCGTGTCAGTTCGGTGACCACCCCACGCAGAAAGTGAGCGTTCCCGTGATTCCAGTCTGAGCGCAGGGAGTGACAGAACAGGGCGATTTTCATACGGTGCGGTTCCCAGCCTGGGGGGTGGACGCGGAGAGCGCGGAGACGCGGAGCACGCGGAGAAAATCCATCTTCAGCAGAACTGCCGCAACATTTTTCGGGTGAAGGGGCATCCATCCACGAAATGAGACTCCGGGTCCTCCGCGCCTCCGCGTTTCGAACACGTCATGAATCGAGACGCTCCAAACGGGCAAGCGGCAGCGGGCGTTCGTCCTGGATGTCGCTGAAGCGGCTGAACTGGCCGAGGTAGTGCTCGTGGGCGCGCTCCCAGGCGTGGTCATCCGGCGGGCCCCAGATTTCGGTATAGCCGGGCGAACCAGGGTAAGGAAACATCGGCACGGGCTTGTTGACCCATACACCTTGGCCGAGCAAGGACTGCCGGAATTCTTCCACTGCCGTACTGTCGTCCACCCCGGAGTCGAGCAGACTGGCCTGCACGAAGGGCACCGTGCGACGCGCGTGCAGCAAACGGGCGCGCAGCGCGTCGGCGTCGAGTTTGCAGTTCTTGTTCAGCAACAGGCGCCCGAGATCGGACACGCTTTCGATCCCCGCCTCGATGGACACGCAGCCGGCGTGGCCCAACAGGTCGAGCATGTCGGGCTTCCACAAATCAATGCGTGTCTGGATGCCGAAATTTACCGGGCGGTCGACCAGCGCTTCGAGAAGGTCAGGTTGGGGCAGGAAGATCTCATCCACGAAGTACACGTATCCGACGCCCTGCTGAATCAGTGCATCGATTTCCGCGAGCACATTGGCGAGAGGACGGCGGCGAAATGCGTCGCGAAAATTGTCCTTTGCACAGAAGCTGCAGGCGTATGGACAGCCGCGTGAAGCCTCCATCTCGGCGCCGAGTCCGACACGCGGCTCGTCGAAACGATGATGATGGTGTTCGTGGAGAAAGTGACTTTCCCAGTGCAACACGGGGAGATTGTCAAACCCTGCGGCTTGAGGGCCGCCCTGCACGACGACGCCATTGCTCTTGCGGTAGGCGAGGCCCATCACGCCCCGCCAGTCGCCCGCAAGGCGCGGCAAGACTTCCTCGCACTCACCCATGACGACGGCATCCACGGGGAGTTTCGTCAAGGTGGCATGAGGCGTGGTGGAACCATGGGGCCCGACGGCGACCAGCACCGGCGACACGTCACGCAGCGCATGGCACGCACGCAATGGCGAGCGGAGCTCCGGCGGCGGGCAGCGCCAGAACAGGTAGGTGGGTGCAGTAGTGATGACGGTGATGTCGGGACCGAAGTGTTTCACCCGGTCACGCACCGCTTCCATGTCCAGCCCTTCGATGGATGCATCGACCAACAGCACGTCGTGACCTTCGCGCGTGAGTAACGCGCGCGAATAGCCGAATTCCAACGGCAGATGCGGGTCACGGCAGCCGAAATAAATGCTGCCGGTGAAGTCCCAGGGGGGATTCACCAGGGCATATTTCATGGCACGAGTCTCCCTTGCGTCACAGCGGTACAGGCGGCTCGTTGTGTGGACGTCCTGGTGGCGTCCGAAACCCAGCGCCACAGCCGTGCCAGGCCCTCGTTGACGCCGACCCGCGGGCGCCAGCCGGTGGCAGCGGCAAAACGGGAACTGTCGGAGACATACCAACGCTGATCGCTGGCACGCCAGTCCTCGAAATGCAGCACCGGCGCGCGGCCGGTCATGTCGGTGAGAAGATCGACCAGTTCCAGCAAGGAAAGCGTGTTCTCCGGGCCACCGCCGATGTTGAACGCCTGGCCACTGACGGTGTCGATGTGCGTCACAACGGCACGCATGGCATCCAGCAGGTCGTCCACGAACAACACATCGCGCACCTGGCGGCCGTCACCGTAGATGTTGATGGGTTCGCCCGAGGCAGCCTGACGGACGAAATGGGCCACCCAGCCTTGGTCCTCGTTGCCGAATTGGTGGGGACCGTAGATACAGCTCATGCGCAACACGACCGTGCGCAGGCCGAAGGTGCGCGCGTAATCGAGCACGTACTGATCGGCAGCGCCCTTGGAACAACCGTACGGACTGCAGAATGACAACGGGCGCGATTCCCCCACGCCGGTGCGAGCCAGCTCGGGATCAGTGGGGGCATAGCGACAGCCCTGGAGTTGGAAATCGATGCCTTCCAGGCCGCCGTACACCTTGTTGGTCGAGGTGAACAACAGCGGCGGCGGGGTCGGATGCATGCGCAAGGCTTCGAGCAGATTCAGGGTGCCGCGGCCGTTGACCTCCAAATCGTGCAGCGGTGCGGTGAGGCTGGTGGTGACGGCCACCTGGGCGGCGAAATGAAACACCGCCTCGGCATCGGACGTGGCCTCGGCCAGCGTGTCGGCATCGCGCATGTCCGCCAGCAGGAATTCGACCTGATCGCCGAAACGATCGAGCAACCATTTCAAATTGGTTTCAGTGCCGGCACGCGCCAGGTTGTCGACAATGCGCACACGTTTGCCTTCGCCAAGCAGGCGTGCCGCCAGGTTGGTGCCGATGAATCCTGCGCCACCCGTAATGACATTGACGCTGCGCCCGTTGCGCCGCAAACCCTTGGCTGCGGCAGCGGCGAGCTCGCGCACGGCGGCCGGTCCGCCGTTGGCAAGCATGCGGCCGAGCAGGCCCGCCCGTTCGCCGGGACGGAGCGCGGCGGCGTCTGCCGCGGCCGTTTCCGTGCCACGAGTACATGTCCAGTACACGCGCTGCGCCGGGGCGTCGAGTGCTTCGATGAATGCACTGAGGCGCCCATGCTCGTCGTGCTCAGGACCGGCATAACCCGCTTCAGTGAGCCACAATTCGGCAGGACTGCCGTGGCGAATGAGGAGGGCGCGTAACCGGTCGATGTGCCTCGGCCAGAAATGTCCACCCAAATCACCCGGCGCGGGGTAACCCTGAAGACTGATCGCATCCACGTCCCGTAACAGGCCACGGGCACCGAACAGTTCCAGCCAGCCGATGTGGTGGGGCGGAGTGCCCGCGAGCACGACCCGCTTGCCCCGATCCTGTATCCGCTCGATGACCTGGGCGAACGCTTCGCTGTGGGGGCCACTGGCGGGATCCAGACGCGGGTCACGTTCGCCGGGGCGCGGTGAGGCCGTCAGCTCGACCGCGGAGATGTAAGGGGAGTAGTTGCCCAGCACATCGTCCACGAATCCGATGTAATTCTCCGCATCGCGGTGTGCGTCGGTGGCGTGGGAGCAGGCCAGACAGACCAGCAATTCGGCTTTGCCCGCGAGTGCGGCGAGCAGCCACTCAACCCAGGCCCGCCCGTGTGCGCTGGCCAAATCCTGAGGCAGGAGGGCAGTGCGCATACGCCGCACGCCAAGGCGTTCCAAATCCGCAACGACACGATCGGCGCGCGCGTAGTCACCTGGCCGGAAGCGTTCCGCCACGCCGTAGGCTTCGGTGGCCATCATGCCGAGAGGCCTCGCAGGCGGAGTTCCTCGGCAGCCTCGGAGAAATGATCTTCCGCAGATTGCGTGGCGAGCCATGCGGCGAGCTGCGTGATACCGTCCTCCAGCCGCATCTGGGCGACGAAACCAAGGCGCTCGCGGGCTTTGCTCGTATCGGCGAAGCAATGGCGGATATCGCCGCTGCGGAAGCGACCGGTGATCTCGGGCGCAATATCAACACCGAGGGCATTCGCCACGCGTTCCGCAATGGCGCGCACGGTAATGCTCGCGCCGCTGCCGATGTTGAACACCTCACCCACCGCCCCAGGACGTTCGAGCGCAAGCACGCAGGCCTCGGCCACGTCATGCACACTGATGAAGTCACGGCGCTGTTCGCCGTCTTCGAAAACCTGCGGTGGCCGGCCGTTGAGCAGGCGTGCCGCAAAAATGGCAAGGACGCCCGTGTAGGGATTCGAGAGTGCCTGGCGTTCGCCATAGACGTTGAAGAAACGCAGGGCTGTGGTCGGTATGCCATAGGCACTGCCCAGCACCAGGCTCATGACTTCCTGGTCGAACTTTGACAGGGCATAAACGGAGGACAAGGCGGGGAGTTTGTCCTCCGGCGTCGGCAAGGGCACTAAAGGCTGGCCGTCTGGTCCCAGCGGGTCCCAGCGCGCGCTGCGCAGTTGTGCATCATCGCGCCTGGCCCTGTCGGTGATACCTCCGTCGGCGCAACGGTAACGCCCCTCGCCATAGATGCTCATGCTCGATGCGACCACCAGGCGTTGCAGCGGGTGTTCCACCAGCGCTTCCATGAGCACGGCCGTGCCGCGCGCGTTGTGGTCTGTGTAGTCGGCCACGCGGTACATGCTTTGGCCGACACCCACGCGGGCGGCGAAATGAAACACGGCCTCCACACCATCGAGCGCCCGGCGCACTGCGTCAGGATCGCGCACATCGCCCACTTGAAGTTCCACGTCGGGATTCAAATAGGCGGGACGAATGGGATCCGGGCCGTGCACCTGCGGCAGCAGGGCATCGAGCACGCGCACGCGGTAGCCGCGAGCAAGCAAGCGGTCAGCGACATGGGAACCGATGAAACCGGCACCGCCCGTAATGAGTACCAGAGAGGGCATGGGATCCTTTCTGCAAACCCGTCAGACGTGCAATGAACTTTAGTTTCAGATCGTTGTTTTTCCATGACCAACGGCCACGAAGACGCGCTGCCTATACTTTGCTTATGGTTTTGCGTGAGAGCATCGTGAGGTGCTGACCATGGTCGAGGTCATTGAAGAAGGTGATGTGTACTTTCTATACCGGCCACGCGTGGTGGGTGCGGAGGAAGAGGCCGAACCCGAAAGTGTGGAAGACATCCAGCGTTTTTTCATGGTGCTGAGTCCACATGGAAAGCGTGTGTACCGCCTTGTGGTGCTTGGCCGGAAACGCCTGCCTGACGTGCAGCACGGCGGTGAGAAGTACTGGGCCTTCGTGGATCGCGTGGAGCGCGACCCCACCGCATTGCGCGATGATCTGGAAGGAGGAACCTATCGCACCAAAACCCGCGGCACCCGCGAAGTACCGCCGGCGCGCGCGGCGGGCGAGGGTGTTTACGGCATCGTGCGTCATGATGGTCATGCACATTTCGCCTATGTGCTCGAACTTCCGAAACACCCGCGTGAGGTGCAGGACGAACTGAACATCAACGACGAGGCCAGCTACGTCATCAGTGTGAAAAATCCCGGCAAACCATCACCGAAGCGCGCGGGCCTGCGCGCCGGACAGAAGGCGGCGTTGCCGAAGTCGCTGATGGAGAAGTTCCGCAACCGGCGTTTCGCCGACCCGGATCCCCCCGAGCTGCTCGACTATGCCGGCACGGAGTTCGTGCTTATCGGTGCCGGTGATGACGTGAAGAAGGCGTTGGGAACGGAGTTTGGTGCTGAGGACGAATCCGCGGCCAGCGCTGAGATTTTCACGGATCTGCGCTTGCGCAGGAGCAGGAATCCGGTGAAGCCGTTGTTTGAGGGGCATTGGGAGTGAGTGGGGTTCGGCTTTTCAGGCGTGGGTGCTGTCGGCGACCATTTTGCGCGGCTCAGTGGTCCGGTGGGGGGAAAAGGCGGGACCTGGGCTTCGGGGGTTGTGTTTGGCGTGGTTATCTGAGGAAGGCTATGGCCGAATATTGTTTAAGACGCTTACCCGGGTGATTTCTGCGCGCCGGGCCCTGCAGTGCTGTTTGGGCTGGGTTATCTGAGGTTGGGCTTCGCCCGAAGATTATCTAGACGGGGGATTCCGTCCCCCTGCGTCGGGTAACTTTTCTTTGCCCGGCCAAAGAAAAGTCACCAAAAGAAAGGCCGCCCGGATGGCTCGCCCCTTCGGGGTTC
>JAWLCT010000005.1:57669-109596 GCA_041687015.1 Gammaproteobacteria bacterium
GGGCATCCTTGCCCCGCATGCAGACGACGCGCCATCCCTGGCGCGTCCCCTTCGGGCTATTTCCGCCTTGGGCTGCATTGCTCGGCGAGCCATACGGGACCCGAAGACCGCTCGCTGACGCTCGCTCTGGAAGGCGCTACGCGCCAAAGCAAGAAAAGAAGAACACCTGACGAACGTTTGACGTTCTGCGCTGTGGGCGTGTGGCTGCGACGCGGGCCGACAGGCCAGGTGCGGGAGCGGACACGAGGTGGCCCGGTTATGCCTCTGCGAATCGCGGTCACTGGCTGGCCCGTCTCCGTCAAAGCCGCTTCGCTCCCGCGCGCCGGGCCACCCTTCTTTCGGGTACTTTTCTTTGGCCGGGCAAAGAAAAGTACCTCGTCGGAGGGGCGAAACCCCCCGCCTAAACCAATCTTCGGGCGCAGCCCATCTTTGAACAAACCAAGCCCAAACAGCACTGCAAACCCGGGAGCGAATCCCTCACCACCGCAAATAAAAACTGACCATCGGCGCCGGTTCGACCTGAGCCGAAACCCCACTCTGATCATCGTTCAGCCCCAAAAACGCATCATGCACGAACAGGGCAATGAAATTGCCGATAGCCGCTCCGGCGAACTGATCGGACGGATAGTGCAAACCCGCCTCCACACGTGCCCACGCACTGCCCGCAGCCATCAGGTAGAAGCTGGTGTCCACCAGGGTCTCGGCCCAAGGGGGCATGCCCAGCCAATCGGTGTTGCGGCGCACCAGGGCGGCGCGGGCGAAAGGTTCGGTGGCGTGATTGGAGGTGAAGCTTTCGTTGCCCTGCTTTTCGGGCTGCTCCCGCCCCACCGTGCGTTTGAGCAGGTTGGTGGTGCCGATCGTGGCCAGCACGGCACCCGCCTCGACGGCCAGGCCACGACCCTTGTTCTCAAGCCATTCGTCCGAGGGGCCGCTGGGGGCCATCAGCGCCGTGGCGAACATGCCGACGTTGGTGTAATCGCGCAGGTCGTCCGAGACGACGGAGGCATTGTGCCCGGAGCCGAACACCGGTGTGTTGTCGCGCGCCCACTCGGAAGCCCGGGTGTCTGCACCGGAGACCACCATCACTACCGCCGCCAGGGCCGGGATCCAGGTGCCGGGATCGCCGGCGGCCCGTTCCGCAGCCCGGCTAAAGCGATTGTGACCAGGATCCAGGGTGGCGTCTTCGCCCCAACCCCGGTTGTTCGGCAGGGTCCCGCAAGCCCCCAGAATGAGCGGCAGCGCAAGCAGGGCCGGGCGTAAACGCGAGTAGCCAACCATATCGCTAAGATATGCCGTTTCAGAAGGATTGGCTGTCAAGACTTGTTCCTTCCCTCCCCCTTGGGTAATTTCGCCCCCCATGCAACCCACCTTCGTTCACCTCCGCGTCCATACCGAATACTCACTGGTGGACGGCACCGTCCGCGTCAAACCCCTGGTCAAGGCGGCAGCCGCCGTGGGGATGCCTGCCGTCGCCATCACCGACCAAAGCAATCTGTTCGCTCTGGTGCAATTCTATAAGGCGGCCCAGGGGGCCGGGGTCAAGCCCATCGTGGGCAGTGATCTCTGGCTGGAAAACCCCCAGGACCCGGCACAGCCGCACCGCCTGGTGTTGTTGTGCAAGGACAAGGGGGGCTACCTGAATCTTTCCCGCCTGGTGTCGCGCTGCTACACCGAGGGCCAGCAGCGCGGTATACCCATCCTGCAACGGGAGTGGCTCAAGGGCAGCGTGGAAGGCCTCATCGCCCTCTCGGGCGGCAGGGAGGGCGACGTGGGGAGTGCCTTGTTGGCCGGTCACCGGGACAGGGCCGCCGACGCACTGACGGATTGGCTGCGCCTGTTCGGTGACAACTACTACCTGGAGCTCACTCGCACCGGTCGGCCCGGCGAAGAGGACTACCTGCATGAGGCGGTGGGCCTCGCGGCCATGATGGACGTCCCGGTGGTGGCCACCAACGACGTGCGTTTCCTGAAGTCCGAGGAATTCGAAGCCCACGAGGCGCGGGTTTGCATTCATGACGGGCGCACCCTGGACGATCCCCGCCGTCCGCGCCGCTATTCGGAGCAGCAGTACCTGCGTTCACCGGAGGAAATGGCCGAGCTGTTCGCCGACATCCCCGAAGCCATCGAGAACACGGTGGAGATCGCCCGGCGCTGCAATGTGGAACTGACCCTGGGCAAATACTTCCTGCCGGACTTCCCGGTGCCGGAAGGTATGACCATGGACGAGTTCTTCCGGCGCGAGGCCAGGGAAGGGCTGGAGCGGCGCCTGGCAAAGCTGTTCGATCCGGCCGCGCCGGACTTCGCCGAGAAGCGCAAGCCCTACGACGAGCGCCTGGAGATCGAGCTGAACGTCATCATCCAGATGGGGTTCCCGGGCTACTTCCTCATCGTCGCGGACTTCATCCAGTGGGCCAAGCGCAACGGCATTCCGGTGGGGCCGGGGCGCGGTTCGGGCGCCGGCTCGCTGGTGGCCTACGCGCTGATGATCACCGATCTGGATCCGCTCCCCTACGACCTGCTGTTCGAGCGCTTCCTCAATCCCGAGCGCGTGTCCATGCCCGACTTCGACGTGGACTTCTGCATGGAAGGCCGCGATCGGGTCATCGACTACGTGGCGGAGCACTACGGGCGCGAGAAGGTCTCGCAGATCATCACCTACGGCACCATGGCGGCGAAGGCGGTGGTGCGCGACGTGGGCCGCGTCATGGGTTACCCCTACGGTTTCGTGGACCAGATCGCCAAACTCATTCCCTTCGAGCTGGGCATCACCCTCGACGACGCGCTGAAAAAAGAGGAGCAGTTGCGCGAGCGCTACGAGAAGGAGGACGACGTCCACGCCCTCATCGACATGGCGCTGCAACTGGAGGGCATCACCCGCAACGCCGGCAAGCACGCGGGTGGCGTGGTGATCGCGCCCTCCCAGCTCACCGATTTCGCGCCGCTGTATTGCGAACCGGGCGGCCACAACGTGGTGACCCAGTTCGACAAGAACGACGTGGAATCCGTGGGTCTGGTGAAGTTCGACTTCCTCGGCCTGCGCACCCTCACCATCATCGACTGGGCCCTGCAGAACATCGAGCAGGCCAGCGGTGAAAAGATCGACATCAGCGCCATCCCGCTGAACGACAAGCCCTCCTACGACTTGCTCAAGGCCTGTCAGACCACCGCGGTGTTCCAGCTGGAATCCCGCGGCATGAAGGACTTGATCCGCCGCCTGCAGCCGGACTGCTTCGAGGACATCATCGCCCTGGTGGCCCTGTTCCGTCCCGGTCCGCTGGAATCGGGCATGGTGGACGACTTCATCAACCGCAAGCACGGCCGCGCCGCCGTGGAATTTCCGTTCCCGGAACTGGAGGCGATCCTCGCGCCCACCTATGGCGTCATCGTCTACCAGGAACAGGTCATGCAGATCTCCCAGGTGGTGGGCGGCTACACCCTGGGCGGCGCCGACCTGCTGCGCCGCGCCATGGGCAAGAAAAAGCCCGAGGAGATGGCCAAGCAGCGCAGCATCTTCCTGGAAGGCGCGGGCAAGCTGGGCTTCGACCTGGACAAGGCCGGCGCGTTGTTCGACTTGATGGAGAAGTTCGCGGGCTACGGTTTCAACAAATCGCACTCCGCCGCCTATGCCCTGGTCTCCTACCAGACCATGTGGCTCAAGGCCCATTACCCGGCGGCGTTCATGGCCGCCGTGCTGTCGGCGGACATGGACAACACCGACAAGGTGGTGACCCTCATCGAGGAGTGCCGCGCCATGGGCCTCGATGTGGTACCGCCCAGTGTGAACACCAGCGCGCACAAGTTCACGGTCCGCGACGGCGCCATCGTCTACGGCCTCGGCGCCATCAAGGGCGTGGGCGAGCAGGCCATTGCCGGCATCGTGGAGGAACGCCTGGCGAAGGGTCCGTTCCGCGACCTGTTTGACTTTTGCCGCCGCATCGATCTGAAGAAGGCGAATCGTCGCGTGCTGGAAGCCCTGATCCGCGCCGGCGCGCTGGACGGCCTGGGTGCCAATCGCGCCACCCTCATGGCGGCGCTGCCCCAGGCCCTGAAGCTGGCCGAGCAGGACAGCAAGAACAGCGAAGCGGGCCTGGCCGATCTGTTCGGCTTCGACAGCGCCGTGCTGGTGGACAGCCCGGCTAGCTACGATCCCGTGCCCGAGTGGGAGGAAGATTTTCGCCTGCAGGGCGAGAAGGAGACCCTCGGCCTCTATCTCACCGGTCACCCCATCAACCAGTTCCTGGATGAACTCAAGCGCTTCACTTCCTGCCGCATCGCCGATCTGAAACCCCAGCGCAAACAGAGCGTGGTGGTGGCGGGCCTGGTGGTGGGCGTGCGCACCATGCAGAACAAGCGCGGCGATCGCATGGGGTTCGTCACCCTGGACGATCGCAGCGGCCGCATCGAGATCGCCGCCTTCGCCGAGGCCTACCAGCGCTTCCGCGATCAACTGGTGAAGGATCGCGTGCTGGTGGTGGAAGGCGAAGTCAACATCGACGAATACAGCGGCGGGCTGCGCATGCAGGCCACCGAGATCTACGAAATGGATCAGGCCCGCGAGCGCTACGCGCGCCGCATCGTGCTGCGCCTGGATCACAGCCGTGCCGGCAACGGTCTGTTGCCGTCACTGGAAAAGACCCTGGCGCCTTTCCGCGAAGGCCGCTGCCCCATCCGCGTGCACTACCGCAACCAGAGCGCGCAAACCCCCATCGACCTCGGCGAAGCCTGGAACGTCCGCCCCGCCCAGGAACTACTGCAACGCCTCCGCCACCTGCTGGGTGAAGAAAACGTCCGCCTCGAATACGGCGACCGCCGTGCGGCTTCGGCGGCGGCGTGAGGGGAGAAGAAGAGTAACCACGGAGGCCACGGAGGGAAGAAAGTTTCAATCTGTGCAGTTCCTGTCGCGGCAGGGCGCCAGCGCCTGGGACGTGTGAAAAAGAGTTACCACGGAGGCCACGGAGCAAGAATTTTTTCATCTGATCGCAGTCATGAGCTTTCCTGCAACACTCGTCTTCCTCCGTGGCCCTCCGTGGCCTCCGTGGTTCATTTTTCCTCTTCCTCTCCCGCTTCTCTCAAGCGCCCTCCGCCAGCGGCACAATCCAGATGCGGCGGAAGGCTACCGGTGAGCCGTGGTCCTGGAGTAGCAGGGGACCGGGGGCGAGGATTTTTTCGTCGAGGGCGCCCGGGGTGGGGGCGGGGATGGCGATGTTGTTGTGGATGACCAGGCCGTTGTGGAACACGGTGATGCGCGCGGCCTCGATGCCCTGGGGCGTCTCGCGGGGGGCGCGGAAGGCCACTTCGAAGATTTGCCATGCGGAAGGGGCTTTGCTCGCATTTGCCAGCGGTGCGGCAATGCCGTAAACAGCGCCACAATCATCCGTCGCCGGCTTTTTTACGCGCCAGGAATCGAGGATCTGCAACTCATAACGTCCCTGCAAATACACACCGCTGTTTGCGCGATCCTGTCCGCGGGCCCGCGGCATGTCAGGGCAACGGAATTCGAGGTGCAGGAAGAAATCGCGAAATGTGACCCGGGTCATGATGTCGCCGGCGCCGGGCACCACCTCGAGGAAGCCGCCTTCCACTTTCCAGCGGGGCGCGCCGCCGTGGCGCCCCTGCCAATCCGCCATCACCTGGCCCGCGAACAGCACCACGGCGTTGGTCGGTGGAGTGGCGCGCGATTCCACGGGTATCCCTTTTGGAAGGTCTCCTCCTTACCTTAGAACCGGGCGCCGGGCCCGCAAGGGCGGGGGCTCCGGTATACAGGTGAAGGCCTTGATAGTAGAATCCCGGCCCACGTATGGCGGTTTCCCGCCGATTTCCGCCAAACCAATAACCAGAACATGAACCTGAATTTTCTCGATTTCGAGCAGCCGATCGCTGAGCTGGAAGCCAAGATCGAAGAGCTGCGTTACGTGGGCGATGACAACGAGATCAACATCAGCGAAGAGATCGCGCGTCTGGAAGGCAAGAGCCGCAGCCTGACCGAGAGCATCTTCGCCAATCTCAAGCCCTGGCAGATCGCCCAGTTGGCGCGCCATCCCCAGCGGCCGTACACGCTCGACTACATCCCGCACCTGTTCACCGACTTCGAAGAACTGCACGGTGACCGCGCCTATGCCGACGATCCGTCGATTGTGGGTGGCCTGGCGCGCCTCGACGGTCAGCCGGTGATGGTGATCGGCCAGCAGAAGGGCCGCGACACCAGGCAGAAAATTTACCGCAACTTCGGCATGCCGCGGCCCGAGGGCTATCGCAAGGCCCTGCGTCTGATGCAGATGGCGGAGAAGTTCAGCTTGCCTATCGTCACCTTCATCGACACGCCGGGTGCGTATCCGGGCGTCGGTGCGGAGGAACGTGGCCAGAGTGAAGCCATCGCCCGCAACCTGTTTATCATGTCGCGGCTCAAGACCCCCATCGTTTGCACGGTGGTGGGCGAGGGTGGTTCCGGCGGCGCGCTGGCCATTGGTGTGGGCGATCGGGTGATGATGCTGGAATACAGCACGTATTCCGTGATTTCCCCGGAAGGGTGCGCGTCCATTCTGTGGAAGAGCGCCGACAAGGCGCCCGAAGCCGCCGAATCCCTGGGTATCACCTCGGGCCGCCTCAAGGAACTGGGTCTGATCGATCGCGTCATTCCCGAACCGCTCGGCGGCGCTCATCGCGATCCTGCCGCCGCTGCCCGCAACGTTAAGGACGCCCTGCTGGAGAGCCTGGATTTGCTGTCCAAAACCCCGCTGGACAAGCTGGTGGATCAGCGCTATCGCCGGCTCATGGGCTACGGTAACTTCGCCGAGGCATGATGTGGGATGCCGCGGTAAACAAATCCCGCGGAAAACTCCCATGGCCTTCGAAGCGTCCGAACTCCTGCCTCTGCTGCGCCGGCTTCCGCCGGCGCAGCGCTATCTGGTCGCTTACAGTGGCGGCTGTGATTCCACCGTGCTGCTGCATGCCCTGTGCTCCCTTCGCGAGCGGCTTGCCACCCCCGTGCTCGCCATCCATGTGGATCACGGGCTGCAGGCCGATGCCACGCAGTGGGCGCGTCGTTGCGCGGAACAATGTGCTGAGTGGCAAATTCCCTTGCAGGTCCTCAAGGTGAACGCCCAACCGCAACCGGGGGAGAGCCGTGAAGCGGCGGCCCGGCACGCGCGCTATCAGGCGTTACGCGCTGTCGTGCAGACCGGTGACGTGCTGTTGACCGCCCACCACCGTGAAGACCAGGCCGAGACCTTCCTGTTGCAACTGCTTCGCGGCGCGGGGCCGCGGGGACTGGCGGCCATGCCTGTATGTACCCGTTTTGGGCCGGCGCACCTGGCCAGGCCGCTGCTGCATTTCCCACGGCGCGAACTGTGTGACTACGCGCAGCGGGCCGACCTGCACTGGATCGACGACCCAAGCAACTTCGACACCGGCTTCGATCGCAACTTCCTGCGCCATGACATTCTGCCGCCGCTGCTGACCCGTTGGCCCGCGGCAGCCCAGGTGATCGTGCGTGCCAGCGAACACCAGGCCGAGGCCGCGCAACTGTTGGATGAACTGGCGGCCGAGGATGGGCAGCGTCTCGGGTCCGACCAGGGCCTGTCGGTAACGGGTTTGCGGGCGCTCTCACAAGCGCGTGCCCGCAACCTGATCCGCCACTGGATTCGCGTCCGCGGCCTGGCGGTGCCCGATGCGGCAAGACTGCAGCGCATTCTCGACGAAGTGGTGAACGCGCGCGCCGACGCCACGCCACAGGTGAGTTGGCAGGGAGCGGAGGCACGTCGCTATCGCGATACCCTGTTCGTGTTTCCACCCCTCCCGGCGGTCCCTGAGAACGCACTGCCGTGGAACGGCCAGGCGCCCCTTGCGGTGTCCGGTCTCGGGACACTGACCGCCGGGGCCGTGGCCGGCGGCCTGTCCAACGGGTTGCAGGGCAAGGCCCTGGTAGTGCGCTTCGGCGCGACCGGGGAACGCTGTCGCCCGGTGGGTCGTCGCCATCACCAGCGTCTCAAGAAACTGTGGCAGGACGCGGGTGTTCCGCCCTGGGTGCGCGAACGCACGCCGCTGCTGTATGTGGACGGACAACTGGCGGCGGTGGCCGGCCGATGGATTTGCGCCGATTTCGCCGCGCCGGCGGGTGAAATGGGATGGATGCCGCTTTGGCAGCCGTTTGGCATTGAAACCAAAGGCGAAAACAACGACAATTTGTCGGGCCCCGCGCCTTAGCCCGGATTTCCGACACAATGAACAGCACTGCCGGAAACCCAGGTTAGTCCTTCCCGTCTTTTCCGAAGCCAGACTTGATGACCAAGTACGTTTTCATTACGGGTGGTGTCGTTTCTTCTCTCGGGAAGGGCATCGCCTCCGCCTCGCTTGCCGCCCTCCTTGAAGCACGTGGCCTCAAGGTCACCCTGCTGAAGCTGGACCCTTACATCAACGTGGATCCGGGCACCATGAGCCCGTTCCAGCACGGCGAGGTGTTCGTCACCGAAGACGGTGCGGAGACCGACCTGGATCTCGGTCACTACGAGCGTTTCGTCCGCACCACCATGACGAAGCGCAACAACTTCACCACCGGTCGCATTTACGAAAACGTCATCCGCAAGGAGCGTCGCGGCGATTATCTCGGCGGCACGGTGCAGGTCATCCCGCACATCACCGACGAGATCAAGCGCTGCATCAAGGCCGGCGCCGAAGGTTACGATGTGGCCATGGTGGAGATCGGCGGCACGGTCGGTGACATCGAGTCCCTGCCGTTTCTGGAGACCATCCGTCAGATGGGCGTGGAGCTGGGGCACGATAACGTGCTCTATATGCACCTGACCCTGCTGCCCTACATCCCCACCGCAGGCGAGCTGAAGACCAAGCCCACGCAGCATTCCGTGAAGGAACTGCGTTCCATCGGTATTCAGCCCGACATCCTGGTGTGCCGTTCCGACCGCCCGCTGCCCGAGGACGAAAAGCGCAAGATCGCGCTGTTCACCAACGTGGAAGAGCGCGCCGTCATCGGCCTCGAGGACGTGGACACCATCTACAAGATTCCGGTGCGCCTGCATTCGCAGCGCCTGGACGACATCGTGGTGGACAAGCTCCGCCTCGAGGCCCCGGCCGCCAATCTCACCGAGTGGGAAAACGTGGTGGAAGCCCTGGCCCATCCCACCGGGCAGGTGACCATCGCCATGGTGGGCAAGTACGTGGATCTCACCGAGTCCTACAAGTCGCTGTCCGAAGCCCTCATTCACGCCGGTATTCACAGCCGCACCAAGGTGAAAATCGTTTACGTGGATTCCGAGGAAATCGAGAGGCACGGCACCGACGTGCTCGAGGGCATGGATGCGATCCTGGTGCCCGGCGGCTTCGGCGAGCGCGGCGTGGAAGGCAAGATCCGCACGGTACGTTATGCCCGCGAGAACAAGATCCCTTACCTGGGCATCTGCCTGGGCATGCAGGTGGCGGTGATCGAATACGCCCGCGACGTGGCAGGCCTGGAAGGTGCGCACAGCACCGAGTTCCGCCAGGACAGCCCGCATCCGGTGATCGCCATGATCACGGAATGGACCACCGCAGAAGGTACGGTGGAGAAGCGCACCGCGAGCTCCGACCTGGGCGGCACCATGCGCCTCGGCGGCCAGCAATGCCGGCTGGCGGAAGGCTCCCGTGTGCATGCCATTTACGGCAAGGACGTGATCGTCGAACGTCATCGCCATCGCTACGAATTCAACAACGGTTACCGCGACAAGCTGGTCGCCGCCGGCCTCAAGGTCACGGGTACCTCCATGGACGACAGTCTGGTGGAGGTGATCGAAATCGCGGACCATCCCTGGTTCATCGCCTGCCAGTTCCACCCGGAGTTCACTTCCACGCCCCGTGACGGTCATCCGCTGTTCACCGGTTTCGTGAAGGCAGCCCGGGAGCAGAAAGAGCGCCTCGATCGATGAACCTGTGCGGCCATCGGGTCGGTCTCGACAAGCCTCTCTTCCTCATCGCCGGTCCTTGCGTCATCGAGAGCGAGGACCTGGTGCTGCAAATCGCCGGCACAATTCAGGAAATCACCGAAGCCCTCGGTATTCCTTACGTGTTCAAGGCCTCCTACGATAAGGCCAACCGCACCTCCTCCAGGAGTTTCCGCGGCCCGGGGTTGGAGCAGGGCCTGCGCATCCTTGAGATGGTCCGTACGGAACTCAAGCTGCCGGTGCTCACCGACGTGCATGAAGACACGCCGCTGGACGAGGTCGCCGCAGTGGTCGACGTGCTGCAGACCCCCGCATTCCTGTGCCGCCAGACCAATTTCATCCAGGCCGTGGCGCGCCAGGGCAAGCCGGTGAACATCAAAAAGGGCCAGTTCCTGGCGCCCTGGGATATGCGCAACGTGGTGGAGAAGGCCCGCGAAGTGGGCAACGACCAGATCATGGTGTGCGAGCGCGGCGTGTCCTTCGGCTACAACACCCTGGTTTCCGACATGCGCGGCCTGGCCATCATGCGCGAGACCGGCTGCCCGGTGGTGTTTGACGCCACCCACTCGGTGCAGCAGCCGGGCGGGCAGGGCAGCAGCTCCGGCGGCCAGCGCGAATTCGTGCCGGTACTTGCGCGCGCCGCGGTGGCCAGCGGTATTGCCGGCATTTTCATGGAGACACACCCCAGACCGGACCAGGCGCTCAGTGACGGCCCCAACTCCTGGCCGCTGGATCGCCTGGGAGAACTGCTGGAAACCTTGAAGCAGATCGACGATGTCGTGAAAGCGCGGGGATTCGCCGAAGCTAAAATCTGAACAGGTTCACGCGCGGATGCGCGGGAACGGGCGCAAGCCCATCGGGAAAAGTCAAAAAGCAATAAACAGGACTACGGAGTTTTCATGTCTCAGAACAAAACCCAGATCGTTGACGTGCGCGCCCGGGAAATCATCGACTCCCGCGGCAATCCCACCGTCGAGGCCGACGTCATTCTGGCCGGCGGCGCCATCGGTCGTGCCGCGGTGCCTTCCGGCGCCTCCACCGGCTCCCGTGAAGCCATCGAGCTGCGTGATGGCGATGCGCGTCGCTACGGCGGCAAGGGTGTGCTCAAGGCGGTGGACAACGTCAACCGGGCCATTCGCGATGCCCTGGTGGGCAAGGACGCACGCGAGCAGGCCGAGCTTGATCGCATCATGATCGACCTGGATGGCACGCCCAACAAGGCGAATCTGGGCGCCAACGCGCTGCTCTCCGTATCCCTGGCCGCAGCCAAGGCCTCCGCGGCCGCCCTGGATCTGCCGCTCTACCGCTATCTGAATCAGGACGACAAGGCCTTCACCATGCCGGTGCCGATGATGAACATCATCAACGGCGGCGCCCATGCGGACAACAGCGTCGACCTGCAGGAATTCATGATCATGCCCGTGGGCGCGCCGAGCATCTCGGAAGCGCTGCGATACGGCGCCGAGATCTTCCACACCCTGAAAAAGGTGCTGCACGGCAAGGGCATGGCGACGGCAGTGGGTGACGAAGGCGGCTTTGCCCCGAACCTGCCCTCCAACGAATCTGCACTGGAAGTGATCCTCGAGGCCATCGAAAAGGCCGGCTACAAGGCGGGCGACGACGTGATGATCGCCCTCGACGCGGCCAGCTCCGAGTTCTACAAGGACGGTCAATACGTCCTCGGCTCCGAGAACAAGAGCCTCTCCTCCGCCGAGTTCACCGACTATCTGGCCGACTGGGTGGACCGCTACCCGATCATTTCCATCGAAGACGGCATGGCCGAGCAGGACTGGGACGGCTGGAAGCTGCTCACCGAAAAGGTCGGTGGCAAGATCCAGCTGGTGGGCGACGACCTGTTCGTCACCAACACGGCCATCTTCAAGGAAGGCATTGATAAGGGCATCGCCAACTCGATCCTCATCAAGGTCAACCAGATCGGTACCCTCACCGAGACCCTGGCCGCCATCCAGATGGCCAAGGATGCCGGCTACACCGCCGTCATCTCGCACCGCTCCGGTGAAACCGAAGACACCACCATCGCTGATCTGGCCGTGGCCACCGGTGCCGGGCAGATCAAGACCGGCTCCATGTCGCGCTCCGACCGCATCGCCAAGTACAACCGCCTGCTGCGCATCGAAGAGGCGTTGGGCGACAAGGCCACGTACCCGGGCCGCGCTGCGTTCTACAACCTGAAGGGTTAAGAGAAAGCGAAACCACGGAGCCACGGAGACCACGGAGCAGAGAAGATACAGGTGAGAAAGCGAATTCAGCGTGGGCATGTTTCGTCCCTGCCACATGCCGGGAAGCCAAAGCGTTTCCTTGCGGTGTTCGCACTTTCTCACGCTTCTCTTCCCGGGCTTCGTGGCCCCCATGGTTAAGCGCTTTTGACGACAGGCAGCGGGATGAAGATACTGGCCGCCTTGCTGCTTGTGGTGCTCCTTCTGCTGCAATACCGGCTTTGGTTCGGCGACGGTAATCTCATCAAGGTCTGGCAGCTCAAGCAGGCGATTGCCGACCAACAGACGGAAAACCAGCGCCTCAACGAACGCAACCGGGCCCTGGAAGCCGAGGTGCGCGACCTCAAGGAAGGCGTCGCCGCCATTGAGGAACGTGCCCGTACGGAGCTGGGCATGATCAAGGACGGCGAGACCTTCTACCAAGTGGTGGAGGAATAGCGGTTCACGTCGGAGAAGTGGCATGCCTCGTTGTTTCGCCGTGGTTCCCGCGGCCGGCGTCGGCCGGCGCATGGGCACGGACATCCCCAAGCAGTACCTTCCTCTTGCAGGTCGCACGGTCATCGAGCACACGCTGACGCGCATTGCCGCCCATCCGCACATCCTCGGTACGGTGGTCGCCATCAGTGCGGGTGACGCGTACTGGCCTGACGTACGTGCACGCCTCGACATGGCCTCGCTGGAGGTGGCCGCAGGCGGAGCGGAACGCTGTCACTCCGTGCTCAATGCCCTCGAGCAACTCGCCGCCTCGGCACGGGACGAGGACTGGGTGCTGGTGCACGATGCGGCCCGCCCATGTGTGCGCGTGGATGACATCGAGCGACTGGTGAATACCCTTGCCGGGCACCGGGTGGGCGGCCTGTTGGGACTGCCGGTCACCGATACGGTGAAGCGCGCCGATCGTGAGGGGGATGTGCAGGAGACGGTGAGCCGCGAGGGACTGTGGCGTGCGTTGACACCGCAGATGTTTCGGCTTGGGCCACTGCGCACGGCTCTGCGCAAGGCGCTGGCAGCACGTCAGCTGGTCACAGACGAGGCGGCGGCAATGGAATTGGCGGGTTATCGTCCCCGCATGGTCGAAGGGCATTCCGACAACATCAAGATCACGCGTCCGGGCGACTTGGCGCTGGCAGAACTCTATCTGCAGTTACAGGCACGCGAACCAGACCACAAATCAACATAAGACGCAGAGGGTGCTGAGGGCGCAAGGGCATGCCGCGTCTTCGGGACCAAGGTTGCGAGGAACTACCATGACGAGTCTGCGCATTGGGCACGGTTTTGATGTCCATCGCTTCGGCGAAGGGGATCACGTGGTGATCGGCGGCGTGCGCATTCCGCACCACCAGGGCATGGTGGCCCATTCCGACGGCGACGTCTTGATCCATGCGCTGTGCGACGCGCTGCTCGGTGCCGCAGGCCTGGGCGACATCGGCAGGCACTTTCCTGACACCAGTGCCGAATTCAAAGGGATCGACAGCCGCATTCTGCTGCGCCGCGTGATGGCTACGCTCGCGGAGAAGGGTTATCAGGTGGTGAACGTGGACATGACGCTGGTGGCTCAGGCGCCGCGTATGGTGGCGCACATCGAAGCCATGGTGGCCAACCTTGCGCAGGACCTGTGTACGGCGCCCGAGGCGGTGAACGTCAAGGCGACCACCACCGAACGTATGGGTTACACGGGACGCGGTGAAGGCATCGCCGCCTATGCCGTCGCCCTGATCGAGCGCCCATAATGACGGATTACCCACTGGACTGGGCCTATGCCCATGGCGGCCCCGCCGCCCGTGGCCTGCTGCGTGTCACGCCCGAAGATTTCGTGGTGGAGGAAGATCTCGGCTTCGCACCGGACGGGCAGGGCGAACACGTGCTGGTGCAGGTGCAAAAGCGCGGTGCCAACACCGAATGGGTGGCGCGCCAATTGGCGCGTTTCGCGGGCGTGCGTCCCATGGACGTGAGCTATGCGGGTCTGAAGGACCGCCACGCACTGACCACCCAGTGGTTCAGCGTGCACCTGCCCGGACGCGCCGATCCGGACTGGAGCGGCTTTGCATCTGACGAGTTTCGCGTGCTGGCGGCCGAGCGCCATTCGCGCAAGCTGCGTCGCGGCGCGCTCGCAGGCAACCGTTTTGTACTCCGGCTGCATGAGCTGTCCGGTGACATGGAAGCGCTACGTGAGCGGCTCGCGCATATCGGCGAGCGCGGCGTGCCCAACTATTTTGGCGAACAGCGCTTTGGTCGCGCCGGCGGGAATCTCGCGCGGGCGGTGGCGATGTTCGGCGGGCGTCGTGAACATGATCGTGCCAAGCGCGGCATGTATCTCTCGGCCGCGCGTTCCTATCTTTTCAATACCGTGCTTTCGGCGCGGGTGCAGCAAGGGACCTGGGACAAGGCCCTGCCGGGTGAATGCCTGGTGCTGGACGGCACATCGAGCTTCTTCCGTACGGATGTCATCGATGAAACCCTCGCTCACCGCCTGGCGGGCTGGGACGTGCATCCCAGCGGGCCCCTGTGGGGGCGAGGCGCAGCACCCTGCGGCAGCGAGATGAATGCAACGGAAGCGGCGTGGCTTACGCCTTTCGACGCCTTCAGGTCAGGCCTGGAGCACGCCGGCATGGCGCAGGAACGCCGCCCCCTGCGCCTTGCGGCCCGGGATCTGTCGTGGGACCTGGCGGGCGAAACCCTGACGCTTTCTTTCGCCCTCGACGCCGGGAGCTACGCCACCAGCGTGCTGCGCGAAGCCGTCGACACCCGCGAACCCCAAACCGAGTAAAAGCCGTACGCGCGGGCGCTACGGCAGACCATGGATTACGACGGCCTGCGCTGGAACTGCCGCACCAGTTGTTGCAGGCCACCTGCAAGGTTCTCCACCGCGCGTCCGGCCTGCTCGCTTTCACCTGCACTTTCGGCGGTGGTGTCGGCGACATGGCGGATGGATACGATGGAACGGCTGATTTCCTCGCTGACGGCACTTTGTTCTTCCACAGCGGTCGCGATCTGCGTGCTCATATCGCTGATACGGCTCACCGCGCCGGTGATGGCCTCCAGGGAGCGTGCTGCGTTTTCCGCCTGTTGTACCGTTTCTTCCGTGTGCTGCCGGCTCGTATTCATGGCCTCCACCGCGCTCCCGGCACCTTTCTGCAGGCGTTCAATCATGGCGTGAATTTCACGTGTCGATGCCTGGGTGCGTATCGCCAGCGTGCGCACCTCATCGGCGACCACGGCAAACCCACGACCCTGCTCACCGGCACGCGCCGCCTCGATCGCGGCGTTCAGGGCAAGCAGGTTGGTCTGTTCGGCGATGCTGCGGATCACGTCGAGCACCTTGGAGATTTCCTCGCTATGGGCTTCGAGCTCGTGAATCACGCCGGCGGCGTGGCTGATCTGGGCGGCCAACTCACGAATGGCCTGGGTGGTTTCATTCACCACGGCCTTGCCTGAGCGGGCGTCGCGGTCGGCGGATTCGGCGGCTTCCGCGGTCTGCTGGGCATTGCGGGCGACTTCCTGGATGCTCGCGGCCATTTCATTGACGGCCGTGGCCACCTGATCGGTTTCGTTCTGCTGTTGCCGGATACCGCGGCTGCTGTCATGCACCGTGGCGGACAATCCCGCAGCGGTTTCAGTCAGATGCTGCGCGGTATCGGCTATGCGACCCACCACCGCCGCCGTTTCCGAGCGGAGCATTTTCAACGCGAGGTCCAATTGCCCGATCTCATCGTCACGGCCGGTGTATACCTGGCGCGCCACGGGATCGTCCGCGATGTCGCGCGTCTGCCGCACCAGACGGCTCAGCGGTGCGAGCGCGAGGTGAACCAGGGCGGCAGCCAGCCCGAAACCGGCGAGCAGCGGCACGAAGAACACGGCAGGAAGCCCGGCCGCACTGCCGAGCGCACCGGCCAGCAAAGCCCCCACGGCGATGGCGAGGTGAACCCGCCCCCGCAAGCCAAGGGTTGGCAGGCGCCTGCGGCGGGCTCCCTGGGTGAGTTCGCGGTACAGCGCCTCGGCGCGTTGCACCATATCAGGGCGCGGCTTGGTACGCACCGACTGATATTCGAGCGTGGTGCCGTTTTCGATGATGGGCGTGACGAAAGCGTCCACCCAGTAGTGGTCACCGTCCTTGCGCCGGTTCTTCACCAGCCCCATCCATGAGCGACCGGCCTTGATGGTGGACCAGAGATCCGCGAACGCGGCGGACGGCATCTCGGGATGACGCACCACGTTATGGCTTTGCTGGACCAGTTCATCCGGGCGAAACCCGCTGATCTCGATGAAATCCTGGCTGACGTAGGTGACGATGCCCTTGGGGTCAGTGGTGGACAGGATGTTGGCGTCGTCGGGGAGGGGGTATTCGACGTCGGTGACGGGGTAGTTCTTTTTCATTGCTTCGTGCGCTCGAGAATCGGCTCGAGGAGGTGCAAGAAACGCACCCATTCCGCTGGCGCCGGGATGCCCGGAAGCAACCGCATCCGGCGCATGCTACCCGCATGGCGCCGTGATGCTTTGTAACTCAAGTCACAGTCGGCGCAGCAAAACGTACACGGCGCCGGTGCCACCGTCGGCGGGTGGGGCGGACGCGAAGGCGAGGACCTCGTCGCGCTGGCGCAGCCAATGGTTGACCTTCACCTTGAGTACCGGCTGTTTGAAGGCCGAGCCGTGCCCTTTGCCGTGAATGATGCGCACGCAGCGGGCACCGCGCGCACGGGCGGCGGTGAGGAATTCGGCCACGGCAATGTGTGCTTCGGCCACGCGCATGCCGTGCAAATCAAGCTGCCCCCCGACGCTGTAGGCGCCGCGGCGTAACTTGCGCATCACCGAAGTCTGCACGCCCGGGCGGGTGAACAGCAGCTCCTCGCCGGTTTCGCACTCCGCCGCCAGGGGGGAGTCGTCGAGCAGCTCGCGCATGACGGCACGCTCGTCCTCCAGGCGGCGCACCGGGGCCGGTGGCGGCCGCGGGCCGGCGAGGGGTACGCGATCGTCCTTGAGCGGGCGCGCATCGGCCACCGCCTCGCGGAACAACTCGGCTTCATCGTCGAAAAAGGGCATGGGCGGACCTGTGGACGGGTTGAACTCAGTCTACCGCGGCATTTGGCTCCGAGGAACCGCCGCTGCCGTCGCCAGGGTGTTTTCGGGTATAGTTAACCGGTTGATCCTTTTGACCCTGCCCGTGCATGAAGATTCTCCTCAGCAACGATGACGGCTATCTCGCGCCGGGACTCGCCTGCCTTGCGCGCCACTTGCGGGAAATCGCTGATATCGTGGTCGTGGCCCCTGATCGCGACCGCAGCGGCGCCAGCAACTCACTAACCCTCGACAATCCCCTGCGCGCCCATATGGCCGACAACGGCTTCATGCGCGTGGAGGGCACCCCTACGGACTGCGTTCACCTTGCCGTGACCGGGATGCTGGACGAGGAGCCCGACATGGTGATCTCCGGCATCAACGCCGGCGCCAACATGGGCGATGACGTGATCTACTCCGGGACCGTAGCCGCGGCCATGGAAGGTCGTTTCCTCGGCCTGCCGGCCATCGCCGTGTCCCTGGTGGGCAAGACGTTTCGCCACTACGACACCGGCGCGCGCGCGGTGGTCGCCCTGGTGGAGCACCTGCGGCGCCACCCACTGCCTGCGGACACTATTCTCAATGTGAACGTGCCGGATATTCCCTGGGAGGAAGTCCAGGGTTTCGAAGCCACCCGCCTGGGCCATCGCCACAAATCCGAACCGGTGGTGCAGATGCGTGATCCGCGCGAGCGGATCATTTACTGGATCGGTCCGGCCGGTCCGGAGCAGGACGCGGGCCCCGGCACCGATTTCCATGCGGTGCGCCACGGCCGGGTGTCCGTCACCCCCATCCAGGTCGACCTCACCCGCCACGGGGCCGTGCCCACCCTGGCCCATTGGCTCGGGGGGCTGCGCCCTTGAGCCTGGACGCGCGCCTGCTGGGCATCGGCATGACCTCCCAGCGCACCCGCGAGCGGCTGGTGGCGCGGCTGCGCGAAAAAGGCATCGTGGACGAACGGGTGCTCGACGTGATGCGGCAGGTGCCGCGCCACTTGTTCGTCGACGAGGCCCTCGCCACCCGCGCCTATGAAGACATTTCCCTGCCCATCGGCAACAGCCAGACCATCTCGGCCCCGTTCACCGTCGCGCGCATGACCGAGATCGTCAGCCAGGTGCAGCCGCGCCGGGTGCTCGAAGTGGGTACCGGTTCCGGCTATCAGACCGCCGTGCTGGCCCGTCTGATCCCTGAGGTTTTCAGCGTGGAGCGCATCGCACCCCTGCTGGAACGGGCACGACGCCTGCTTTCGGAACTTCAGGTGCGCAACGTGCGTTTCAAACTCGCCGACGGTACCCTGGGCTGGGCCGAAAACGGGCCGTTCGATGCCATACTGGCAGCGGCGGCGCCGGCGGAAGTACCCGAGCCGTTGCTGAAACAACTGGCCCCGGGGGGCGTGTTGGTGATCCCGGTGGGTCAGGATCGCAAACAACGGCTGGTGACCCTGCGCCGCGAAGGCAATACGTTCGTGCGCGAGGAGCTGGACCCGGTAACCTTCGTACCCATGCTCAGCGGCACGCGCAGGTAGACCCATGCAAATCTTCTCCGCCCTGTACGACCGTGCCATGCGTTGGGCCGCCCATCCCCACGCGCCACGTTATCTCGCCGGCCTCAGCTTTGCGGAGTCGTCGTTCTTTCCGATCCCGCCCGACGTGATGCTTGCACCCATGGCGCTGGCCCAGCCCGCCCGCGCCTGGTACTACGCGGCGCTCACCACTGCGGCCTCGGTGCTGGGCGGCGTGCTGGGCTATTTCATCGGTGTATTCGCCTTCGAACTGGTGGAACCGCTGTTGAGGGAGGCCGGCTACTGGGAGCATTACCTCACCGCCCGTGAGTGGTTCGAACGCTGGGGATTCTGGGCGGTGTTCATCGCCGGATTCTCTCCCGTTCCCTACAAGATTTTCACCATCGCGGCGGGTGCCATCGGCATGGTGCTGCCCCTGTTCGTAGTGGCCTCCGCGGTAGGGCGGGGGGCGCGCTTCTTTATGGTGTCGGCCCTGATGCGCTGGGGCGGCGCGCGTATGCAAGAGGTCCTGCGCACCTACATGGACCGCATCGGCTGGGTGACCGTGGTGCTGGCCGTGGTCCTGTACTTCGCCTTGAGTAACGGTGCTTAGGTATACGCGGCACGTCCTTTTCCTGATCACAGCCGTCCTGGTGACGGGTTGTGGCGAAATGCGACCCGCCGGCAGCGGCCACTACTACCTGCATCATCAGGTCAAGCCCGGGGACACCCTCTATTCCATCGCCTGGCGGTTCGGCTACGACTACCGCGAGGTTGCCGCCTGGAACCGTATCCGACCCCCTTACCGCATCCATCCGGGCCAGGAACTGCTGATCCTCACGCCCGACCGTTTCAGCATGCGCAGCCGGCCGCCGGCGCCGGCGGCGAGCGCACCGAGCCCATCAGTACGCCCGCCAGCGGACACAAAAACCGCGTCCATTTCCCCTAAACCGGTGCAGGCACGCAGCCCCGCCCCCGCGGCCAAGCCCCCCAGCCGGTCCGGGGTGCGCAGCGCAATCAATTGGCGGTGGCCCACCGAGGGCAAGACCGTGGCAGGCTTCGCCGCCAGTCAGCGGCGCAAGGGCATCGACGTGAGCGGCAGGCTCGGCCAGCCCGTGCGGGCGGCAGCCGACGGGGAGGTGGTTTACAGCGGCAACGGACTGCTAGGCTACGGCAACCTGGTGATCGTCAAACACGACGACGTATATCTGAGCGCATACGGCCACAACCGCAGGTTATTGGTCAAAGAGGGAGACAAAGTCAGACAGGGGTCTACACTTGGGGAAATGGGGCAGGGTCCCAAGGGGCTTCCTATTCTCCATTTCGAGATTAGGAAGAATGGAAAACCCATGGATCCCTTACTTTTTTTGCCGGATCCGACATAGAGAAGGATAAACCATGTCAAAGAGCAGTCTGAGCGCCGACCATCTCGACGACTTCCTGGAACCCGAGGCTTTGGATGGAGCCGCGGATGCCGAGGAGGAAGAGGAAGTCCTCTACGCGGAAGAGGAGGCCGGACTTGGGGACGACGAGGGCCCGGAGACCTACGCACCGGGGCACGTCCCTGACAGTCAGCTCGATGCCACCCGTCTCTATCTGAGCGAAATCGGCTTTTCCCCGCTGCTCTCGGCCGAGGAAGAGGTGTACTACGCCCGCCTGGCGCAAAAGGGTGAGGAATCCGCCCGCAAGCGCATGATCGAGAGCAATCTGCGTCTGGTGGTGAAGATTTCCCGCCGCTACCTGAATCGCGGCCTGGCCCTGCTGGACCTCATCGAGGAGGGCAACCTGGGCCTCATCCGCGCCGTGGAGAAATTCGACCCCGAGCGCGGGTTCCGTTTTTCCACCTACGCCACGTGGTGGATCCGCCAGACCATCGAGCGGGCCATCATGAACCAGACCCGCACCATTCGTCTGCCCATCCATGTGGTCAAGGAAATCAACGTGTACCTGCGCGCCAGCCGCCAGCTGGCCCAACGTCTGGACCATGAGCCGACACCGGAGGAGATTGCCGCGACCCTCAACAAGCCCGTGGAAGACGTCAAGCGCATGCTGAGCCTCAACGAGCGCGTGACCTCGGTGGACGTGCCCCTGGGGCGAGACGCCGACAAGTCCCTGCTCGATGCCATCCCGGACGAGAACAACGTCGACCCGTCCGACCTGCTGCAGGACGACGACATGCGCGGCAATCTGGAGGATTGGCTGGGCCAGCTCACCGACAAGCAGCGCGAGGTGGTGGAACGCCGCTTCGGGCTGCACGGTCATGACGTGAGCACCCTGGAGGAAGTGGGCAACCAGATCGGGGTTACCCGCGAACGTGTGCGCCAGATCCAGATTGAGGCGCTCAAGCGGTTGCGGGAGATTATGGAAAGTCAGGGGTTTACGCAGGAAGCGCTTTAACCGTCTGAACTGCAGCACCAGAAAGCCCGGCTTCGAGCCGGGCTTTTTGCGTTCGGAAGCTGAAATTTGTGTGGCTCGGGGGGATGGTTTGCAGTGCTGTTTGGGCTTCGTGAGTTTCTCCCATCGCGGCTACTGGCCCGTCTCCGTCAAAGCCGACTTCGCTCCACCCGGGCTAGGCGAGCCGCGAAAGGAAATTCACCCGACGCAGGAGACAAAGAGAGCCGCAAACCCGGATTCCACCGCCTGCAACCCTCCTCAACCAATGAGCAACGCCGCCGCCACACGTCGCCCTTCCCCGGCCAACAGGTTATAAGTACGGCAGGCCGCACCGGTGTCCATGACCTCGAAGCCGGCACGCAGCCGGACCAGAGGGGCGAGGAGGTGGGGGGAGGGCAGGCGCATGCGGGGGCCGGAGCCGATGAGGACGATTTCCGGGGCGAGTTCCTCCAGCATATCGAGATGCTCCATGGCCAGCTCGTCGAGACTCTGCGGCGCCCAGTCGTCCATCAGGTGCTCGGGGGTGATGACCAGGCTGCGGGTACAGACGGTAAGGCCCGCTACCGTGGTTTCCGTGGCCGGGACGCGGACCCGTATTTCACCCGGCGCGTAACCGTGGATGACGTAAGCGCCGCTGTTTTGATCAAGGCTGATTTTCATGGGATGGGACAGCGCGGGCGCTGATTTGACAGGGGCTCGGGAGCGCCAGTAATGTTAGCAGCTTTCGCCCTGCGCGGGCCGCGGTTGTGTGTGCCATGTGTGCGAATGCGACATGGGGCATGGCGACACGGTTCCATAGGCGATAATTTCCGGCAGCCTGGCCGTTCAGGCAAGAACACCCGCACCGCACCGATTTGCTGAGGTTTAGGCCATGCGCCCCGTCATGAAATCCGCCAAGCTGGCGAACGTCTGCTATGACATCCGCGGACCGGTACTCGCCCGCGCGCGGCAGATGGAAGAGGAAGGCCACCGCATCCTCAAGCTGAACATCGGCAATCTGGCGCCATTCGGCTTCGAGGCCCCCGAGGAAATCCAGCAGGACGTCATCCGCAACCTGCCCGACTCCTCCGGCTATTCCGACTCCAAGGGGCTGTTCGCCGCGCGCAAGGCCATCATGCATTACACCCAGGAGAAGCGCATCGCCGGGGTGGGCCTCGAGGACATCTACATCGGCAACGGCGCCTCCGAACTGATCGTGCTGGCCATGCAGGCTCTGCTGAACAACGGCGAGGAAGTGCTGGTGCCCGCACCGGACTATCCGCTGTGGACGGCGGCCGTGAGCCTGGGCGGCGGTACGCCGCGCCACTACATCTGCGATGAGGGGGCGGGCTGGCTGCCGGATCTGGACGACATCCGCGCCAAAATCACCGAGAACACGCGCGCCATCGTCATCATCAACCCGAACAATCCCACGGGGGCGCTGTACCCGGACGACCTGCTCAAGGAGATCGTCGAAATCGCACGTCAGCATCAGCTCATCGTGTTCGCCGACGAGATCTACGACAAGGTGCTTTACGACGGTTTGACTCACACCTCCATCGCCTCCCTGGCCGACGACGTGCTGTTCGTGACCCTGAACGGGCTATCGAAGAATTACCGTGCCTGCGGCTACCGCGCGGGATGGATGGTGGTCTCCGGTGAGAAGCGTCACGCCGAGGATTACATCGAAGGCCTGAATATTCTGGCCTCCATGCGCCTGTGCTCCAATGTGCCTGGTCAGTTCGCCATCCAGACGGCCCTTGGTGGTTACCAGAGCATCAACGACCTGGTGGCGCCCGGCGGCCGGTTGCGGCGCCAGCGCGATCTCGCCTGGGAGATGTTCACGTCGCTGCCGGGCGTGAGTTGCGTTAAGCCCAAGGCGGCGCTGTACCTGTTTCCCCGCCTGGATCGCAAGATGTACCCCATTGACGACGACCAGGCATTCGTCCTCGAACTGCTCGTTGAGGAGAAGGTGCTCCTGGTGCAGGGCACAGGCTTCAATTGGATCGAACCGGACCACTTCCGCGCGGTGTTCCTGCCCAATACCGATCAGTTGCAGGACGCGGTGGAACGCATCGGGCGATTCCTGTCCGGCTATCGCAAGCGGCACGCGGCATGAGAGCGTCACGCGTGAAGACGAAAGGCGCGAGAGTGCTTTACAACGTCGGAAGTATCACGCGCAACGTTTAGAGTTTTGTCTGACAAAAACAGCAAGTGTGGAATGATGAAACCCGTGAAAGTAGGTTTGTTGGGGCTGGGCACCGTGGGCGGTGGTACGGTCAACGTGCTCAGGCATAACGGTGCAGCCATCGAGCAGCGCCTGGGCCGTCCCCTGCAGATCGTGCATGCCTCGGCGCGCGATCTGTCCAAGGCCCGCATCTGCGACACCACGGGAATCCAGCTCACGACCAATCCGGCCGAGGTGGTGGACAACCCCGAGGTGGACGTGGTGGTGGAACTCATGGGCGGGGACGGGATTGCCCGCGACATGGTGCTGCGCGCCATCAACAACGGCAAACACGTGGTGACCGCCAACAAAATGCTGCTCGCCAAGCACGGCAGCGAAGTGTTCGCAGCGGCGCGCGAGAAGGGCGTGATGGTGGCCTTCGAGGCGGCAGTGGCCGGCGGCATCCCCATCATCAAGGCCATTCGTGAAGGCCTCGCAGCCAACCAGATCGAATGGCTGGTCGGCATCATCAACGGCACCGGCAACTTCATTCTCACTGCCATGCGCGAGGACGATCGCGATTTCGCCGATGTGCTCACCGAGGCCCAACGCCTGGGGTATGCCGAGGCCGATCCCACTTTCGACGTGGAAGGCATCGATGCAGCACACAAGCTCACCTTGCTGGCCTCCATCGCCTTCGGCATCCCGCCGCGTTTCGACAACGTGTCGACGGAAGGCATCACCCGCATTACCCGTGAAGACGTGCGTTATGCGGACGAACTCGGCTACCGCATCAAAGCGCTGGGCATCGCCCGCCGTACCGAAAAAGGCGTCGAACTGCGTGTGCATCCCACACTGATTCCGGAGCGCCGCCTCATCGCAAATGTGGACGGCGTGAACAATGCCGTGTTGGTCAAAGGCAACATGGTGGGCCCCACCATGTATTACGGTGCCGGTGCCGGTGCAGGGCCGACGGCTTCTGCTGTCGTTGCCGATCTCATCGACGTGGCACGCAGCGTGAACACGCCGGTGGAGAGCCGTGTACCCTGCCTTGGTTTCCAGCCGGACGCCATCACGGACCTGCCGGTGCTGCCCATGGGCGAAGTGGAGACCGCGTTCTATCTGCGCATGAAGGCCGTCGACAAGCCCGGCGTCTTGTCCAGGATCTCCAGCGTGCTGTCGGATTTCCAGATCAGCATCGAGGCGGTGATCCAGAAAGAACCGAAGTCCGGCGAACGCCAGGTGGACCTGGTCATCCTCACCAATGTGGTGAAAGAAGCCACCATGAACGAGGCCATGCACCGCCTGGAGAGTGACGGTTCCATCGCCGGCCCCATCGCCCATATTCGTGTCGAGCACTTGGATTGATTTGAACCGTCCGCAAATGAACGCCAAATAACGCGTCAGGAATCGGCGCCTGCTGGGTGCACGTTGCCATTGGCGTCGTTTTGACGTTCATTTGCGGACAAAAAAACAGGACCACAACATGCCGTTTCGCAATCGTTACACCGGACTCATCGACCGTTACCGTGACCGCCTGCCGGTCCATGACGACACCCGTATCATCAGCCTTGGCGAGGGCAACACGCCGCTCATTCGTCTGCACAACATCCCCAAGCTGCTGAAGAAGGACGTCGACATCTATGTGAAGTACGAGGGGCTCAACCCCACCGGCTCGTTCAAGGATCGCGGCATGACCATGGCCGTCACCAAGGCCGTGGAAGACGGTTCGAAGGCGATCATCTGTGCGTCCACCGGCAACACCTCCGCGGCAGCGGCCGCCTATGCGGCGCGTGCGGGTATCACCAGCTTCGTGCTCATTCCCGACGGCAAGATCGCCATGGGCAAGCTGGCGCAGGCCATGATTCACGGCGCCGTGGTCATCCAGATCAAGGGTAATTTCGACGATGGCATGCGCTTGGTGAAGGAAGTGGCCGAGGAAGCGCCGGTGACCATCGTCAATTCCATCAACCCTTACCGTCTGCAGGGCCAGAAGACCGCCGCCTTCGAAATCGTCGAGGAACTGGGTACCTCGCCCGATTTCCACTGCATCCCGGTAGGCAATGCGGGTAATATCACCGCGCATTGGATGGGCTACACCGAATACCGCGAACACGGCATCGTCAACAACGTACCGCGCATGGTGGGCTACCAGGCGGCCGGCGCCGCGCCTTTCATGCGCGGCAAGATGGTGGACAACCCGGAAACCGTGGCCACCGCCATCCGCATCGGCCATCCCCAGAGCTGGGACAAGGCCTGGGTGGTGCAGAAGGATTCCGACGGCTGGTTCGATGAATGCACCGACGAGGAAATCCTCGCGGCACAGAAGATGCTGGCCGAAAAGGAAGGCGTGTTCTGCGAACCGGCCTCCGCCGCGTCGTTCGCCGGCGCCATGCGCGACATTCTGGCGGGCAAGATCCCGGAGGGCAGCAAGGTGGTGTGCACGCTCACCGGCCACGGCCTCAAGGATCCGGATACCGCCATCAAGCAAAGCGGTTCGCGCCTGGTGACCGTCGAGGCGAACCTCGAATCGGTCAAACGCTCCATTCTCGAGAACATGGCCTGAGCCCACGGCGGCCGCCCCGGGGTGGCCGCCGTACGTTCCTCGTGGCCGACGACCGCCTTAGCCTCGACCTCGTTCTGCCGGGACTGTTTTCATGCCCGGGAGAACGCCTGCCTGTCCTTGAACGCCTGCTGGCGCGCGCCGATCAGCACAGGGCGCCTGACGGCTGTCCCGCCGTGCTGTTCAACCTGTTTCGCCGGGCACCGGAAGGTCCGCTGCCCGTGGGTGCCGTAAGTCTGCTCGGCGAAGAGCCCGCCGGTCGCACCGTGCAGGGCATTTGGTTGCGAGCGGATGCCGTGGAGTTCGTGGCCGCACGCGACCATGTGCTCATCAGCCCCACCGCACCCTTGTCTTCCGCCGAGGCGGCTGACATCGCGGCGGAATTGGAGGGCCACTTCAGCGCCGACGGATGGCATGCCCTCAGTGTCGGCGAACGCATTTACCTCGGCATGTCCGAGATGCCGCCTCTGCGGCTGCCAGCCACAATCGAGATCCTCGGGCACAGCCTTGGCGCAGTCCTCCCGCATGATCGTGACCATCTTGCGTGGCTCAGCCTGATCAATGAAATCCAGATGCTGCTGCATGGCAGTGCCGTGAACCGGGCGCGGGAGGAGGCTGGCCGAGAACCGGTGAATGGGTTGTGGCTGTGGGGTGCCGGACCGTTGCCCGAACCGCTGCCCGCGCCTTTCGCGGCGGTGTGGAGCGCGGACCCGTTGGTGCGTGGACTCGCCCGTCTGGGCGGGTCGGAAACCCTGCCGCTGCCGCCGCGCGCACGGGATGTGCTCGCTTCGGCGCCGGGACCTCACCTGGTGGTTTTTGGCGAGGTGCCGTGCGAGTTGCCCGAATTCGAGTCGGACTGGCTTGCACCGCTGCATGATGCGCTGCGCGGCGGGCGCCTCGCACATCTGAACCTGCATACCGCCGACGGCCGCCGTTTCGAAATTTCACCGCGTGGGCTGCGCCGCTTCTGGCGTATACGCCGGCCGTTACAAAGTTACCGCCAATGAGTCTCAAACGACGTATCGAACGGCGCGCCCTGACATCGGTGCCACCGGGTTTTCCCGCTCATCTACATCCGGTCATGGCCCGCCTGTACGCCGCACGCGGGGTGCGCGATGCGCAGGCGCTGGACCTGAGCCTGGCACGACTGCTCCCAATTCATTCCCTTGCCGGCCTCGATGCGGCCACGGAACTGCTGGCCGATGCGCTCGAACAGCGACGCCGGATCCTCGTGGTGGGAGATTTCGATGCGGACGGGGCGACCAGTACCGCGTTGGCCGTGCGGGCGCTGCGAGCCATGGGGGCCGCGCACGTGGATTTTTTGGTGCCCGATCGTTTCCGCTTCGGTTATGGCCTCACCCCGGGCATTGTCGAGGTGGCGGCGGAGCGCGGCCCCGATTTGCTGGTGACCGTGGACAACGGCATCTCCAGCATTGCGGGGGTCGCCGCAGCGCGTGCACGGGGCATGCGCGTGCTCGTTACCGATCATCATCTGCCGGGGCGGGAACTTCCGTCCGCCGATGCGGTGGTCAATCCCAATCAGCACGGCTGCGGCTTTCCGAGTAAGTCCCTGGC
Organism: Gammaproteobacteria bacterium; assembly: GCA_041687015.1. Lineage (GTDB taxonomy): Bacteria > Pseudomonadota > Gammaproteobacteria > Thiohalomonadales > Thiohalomonadaceae > JALOAT01. The sequence goes on from JAWLCT010000005.1 coordinate 85,067, forward strand.
CGGCGTCGGCGTGATTTTCTATGTGCTCATGGCCCTGCGCACACGGTTGCGCGAGACGGGCTGGTTCACTGCGCGGGGGATCGAGGAACCCAATCTCGCCAACTACCTGGATCTGGTCGCGCTCGGTACGGTGGCCGACGTTGCCGTGCTCGATGCCAACAACCGCGTATTGGTGGGGCAGGGCGTGGCACGCATCCGGGCGGGACGTGCCTGCGCCGGTATCGAGGCCCTGTTGCGCGTCGCAGGGCGCGATGCCGAGCGCCTGTCCGCCATGGATCTCGGTTTCGTGCTCGGACCACGACTCAATGCCGCCGGGCGCCTGGACGACATGAGCCTGGGTATCCGCTGCCTGCTTGCCGAGACGGTTGATGAGGCCCTGCCGGTCGCCCGCGCGCTGGACAAATTGAACACCGAGCGGCGCGCCATCGAAGCGGAGATGCAGGCCGAGGCCCGTGCCGAACTGGAGCGCATGCAACTGGCGGACACGCTGCCTTTCGGACTGTGCCTGTTCGAACCCCACTGGCATGAAGGCGTCATCGGCCTGCTTGCGTCCCGCGTGAAGGAACGGTTGCACCGTCCCGTGGTGGTGTTCACCACCGGTGAGAATGGCGAGCTCAAAGGCTCGGCGCGTTCCATTCCCGGTTTTCACATACGCGATGCGCTGGAAGCCATCGCCACGCGTGAACCGGATCTGCTGCTGCGCTTCGGCGGGCACGCCATGGCGGCGGGGCTCGGCCTGCGTCCCGACGATATGGAGCGCTTTCAGCAGGCCTTCGATGCCGAAGTGCGTGCCCACCTGGATGCCGCCGATCTCGATGGCGTGCTGTTGACGGACGGCGCACTGTCGCCCGGGGAGGCACAGCTGGACTTGGCCGAACACATTCGTGCCGGTGGGCCGTGGGGACAGGGCTTTCCCGAGCCGTGCTTCGATAACCGGTTCGAAATCGTCCAGCAACGGGTGGTAGGCGAAAGGCATCTGAAAATGTTGCTGCGCTGGCCCGGGGAGCGGCGCACCGTGGACGCCATCGCCTTCAATACGCCGACGTGCGAGGCCCGGGAAATCCACAGCGTGTATCGTCTGGATGTGAACAGCTGGCGGGGGGAACATAACTTACAATTAGTGGTGGAATACCTCGAACCGGCGTAATACCTCCCGTGGTCTATTGACCCTCCTGTGGTTCGGGTCTAGTTTTGTGAACTAGAACACACTAACAAGCCCGCAAAGGGCACTGCACCACCCCCCGGAGGAGACATAACAATGAGCGGCGCCAGTGGAATCTACAACATCGATATCGCCCAGATTTTCAGTTTCAGCGCCATTCTGGTCATGGCCTACTGCCTTTGGTTGGTGGTGAGCCTGAAGGCCAACGTACCGGGCGGCATCATCGGCAAACGTTGGAATCTGCTCATGGGCCTGGTGATGGTGTTTACGGTGGGTTATCTCACCACGCCGTTCTTCAGTGCGCTGCCCGAAAACGTTCTGCGCCTTATCGTGGGTGTCATATTCCTGTTCGGGGCCTTGTATGTGGTCCTTACCGTGAAGCTTATCTATCAGGTCATTCAGGAGTTGACCGAATGAAAAGCACCGCCGTCGTTCGAAAAACGGCGAAGGGGGAAGAGGAAATCCAGACGCGCGCCCACGGACTCGAGCGCAATCTTCGCTATGTCCTGATCCTCGTGGACGGTACCTCCAACGTCGAGCAGCTGGTCGCCAAAGGCGCCGGTATGAACGACGTCGAAGGCAGCCTGGCACGCCTCGCCGCGGACGGCTACGTGGACATCGAAGGCTTCTCGCCCGGGGACACCGGGCACGTCATCGACATCGGTGAAGCGAAAGCCACGTTGATCGGGATTGCCCGGGAATTGCTCGGGAGTGAAGCCGGCAAGGTGATCAGCAAGATCGAAGCGGCACCGGATAGCCGCGAAGGGCTGCAGGAAGTCATCAGCCAGTGCAAGAAAGTCGTACGTCTGGTCATCGACGAACAAAAGGCCGAAGCCCTCATGGCGCGCTGCGGCGCCGTGCTCAACAGCCTCTGACCCGCCCATGGTCTCACGTCACCACCGGGCCCGTGCCAGCGCGGGCCTGGTGGTGTATCATTCCGCCTTTACCCACGCCTCTCACGGATTCACCTTTTCATGCTGGAACTCAATCCCATTTTTCGCCAGATCAAGGATATGCAAGGGCGCCTCGATGCCCTGAGGGGGTATCTTTGACTACGACGTCAAGAGTGAACGCCTGACGGAAGTCACCCGCGAACTGGAAGATCCCGCGGTCTGGAACCGCCCCGAATACGCCCAGGAGCTGGGCCGCGAGCGCGCCACACTCGAAAAGGCCGTCGGCACCATCGACAGCCTTACCCATAAGCTCGATGAAGCCGCCGAGCTGCTGGAACTCGCGGAAGCCGACAACGACGCGGAAACCGCCGAGGCGGTCGCCGCGGATCTCGTCACCGCGGAAAGGGAACTCGCCAATCTCGAGTTCCGCCGCATGTTCTCCAACCCCATGGACCCGAACAACGCCTACCTGGACATCCAGGCCGGTTCGGGTGGTACCGAGGCCCAGGACTGGGCCAGCATGTTGCTGCGCATGTACTTGCGCTGGGGTGAGCGTCGCGGCTTCAAGACCGAGTTGATGGAAGTCTCCCCAGGCGAAGTGGCCGGTATCAAAAGCGCCACCATCTATTTCCAGGGCGAATATGCTTTCGGCTGGTTGCGTACCGAGATTGGCGTGCACCGCCTGGTGCGCAAATCGCCGTTCGATTCCGGCAACCGCCGGCACACGTCCTTCGCCTCGGTGTTCGTCTCGCCCGAAGTCAGCGACGACATCGATATCGAGATCAATCCCGCAGATCTGCGCATTGATGTTTATCGTGCCTCGGGTGCCGGCGGTCAGCACGTCAACCGTACCGAATCGGCGGTGCGCATCACCCACGAACCCAGCGGCATCGTCACCCAGTGCCAGAGCGATCGTTCGCAGCACAAGAACAAAGATCAGGCCATGAAGATGCTCAAGGCCAAGCTGTACGAGATGGAAATGCAAAAACGCATGGCCACTCAGCAGGCCCTTGAGGACAGCAAGGCCGATATCGGCTGGGGCAGCCAGATCCGCTCGTATGTGCTCGATCAGTCCCGCATCAAGGACCTGCGCACCGGCGTCGAAACCGCCAACACCCAGGTCGTCCTCGACGGCGATCTGGATGAGTTCATCGAAGCCAGCCTCAAGAGCGGGCTGGAGTAATGTTGTTCCGCCAATGAACACAAGCGGACGAAGACAGAAGAGAAAAGCCTAACCACGGGGGACACGGGGAACACGGGGGGGAATCCATCAACGGTTACCCCCCTGCCTGTAGGAGCGGCTTCAGGCCGTGGTTGTCATCGGAGACTGCGCCATCGCGGCCTGAGGCTGCTCCTATAGAAAAATCGATTTCCCCGTGTTCCCCGTGTCCCCCGTGGTTAATGCTTTTTGCCTTTATGTTCCGCTCCCGTTCATTTGCGGACATTAATTGGATTTCATCATGACTGATATTGAACAGACCCAGGACGAGAACAAGCTGATTGCCGAGCGGCGTGGCAAGTTGGCGGCGTTGCGTGAGAAGGGGATTGCGTTCCCGAACGACTTCCGCCGCAACGTCATGGCCGGTGAAATCCATGCGAAATACCACGAGCTCGATGCCGCGGCTCTCGAAGCACAGCCGGTACGTGTGAGTGTGGCCGGGCGCATGATGTCGCGGCGCGTGATGGGAAAGGCTGCGTTCGCGCACATCAAGGACATGTCGGGGCAGATCCAGCTGTTTGTCCAGCGTGAGACGCTTGGCCAACCGACCTATGACGACTTCAAGCGCTGGGATATCGGCGACATCGTCGGCGCCGAAGGTGATCTGTTCCGCACCAAGACGGGCGAGCTGTCGGTGCGAGTGGATAGCCTGCGCCTGCTCACCAAATCCCTGCGGCCCTTGCCTGAAAAATGGCACGGCCTGTCCGATCAGGAGACACGCTACCGTCAGCGTTATCTGGATCTGATCATCAACGACGTCACGCGTGAGACGTTCCGGATCCGTTCCAGCATCATCCACCACATTCGTGAATTCATGGTGGCGCGCGGATTCCTGGAAGTGGAAACGCCCATGATGCAGGCCATCCCCGGTGGCGCCACGGCCAAGCCTTTCGTGACCTTCCACAATGCGCTCGACATGGAGCTCTACCTGCGCATCGCCCCCGAGCTTTACCTGAAACGCCTGGTGGTGGGCGGCTTCGAGCGGGTGTTCGAGATCAACCGCAATTTCCGCAATGAGGGGCTGTCCACGCGTCACAACCCCGAGTTCACCATGATGGAGTTCTACCAGGCCTACGCGGACTACCGTGACCTGATGGATCTCACCGAAGAACTGCTGCGCGAGGTGGCGGCCAACGTGCTTGGTACCACCACGGTGAAGTACCAGGGCGAGGAGTATCACTTCGGTGCGCCATTCAGGCGCATGACCGTCAAGGAATCCATCCTGCACTACAACCCGGACCTGCGTCCGGCGCAGCTGGAGTCCCTTGAGGAAGCGCGCAAGGTGGCGGAAAGCCTGGATATCCCGCTCAAGGCCGCCTATGGCCTTGGCAAGGTGCAGATCGAGATCTTCGAAAAGACGGTGGAGCATCGCCTCAAGGAGCCGACCTTCATCACCGAGTATCCCACCGAGGTCTCACCGCTGGCACGGCGCAACGACGACGACCCCTTCGTCACGGATCGCTTCGAGTTTTTCGTGGGCGGGCGCGAGATCGCCAACGGCTTCTCCGAGCTGAATGACCCCGAGGATCAGGCCGAACGCTTCCGCAAGCAGGTGGAAGAGAAGGCGGCCGGCGACGAGGAGGCCATGCATTTCGATGCGGACTACATCGTCGCCCTGGAACACGGCCTCCCGCCCACGGCCGGCGAAGGCATCGGCATCGACCGCCTGGTGATGTTGTTCACCGACGCCCCCTCCATCCGCGACGTCCTGCTATTCCCCCACATGCGCCCACAAGGCTGACCTCTGCAACCGGGACATAAAGGCAAAAAAAGCATTAACCACAGAGGCCACGGAGGCAAAGACATTATTTCTCTTCTCCGTGGCCTCCGTGGTTCCAGCTTACTCTTTGGTCCGCTGGCGTTCAGTTGCGGAGGAAGTTCCGGGATCAGCTGGTGAGGATGGAGTGGACCTCGCGGATGTTTTCCGCGGTTTCGGCCAGTTCCACCACGTTCACTTCCGGGCTCAGGCCCAGTTGGCGGAATGCGGGGATTTTGCGCCAGTCCAAATCGGTGGTCGGGTGGTTGGTGCCCAAATAGCTCTGCAGGTTCGCCACGGTCACCACGTCCACGTAGTCGGCTCGACCGGAAACCCGTTCCAGGTCTTCATGTCCCTCCGCCACCGCCACCAGGTCAGGCGGGAAGTTCCACGCTTCGAGAATGGCCTTGCCCAGCGGGCCGTGAGCGGCGCGGATGAGGTCATTGAGCAGCGCCTCGTCCTCCAGCAGTTCAGGCGTATCCTCGGCGCGCACCAGCACCGGCAGTACGCCGATGTCGTGCACGAGTCCCGCAAGCATGGCCTGCTCGGGGGCAAGGCGTGTGAAGCCCGAGGCGAGCGCGTGGCTGATGGCCGCGACCTGGACGCTGTGTTCCCACACGGCACGCAGCTTGCGATCGGTGATGTCGGCGGTGGCCTGAAACATCTGCTGCATGGCCATGCTCACCACCATGTCGCGCACCATCTTCATGCCCAGGCGTGAGACCGCCATATCCACTGATTCGACGGCGCGGCTGCCGCGCATGAGCGGGCTGTTCGCCACCTGGACGAGGCGCGCGCTGAGCGCGGCATCGGTACTGATGACGCCGACGATGTCACCGAGGTTGGCATCCTCGTCATCGACGACCTCACGCACCCGAAGGGCCACTTCAGGCAGGGTCGGCAGCATCAGCCGCCCTTGTGCAAGGTCCTGCAGAAGGCCAGCGAGAAATGGCTCGGCAATAGGGCTCACGACTGCGTCTCCGCGGCGCTCAGGTCATCCACTTCGTAGGGAAGAGGCAGGAATTCCAATACCGCACCCCGGGCGTCGCCGATATGCACCTGTGCACCGGTCTCGACGGCCTGAATGAGCACCACCGCGAGCAGGTCGCAGCCCCCATCGGGTGCAGGCTGTGCGTTCACCACCTTTCCGGTGCCCTGTCCACTTTCCAGCGCGGCGGCAAACAGCTCGTCGCCGGGGTTCGGGCAGGCGCCGTCCACGTGGGCCAGATACATGCGACGCTTGAGTTTGCCCAGGTACTGCATGCGCGCAACCACTTCCTGTCCCGTGTAACAACCCTTGCGGAAACTCACGCCATCAATGGCATGCAGGTTGAGCATCTGCGGCACGAAGGCTTCGCTGGTGGCATCGAGCACATGGGGCACGCCGGCACGAATTTCGGTCAGCATCCAGGCATCCGCTCCGACGGGACGCGCTTTTGCGGCGAGGCGGGTCCAAAGATCGGCAAGCGCCGCGGATGTACCATGACATTCGAAACGTCCGCCCGGTACACGCAACACGGTGATGTCGCCGGCCTGGTGTACGCCATCGGCTTCGCCGGGGAGCGTGCTGCCCAGGGCGTCGTTCAATAAACGCTCTGCATTGGGACCCGCCAGGCCAAAGCGCGCCACCTGATCACTGACGTCCTCCAGAACGACCTGTGAGCGCAGCACGTACATGCGCAGGCGTCTCAACACGAAACCAAGACGTTCTGCCGGCACACGCAGGTAGTAGGTACCGTCACGGTGGAATACACGGAAGGTCGCGAGGATGCGCCCCTTGGGGGTACAGTAACTGTTCAACTGGCTGTGTTCGTCGTCCACGCGCCTGACGTCGTTGGTCACCTGACCCTGGAGGAACTCCGCGGTGTCCTGGCCGCTGGCGGCGATCAATCCGAACTGGGACAAATCGGCGATCACATCGCCGTTGAGTGCCCGGCGTTCGCCCGCCGCATCGCCGAAATCCGTGACGCGCCCGTCGGCCACCCGTGCCCCCTTGGACGCTAGGAAGGACTGCCATTCGCTGTGCATGGGAAAACTCCTTTGTGCTTGTCTGCCGACGTCCGCCCCGTCGGCTTTTGCGCCATAATACACTGGTTTACGTTAGTGCCCCGCGTTGGAACCGCGTCATGATCGACCGCAAAGACCGTCCGGTTTTTCTCAACCTGGCCCGCATCCGGTTGCCGGTGACGGCACTGGTTTCGCTGGGGCATCGGGCGAGCGGTTTGGTGCTTTTCCTGGCGCTGGGGCCGGCGCTCTACCTGTTGGACAGGGCACTGGAAAGCCCTCAGGGCTATGCCGAAGCCGCCGCGTGGCTGGCCACGGACGTTGGTCGCCTTGCGCTCGTCCTGCTGGCCTGGAGTCTGGCACACCATGTGGCCGCTGGCCTGCGCGTGTTGTTGCTCGACCTGCATTTAGGGGTATTTCTTCCACATGCGCGCTACAGTGCCGCCGCGGCGGCGGGATTCGGCATGTTGGTCCTTTTCGTCAGCGCGGTGCTCCTGTGGTGAGTGGGCTCTCCGGTCTCGGTGCCTGGCTGCTGCAGCGACTCAGTGCCGTCTATCTGCTGGTATTCATGGTGCTGTTGGCTGGGGTCTATGCCGGCGCGGAGGCTACGGGGCACGGTGCCCTGACGCACGCCCTGGGCCATCCGGCCGTGGCGCTCGCGGCGGCGTTGTTCGTGTTGTCGCTGCTGGTGCATAGCTGGGTCGGCATGCGCGACGTGATCATCGATTACCTGAGGCCCGCGGTCATCCGCCTCGCCGCCCTCGTGTTGCTCGCCACCTGGCTGCTGGTGCTGGGACTCTGGTCTTTTTGGCTGCTGATCGGCGTGACTTTCCCATGAGCATCCCACGGCGACGCTTCGACACGCTCGTCATCGGTGCCGGTGGCTCCGGCCTGCGTGCGGCCCTGCAGCTGGCGCGCGCGGATGCAAACGTGGCGGTGGTGTCGAAGGTGTTTCCCACGCGCTCCCATACCGTGGCGGCGCAAGGCGGCATCAACGCGGCGCTCGCCAATGTCACGCCCGACAACTGGCACTGGCACATGTACGACACGGTGAAGGGGGGCGACTTCCTGGGTGACCAGGATGCCATCGAGTTCATGTGTCGTGCGGCGGCCAATGTGGTCATCGAACTGGAACATGCGGGCGTGCCGTTCTCACGGCTCAAGGGCGGCAAGATTTACCAACGCCCGTTCGGCGGCCAGAGCCAGCATTTCGGTGGCGAACAGGCCACGCGCACCTGCGCCGCGGCGGATCGCACCGGCCATGCCATCCTGCATACGCTGTATCAGCAGAACATCCGCGCCCGCACCCACTTCTTCGACGAGTTCTTCGCCGTGGATCTGCTGCGCGACGATCAGGGCTACATCCTCGGCGCGCTGGCGATAGAGATCGAGACGGGCGGGCCGCTGATCCTGGAGGCCAAAACCACGCTCATCGCCACGGGCGGCGCCGGCCAATTGTTCCGCACCAATACCAATGCGCGCATCAATACCGGGGATGGTATGGCAATGGCCCTGCGTGCGGGCATTCCGCTGCAGGATATGGAGTTCTTCCAGTTCCATCCCACGGGTATCGCCGGCAAGGGCATGCTCATCAGCGAAGGCGTGCGCGGGGAGGGCGGTTATCTGGTGAACGCCCTGGGCGAGCGCTTCATGACCCGTTACGCGCCCCATGCGACCGACCTGGCCAGTCGCGACGTGGTGAGCCGCGCCATCTACACGGAAGTGAAGGAGGGGCGGGGCTGCGGCCCCCGGGGCGATCACGTATTGCTGGAAGTGGCGCACCTGGGCGAGGAGGTCATTCGCAAGCGTCTGCCGGGCATTCGTGAAATGGCCCTGACTTTCCTCGGCATCGACCCCGCGCAAGCGCCCATTCCGGTATACCCCACGGCTCATTACACCATGGGCGGCATCCCCACCAATCGCTTCGGTCAGGTGGTGGTGCCGGTGGCCTATGGTGAGGAATCCGTCCCCGGCCTGTATGCGGTGGGCGAGTGCGCCTGTGTCTCGGTGCACGGCGCCAACCGGCTGGGCGGCAACTCGCTGCTGGATATCGTGGTGTTCGGCCGCGCGGCGGGGGAACACATTATCGAGTACCTGGCGGAGAACCGGTATCACCGTGAAGTGCCGGCCGCATGTGTCGATGCCGCCCTGGCACGGTTGTCCCGTTGGGAAGGTCCCGGCGGGGGCGAATCCGTCGAAGACCTGCGCCGCGAACTGCAGGGCGTGATGGAGGCCTACTGCAGCGTGTTTCGCAGCGAAGAGGTGCTGCAGCAGGGGTTGGAGAAAGTCCTCGCCATCGAGTCACGTCTGCAAGACGTGCGCCTGCGCGACACCAGCCGCATCTTCAATACCGCACGCATCGAAGCCTTCGAACTGGAAAACCTGGTGGACCTGGCCGTCGCGACCGTCAGCTCGGCGCTCGGACGCCGGGAAAGCCGCGGCGCCCACTCCCGCGTCGACTATCCCGACCGCAACGACCAGCACTGGCTCAAGCATTCCCTCTTCTACAAACAAGGCCGCACCCTGGAATACAAACCCGTACGCACCAAACCGCTCACGGTGGAGGCTTTCCCGCCGACGGAACGGGTTTATTGAACTTGGTCGGAAAAGCATTGACCACGGGGAACAGGGGGGAAGAAGATGAATCAAGCGAGCCCAGGACATGCGGTCCGGAATAGATTCACGGCAAAATGCCCCGAGTCATCGTTTCTCCCCGTGTCCCCCGTGTTCCCCGTGGTTAGAGCTTTTTTCTAAAAACATGCGTTTCAGGATCTACCGCTACAACCCGGAAACCGACCGCGTCCCGCGCATGCAGGCGTTCGAGCTGGCGGAGGTGGCGCCGGGGACGATGTTGCGCGAGGCGTTGTTGCGAATTCGTGCCGAGCAGGACGAGAGCCTTACCTTTCGGCATTCCTGCGGCGAGGGCGTGTGCGGTTCCGACGCGCTGAACGTGAATGGCCGCAACTGCCTGGCCTGTATCACGCCGGTGGCGTCACTCACGGAGCCCGTCGAGGTGCGCCCACTCCCCGGTCAGCCCGTGATCCGCGATCTGGTGGTGGATATGAGCCAGTTCTTCCAGCACTACCGCGCGGTCAAACCCTATCTCATGGTGAACGATCCGGCGCCGGAGACCGAATACCTGCAATCGCCGGCGCAGCGGGATCGGCTCGATGGCCTCTATGAATGCATCCTGTGCGGCTGCTGTTCCAGCGCCTGTCCGTCGTACTGGTGGAACCCGGAGAAATTCCGCGGTCCTGCCGCCTTGTTGCAGGCCTGGCGCTTTTTGGCGGACAGCCGCGATCAGGCCACGGATGAGCGGCTTGCGGAACTGGATGGCGCCTACCGGTTATTCCGCTGCCACAGCATCATGAACTGTGTGGAGGTCTGCCCCAAGGGCCTCAATCCGACGGACGCCATCGGGCTCATCAAAGGGCTCATGCTGCGGCGGCGGTTATGAAGAACGCCACGGATCGTCTGCGCTGGCGCTGCCGACGCGGGCTATTGGAACTGGATCTGTTGCTGGAGGGCTTTCTGGCCCACGGCCATGCACACCTGACCGCCGAGGAGGGCGTTGCCTTCGAGTCCCTGCTGGCGCTTCCCGACCCATTGCTGCTCAGGTATCTTCTCGGCCAGGACACACCGGAAGACCAGGGACAGGCCCGTGTCGTCGCACACATACGCCACACCACTCCGCCTCGCCGTTGAACCGTCGCGCCGCCTGGGCGCACTGCTGGTCCTCGCCCATGCGGGGGCTGCCTTGTGTCCGTTCCTGGTACTGCCCGTGTTTCCCGCGGTGGTGTTGCTGCTCGGCGTGGGCGTCAGCCTGCATCACACCTGGCGCATGCATCTGGGGGCGCGCCGTATTACGCGGGTGACCTGGCGTGCGGGTGACGAATGGGTGCTGGAAACGGCTGACGGTGAAACTCACCACGCCCATCTCGCACCACAGCCGTTCGTGAGCGCGCAGGCCGTGGTCCTGCGCCTGCGAACCGAACAGGGCAGCCGCGCCCTGGTGTTGCTTCCCGACGGGCTTGATACCGACAGCTTGCGTCGCCTGCGTGTGCGACTGCGTCTTGAGGCGGCCACCATCGCGCAACCGGGCCCGGTGGTGGATAGGCCGGATGCGAGGGGGTGAGCCGCGGCCATCCCGTGTCCATGGATTCCGGTTTTCGCCGGAATGAAAGGATGAGCACGGGCTTGATCAACGCCCGTCGGCCTACTGCCGCCTCAATCCCACCCACCCCGGCCATGATTGGGCACCAGCAGGGTATCGCGAGGCGGCTGACTGTCGTCCCGCTGCGGGTAGTCGAGGGTGTAGTGCAGGCCGCGGCTTTCCTTGCGCGCCATGGCGCAGCGAATGATCAGATCGGCCACGGTGGCGAGGTTACGAAGCTCCAGCAGGTCGTTGGTGACGCGGAAGTTTCCGTAATATTCGGCAATCTCGCCCAGCAACAGGTCGGCCCGGCGCTTGGCCCGCTCCAGGCGCTTGTTGGTGCGCACGATGCCCACGTAGTCCCACATGAAGCGGCGCAGCTCCTCCCAGTTGTGCGACACCACCACTTCCTCGTCGGAATCGGTGACCCGGCTTTCGTCCCAGGCGGGTAACGGCGGGGGGGCATCGACGCTCGCCAGCCGGCCGCGAATATCGTCGGCGGCCGCCTTGCCGAACACCAGGCATTCCAGCAGCGAATTACTGGCCATGCGGTTGGCGCCGTGCAGGCCCGTGAAGGCGAGTTCCCCCGCGGCATAGAGATTGGCCAGGTCCGTGCGTGCGCGCATGTCGGTCATCACACCCCCGCAGGTGTAGTGGGCCGCAGGGACGATGGGTATCGGTTCGCGGGTGATGTCGATGCCGTAACGCAAACAGGTCTGGTACACGGTGGGGAAGTGACTGGTGATGAATTCCGCCGGCTTGTGGCTGATATCCAGCAGCAGATGCGTGGCACCAAGTCGCTTCATCTCGTGATCGATGGCCCGCGCCACCACGTCGCGTGGCGCCAGCTCCGCCCGTTCGTGGAAGCGATGCATGAAGGGCTCGCCGTTCGGCAACAGCAGACGTCCGCCTTCGCCCCGGATCGCCTCGGTGATCAGGAAGGTCTTGGCTTCCGGGTGATACAAACACGTGGGATGGAATTGCATGAATTCCATGTTCGCCACGCGGCAGCCTGCACGCCAGGCCATGGCGATACCGTCCCCCGTGGCGAGATCGGGGTTGCTGGTATAGAGATACACCTTGCTTGCACCGCCGGTGGCCAGCACCACGAAGCGTGCGGCGACAGCACGCACCCGGTCCGAAGCCCGGTCCAGCAGATACGCGCCCACACAGCGATTGCGTCCCTGGCCGAGCTTCGCGGTGGTGATCAGGTCCACAGCGATGTGTTGGTCGAGCAGGGTAATGTTCGGGTGCTGCCGCGCGCGATCCACGAGGGTGCGTTCGATGGCGCGTCCGGTGGCATCCGCCGCATGGATGATGCGCCGATGGCTGTGGCCGCCTTCGCGGGTCAGGTGATAGCCGCTCTGGTCGTCCTCGAGGGTGAACGGTACGCCCATGCGGATGAGCCAGTGGATGGCATCGGGTGCCCGTTCGGCGGTGTAGCGCACCACGTCTTCGTGACACAGACCGGCGCCGGCGGCGAGTGTGTCGTCCACGTGCGAGTCGATGGAGTCGCCTTCGTCCAGCACGGCGGCCACCCCGCCCTGTGCATAGAGGGTGCAGCTTTCAGCCAGGCTGCCCTTGGAAACCACCACGACGGAGGCGTTGTCCGCGATGTTCAGGGCTGCAGAAAGCCCGGCAGCACCGCTGCCGAGTATGAGAACATCACAGGAAACAGGATCCGGGAGCATGCGGCCTTCTTGCAGTCTGAAATTAACGCAATGAAAATAAACGAAAAGGCGGGTCCGTGCCGGGAGGCCATAAGGGCTGTTCTATGATATGGGCAAGACGCGGGAATCCGAAAGGGGGCTCGCGAACTCGGCCGCCGCAGAAATGTCTATGGCAGGTGCAGGGGTAAGATTTCCCTGCATGGGGAGGAGTCAGCCCGAATGGGCGCAACAAATGTCGACCAGCAACTGGTTGAGCGGGTTCAAAAGGGAGATAAGGCAGCTTTCGATGTATTGGTTCTCAAGTACCAACACAAGATCGTGAAGCTGATCTCCCGTTACGTCCGTGACCAGAGCGAAGCCCTGGACGTGGCGCAGGAGAGCTTTATCAAGGCTTACCGTGCTCTCGGCAACTTTCGTGGCGAGAGCGCGTTTTACACCTGGCTGTATCGCATTGCGATCAATACGGCCAAGAATTATCTGGTTTCACAGGGCCGGCGGCCGCCCGATACGGACGTCGACATGGAAGATGCCGTGCAATTTGAGGCCGAGCCGGGTCTGAGAGAAGGAGATTCTCCGGAGCTGTTGGCGCAGCGGGACGAGATTGAACGGGTCATTTTCGAGACCATCGAAGGATTGCCTGACGATCTGCGGACCGCCATCACACTGCGGGAGCTCGAAGGCTTGAGCTATGAGGATATTGCGTTGGCCATGGCGTGCCCCATCGGGACCGTGCGTTCGCGGATTTTCCGGGCACGTGAGGCCATCGACAAACGGCTGAAGCCGTTGCTTGGACCTTGAAAACATGAAATGCCGAAAGGCCTTTTTGCGGGTGTCACATGGCAAACAGCGTTGACGAGCAGATTTCCGCACTGATGGACGGCGAATTGTCCGAGCGTGAAGTCCCCTGGGTCCTGGAGCGCATGCGCAAGGACCACGGACTGGCGGCCCGCTGGCGGCGCTACCACCTGATTCGGGACGCCCTCCATGACACCTTGCCGGAGCGGATCCACTTCGATCTGAGTGGCCGGATCCGGGAGGCCCTGCGGGATGAGCCCACGGTCCTGGTGCCGCAGCGCAAGCTGCATCGCCACCTGGGACCGGTTGCGAAACAGGCGGCGGGCATGGCCATCGCCGCGTCCGTAGCGGCCATCGCCATCCTCACGTTCCAATCCGTCTATGACGAGTCACCGACCACCGTGGCCGCGAATACGCCGGCTCCTGCGGTGGAGCGCATGGAAACTGAAATGCGCAGGGATCCGCGGCTCGATGCCTATCTGGTGAATCACAACGAGCACTCGGTGTCCACGGGAATGCAGGGCATGCTGCCTTATGTAAGGATTGTCAGCCAAGGCGCCGAGGGCGAGGCGGCCCAATGAAGTTTCCCGGAACCCTGCTTGCACTCGGTTTGCTGTTTCCCCTGAGTACGCTGGCCGACTCGCCCCCGGAAGCGAGCGAGTGGCTGAACCGCATGTCCCGTTCCGCACATGCCCTCAATTACGAAGGCACGTTCGTGTATGAGCACATGGGCAGCATCCAGTCCATGCGGATCATCCACGGCGCCGATGCCGACGGCGAGCGTGAACGCCTGGTCACCCTCGACGGCGCGTCCCGGGAAGTCATCCGGGACAATGACAAAGTCACCTGCATACTTCCCGACGACAAGGCCGTGCTGGTCGATGCCACCGGACCGGCCCGTCCGTTTCCCATCAGTCTGCCCACGCGCCTCGAACAACTCGGCGAGTACTACGACGTTGAAATCGGCGAGCGCGATCGCGTCGCCGAGCGCAGCGCCCGCAAGCTCTTCATCCACCCCCGTGACGGGTATCGTTATGGCCAGAACGTGTGGCTGGACGAGGAAACGGCCCTGTTGCTCAAATCCGAACTGGTGGACGAGAGCGGCAAGGTGGTCGAACGCTTGATCTTCACCGAACTCACGATCCACCAGGAGGCGCTGCCGGCGGCCATATTCCAGCCCCAGAAAGCCGGTGCGGACATGACCTGGTACACCCGCGGCCCCGAGACGGCGGAATCTCAGGAGGCGCCGGGCCAGTGGCAGGTGGCGAGCCTGCCCCCGGGATTCCGGCAGGACGTGCGCCGTTTCCACCGCCTCGCCGCAACCGTGCGGCCGGTGGAACACCTGGTGTTCACCGACGGTCTGGCCTCCGTGTCCGTGTTCATCGAACCGAAGCACGAACCCCGGGATTTCATCGGCCTGTCGCGCAAAGGCGCCGTCAACGTCTATGCGCGCGAGCAGGACGGCTACCGGATCATGGTCATCGGTGAAGTACCCGCGGCAACGGTGCGGCTCATGGGCGATGCGGTTGTCGCGGCAGGGGAAGCGCCGTGATCGAGGAGACCGTCCAGGTCACCACCACCGAGGGCGATATCGCCTGGGTGGAAGCCGTGCAGCGCAAGACCAGTTGTGGTGTCTGTGCAGCCCAGAGCAGCTGCGGCACCTCGGTGCTTTCGAAGGTTCTTGGCCAGCGGCCGCTCCGGCTCGCGGCCCTCAATCCCATCGGCGCGCGGCCCGGCGATCGGGTCATCATTGGCTTGCGTGACGACGCCATGGTGCGCGGTTCCCTGGCCGTGTACCTGGTGCCCCTGCTCACCCTGCTGGCCGGTGCGTTCATGGGTGAAACGCTGCTGGCGCCCGCCGGCGACGGACTGGTCGCGATCGCCGGGCTGGCTGGGCTCGCCGCGGGTTTCGCCTGGGTGCGCCTGTTTGGCCGCCGGGCCGCCAAGGACCCGCGCTACCGCCCGGTCATCCTGCGCCAGGCGCCGGTGGAATTTGTACCCGTTCAATTCAAGCCCTGAGAAGACGAAAGAAGGTTGTTTCCCATGCGACAGCTGTGGTCCGCTGCCCCTTCGAAGCGTTTGCTTGCGTTTCTGTTCGTGTCCGTTGCCATCCTGTTCTCGGCGGCGTGTACCGCGCGCGAACTGCCGGACTTCACCCGCCTGGTGGAGAAGTACGGTCCGGCGGTGGTCAACATCAGCACCACACAAAAGGCGGCGCCGGACGAGGCGGGCACCCCTCGGCTGCAAATCCCGGAACTCCCGGAAGGCGGTCCCTGGGATGAACTGTTCCGACGCTTCTTCGGCGATGGGCCCAACCGCGGTCCGCAGCCGCCTGATCGGTCCTTGGGATCGGGCTTCGTCATCGACGACCAAGGCTTCATCCTCACCAACAACCACGTGGTCGAGGGCGCCGACGAAATCCGCGTGCGCCTGTCCGATCGGCGCGAACTCACCGCCGAACTCATCGGCGCCGACCCGCGCAGCGACATCGCCCTGCTGCGGGTGAAGGCCCGCAATCTGCCGGTGGTGAAACTCGGCCGCTCCGACGACCTCAAGGTGGGCGAATGGGTGCTGGCCATCGGTTCGCCCTTCGGCTTCGATCATTCCGTCTCCGTGGGCGTGGTCAGTGCCCTCGGCCGCAGCCTGCCCAGCGAAAGCTATGTGCCCTTCATTCAGACCGACGTGGCTATCAATCCGGGCAACTCGGGCGGCCCGCTGTTCAACCTGGACGGCGAGGTGGTGGGCATCAATTCGCAGATCTACAGCCGCACGGGCGGCTTCATGGGCCTGTCCTTCGCTATTCCCATGGATGTGGCCATGGGCGTAGTCGAACAGTTGAAGGAGAAGGGCTATGTCACCCGTGGCTGGCTCGGCGTCCTGATCCAGGACGTCACCCGCGAGCTGGCCGAGTCCTTCGGCATGGAACGGCCTTCGGGCGCCCTGGTGGCCAAGGTGCTGGACGACAGCCCGGCGGCCAAGGCCGGTGTCCAGGTGGGCGACGTCGTGGTGGAATTCGACGGCAAGCCCATCGATTATTCCTCCGATCTGCCGCCGCTGGTGGGCCGTTCGGCCATCGGCGAAGACATCACCATGAAGATCATTCGCGACGGCAAGCAGCGGAATCTCACTGTGCAGGTAGGCGAACTGCCCGCGGAAGAGGACCTCGCCGCGGCCACCGAACCACGCAAGGCCGTGGACAGCCGCCTTGGCATCGGCGTGGTGGACCTTACCGACGCGCAACGCCAACAACTGGAATTGGGCGAGCACGGCGTGCTGGTGCGCGAGCTGGATCAGGGGCCTGCGGCGGACGCGGGTGTGCGCCCGGGTGACGTGATCGTGCGCATCAACAACGTCAATGTAGACAATGCGGCCCACTTCAAGCGCCTGGTCGGCGAACTGCCGGCCGGCAAGACCGTACCCCTGCTGGTGCAACGCCGCTCCGGCCCCATTTTCCTCGCCCTGAAGGTGCCGCCGGTCAAGAAATAGGAAAAAAGCGATTAACCACGGAGGCCACGGAGAACACGGCGTGGAGAAAATTGTCTCTACTGATGTCCGTGGCACAAGGCAAGTGACGCCTTTTTCTTCTCCGTGGCCCTCCGCGGTTGAAGCTTTTTTCTTGCGAGTTACACATGCGTCTGACGTTCTACTTCCGTGACGGATGTTCCCTGTGCGAAGCGGTGCTTGAGGAGCTGGAGCCTTACCGTCGCAACTTCGGTTTCGAGCTGGAACCGGTGGATGTGGACACCGATCCGGCACTCCAGGCCCGCTACGGGCAGAGCGTGCCCGTGCTGGTTGGGCCGGACGGGGCGGAGATCTGCCGGTATTTCCTTGATCCGCCTGAGCTCAAGCGCTATTTATCCACCCCTTGAACATGGGGTAGAATCCCCTGCCATCACGCGGCCGGGACGGGGTTCGTCCCCACGGTTCCAGCGGCAAGACCGAAGGGGCGCCCTCTGGGCGCCTCTTTGTTTGTCCCGGTTGCCAAGCGCGGAAGCCGTACAGTGACCGACCTCACGCATATTCGAAATTTCTCCATCATTGCCCATATCGACCACGGCAAGTCGACCCTGGCCGATCGTTTCATCCAGATCTGCGGAGGCCTCACCGAGCGTGAGATGTCCGCGCAGGTGCTCGATTCCATGGATCTGGAAAAAGAACGGGGCATCACCATCAAGGCGCACAGTGTCTCGCTCAACTACAAGGCGAAGGATGGCGAGACCTACCTGCTGAATTTCATCGACACCCCGGGCCACGTGGACTTCTCCTACGAGGTGTCGCGTTCGCTCGCCGCCTGCGAGGGTGCGTTGCTGGTCGTGGACGCCTCCCAGGGCGTCGAAGCCCAGACCGTGGCCAACTGCTACACGGCCATCGAGCAGGGGCTGGAAGTCATGCCCGTGCTGAACAAAATCGACCTGCCCGCGGCCGATCCCGACCGCGTGAAGAACGAGATCGAGGAAATCATCGGCATCGAGGCCCATGATGCGGTGGCGGTGAGCGCCAAGAGCGGCATCGGTGTCACGGACCTGCTCGAAGCGCTGGTGCAACGCATCCCGCCGCCGCAGGGTGAGCGCGACGCGCCCCTGAAGGCGCTCATCATCGATTCCTGGTTCGACAACTACCTTGGGGTGGTCTCGCTGGTGCGCGTCACCCAGGGCACCCTGAGCAAGCGCCAGAAAATCACCGTCATGTCCACGGGCCGCAGCTACCAGGTGGACCGGGTGGGCATCTTCACGCCCAAGATGCAGGACAGCGACAATCTCGCCGCGGGCGAGGTGGGTTTCGTGATTTCCGGCATCAAGGAGATCGACGGCGCACCGGTGGGTGACACCATCACCCAAAGCGACAATCCGGCCACCGAACAGCTGCCCGGCTTCAAACAAATCCAGCCGCGGGTGTTCGCGGGCCTGTTCCCGGTCAGCGCCGAGGATTACGAGGGGCTGCGCGATGCCCTGGGCAAGCTGCGTCTCAACGACGCGGCGCTGTTCTTCGAGCCGGAGACTTCCCAGGCTCTGGGCTTCGGCTTCCGCTGCGGTTTCCTGGGCATGCTGCACATGGAAATCATCCAGGAGCGCCTGGAGCGGGAGTACGACCTGAATCTCATCACCACGGCACCCACCGTGGTTTACGAGGTCGAAACCACCAAGGGCGAGGTGATTCAGGTCGACAACCCCTCCAAGTTGCCGGCGGTCAACTACATCGCCGAAATCCGCGAGCCCATCATCACGGCCAACATCCTGGTGCCCCAGCAGTATCTGGGCAACGTGATGACCCTGTGCGTGGAAAAGCGCGGTGTGCAGAAGAAAATGCTTTACGCGGGCAGCCAGGTGCAGCTCAGCTACGAAATGCCCATGAACGAGGTGGTGCTCGATTTCTTCGATCGCCTCAAGTCCGTGAGCCGTGGCTACGCCTCGCTCGATTATCATTTCGAGCGTTTCCAGCCGGCCAAGCTGGTGAAGCTCGACCTGCTCATCAACGCTGAGCGGGTGGATGCGCTGTCCATCATCGTGCACCAGGAGCAGGCGCAGTTCCGTGGCCGCGAACTGGTGGAAAAAATGGCGGAACTGATTCCGCGCCAGATGTTCGACGTGGCGATACAGGCCGCCATCGGCGCGCACATCATCGCGCGCGCCACGGTGAAGGCCCTGCGCAAGAACGTGCTTGCCAAGTGCTACGGTGGCGACATCACACGCAAGCGCAAACTGCTGGAAAAACAAAAGGCCGGCAAGAAACGCATGAAGCAACTGGGTTCGGTGGAGGTGCCGCAGGAGGCCTTCCTCGCCGTGCTGCACGTGGGTAAGGACAACAAATGAACATGAGCTTTCCGGCGCTGCTGGTTGCGGCGACTTTCATCACCGGTGTCATCTGGGCCCTGGATGCCCTGTTCTGGGCGCCGAAGCGTCGTGCGCGTGCGGCGGAACTGGCAGGGGGCGGCGGCCAGGCCGGTGCGGAGGAGGCGGTCAAAGAACCGGCCCTGGTTGAGATATCGCGTTCCTTCTTCCCCATCATCCTGGCGGTGCTGGTGGTGCGCTCTTTCGTGGTCGAGCCGTTCCGGATTCCCTCCGGCTCCATGATGCCCACGTTGCTGGTGGGCGACTTCATCGTCGTGAACAAGTTCGCCTACGGCCTGCGCCTGCCGGTGCTGAACACCAAGGTGCTCGACCTGGGCAGCCCGGAGCGGGGCGACATCGTGGTGTTCCGTTATCCGGAAGACCCGCGCATCGACTACATCAAGCGCGTGGTGGGCGTGCCCGGGGACCACATCGTTTACCAGGACAAGGTCCTGTACGTGAACGGCAAGCCCATGGCCCAGAGCGTCACCGGTACCTATGTGGGTGAAGGTTCGGGCGCGGTCATGACCGGCGCAAGCCAGCGTGTGGAACGGCTCGGTGAACTGGCGCACGATATCCTGGTACTGCCCAATGCCTTCGACCGGCCGTTTGAGTACACCGTACCGGCCGGGCATTATTTCGCCATGGGCGATAACCGCGACAACAGCCGCGACAGCCGCTACTGGGGACCGGTGCCCGACGAGAACCTGGTCGGCAAGGCCTTTTTCATCTGGTGGAATATCGATTGCGGTCAGCGCGGTATCTTTTCGTGCCTGCTGAACGCGGGCGACACGGTTAATTGGAAACGTATCGGCTCCAGCGTGGAGTGAGCCGGTAGTTAGGGAGGAGACCCATGAATCTGGCAAAAAAACAACAGGGAATGACCTTCATCAGCTGGGTCGCCGTGCTCGCGCTGCTGGCCGTGGTGGTCATGTTCGTTCTCAAAGTGACGCCCGCCTACATGGAAAGCTTCAGCGTGCGCTCCACGCTCAACTCCCTGAAGGAACCGGGTGAGTCTTACACCGGACCTGCCGATATCCGCGAGGCCATTGCGCGTCGGTTTTCCATCAACAATGTCGAGGACGTGTCGGGCGACGATATCGAAATCAGCCCCACCAACGGCGGTTACGAAGTCTCGATCGATTACGAAGTACGCACCTCTTACATGTTCAACATCGATCTGGTGCTCAGCTTCAGCCATCGCGTGGAGGTCCGGGCGCGTTGAACCCCTCTTTCGACAGGCTGACGCGGGAACTGGGCTATCGCTTCAACAACCAGGACCTGTTGCGCAGCGCGCTCACCCACCGCAGCTTCGGCAGTAAGCACAACGAACGGCTGGAGTTCCTCGGCGACGCCATCCTCAGCTTCATCATTTCAGCCGAGCTGTACACCCGTTTCCCCGAACTGGACGAAGGCCGACTGAGCCGCTTGAGGGCCTCCCTCGTGAAGGGCGATACCCTGGCGGAACTGGCCCGACATCTCGAGCTGGGCGACTATCTTCAGCTGGGTTCGGGCGAACTGAAGAGCGGCGGCTTCCGTCGCGCCTCCATTCTGGCGGATGCCCTCGAAGCGATCATCGGCGCGGTTTACCTGGACGGCGGTATCGATCACGCCCGGCAACTGGTGCTTGCACTCTACGGCGATAATCTCGACAGGGTGTCGCCCGCGGAAAATCTCAAGGATCCGAAGACGCGCTTGCAGGAATACCTGCAATCCCGCCGTCAGCCGCTGCCGCAATACGACGTCGTCTCCGTCAGCGGCGAAGCCCATGACCAGACCTTCGTGGTGCGCTGCACCGTCGGCGGCCTGTCCGAGCCTACGGAAGGCGTCGGCGCCAGCCGCCGCCGCGCCGAACAGGCCGCCGCCGAAGCGGCGCTGAAGAGGCTGATTTCATAAACGTCCACCAATGAACGCAAGCGGACGCAAAAAGAGAGGAAGAAAAAGCCGAAACCACGGAGGCCACGGAGAAGAGGGCTAATAGCTTTCCTCCGTGTTCTCCTTGGCCTCCGTGGTTAATCGCTTTTTCTTCTCTAAAACATAAAGCAGACGATTCAAATGACCGATTATCATGCTGGATATGTGGCCATCGTGGGCCGACCCAATGTGGGCAAGTCCACGTTGATGAATCATCTCATCGGCCAGAAGATCAGCATCACCTCCGCCAAGCCGCAGACCACGCGCCACCGCGTGCTGGGCATCGACACGGGTGAGGGGTATCAGGCGGTGTACGTGGACACGCCGGGCCTGCACCTGGGCGCGAAAAAGGCCATGAACCGCTACCTGAACCGTGCCGCCGCCGGCTCCCTGGAAGGCGTGGATCTGGTGCTGTTCGTCATCGAGGCCGGACGCTGGACTGCCGAAGACGACATGGTCCTGTCGCGCCTCGCCGATGTGAACGTGCCGGTCGTCCTGGTGGTGAACAAGGTGGACAAGTTCGCCGACAAAACCGCGCTGTTGCCGCTGCTGGCCGAGCTGGCGAAGAAGCGTAACTTCGCCGAAGTGGTACCCGTGTCGGCGCTCAAGGACAGCAATCTGCCCTCCCTGCGCAAACAGGTGCCGCGCTACCTTCCCGAAGGCGAAGCCATTTTCGAGGAAGATCAGCTCACCGATCGCAGCCAGCGTTTTCTCGCGGCGGAGATCGTGCGTGAGAAGCTCATGCGCAACCTGGGCGAGGAACTGCCGTATGCCCTTACGGTGGAGATCGAACAGTTCAAGGAAGAGGGCGGCGTCTACGACATCGCCGCGGTGATCTGGGTGGAGCGGGACGGTCAGAAAAAAATCGTCATCGGCAAGGGCGGTTCCGTCCTGAAGCTTGTCGGTCAGCAAGCGCGCGAGGATATGGAAAAACTCTTCCAGTATCGCGTCTTCCTGCGCCTGTGGGTCAAGGTCAAGGAAGGCTGGTCCGACGACGAACGCGCCCTGCGCAGTCTCGGCTATACGGATGAGTGAAGAAAGAAGAGTTAACCACGGGGAACACGGGGATTACTGCTGGTTTTTGTTCTGCCATGCGGCTCTCTGTGGTGAGCGGCTGGTTTCTCGTAGTGCGCCTGGAGCGAAGCAAGAGCCATATACCCCCCGTGTTCCCCGTGTCCCCCGTGGTTGATGCTTTTCTCCCATGACCGGCGAGCGAGTGGTATTGCAGCCGGCTTACGTGCTGCACCGGAGGCCCTACCGGGAGACCAGTCTGTTGGTGGAGGCCTTCACGGCCGAGCACGGGCGGGTGGGGCTGGTGGCCAAGGGCGTGCGGCGTGGTAAGGGGCGGCTCCAGGGGGTGTTGCAGCCGTTCCGGCCTTTGCTGTTGTCCTGGAGCGGGCGGGGCGAATTGCGCAGTCTCACCGATGCCGAGGGCAGCGGGCCTGTGCCCGTACTCACGGGGCGTTCCATTTACAGCGGCTTCTATCTCAACGAACTGCTGTTACGCCTGACCCAGCGTGAGGATCCGCACCCGACCCTGTTCGCCCGTTATGGCGAATCCCTGGCCGCACTGGCCGGCGACGAGGAATGGGCCTTGCGCCTGTTCGAGCGCGACCTGCTCTTCGAGCTCGGATATGGCCTCGCCCTGGCGGTGGACGCGGAAGGCGAGCCCATCGACAGCGATGCCCTCTATGATTACCAGGCGGAAATCGGCGCCATCCGCTGCGGCGATGTCCCCACGGTGCACGCCGTTTCCGGACGGGCCTTGTGCGCCCTGGACGGGCGTTTGCCCGCGGACGAACAGGTCCGCCGCGAAGTGAAAAAATTGCTGCGCCGCGTGCTCAGGCTCTACCTGGGCACGCGGCCGCTCGAAAGCCGCGCGCTGTATGCCAGTGCGCTGGGCCTTCAGGATAACGAGGAAGAACAACCGTGAGCGATCTCTTTCCCATTGAACTCGGCGTGAACATTGATCACGTGGCCACCCTGCGCCAGGCGCGCGGTACCCGCTATCCCGATCCGGTCCAGGCCGCCATCGAGGCGGAGCAGGCCGGGGCCGATGCGATTACCCTGCACCTTCGTGAAGATCGCCGGCACATCCAGGATCGCGACGTGGACGTGCTGCGCGGCATTCTGCAGACGCGCATGAATTTGGAAATGGCGGTCACCGACGAGATGCTCGCCATCGCCGAACGCATCCGCCCGCACGATTGCTGCCTGGTGCCGGAACGCCGTCAGGAACTCACCACCGAAGGCGGCCTGGACGTGGCCGGACAGGTGCCACGTATCAAGGAGGCCTGCGCACGGCTGGCCGCGGCAGGCGTGCGCGTGTCGCTGTTCATCGATCCCGAGCCGCGCCAGATCGAAGCCGCCGTGAGCTGTGGTGCGCCGGTCATCGAATTCCACACCGGGCACTATGCCGATTTGGAAGAGCGCGAGGCCAAGGCAACGGAACTGACGCGTATTCGCGACGCCGTGCGTCTGGCCCATGGCGCCGGGCTGTACGTGAACGCCGGACACGGTCTGCATTACCACAACACGGCCGCCATCGCGGCCATTCCGGAAATCCGCGAACTCAACATCGGCCACGCCATCATCGCCCGCGCCCTGTTCACGGGCATGCAGGAAGCCGTGCGTGAAATGAAGCGCATCATGGTGGAGGCGCGCGGGGCGTGATTCTCGGCATCGGCACCGACATCGTGCGCATCGCGCGCATGGAAGCGAGCCTGGCCCGCCACGGTGAACGCTTTGCCGAACGCCTGCTGGCGCCCGAGGAAATGGACGCATTCCGTGCGGCCGCACGACCGGCAGCGTTTCTCGCCAAGCGTTTCGCCGCGAAGGAGGCCGTGGCCAAGGCCATGGGCACGGGCTTCAGCGACGGGCTGTCATTGCGTCACATCGCAGTGGCGCACGAACCCAAAGGCCGGCCATACCTGACGTTCACCGGCCGCGCCGCCGAAATGCTCGAGGAAATGGGCGCCGGCGCCTGCCACCTCAGCCTCGCCGACGAACAGGACATGGCCATCGCTTTCGTCACCCTGCTGAAGCGGAGCCGCTGAGCATGGTGCTGATCGAACTGGCCATCCTCGTGGTTGTCGTCGCCGTGGTCGCCTGGGCGCTGCGTCCGCCGCGTTCCTGA